>JAEZNB010000070.1 GCA_023441965.1 Bacillota bacterium
ACACTTATGTGTTCCCTTTCATCATTATTATTAGTTGGTAATAACCTGCTCGGTTTCCTTATCGAATACATGCATCTTGGACATATCAAATGCAATCTTTAAGGTATCATCCGGTCTAGCGGTAGTACGAGGATTAACACGTGCCGTGATCTCTAAGTTCTCATCCACTGTGAAGTATAAGAATACTTCCGCACCTAATAACTCGTATACTCTAACGGTTGCTTCAATCACGCTATCTGGAGAATTGCTGATGAACATTTCCTCATCATGAATATCTTCCGGACGAATACCAATAACAACTGTCTTATCAACATAACCACCATCAACCAGCTTCTTTGCTTTGCCTTCAGGAAGCTTTAAGGTGTTATTTCCAAAAGTAACAACTACATCAGAACCCTTCTTAGCAACAACTGCATCAATGAAGTTCATCTGAGGTGATCCCATGAAACCTGCTACGAATAAGTTCTTCGGCTTATCGTATAAGTTCTGAGGAGTATCTACCTGCTGTACTAAACCATCCTTCATAACAACGATTCTAGTACCAAGAGTCATAGCCTCTGTCTGATCGTGTGTTACGTAGATAATAGTAGTCTGTAGTCTCTGATGTAATTTAGAAATCTCAATACGCATCTGTACTCTCAACTTAGCGTCAAGGTTTGATAACGGCTCATCCATAAGGAATACCTTAGGATTACGAACGATTGCACGACCCATAGCAACACGCTGTCTCTGACCACCGGACAGAGCCTTCGGCTTACGATCTAATAAATTCTCAATACCAAGAATTGCAGCTGCTTCATGAACTACCTTATCAATCTGATCCTTCGGTACCTTTCTTAACTTAAGGCCGAATGCCATGTTATCATATACAGACATATGAGGGTACAGAGCGTAGTTCTGGAATACCATTGCGATATCTCTATCCTTAGGTTCAACATCATTAACCAACTTATCGCCAATCCATAATTCACCCTGAGTGATCTCCTCAAGGCCGGCAATCATACGAAGGGTCGTAGATTTACCGCAACCGGACGGTCCAACGAAGATAATGAATTCTCTATCTGCTATTTCAAGGTTAAAATCCTTTACTGCCACAACTCCGTTAGGATATTGTTTGGTAATGTTCTTCAAAGATAAACTTGCCATTTGCTATCCTCCTAAATTTTCTTAAAACATATATTTCTTGTACTATTTCTATAACTGTAATGATACACCATTTAACCAGCATAAACCATATCCCATTTTAACAAAATAGGTTTTACCCTTTTGTATAATTTGTATATTAAGAGTAAAAATAAGTACTTTTACCGATAATCCCATTAAATTTTGATTTATTTACTGTCTATATTCAATAAAACCCTCTCCCATGACCTCTCTGACATCACTGATGATGATGAAGCTGGAAGGGTCTATCTTCTTGGATATCTCAATAATTTTGACAATTTCCTTCTTAGATACAACACAGAACAGCATCTTTCTATCCTTGTTGGAGTACATTCCTGTGGCATTCAGGCTGGTCACTCCTCGGTCGAGGGAAGTCAGGACAGCTTCTGCAATCTCCGTATAATGATCGGAGATAATATAGGCCATTTTCGCAAACTTCAGACCCTCCAGAATACCGTCGGAAACCTTGGCATTGATAAAGATGGCGATGATGGCATAGAGGGCATTTCCCAGTCCGAATACGATTGCACCGAAAATGATGATGATACCGTCAATAATAATCAGAATCTGTGGAATTGAAATATGCTTCTTATAGCCATGGATCAGAATAGCCAAAAGGTCTGTCCCACCTGTGGACGCCTGTGCCGAAAAGACCAAACCCATACCGACTCCGCTGATGGCTCCTCCGCAGATGGCAGCCAGTAAAGCATCATCAAATTTGACGGTATTCATCGGAAACACCATCATGGCCAGGATATAGACCGAGGTCCCCAGGAGCGCCGTTAATAGGAAGCGTGGGCCCTTGAACTTAATGGCAGCCAGATATAAGGGAACATTACAGGCTACGGTGAAGAGCCAGATCGGTAATCCTCCGTCCAGGATACCCTCCGTAAGCTTCTTGACGACGATGCCGAGTCCGGAGATTCCTCCGGTAACCAATCCCATTGGTTCAAATACCAGATTTACGGATAAAGCCATCAGAATGGCTCCGGTGATAATTGTCACGTATTTTCTTAGCAGTATGATATTTCTATTCCTTATATGCTGTCCGGCCATAGGGACTCCTTATTTTCATAAATCTTCGTATTCCTGTGTATAATTTTAATGTACTCATTTTACAATTCTTTATGCATACACTTCCTCTGATCCGGTCCACCTTACCTGACTTGTCCGGTGATCCGGGCCAGTTGCTCTGCCACTTTGTCCCCATCCGGCACATAGCCACTGTTCTTTGGCTCACCTGCTAACAGCTCAAAGGTAATACGAGCGGGTGCCAGCTTCAGATAGCTGTCAAAATAATTCATTTTATCTTCCAGAGAAAGATTGGATTCTATTTCTTCATAAAGCTCTTCGATATACCTCTGCAGTTCCTCTTCCGTCCGGATATGCTGTATCACGGAGATAAAACCTTCAGAAAAGATCTCTCTGGGGTAGATCGTCTGTCCCTTGCCTTCGCCTGCTTCCCCTACAGTCTCTGTAGGCTCCTCTGTCTGAAAAATCTTATCATAGGTAGGGGCAGGCATAACCGTATAGTAACTCATCTTTATCTTCAACAGTTCCTCGACTAAGAGTACTCCATAGGCATAGGCCGATTCCTTTGGAAAATGCTCTGTAATGCCAGATAGCTTCAGAAGCTGCGGAACCGATGGGTTTACCAGAATCAACCTCCTGTACAGGGAGTCGGACATGGTGATGCCGGTCTCTGTGGGTATGGTAAGGTAATACTGCCTTCCCTGCTGACAGTTTAATACCTCAAGAAGCAGCCTTCTGAGCTCCCCCTGCTCATCCACACAAAAGATCAGGTTCCTGGAGATATCATCGACGGAAGCTCTGATGATCGCCTCCTCTCCCTCCGTATGTCCTGCGGACACTGTCTTCTCCTCCTCCGGAATATAGAACAGACGAGAGACGAAATGATAGCTTATTAAAGTAACTCCAAGCAACAGAGTGACCCCTATAAATGATTTCAGCAGTCCCTTCAGAAACAGCTTTCCGGCTTTGTTCATCTTATCACCCCTCGTCTCACCCAAGATATTTTATCATATCGACCATTGTTTATCAACTTCTCTTTCATAGGGCAGAGACTTATGCTATAATACAGAAAGAAGCTGTCAGGGATAAAACCATAGCCGAAGCAAAGGATTCGGGTGAAAGGATGATACGATGAACAGGAAAACCGTACTGGTTACCGGTTCCTCCAGGGGAATAGGTAAGGCTATCGCTGTAAAATTCGCAAGTAAGGGGTTCAATGTCGTCATCAATGGTGCAAAGCAGGAGGAACAGCTGCTGAAAACCAAGGATGAAATCGAAGCCTATCAGGTTCCCTGCCTTGCTTACCTGGGAGATATGGGAAGCTATGAGGACGCTTCGGAATTGTTCCGTCAGATCAAGAAGCAGTTTGGTCATGTGGATATCCTGGTGAACAATGCCGGCATCTCCTATCTCGGTCTCTTCAGCGATATGAGCCCCGCAGACTGGAACAGGGTCATGACCACCAACCTCGGCTCTGTCTTCAATTGCTGCTCCCTGGCCATCCCGGACATGGTTCGGCAGAAATACGGCAAAATCGTCAACATCTCTTCCGTCTGGGGCAAGGTGGGTGCTTCCTGCGAGGCTGTCTATTCCGCATCCAAGGGTGGAATGAATGCCTTTACCAAGGCTCTGGCGAAGGAGCTGGCCCCCAGTAATATTCAGGTCAATGCTGTGGCCTGCGGTGCAATCGATACGGAGATGAACCGTGACCTGTCGGATGACGAGCTACTACAGCTGATCCGGGAAATCCCCGCAGATCGTCTGGGTCGTGCAGATGAGGTAGCCAGACTGGTGTACCAGCTAACCCATAAGAATGAATATCTGACCGGTCAGATTATTAACCTGGATGGGGGCTGGATGTGATCTTCTGTACGCATTGCTCCTTCCCCTTGATGATATAGGGCCGGGATTACTTTAGCTTTGGGAGCGGACAGCTTATTCTCCATTATAAGCAGACTGACGATATCATCGTACATCGCAGATGCCGTCGGTTCTGCCCCCGCACCCTGTCCATAGAAGGCCCGGATACCGCTAAGCTCTGTTTCAACTATGATCATATTATAGTTTTCTCCTACCCCTGCCAATAAGGAATCCTTTTTCTCCAGGCTGGGCCCGATATAATAGGATAGCCCCTCTCTGTTCCTGGTTATTTTGCCAATGGCCTTAATCACCGAGTGGTTCTGTTCTGCTTCCAAAATCGCCTCCTTTGTCACGGATGCCAGGGGTATTGCAGTCAGGTCCTTGGGATCGAACCATACTCCCATACCGAAGCCTGTCAGAATGATCAGCTTGTATAGGGTATCATAGCCATCCACATCATCCGTCGGGTCCTCTTCCGTCAGCCCGAGCTCCCGGGCTTGTCGCAGAGCCTCCTCATAGGATAGCCCTTCTCTCATTTTAGAAAGAATATAGTTGGAGCTTGCATTAAGGATGCCGTATATGGATAGTAGTTCTTCCCCTCTGGACATGGTCCGCAGAATGCTGCTGATCGGAATACAACCCCCGACGCAGGCATCATAACGGAAACCGCATTGATGTCTATCCGCCATTCGGAGGATCTCCCTGCCATAGGTGGCAAGGCATTTCTTACTGGACATGACCACGGACTTTCCGACCTGAAGAGACTTCAGTATAATGTCTCTGGTCATCTCTGCACCATTTCCGCCCATACAATCCACTACTATATCAATGCGATCATCAAGGAAGATTTCTTCCGCTTCCGTAGTAAGCTCTATATCCTTCAGCAGTACTCTCCTGCTCTTATTCTTATCCCTCACCAGCACCTTGCTGACCTCGACTCTGACCCCATACCTTTCGCGGAGCCCGTCCTCATTGCGGCCCAGCATAAGAAGCAGCTGTGTTCCTACTGTGCCCAGCCCCAGCAAAGCGATTCTGACCCTTCTGATTCTCTTCTCTTCCATCTTACTCACCTCATCAATTTCTCTTGATATTTTCCTGGGAAAAGATTAACATAGGATTATATATTAGTAAAATTCATAGTTTCAATATAATACTTCAAAATTATTGATAAGTGAGGGGTCTATGGAAATACGCAATGTGAAATCCTTTCAAAAGATCTGCGAACTGGGGTCGTTCTCCATGGCAGCGGATGAGCTGGGGTATTCCCAGTCCACGGTGACCATGCAGATTAAGCAATTGGAACATGAGCTTAAGGTGAGGCTCTTTGACAGAATTGGCAGGACTGTAAGGCTCACCGACGACGGAAGACTATTTCTGACCTACGCAAATGCAATGATAACTGCTGCCGAGAATGCGAAGGAAGCCTTAAAGCACCAGCAGGCTCCAAAGGGCGAATTGCGGCTCGGTATTCTGGAATCCCTTTGTACGTCTTATCTTCCTGATATTCTGAAGGAATGTCATTTCCTGTATCCGGAGGTCAGTACGGTAATCCGGACCGGAACCTTTTACGAGCTGAGCCTGCTGCTGAACACAAATGCCATCGATCTGCTCTGGACCTTCGACTCTGAGATACTCACAGAGGAATGGCAAAAGGTTTACAGCTATTATGATGATATCTGTATCATCAGCTCCATGGACCATCCCCTGTCTCATCAGGCCGGTCTGACCCTCTCTGATCTGGCAGCCGAAACCTTTCTTCTGACTGAAGCCAATTGCAGCTACAGAGCCCTGTTTGAGAAGCAGCTCTATGGCTATACAGCCCATCCCGATATCTTCCTTGAGATCGGAAATACGGATATCATCAAGAAGTTTGTCAGTGCCGGACTGGGTATATCTGTCCTTCCCCGTTTTACTGTTACACAGGAGCTGGAGGAGGGACGGCTGATCCAGCTTACTATTTCGGACTTTGAACAAAAGATGCAGGGACAGATCTTCTACCACAAGAGCAAATGGGTTACTCCGGCTATGAAGGAATTTATCCGCCTGGCCAAAAAATACGTGACATTTTCATAAAGAGGGCGGTTTTCTTGTAGAATTCATAGGAAATCCTTGTTTTTTTCACAATTAGAGTGTAACATTAATTCTTGAAGCCGGTCTTTCAGCCGGTTCATCGAAGATGAATGAATGAAGGGGAGTACATAATGAAAAACCTGATGAAAGCATTTATATTGGCAGCAGCCTTCTTACTGCTCACTGGCTGTAGTAAGAACAAGGAGCTCACATCCATTAATATAGGGAATCTGTCCTGTCATTACGACTCACAGATATGGGGATTAACAAAAACAGACGACGGTGCTCCGCTGGAGCTCCATGATGCTATCGGCAATCGGCTAACCTTCTCAGTATCCCAGGAGACCACCTATCAGCATCCGCTTGATATGATCAAATTTCTGGAGCAGATGATTTCCACGACGAATGGCTTTTATGTTTTCCAGCAACCGACAAGGATAGAAGTAAACGGTACCAGCTGGTATGAGTATGGCTATGGCTTTATTGATGACTCCGAAGTTTATAAGGTTTATCAGCGTTATTACGGCAAAAACTATAATGCCGCTTCCATCTCCTTCACTTCTACCTCCAAGAACTACGAGGCCGGGATAGAGGAAGCCTTAAAAATCATGTCAGATGTGAAAATGACCGATGTAATCAATGAGAATAATGAGAAAGAAGCCCGTGAATATCTTGTCGGTACATGGGAGGTCAAAAACAGCGGCTATCTGGTATTAAAGGATGACAGCACCTATGAGTGGTATAAGGACCGCTCCATGGACAAGAGCAATATGCATCACGGTACCTATGGCTGTGATGTAGAGAATGTAAAGATGGAGCTGAAAAGAGGAGACGGTGTTTATCTGGTGCTCTTCCCCGAGGAAATCATCATAGAAGGTACAGCAGAAGTATCCTCCACCCCTAAGATGGACTACATCATATCCTTTCATAAGGAAGAGGGTTCTGAGGGCTACCAAATGGTCAACATGTCTTCCTATCGGCTTTATACCGTGATTAAGCAGTAGTACCAGCTTCCGAACCTAGCGAGAGTAAGCATAGTAATTTTCTGATTGCGTCAGACCTAATAGGGGCTTGTTTCACCAGTGTCAGAAGGAATATACCCGGTACCATATGCGTCCTTGTATTTCCTTCCGACCCTTGTGAAGCAAGCCCCATCTTTCATGCAATCTTTTAATATAGCTTGGCGATCCACCCATCCCCTGCTTTTCGCTCATAGATAAATTCATTGTAGTGCTCCGAATCAAAGACCTTCAGCAGCTCCATAAAATCCTTCACCAGCGTACAGTCCTTTAAGGAATCCCGATCAATCCACCTCATCTCTCCCTCTTCCGAAGAAGTCAAAGTCCCCTCAAACTGATTCGTCTTGAAAAGGAGAACGATATATCTCTCATCCTCCTCTGTTTGAAACTGCTTCACTCCGCACAGCCTTGGTTCTATGATGGTCAATCCGGTCTCCTCCTTCATCTCCCGGATCACCGCCTGAACAAAGGCTTCCTCCTTCTCCACATGACCACCGGGAAAGGTCAGCCCCTGCCAGTCCTCCTTCTCCCGGCTCTGAAGCAGTATTTTGTTATCGTCATATATCATGCAGAGTACGGTGATAATTGCTTTTTCCGTTCTATCCATAGGTGCTCCTTTAGCTTAGGTTGTAATGGTGTGATTTGATCATGGGGTGCTAGGTTGGCTGCGGTGGGAGAGGTGGAATTTATTCAGGTCTTGGCAGCATCAGGGATCTCCTTTTCGCTCTAGGTATCTTATAACATATTACCACAGTATCAGGGATGAGTATAGAGGAGTTGTGGAACTTACGGATATACTTACTAAGTGAAACGTAAAAAAGCTCTAAAGAACTAAACTCTCCAGAGCTTTATGTATGCTTTTAATTCACAAGTAGCAGTTTATTTCTATTCTAATTTAACTGCTTATCCATCATTTTATTGCATGTGAATTCTACAGATATAACCACATATTCTATGTTATAATATTCCATCCTAACGTAATATATATCTATGCTGCATTCAATCTTTTTATCAACGAAGAAATAAATTCTTGAAAACTCGGTGAAATATTATTATTCAAATCAATATATTTACCAACTTCTCTTGCCCATTCTGATTTACGTTTTCCTACTTCACGATATGTCGGATTATCCTTTCTGAATTGCTTTAATCCCCCTTTATATAAAGCATTCGCAAGCAGCTCCCATGTTCCACATATTTCATCTTGAACATAATCCTTTAAATAAGCGAGTCGTATTTGGGGATATGCCTTCAGTAAAGCTTCTCTATCACCAAGTAGCCACGCCTCCATTTCTTCGACAGCTATACAAAAAACATAATCTATCGAAATCATTGAGCGCTGAGCTTGAGTTTCTAATTGTTGTCGAAATTCATTCGTATCTCTTTTATCATTATCAAGTACAACAACAATAGAAGCTGGAATCCCTTTTAGGCTTTTATCAAAACCACGAAGAAATATTAATAAGTCATCAAGTAATTTGTCAGTCTTTACTTTGTTGGCGTTTCCTAAGATTTTTAATCCCCCTATACCTTTAAAAGCTTTACAGTCATACGTAATTTGTTCATATTGCATCTTTAATTTTTCTACTACATGTCTAATAAATACTTCTCCTGAAATGTCTTCTATTAAAAATTGAAAATGCACAATTACCTCTCCCTTATCCAAAGTATTTGTTATACCATAAATCCCCAACAGGAACTCCTTCTTCTGTAAGATCACTAACAAACTGGTACTCAGAAGCACGTTTTGCAACCGAGTATCCATTTTGCTCTTTTTTCAATACCCAAACATCATCAGGTGGTAAAGAATTTACAAAGAACGGGCTATGAGTAGTTACAAATAACTGCTTACTATATCCTGTTCCAACATTTTTTCTCATTTCTTCAGCCAAATCACCAAGATAGTGGTGATATAATCCATTTTCGGGTTCTTCTATAAACACTAATTGACGAGGATTTTTTTCATGTAATAACAGATAATATGCAAATAATTTTAAAGTTCCATCAGACATCTTTTGCGAAAAAAATGGTTCACTAAACCCTCTTTCCCAGAATTGCAAAACCATTTGACCGTTAGGCATTTTTAAGGGTTGTATTTTTTCTATTCCTGGTAATTTTTCTTGGATGCTTTGTAATATCTTAACAAATTCAACCTTATTCTCTCTATACATATATTGTGCAACATTATTTAAGTTACTCCCAGTACGGTCTAAATAAGGCTGAGGCGCAGCAGTTTGTATTCTTCTAGCAGCATCTGGAGTGAAATAGCATAAATACCAGCTTTTTAGGAAATTCAAGAATTTCTCAATCCTTGTGTATTGTTTCATGGCACCTAATGTTGCGATTCCCAATTTTCTGGTATCGCCCAAAGTTACTGCCACCTTATTCCCTTCTATTGCACCAGTATCATCATCTTGTCCACCTTGATTTCCCTCAAATGCAAATCCCACTCCATTTTGTAAGTGCAAAAACGATTTTGGTCTACCCCTGTTTTCTACCCTATATCTTAACCGCTCCTCTTTTACATATGGACGGCTATATTTATCTAAATCTATAATTAATTCATATGTTATAGGTCGAGTATTATTTGCTTCTCTATAATAAATTTCAAAGCTAATAGGCTCTCTGGAATTTTGAGAAAGCAATTGTTCATATCCTCCACGATTCCCTGAATCACATGCTGCTTCTACACCAACTTCCAAACAATCTGCTATAAACCCAAATGCATCGGCAATAGTACTTTTACCGTTTCCACTAGGTCCTATAATTGTTATCATATTTCCTAATGGTTTTTCCTTTTGATGAGAAAATGTTTTCCCTAATACTATTTCTCTCAATGATCCATAATTTTTAATTGCTATACCTTCTATTTTACCCAATATAATCACCCCTTGATTTCTATCTTTTAGTACCTATGAAATATTATAATATATGCGATATGGTTTGAACAGAACATTTTTTACAAAGTACATAATTGAATGATTATATATGCATTAATCATGTTTCCTGTTTAATCCAGGTGTATTTTAATTACATACTATTCGTGTTATTTTGATAAATAATCGTCCGCCAGCATAATGGACGGTTGGGTATAGTCCTAATATTACTCATAAGTATTCTATATGATTGGTACGCCTACCATGTGCAAAGATTTGCCACCCGTAACTGGTTCTCATGGCTAAAACACACTTAATTAATCCATGGTCTTGCTTTAAGATTGGTATATACTTTTATCTCTGCAGTGTCCCTACCTACTGTATCTATAAAATATCCATCGCACCAAAATCGCGAGATTGGTACATAAATTTCATACCTTTAATTTCTCTAATATTAATATTACTTCTTCTTATAAGTATCCAATATTTCGCATTTATGATTTCTACCCCATTTAAATAAAAAAGTGTAATTATATTTATGATAGCTTGTCAATATAGAATGCTTTTCTGCTGTACTTCAGAGCATAAACCGCATTGTATATGTAATCCAGTTACTTGCGAATTGCAAGCGATGAACCTCGATTTCGTTTCACTTCATCTCGGTCATCTCTTGCATTCTTCCGAATTTCAAAGCATTATCTCTTCGAGAGTATTATCTGTGTCATCTGAGATGAACCTCGCATCCGCTTCTCTTCTTCTCGGTCATCTCAGATGACTACGTCCCGTGACTCAGATCATACTCGCAGTTACTTGCGAATTGCATGCGATGAACCTCGATTTCGTTTCACTTCATCTCGGTCATCTCTTGCATTCTTCCGAATTTCAAAGCATTATCTCTTCGAGATAGTATTATCTGTGTCATCTGAGATGATCCTCGCATCCGCTTCTCTTCTGCTCGGTCATCTCAGATGACTACGTCCCGTGACTCAGATCATACCCGCAGTTACTTGCGAATTGCAAGCGATGAACCTCGATTTCGTTTCACTTCATCTCGGTCATCTCTTGCATTCTTCCGAATTCTAAAGCATTATCTCTTCGAGATAGTATTATCTGTGTCATCTGAGATGAACCTCGCATCCGCTTCGCTTCTGCTCGGTCATCTCAGATGACTACGTCCCGTGACACCGATAATACCCGCAGTTACTTGCGAATTGCAAGCGATGAACCTCGATTTCGTTTCACTTCATCTCGGTCATCTCTTGCATTCTTCCGAATTCTAAAGCATAAAAAAAGCTCTTGGAGAGTGAACTCTCCAGAGCTTTTTGTATGCTTTGAATTCGCAAGTAACTGCTTATCTCTTTGAAAATTGTGGTGCTCTTCTCGCAGCCTTTAAGCCGTACTTCTTTCTTTCCTTCATTCTGGGATCTCTGGTTAAGAAGCCTGCCTTCTTGAGTGCGGGACGGTAATCTGCATCTGCCTGTAATAATGCTCTGGAGATACCGTGTCTGATTGCACCTGCCTGGCCTGTGAAGCCGCCACCCTTAACGTTTACCATAACGTCGAACTTGTCGGCTGTATCGGTAACTGCAAGAGGCTGACGAACGATCAGCTTTAATGTATCCAGACCAAAGTAGTTGTCCATATCTCTTTTATTTATTGTAATCTTGCCAGTACCGGGTAATAAATACACTCTGGCAATACTGCTCTTTCTTCTTCCGGTTCCGTAATATCTTGCCTTAGCCAATGTAATTTCCTCCTTTCAACCTCTCGATTAATATTTAATCTCTAATGCTTCCGGCTTCTGAGCTGCATGAGGATGCTCTGCTCCGGTGTACACATGTAACTTACCGATCATGGATCTTCCTAAAGGTCCCTTCGGAAGCATTCCCGTAACTGCATGGATAATTACTTCGGTGGGCTTCTTAGCCATCATTTCTGCCAAAGTAGTTTCTTTCATGCCGCCTACGTAATCTGAGTGGCTGTAGTAGATCTTCTGCTGCAGTTTCTTACCTGTAACCTTAATCTTGTCAGCATTTACTACTATTACATAATCACCCGTATCAATGTGGGGTGTGTAAGTGGGCTTATTCTTGCCTCGTAATACCTTTGCGATCTCTGAAGAGAGACGGCCTAATGTATGTCCTGTCGCATCAACTACATACCATTTCTTTTCGATTGTTGCCGGACTAGCCATAAAACTTTTCATCGGTTTTCCTCCTTATGAAAATGGATCTTCATAATTAAACATAATTTATAACAGCATATGGCTGTTCGCCAGCACTGCTGCACTTACTTTATCTTCACACGATCTCAAATACTACTACCGGGGCTTTGGTTAAGTATTCGCACGTCACGATTTATTATTATATAGCATGTTGCCGGGTGTGTCAAGGGTTTTCCATAAGATTTCCTTTGTCCTGTCAGAAACTGCGGGATTTTTCCTCTGACATATCCCTGCTTGTCCGATCCTATGTAAGCACTTGTTCTTGGTTCAGCTTCTTCCATTAAATCTCCTCAGCAAACCCCACTCCCTCAAGAGCACAGACCTTCGCAACGATCTCCATCCTTACCCTCTTCTGCTTCAGTCTAAGAGTCATGATGGCTGCTATATTGGAACCTGCCCCATAGGAGGGCTTAACCATCTCAATGGAATCTATATGCACTTCGAGGGCTTTAAGGGCCTCTAAAACCGATGTAATCGATGCAGAGGCATCAAACTCCACATAGATATCCAAAACCTTTGATTTGGTCAGCATAAAGCTGTCCAAACGGTGCAGAACTACGGTTGTAAATACAATGAGGAGGCAGGCTACAATCGCAGCCTTATAGAAGCCGATCCCGATGGCAAGACCCATGCAGGCCGTAGCCCAGAGTCCGGCTGCCGTTGTCAGGCCCTTTACCTGATGCCTGCCGGTTACAATAATCGTACCGGCACCAAGAAAACCGATCCCGGAGATGACCTGTGCAGCCATTCTGGTGGGATCCCCGGTATCAAAAACATCATAGATGTATTGATTCGTCATAATCGCCAGAGCAGATCCCAGACAGACCAGGATATGGGTCCTTAGACCGGCAGGACGTCCGGTCCGGCCCCGTTCGAAGCCTATGGCGCCTCCCAGGAGGACAGCCAGCAGCAAGCGAAGAATAATCGAAGTATCATTGATTGAACCTAAATCTGTTGAAAAATCAAACATCATCCATCCCCCTTCTATCCTACTCACTCTTGTCTACATGTCTATGCCAAATCCTATACCTTCATGAGAGCTTATTTGCTTTTACCAAACCCTATAGCTTCATGAGGGCTTATAGATCTTTCCCAAACCTATACCTTCATGAGAGCTTATAGGTCTTTCCCCAAACCTATACCTTCATGAGAGCTTATTTGCTTTTGCCAAACCCTATACCTTCATGAGAGCTTATTGGTCTTTGCCTACCCTACTCATCATTCGCGTCTATATTCATTACCAAATCCTTCTCATCATACGCAATACCGATTAGGGTAAGTCCCTGTGCCGGTGCTGTCGGTCCGGCGAGACTGCGGTCACAGCCCGCAAGGATATCAGCCATCCGCTCCGGCTTCATCGCTCCTCTTCCCACTTCCATCAGGGTTCCGGCGATAATCCGTACCATATTATATAAGAAGCCGCTACCGGTTACAGAAATGGTGATAACCTCTCCCTGCCTGGTAACCTCCAGCCGATATATGGTCCTAATGGTATTCTCGGCCTGGGTCTTTACCGAACAGAAGCTCTTAAAGTCATGTTCTCCGACCAGATATGCTGCTGCAGCCTGCATGGCCACTTCATCCAGATCGTAATATACAAAATGTGAATACAGCCGTTCTGTGGGAATCGCCACCCTGCGGTTTAGAATCCGGTACACGTAGGTTTTTCGGCTGTTCACCCTCCTGGGGTGAAAGGTAGGTGCCACCTCTCTGGAGCTTTGTATTCTGATATCCTCCGGGAGAAATTGGTTCAGTGCATAGGACAGCTTCTCGGCCGGTATCCTCGTCTCCGTATCAAATACAGCCACATTGCCTCTGGCATGGACGCCGGAGTCCGTACGGCTGGCTCCGATCACGGCAATATCCTCCTTCAGCAAAGAGGAAAGCTCCCGGTTTAAGACCTCTTCCACAGTCAGCATCTCCGGTTGCAGCTGCCAGCCGCAATACCGGGTACCATCATAGGCAACAACAAGCATGATCCGTTTCATGGTTCCCTATCCTGCCTTCCGTTCTGTTCATTTATTTAAATAATAATGAAATCCTATTCTCAACGAAGCTTACCGCAATCACTGCCGCCAGATAAAGCAGCAGGATGGAGTATGCAGCCGCATCCCTCCGGTGATAATGTAAGGGCTTCATCTTGGTTCTGCCCTCACCTCCACGGTAGCACCTGGCCTCCATGGCCATGGCCAGATCATTCGCTCTGCGAAAGGCGGAAACAAAGAGCGGTACCAGCAGAGGAATCAGACTCTTCGCCCGCTTGAGGAGTCCTCCGCTCTCAAAGTCAGCACCCCTGGCCATCTGTGCTTTCATGATCTTATCCGTTTCCTCCAGCAGGATCGGGATAAAGCGAAGCGCAATCGACATCATCATGGCAATCTCATGGACCGGTACCTTGATATGCCGAAGCGGCCATAAAAGCTTCTCCAGACCATCTGTCAATTGATTCGGCGTGGTGGTAAAGGTCATTAGCGAGGAGCCGACGATCAGCAGGGTCATCCGAATACCCATAAATAAGGCTGAATATAAGCCCTGTTCTGTAATTCTGATGAATTTCCACTCCACCAGGGTATCACCGGGTGTGAAGAAGAGATTAAAGGTAATCATAAAGATCAGCAGCATGATGATCGCCTTCAAGCCTCTTAGGATAAAGCGCAAGGGTATTTTGGATACCCATATCACGGCAAGCAAAAAAGCTGTAACTGCAAGATATCCATAAAAGGTATCAAACAGAAACAAGGATATAATATATACAAGTGTTCCGATCAGCTTAAGCCTTGGGTCCAGCCGATGAATAATCGAATTGGTCGGATAATATTGTCCTATCGTAATATCTCGAATCATATAAACCTCCATGTCAGAGCCGGAGAAACCAGCCATCTAGAAAGCGCAGGCCGGAATTCTTAGATCCTTCCGAATGCCTTTAAGATCTCATTCTTTGCCTCCGTTACTGTCGTAACGTCCGTATGCAGGGAAATGCCCATTTCCTTCAGTCCATTCATTACATAAGTAACCTGCGGCGCTGCCAGATGCATCTGCTCCAGCTCCTTATACCTGGCAAAGACCTCTTTCGCAGTCCCGTTCATGACCAGGCTTCCCTGATTCATTACCAGCATTCGGCCGGCGTATTTTGCTGCATCCTCCATACTGTGCGTTACCAGAATAATCGTGATACCGCTCTCAGCATGAAGCTTAGCGATCTGGTCCAGGATATCGTCCCTTCCCTTGGGATCGAGTCCTGCTGTTGGTTCATCCAGTATCAGAACCTCCGGCTTCATAGCCAGGATACCGGCTATGGCAACCCTTCTCTTCTGTCCACCGGATAATTCAAAGGGCGAAGCATCTAAAAGCTCCTCTCCGATCCCAACCATTTTCAGTGCCTCATAGGTCCGCAGATCAGCCTCCAGCTTATCCAGTCCCAGATTCTTGGGTCCAAAATTCACATCCTTAAAAACCGTTGTCTCAAAGAGCTGATGCTCCGGATATTGAAATACCAGACCCACCTTACTTCTTAGCTCCTTCAGCTTGTAATCCTTATCATAAATATCCTGACCGTTAAAGAAAATCTGTCCGCTGCTGGCCTTCACCAGACCGTTCATATGTTGAATCAGAGTGGATTTACCGGAACCGGTATGTCCGATCAAACCGATGAATTCCCCCTTCTGAATGGTCAGGTCGATATCCTTAAGGGCATGCTTCTCAAAAGCGGTCCCACTATTATAGATATAATTGACTTTATCAAATATGATCTGCACTTTTTCACCTTCTAACTTCTACAGACTACAACTGTAAAATATTGGTATATCCTTTTATATCTGAAAAGGTAAGCTTTCAGATGATTATCGCTAAGCCTTACTTCCTCTTCAAATCTGCCAGTGCATGAACCAGCTCCTCCACAGACAGAATTCCATCCGGAAGATCGATCCCAGCCTGCTTCAGTTCATAGGCCAGCTCCGTCACCTGAGGTACGTCCATGCGAAGTCTCTTGATCTCCTCCACCCTGGAGAAGATCTCGCGGGGGGTCCCCTGCATCATGACCTTGCCATGCTCCATGACAAAGACCTTGTCAGCATAGATGACTTCATCCATATGGTGAGTAATCAGAAGCACAGTGACCTTTTCCTTCTTATTTAAGCTTCTTACCGTAGAGATTACTTCTTTCCTTCCATTCGGATCCAGCATGGCAGTTGGCTCATCCAAAACGATGCATTGAGGCTTCATCGCCATAATCCCTGCAATGGCCACTCTCTGCTTCTGCCCTCCGGACAGCTTATTCGGAGACTTGCTGCGGTATTCCAGCATACCGACAGCCTTCAGGCTTTGCTCCACCCGTTCCCAGATCTCCTCTGTAGGAATACCTAAGTTCTCCGGACCGAAACCGACATCCTCTTCTACAACAGTAGCAATGATTTGATTATCCGGATTCTGAAATACCATGCCTGCTGTCTGGCGGATTTCCCAAAGATGCTCTTCCTCTGTGGTCTTCAGACCATTCACCCAGACACTGCCCTCCGTCGGATATAAAATAGCATTGATATGCTTCGCCAGAGTGGACTTGCCCGAGCCATTGGCACCCAGGATAGCGATAAAGTCCCCCTTCTCTACATTTAAGCTGACCCCGTCTATCGCCCTGTTGATGGACTCCACATTCCCTTCCTCGTCCCGTCTGATATATTCAAATGCCAGATCCTCAACCCTGATCATGTCCATAATAACCCTCCATTCTGCCGATACCTGCTTATTCATTGTGCCCTTGCAGTTTCTGAAATATATCGCACAGCTTTCTAAAGTATCATATACTTAAACTTCTGAATATGCAATATACTTTTCACCGACAGCCTATGATAACTTCATCAGCGGAAGCCGTATCCCTTCCTTTGTTTCTTCCGTTCAGCTTTCGCATTCAATGATAGATGACATAACATAAATGCTAATCCCAATATTTTCTACAATTGAAATAAATGTAGTATAGAATAGCAGCCATCTAAAGTCAAGTAAAAGCCGGTCACTGTGTGAAAATGGTGACAATTTGGCTTTCCTTATGCTTTCGCATACATAAAAAGAGGACGTCCACATCAGTTTACGTCCCCTTGCTATTGATTCTGTATTATACTAACTCAATTAATACTTCCATCGCTGCATCGCCCTTACGAGGACCGATCTTCACGATTCTGGTATAACCACCGTTGCGGTTCGCATACTTAGGTGCGATCTCGTCAAACAGCTTATCGGATAAGTTAACAGACTTGGTATTTCTCTTCTTGCCTGCGTTCTCTGTCGGAACCTCAGTGATCGGATAGAGGAATTTCATCATCTGCTTTCTGGCATGAAGACGGGTAGCGCTATCCTTCTTGATGGTCTTCTCTACGTTGTCATATACCGTAACCTTCTTACCATCAACAACTTCCTTCACTCTCTTACGGTCTTTATCCTTACGGGCAACCTTTGTGGTTACCGTAACAGTCTGATAATTGTCTCTTTCCTTTACAGCAAGCGCGATCATGCTTTCGGCAATTCTGCGGATTTCCTTAGCCTTAGCTTCTGTTGTAACAATTTTACCGTTGTATAATAAATTCGTTACCTGGTTTCTCAGTAAAGCCTTTCTCTGGCTAGAGGTTCTTCCAAGCTTTCTATAACCTGCCATTTCATTCCCTCCTTTGATTCATTTCCCTTAATCTATACGTAGAAATATACTCAGTTTACTTCTACTTATCAGTCGTCGCTCTGGTTCAGTGATAAACCGAGCTCCTTAAGCTTCGCCAGCACTTCTTCCAGAGACTTGCGCCCAAGGTTACGGACCTTCATCATATCTTCCGCAGTCTTGTTTGTAAGCTCTTCCACCGTATTAATACCGGCTCTCTTTAAGCAGTTGTAAGAACGAACGGATAACTCCAGCTCGTCTATGTTCATCTCAAGTACTTTTTCTTTCTCGTTATCCTCTTTCTCTACCATGATTTCTGCTGTCTTCGCATGCTCTGATAGATCTATGAAGGAATTCAGATGCTCACTTAAAACCTTAGCTGCGAGGCTTACTGCTTCGTCCGGGATCAGAGTACCATTGGTGTATACGTCCAAGGTAAGCTTATCAAAGTCAGTGATCTGACCCACACGGGTATTCTCAACGGACAGGTTCACGCGCTCTACGGGCGTATAGATAGAATCAATCGGAATGACACCGATAGGAAGATCATCATTCTTATTCTTATCTGCGCTCACATAGCCTCTGCCGTTTGTAATCGTAAGCTCCATATATAATCTGCTGTCGGGACCGCCGCATAAGGTAGCAATCACCTGATCAGGATTCAGTATCTCGATATCCGGGTCAGCCTGTATATCCCCTGCTGTCACTACAACTTCACCCTCTGCCTCAATGTATGCGGTTTTAGGCTCATTCGTATCGCTTGTGTTCTTGATTGCTAAACTCTTAATGTTCATGATAATCTCGGTTACATCTTCCTTCACACCGGGAATAACAGAAAATTCATGAACAACTCCGTCAATTTTAATCTGGCTTACTGCGGAACCGGGCAGGGAGGAAAGCATAATCCTTCTGAGCGAGTTGCCAAGTGTTGTACCATAGCCTCTCTCCAAGGGCTCTACAACAAAACGGCCAAACTTTTTATCTTCGGAAATTTCTGCAATCTCTATTTTGGGTTTTTCAAAATCAAACACAACAGGACCCTCCTTCTGGGTTATTTGAGTTGATTGCTCTGAATATAATAGTCTGCAGAAGTCTGCAGAAACAGCTATTATTTAGAATACAACTCGACAATTAACATCTCGGCTACCGGAACATCAATCATATCTCTTGTCGGAACTTCCTTAACGACACCTGTCATTGCATCATGGTTTGCTTCCAGCCATGCAGGTACGGTTCTTCCACCGGTAACTTCAAGGATATCCTTGTATCTCTGTGCACCCTTAACTTTTTCCTTAATCTCAATGGTATCGCCAGCCTTGAGGGAATAGGACGGAATATTAACGCACTTGCCATTTACTAAAACATGCTTGTGGTCAACGATCTGTCTTGCCTCTGCTCTGGTTCTTGCATAACCTAAACGGAAAATAACATTGTCAAGTCTGAGCTCTAAGAGGGTTAACAGGTTCTCACCTGCTGTACCGGTCTTCATCTTCTGAGCTCTGTCGAATAAATTTCTGAAAGGCTTCTCTAATACACCATAGATAAACTTAGCCTTCTGCTTTTCTCTTAACTGTAATCCATATTCACTGACCTTCTTACCTGCTCTTGAAAAAGATCTGTTTGACTTCTTGTCAATACCTAAATAAGCAGGCTCCAGTCCAAGGGATCTGCATTTCTTTAAAACGGGACCCATATCTCTTGCCATTCTATTCTACCTCCTATTAGACTCTTCTGCGTTTTGGCGGACGACATCCATTATGAGGAACCGGAGTAACATCCTTAATGCTTGTTACTTCAATACCACATGCCTGGAGTGCACGAATTGCTGCCTCACGGCCCTGACCGGGTCCTTTAACCATAACTTCAACGGACTTCAGCCCATGAACAAGTGCTGCCTTCGCTGCTGTTTCAGCTGCCATCTGTGCTGCATAAGCTGTTGATTTTCTTGAACCTCTGAAGCCTAATCCACCGGCACTAGCCCAAGAAAGTGCATTACCTTCCGAATCGGTCAGCGTAACAATTGTATTATTAAAAGATGACTGAATGTGTGCCTGTCCACGATCGACGTTCTTCTTGACACGCTTCTTTGTCACTTTTCTTGCTGCTGGTGTTGCTGTTTTCTTAGCCATTTAAACAAACCCTCCTATTGGATTTTATACTGCTATGTCCGGATCATGTAACGATCTGCTGTATGAAGGGACCGTGATCACCCTACCATCTCTCCATACGAAGCCTGCCGGCCTGGCCGGCATACAGCGGACATCATCTATTTCTTCTTCATTTTTAACTGCACGCGGATTACTTCTTCTTATTAGCAACAGTTCTGCGCGGGCCCTTTCTTGTTCTTGCATTGGTCTTTGTCTTCTGACCACGAACCGGAAGTCCCTTTCTATGACGGATACCTCTGTAGCATCCGATTTCCTGTAATCTCTTAATGTTTAACGCGATTTCTCTTCTTAAGTCACCCTCTACCATCTGTGTCTCATCGATGATATCACGGATTCTGGCTACTTCTTCGTCAGTTAAATCTCTTACACGAGTGTCGGGATTAACCTTTGCCTGAGCCAGGATACGATTGGAGCTTGCCCTTCCGATACCGTAAATATAGGTAAGTCCGATCTCTACACGTTTCTCTCTTGGTAAATCTACACCACTGATACGAGCCATGTGCTCAATACACCTCCAAAATATTATTGTTTTACACAAGAATAAGCAGATACTGCTTATTCACCACCAGAACAAGCTAATTTCCAGCTTATTCTTTCTTTCCGTAATGACATCCCAGCCGTGAGTGTCCTTACGTCAGCCGCTTTAAATTGTGATAAACATGACAATCAGCATGCTTATTAAGACTCCGTAATGACGGTACGGTTCTTAAGACAGGGTAAGGGAGAATGGCCTTCACCGTTCTGTCCACAATATCACAATGACCTTACCTGTTTCCAGGCAGTTGATTGTAACACAAAAAGCAAGACTTAGGATAATATGATAAAACAATAGCAGTCCTTAAAAGGACCCGAACTATTGTAAATTAGCCTTGTCTCTGTTTGTGTTTAGGGTTAACACAGATCACTCTGATGGCACCCTTTCTCTTGATGATCTTGCATTTCTCGCAAATTGGTTTCACTGATGACCTTACTTTCACAGTAATTCACCCCTTTCAAAAAAGTCCGCTTATTATTATATCACCGCAGAAATATAATAGCAAGCATTATTTTACTGTCGTATACTGATCCTTGAAACAGGCCGAATGCCCGTCCGATTTTCGTAATTTGGTTATTTGTCGCGCCAGATAATTCTACCCTTTGTCAAATCATATGGGGATAACTCTAAAGTTACCTTATCACCCGGTACTATCTTGATAAAGTTCATACGCAGCTTTCCGCTGATATGGGCGAGAACCCTGTGTCCATTCTCAAGCTCGACCTGGAACATGGCATTCGGCAGCTTCTCAATCACGGTACCTTCGATTTCAACAACATCGGTCTTTGACATTATTCAACCTCCTTACATGAATTTACATTGGCTATCAATTTAATGGCTCTCTTGATCTCCTCATCCCTGACGCTCCGGCTGATCACCTTATGAGCCAGAAGCGGGTCTGACTGACCGAGGCCTTCCACATGCTTTTTTTTCTTCTTTTTTGGCCGGGAAATGGTTCTGATTTTTCCGTCCACTAAATATACATATTCATGATCCATTTGAAATATAACATAGATTTTTCCGAGATCGTGCCCGGCTTTGGAGACTGCAAAGCCTCCTGTTACAAGTTCCTTCATTCACATACTCCAGTATTTCTTTACGTCATACCTACAATTCATGAATTAAGGCCTTAAGGTGAGAATCTCAGGATCACCGCCGGTAATCAGTATGGTATTCTCGTAATGAGCGGATAGGGATCCGTCCTCTGTCACCACTGTCCAATCATCCTCAAGCCAGCATACATCATATCTGCCTGCGTTTACCATGGGTTCGATCGCCAAGGTCATACCGGCTTCCAGCTTCGGGCCCCTTCTCTTCTGCCTGAAATTTGGTATCTGCGGTTCTTCATGAAGACTCCTGCCAATTCCATGCCCTACCAAATCTCTGACAACGGAAAAACCAAAGGACTCGACATAATCCTGAATCCCTTCCGAGATCTCATGCAGATGTACTCCCTCTTTGGCCAGCTTGATTCCTTCATAGAAGCTCTGCTCTGTTACCTCAATCAGCTGCCTTGCTTCCTTGGAAATCTCTCCGACCGGAAGGGTTCTGGCAGCATCCGAGTGAAAGCCCTGGTAGATGACTCCACAATCCAGACTTACGATATCACCATCCTTAAGGATTCGATCCTTTGAGGGTATTCCGTGCACTACTTCATCGTTCACACTGATGCAGATTGAAGCCGGATATCCATTATAATTAAGAAAGGAAGGAATACAGCCGTAGCTTCTGATGATTTCCGCACATCGCTTGTCAATCTCCAGTGTGGAGATGCCGGGACGTACATAGCCCTTCAGCTGTTCCAGTACATTCGCAAGAATCCTTCCGGACTCGCGCATCAATTCAATCTCTTTCCCTGACTTAATACTAATTGACATAATTTCCTCCATCTGCTGTCTAAAGCTGCTGTTCCGGGTCACTTATGCTTCTACGATTGCCACAATCTCATCAAATATCTCATCCATGTCTCTGGCTCCGTCAACGCTCCTTAAGATTCCCTTACCCTGATAATAATCAATCAGGGGCTGTGTCTGCTCGTGATAAACCTTTAACCTTTTCTCGACTGTCTCCGGCTTATCATCATCCCTAAGGATCAGCTCGGCTCCGCAGGTATCACAGATGCCTTCCTTCTTGGGAGGAATGGTAACTACATGATAAGTAGCACCACAGCCGACGCAGGCTCTTCTTCCGGACATACGGCGGACAATATTCTCGTCTGCAACATCCACATCTATGGCAAATTCCAGACCATCCTTATTCTTTGCCAGAGCTTCATCCAAGACCTTTGCCTGTGGTATCGTTCTCGGAAAGCCATCCAGCACATAGCCCTTCTCACAATCAGGCTCTTTAAAGCGGTCAATGACCAGGTCGACTACCAGCTCATCGGGAACCAGAAGTCCCTGATCCATGTATACCTTTGCCTTCTTGCCAAGCTCAGTTCCGTTTTTGATATTTGCACGGAAGATATCTCCGGTAGAAATATGCGGTATCCCGTACTTTGATGCCAGTCTTTTCGCCTGTGTACCCTTCCCTGCTCCGGGGGCTCCTAACATAACAATCTTCATGTACTCATATCCTCCTGTATCAAAGGTGGTAAGTAGTGGTTATGCTGTCTTATATCACGTAACCTACCCCTATTGGAAGACTGCTTCTTCCGATAGGGGTAAATTATGATAAGCAAGAGTATTCACTGCGTGAACAACCCTCTTAGTCATTCAGGAAGCCTTTATAATGACGTACCAGCAGCTGAGACTCGATCTGCTTGATCGTCTCTATGATAACACCTACGATAATAATGACAGAAGTTCCGCCGAAGCTTACATATGCTCCGAATGCTCCCGCAAAGAAGATAGGTATTATGGATACGATCACCAATCCAACAGCGCCGATGAAAACGATATGATTAAGTACCTTATTCAGGTAATCCGTTGTCGGTTTACCGGGACGGATACCGGGGATAAAGCCACCCTGCTTCTTCATATTATTCGCCACTTCAATCGGGTTAAAGGTAATGGAAGTGTAGAAATATGCGAAGAAAATGATCATAGCGATATAAATCAGTAAGCCTAAGGAATACTTAAACTCACCCCAACCGTCAAAGATACGGAGCCACTGTCTCTGATCCAGCAGCTTCAGCACCTTAGGCCAGAAATACGCTCTGGCGGGCTGAACGCCCCAGAAACCGGCAATAACACCGGGGAAGGACATCAGGGAACCGGCAAAGATAACCGGAATAACGCCGGCTGTATTTACCTTAAGAGGAATATGAGAGGTTTGTCCACCTACAATCTTCCTTCCCTGTACCTTCTTTGCATACTGTACGGGAATCTTACGCTCTGCATCCGACAGTACGATTACAATGACAATGGTTAAAACGAACACTGCAATAATCACAAGTGCTGCTAAAATTCCCTTAACAACAGACTGTCCCTGAATAAAGGTACGGTACAGATTGATGAAGTCCGTGGGCATTGTAGAAACAATGTTCACCAACAGGATAATGGAAATACCATTACCTACACCATTCTGGGTGATCTTCTCACCAACCCACATCAGAAAGGCAGAACCTGCGGTAAGAGAAGCAATAACTAAGATAACGTTGGAGAAGGTAAGGCCACCCTCCAGGTAGCCCGAATTACCAAAGCCGATTGCCATGGCACCGGACTCGATGACTGCCAGACCTACCGTGATATATCTGGTAAGGGCATTCATCTTCTTCTTACCATCCTCGCCTTCCTTCTGCATCTCCTCCAGCTTCGGGATCGCAATCGTCAAGAGCTGAACGATAATGGAGGATGAGATGTAAGGCGTTATGCTTAATGCAAAGATAGACATTTTTACGAAGGATCCACCGGTCAAGCTGTTAAAAAAGCCCAGGTTCGCAAATAAATCCTTCGTATAGTCCTGGTTAATTGCAGGAGCCGGGAGTACTGTTCCCAGTCTTACGATGATCAATGCTATAAAAGTGTAAATAAGCCTAGTTCTGATATCCTTAACTTTGAGAGCGTTTCGGAATGTTTTAAACATATTAAATCACCTCGGCATTTCCACCAAGAGCCTGAATTTTCTCCACTGCGCCTGCACTAAATGCATTGACCTTGACATCCAGCTTCTTAGTAAGTTCTCCATTTCCAAGAATCTTAACACCATCTCTGGGGTTTTTAATGACTCCTGCCTCTATTAATGAATCAACTGTTACTGTAGCACCATCATCAAATCTGTTTAGCTCATCTACATTTATTGCAACGATTACCTTTGTATTCCTGTTGTGGAAACCACGCTTCGGAATTCTTCTGTATAGGGGCATCTGTCCGCCTTCAAATCCAACTCTGGGAGCACCGGAACGAGCCTTCTGGCCTTTATGACCCTTGCCGGCTGTTTTTCCGTTACCCGATCCATGTCCGCGACCTCTTCTGAAGTTGTTGCTCTGTTTGGATCCGCTGGCCGGTCTTAACTCTGATAGATTCATACGTGCACCTCCTTCTTTCAGCTAATTATATTTCTTCGACCTTAACTAAGTGTTTCACCTGATCGATCATTCCTCTGACAGCTGCATTGTCGGGCATTTCAACGGTCTTGTGCATCTTCTTCAAACCGAGGGCTTCCACAGTTGCTCTGTGCTTAGGAATGGCACCGATAGGGGACTTCACTAACGTGATTTTTAATTTATCTGCCATATGAATACCTCCATATATGAATGATTGTGACACCTCAGTCTGTGCTAAAATATGAATTTTCGCATATTTTGTATGCACCGGTTCCTAAGAACCGCTGTGGCTGACAGTCACTGATTACGATAGACAGCGATTATTTCAGCTGCTCTACTGGAATTCCGCGAAGCTTCGCTACTTCCTCAGGTGTCTTTAACTGGCTTAATCCATCAATGGTGGCAAGAACTACGTTCTGCTTATTGTTGGAGCCGAGAGACTTGGTACGGATGTTCTTAAAGCCAGCAAGCTCAAGCACATTACGAGCGGGGCCGCCTGCGATAACACCGGTACCCTCAGGAGATTTCTTCAGTAATACGGTAGCACTACCGAACTTACCAATAAAGTCATGAGGCACGCTGCCGTTCTCATCAATCGGCAGACTGATTAACTTCTTCATCGCATCTTCTTTGCCCTTACGGATTGCTTCAGGGATTTCTGTTGCTTTTCCAAGGCCTGCACCAACGTGTCCGTTCCTGTCGCCAACAACTACTAATGCTGTAAAACGAAAATTACGTCCACCTTTTACAACCTTAGTAACACGCTTGATTGATACTACTTTATCTTCTAATTCCAGTTGACTGGTATCAACGATTGAACGTTTCATGTGTTCTCCTCCTTGTTTAGAATTCCAGACCAGCTTCGCGGGCTGCATCAGCCAACGCCTTGATCTTTCCTTGATATATGAATCCGCCTCTATCAAAGACAACAGCTTTAATGCCCTTCTCTAAGGCCTTCTTAGCGATAACGGTGCCTAAGTAAGCTGCTGCTGCTACATCGTTGGTTTTCTGAAGCTCAGCCTTTACATCCTTCTCCAGGGTGGATGCTGCAACTAAAGTATTTCCTACTGTATCATCAATGATCTGCGCATACATATGGTTGTTGCTTCTAAACACAGCCAAACGCGGTCTCTCAGGAGTACCTGTGAAACGGTTACGTATCTTAATATGCTTTTTAACACGGATTTTTGATCTTGACTCTTTATTAACCATACTATTTCACTCCTCCTTTTATTTTTTACCGGTCTTACCAACCTTGCGTCTGATCACTTCATCAGAATACTTAATACCCTTACCCTTATAAGGCTCCGGTCCTCTCTTAGCTCTGATTTCAGCGGCGTATTGGCCAACCTTTTCTTTATCAATTCCTTTTACGATGATCTTATTCTGACCTTCCATAACTGATTCTACACCGTCCGGATCAACCATAACTACCGGATGGGAATAGCCCAGTGTTAATGTTAACTCCTTGCCAGCTTTTGCTGCCCTGTAACCAACACCGTTGATTTCCAGGATCTTCTGATAGCCCTCGGTAACACCGGTTACCATGTTGGCAATCAGGGTTCTTGTGAGTCCGTGGAGCGCCTTCATCTTCTTTAAGTCATTCGGTCTTGTAACAACTATTTCTGCGCCCTCTGCCTTGATACCCATTTCTGCAGGTAACACTCTTTCCAATGTTCCCTTGGGACCTTTCACGGTCACTTTATTATTTTCTGCTATATCTACAGTTACGCCTGCAGGAATAGCGATAGGCATTCTTCCTATACGTGACATGCCCGCACCTCCTATTATTTTTGGGAGAAATCTAGTTTCTCATGATATTGTACTGAAATAATCTGTAAGTCTTTCTAAAGGCCCAGACTCACGAAAACTTGCGTTTTCGTTCGCTGACCGTAATCAATCACCTTCGTCGATATGCCTCGTCACCGAGACTAACTCATATCTTCGATCTGCTTTTGATTACTACCAAACAAAAGCCAATACCTCTCCGCCTACGTTCTGCTCTCTTGCTTCTCTGTCAGTAAGAACACCCTTATTGGTGGAGATAATCGCAATACCTAAGCCTCCGAGAACCTTAGGCAGCTGGTCCTTGTTCGCATACACGCGAAGACCCGGTTTAGAGATTCTTTTAAGGCCGGTAATAATCTTAACATTTTTATCTTTACCATACTTTAATGTGATATGGATTGTCTTAAAGCTTCCAACTTCTTCGATGTCATACTTTCTGATATAACCTTCTCTTACTAGGATATCAGCAATAGCAATTTTCATTTTTGAAGCAGGTACATCTACTGTATCATGTTTCGCAGTATTTGCATTACGGATTCTCGTAAGCATATCTGCAATGGGATCGCTCATTGTCATTTCATTTGCCTCCTTTCTTAACCTCTTACCAGCTAGCTTTCTTGACGCCAGGTATCTGACCCTTGTACGCTAATTCACGAAAACAAATTCTGCAGATTCCGTACTTTCTTAAATAAGCATGCGGACGGCCGCAAATTCTGCAACGGTTGTATTCTCTGGTGGAGAATTTCTGCGTACGCTGTTGCTTGATTTTCATTGACGTTTTAGCCATGGAAATTCCCTCCTTATTTTCTAAATGGCATACCGAATAGTGTTAACAGTTCACGTGCCTCTTCGTCCGTCTTTGCTGTAGTTACGAAGATGATATCCATACCTCTTACCTTATCGATCTTATCGTATTCGATTTCGGGGAAAATCACCTGCTCCTTGATACCCAGGGAGTAGTTACCTCTGCCGTCAAACGCATTCGGGTTAACACCACGGAAGTCACGTACACGAGGTAAAGACAGGTTGATCAGACGATCAACGAACTCATACATCTTCTCACCTCTTAAGGTAACCTTACATCCGATGGACATACCCTCTCTGATTTTGAAGTTAGCAACGGATTTCTTTGCCTTGGTAATGACAGGCTTCTGACCTGCAATAATTTCCATATCTTTTAATGCAGACTCTAAAAGCTTGGCATTATCCTTAGCCTCACCAACACCCATGTTGATGACAACTTTATTCAGCTTCGGCACTTCCATGACATTCTTATAACCGAATTTCTTGGTCAGGCCGGGAACAACTTCATTCTTATAAAAATCTTTTAATCTAGCCACCTTTACCAAACCTCCTCTCTGAATTAGTCGATTACATCGCCGGTAGACTTAGCGAAACGTACTTTTTTCGTTCCCTTCTTATCCTCAACGGTCTTGAAACCAACTCTGGTAGGCTTACCCTTATGAAGGTACATAACGTTTGAAGCATCAATCGGGGACTCCTGATGGACGATACCACCCTTGGGGTTCTTCTGGTTTGCCTTGGTATGCTTGGAGATCATATTCACTCCTTCTACTAAGAGCTTGCTATCCAGAACGGAGATAACCTTACCCTCTTTGCCTTTATCCTTGCCAGTGATAACCTTAACATTATCACCCTTCTTTATTTTCATCGTTGCCATTGTCTCGACACCTCCCTATAATACTTCTGGTGCTAAAGAAACGATCTTCATGAATTGTTTCTCTCTTAATTCTCTCGCTACCGGTCCAAAGATACGGGTCCCCTTCGGGTTCTTGTCTTCCTTGATAATTACAGCAGCATTCTCATCAAATCTAATATAAGAGCCATCCTTACGGCGTGCACCCTTAACGGTACGTACCACAACAGCCTTCACTACATCGCCCTTCTTTACAACACCGCCTGGTGTTGCATCTTTCACCGAAGCAACGATGATATCGCCTATATTAGCATATCTTCTGGTTGATCCGCCAAGCACTCTGATGCAAAGTAGCTCTTTTGCACCGGTATTGTCGGCAACTTTAAGTCTTGATTCCGCTTGGATCATGATAATACTCCTTTCAGTTGTAATAAATCCAACCTGTATGCCCAGAAGGCATACCCTTGATTTATAGACAAATCATATGAATAGGAAAGCTTATTTTGCCTTCTCGAGAATCTCCACAAGTCTCCATCTCTTATCCTTGGATAAGGGTCTTGTCTCCATTACCTTAACCTTGTCTCCGATATTGCACTCGTTCTTCTCATCATGCGCCTTCAGCTTGTAGGTTCTCTTTACGATCTTGCCATATAAAGGATGTTTTACGTTGTCTACAATAGCAACTACGATGGTCTTATCCATTTTGTCGCTAACTACCTTGCCGATACGTACTTTTCTTAAATTTCTTTCCACAACAATACTCCTTTCCATGACTGCAGGCTCCTTCGCCCGGTACATTCCTTACCGGTAAGGAGAACACTCCAATCCATCATTATTTAGAAGCTTTCGAAAGCTCAGAGATCACAGTCTGAATTCTGGCGATGTTTCTTCTGACTTCCTTAATTCTGCTTGTGTTATCCAACTGGTTGGTTGCATTCTGGAACCTTAAGTTGAAGAGTTCCTTCTTCGCAGCTACTAATTCACCATTCAATTCTGCAGCTGATTTTGTCTTTAAATCTTCTACATATTTATTAGTTTTCACTGTTTTCACCGCCTTCTAAGTCTGCACGGGATACGATCTTACACTTCAACGGTAATTTGTGCATTGCAAGACGTAATGCTTCTCTCGCGGTCTCCTCGGGGATACCGGCGATTTCGAACATTACACGGCCCGGCTTAACAACTGCTACCCAATACTCGAGTGTACCTTTACCGGAACCCATTCGGGTTTCAGCAGGCTTTGTTGTTACAGGTTTATCAGGGAATATCTTGATCCAAACCTTACCACCACGCTTTGTAAAACGTGTCATAGCAACACGGGCAGCCTCGATCTGGTTGGACTTTACCCAGCAGGGCTCCAGTGCCACAAGGCCATATTCGCCCTGGCTAATTGTGTTGCCTCTTGATATTTTACCAGCCATTGAGCCACGGAACTGCTTACGGCGCTTAACTCTCTTCGGCATTAACATTTAAACATCGCTCCCTTCCTTTTTGTTTCCCTTCGTAGGAAGTACTTCACCATGGTAGATCCAAACCTTAACGCCTAACTTACCGTATGTGGTATCTGCCTCAGCAAAACCATAATCGATGTTAGCACGTAAGGTCTGCAACGGAATTGTACCTTCGCTGTAGAATTCTGTACGGGCAATATCGGCACCGCCAAGACGACCGGAAACCGCAGCCTTAATACCCTTTGCTCCGGCCTTCATGGTCCTGGCCATCGTGGACTTCATTGCTCTTCTGAAAGAAATACGGTTCTCAAGCTGGGTAGCAATGCTCTCAGCAACAAGCTGTGCATCTACATCAGGCTTCTTCACCTCTTTGATCTCCAGATTCAGCTTCTTCTCGGAAAACTTCTGGATCTCTTCCTTCAACTTGTCGATCTCTGTACCCTGTCTGCCAATTACTACACCCGGCTTAGCGGTAAAAATAATTATCTTTAAGCGGTCAGATGCTCTCTCGATTTCAATCTTAGAAATGCCTGCGCTGTATAACTTCTTCTTCAGATATTTTCTGATATTGTAGTCTTCAACCAGATTATCAGCAAAATCTGCATCAGCATACCATCTGGAATCCCAATCATTAATTACTCCGACTCTTAAGCCATGAGGATTAACTTTCTGTCCCATTATTACCCTCCTTACCTTTCATTCAGAACTACTGTGATGTGGCACATTCTCTTCTCAATACGATATGCCGTACCACGTGCTCTGGGTTGAATTCTCTTCATGATCGGTCCCTGGTTAGCATAACATTCCTCAATGTAAAGCTTCTCAGGATCCATATTCTTAACCTCAGCATTTGCAATCGCTGACTTTAATAGCTTGTCAATTAAGCTTGAAGCATATCTGGGATTGTAAGCCAGGATACCAAGCGCTGTCTTAACATCCTTACCTCTGATGGCGTCTAAAACGAAACAAGCTTTCTGTACGGAGCATCTTGCATAAGATAACTTAGCAAAAGCTCTGTTGTCCTTCTTCTCGTTTCTTTCTCTCTTTATCTGGGATCTATGTCCTTTCGCCATGGATGAAACCTCCTTCCATTCAATGCGTTCGCATTATCTCTTTCCAGTTTTCTTTTCGTCTTTACCGTGTCCTCTATAGGTTCTGGTTGCAACAAACTCGCCGAGCTTGTGTCCAACCATATCTTCTGTTACGTATACCGGCACATGTCTTCTGCCATCATGAACCGCAATTGTATGTCCAACCATCTGCGGGAAAATGGTAGAGCGACGAGACCATGTCTTAATAACAGTCTTTTCACCGGTTTTGTTGAGCGCATCTACTTTTTTCAATAAATGATCATCAGCAAATGGTCCCTTTTTAAG
>JAEZNB010000003.1 GCA_023441965.1 Bacillota bacterium
CTTCCAAAATGGACATCGGCTTCGCATAGGATTGGGGTCGGAAGCTTTTGATCGTAGTCTTCTCGGCGTTCTCTATCCGGTCTACCACATAGGGCTTCATCATGATTCCGTCATTGGCTACCGCAGAAGCAATCATGGCATTGTGGAGGGGTGTCACCAGAGTCCTTCCTTGTCCGATTGCAGTCTGCATGGTCTCCTTGATACCTGAGCTGCCCACCTTAAGCTCAAAGCTGCTGATACTGCTCGCCATATTCACCGGTAGGGCCTTGTTGAAGAGAAAATCTTCACTAAGCTGCCGGTATCCGGTGATATCCAGCTCCTTACCAATGGTGGCATAGGAGGTGTTACAGGACTTCGCAAAGGATTTCTTCAGATCCACTTCACCATGGGACTTATTGTGATGGCAATGAATCACCATACCCTCCTGCTCGATGCTTCCTTTACAGTTATACTCATAATCCAGATAATCATAGTTTTCTCTGATAAATTCCAACGTAGTCAGAAGCTTAAAGGTGGAGCCGGGCGGATATAAGCCCTGAGCTGCCCGGTTTAACAGTACCGCTTCTGTATCTTCGTCAGCCAGGAGCTCCTCCCACTGCACGTTAATCTGATTCGGATCATAAGAGGGCTTGGATACCATAGCCAGAAGCTTCCCTGTGGAGGGCTCCATCACCACAACGGCCCCTCTATGACTCCCCAGAGCATCATAAGCAACCTGCTGGAGCTTTACATCCAGGGTTGTTACGATATTATCCCCGATATTTTTCTCACCGACCAGATCATGATATATATTGTCAAAGGAATTGACATTGGAGGTCAGGAGCCTGATGTTTTCACTCTGCTCCAGACCGCTTAAGCCCTTCTGAGAACGTCCCACCACATGGGCAAACATTTCACCATAGGGATAGTTTCTCGTCTCTACTCCATTATCATCAACCACCGTCTCTGCAAGAACGCTGTTATCGGAGGCCAGGATCTTCCCTCGGATGACCCGGTCTGACAGAATCTCCTCCCTGCGGTTATAGCTGCTGTTGATGATATCCCTGCTTCTGAACAAGAGAAAGTAGGAAAAATACCCCGCAGCCAGGATAAAAAGACCGATAAAGATATAGATCACTGAGAATAAGGTCCTGCGTTGGTCCTTATTCTTATCTTCATTCTGTATCATAGCTCTGCTTCCTTCACCTCCGTTTCAGGTTTTAACTCTTCAATCGCTTCCTTCCTGATGGCATAGCCCTTCAGGTATACTCCCTGAATAATCATAAACATCAGAATGGTCGCAAAGACGGAGCTTCCTCCCGAGCTGATCAGGGGCAGGGTAACACCGGTGGAAGGAATCATCTTTATGACACCACCGACCGACAGAAAGACCTGGAAACCGAACATAACGGACAAGCCTGCTGCCACCAGGCGGTAGAACAGGTCCTCCAGCTTCAGGGAGATGTTGACCATGAGAATAAAACAGTTCATATAGACCAAGAGGACACAGATGGCAAACAGTCCTCCGAACTCCTCTGCTATTGCAGCGAAAATAAAATCACTGTCCACAACCGGGATACTGGTGGGTAAGCCCTGCTTCAGTCCCATGCCAAACCAGCCTCCGGTTCCGATGGCAAAGAGGGATTGGGAAATCTGATAGCCCTCCTTATCAATATAAGCAAAGGGGCTTCTCCAGGCCATCACCCTCACCTTGACATGATCGAACAGCCGATAGGCGACCATGGCAGCCAGGCTGCCTCCCGCCAGTCCGGACAGCAGGTACACCGGCTTTGCGGTTGCTATATAGAGCATAAAAACATAGGTTACAAAGAAAATCAAGGCCCCGCCCAGATCCTTCTGGAAAACCAAAATCAGTACAATGGCACCTGCCATCACCGTTACCACAATCACCCGCTTAAAATCTGTTCCCTTGATAAACATGGAAGCGATACATAGTACGAACAGCAGCTTCACCAGCTCTGAGGGCTGGAAGCTGAAGCCTGCGATATTCAGCCAGTTCGTGGCACCATATTTTGTCGTACCCAAAAACAAGACCAGGGTCATCATCAGAATTCCTGCGACGCCATATACCCAGCCGAATTTCCGAAGGTAGCCGATCCGCCGGATAACCACCGGAACCAAGATACAGGTTGCTGCCGCAAAGGCCACAAAGGCCACCTGTCGGACTGCTTTATCGAAGGAAAGTCTGGCAAGGATAATAAAGCCGATGGCCAAAAGAAGCAGCATGTTCCGTAGCAGGAGCTTCGATAGTCTGCGATAAAAGGCCTGATAGAAAGCAAGAATCAGAATAAACAGTACCACCTCTGCCCCATACAAGAGCAGTACCTTATCGCTGAAGCTTTGAATATACAGCGCAAAGTATCCGGCAAAATGTATGGCAAAGAGAAATACCGTTAAGAGTCTGTATTCTCTTTCCTGCTCTTCCTTCCTCTTGCTGCGGAAGGTCCTGAAGCTAAAAAAGATATAGACACTCATCATCAGAATCAGAAGATATTTGATCAATTGGACGATCAGATACACACCTCTCACCTGCCTTCCTGGCTGTCTCTATTCTACCCCTCGTTTGAAATGTCCTGCCGTAAGGTTTTCGGCTGACAGCTCTGTATGTCTACTCTTAAGATACCCGGAAATGAAGGCAGAAATTACTTCCATCGTCTCCTCATAGGTTTCAATCGTAAAATCCAACCGCAGCTTCCGGGGCATCAAAGCCTTCACTTCCTCTGCGTATCTTAATAAGGATAAGCATTGTCCATTCAATATCACATTATAGCAGCTCTTACAATTCCTTTGCACATAGAACTTCTTCCCCATGCGGTCAAGCAGGTAATCCTTCCCCGGTCCTTCAGCTTTACACCGATGACAGCCTGTAGTGGTCTCATGAAGGCACTGGACGGAAACCATCAGAGGCTGGTAGCCATAGACCACCATATCACAATCCCCGATTCCCAGGGTCTTCAGCTCTTTGGCATTGAGTTCAAGAGGAGCCGTATAATGCGAAATCCCCTTTTCCCGATAGAATTCCTTCGCCTCCCGGTTGAATACATATACATTCTGATTCAGGATACACTCCTTTGCTTCAAAGCCCTCTTCCCTCTGTAATGACTGTAGCAGTGCCAGCTCTTCCAGATTCTTCAGGATAAAGCCCATCAGCCCGGGACAGCTCCGGAGCTCCTTCAGCTCCTCGGACAGCCGCTGATAGCTGTTCTGCCTGCAGATATGAGGAAGCATCAGATAGAAGCCCTTTCCCGCTGCTTCGCAAGCCCGGGCCATATGATCCAGCTCCTTCGCCTCGAAGCCCTCATAATCTCCGTAGATTGCCTCCACCTCAACAGCCTTGAGGGCTGCCCTGAACTGTTCTTCCGTCCTTACGGATACTCTTAAACCGAGGATTGTATCTTTAGGAGCCGTCAGGGTTTCCCCTTTCCTCTCATCAGGTAGCATTCTGCGGTAGGAAGCCAGAATCGCTGTCTCCAGCTTGCTGACTGCCTCTCTGCGAAGCTCATTCAGCCAGGCTACCGGAATGAAGATATTCTCATCCGCTTCTATCCTTAATTCCTGAAAAAAGAACAGGGTATCTCCAAGCTTCTTTAAGGGTTCACCCAGCTTCTCTATCGTCATGGGCTGCTTTTTCGCCTCCTGGACAGGCTCCTTCCTTACGGTCACGGTAAGCTCCCGATCAGTTAAGGTCAGGGTGAGCTCCTCGCCCAGTCTGGCAATCAGCTGTCCTGTGATTCCCCTTTTTAAGTCCCGCTCCAGATAGGCTTCGGAGATTCGGCTCAACAGCTCATTGTTCTTTGTCCGATATACAGCAGACCCCTTCAGAATCCCTCTGTACTTCACCTTTCCTTTATCATAGGCAGCCGGAGGTCTTCCCACATAGGTCGTCAGGGTTTCTCCCCTCTGCTTTCCGTCCTTTAAAGTAAATTCGTACTCTGCCTCTTCCTCTTCGTTCCTGATCTCCAGGATATCCTGGGCATTCACAGCTTCCTTCAGGAGGATGCTTACCTGACTGCCCTTTACGGAAATCACCTCTCCGACACAGACTCCGCTGTGATTGGGACGGGCCAAGGACATCATTTGCTTCCCATGATAGCTCTTTCCATAGCCCTCGGAGAAGCCTCCCCTGTTATAGAGATCCAATAGGTCATGAATATCCTTCTCATATTCGCTGCTCTTCAGATAGGCCTGATAGCGTTCTGATCCATGCTCCAGATAGAGGTCGGTACATTTCCGGTAGATTCCTGCCACACCGGCAGCATATTCCGGCCGTTTCATTCTACCTTCAATCTTGAAGCTGTCGATCCCCGCCTCCACCAGCTCCGGTATCAGGGAGAGGGTGTGAATGTCCTTAGGACTTAAGAGGTAACGTTCCCGATCAGAGGAGCTTCTGCTGCCCTCAGAATAGAATTGATAGGGCATTCTGCAGGGCTGGGCACATCTTCCCCTGTTTCCGCTTCTTCCTCCGAGCATACTGCTCATCAGACATTGGCCGGAATAGCAATAGCATAAGGCTCCGTGTACGAAGGTCTCTATCTCCAGCTCGGTATTCTCACGTATTGCCCTGATTTCCTTCAGAGATAGCTCTCTGGCTGTAACCAGGCGGGTGGCTCCCTGATCCTTTAAGAGATTGGCACCCTGTGCCATCATAATCGTAGTCTGAGTACTGGCATGGATCGGAAGGTCAGGGAAATTTCGATGAATAAAATGCATGACTCCGGGATCCTGTACGATCACAGCATCCAGACCTTCCAGGTAATAACGCTCCAGATAGCGATATAGCTGTTCTGTAAGCTCCTCTTCCTTCAGCAGTGTATTCACCGTTAGATAGAGCTTCTTATTCCTGATATGGGCTTCATCAATGGCTCGGAGCAGTGTTTCTTCATCCAGGTTATTGGCATAGGCTCTGGCTCCGAAGCTGCCTCCTCCGATATAGACTGCATCGCAGCCTGCATTCATCGCCGCCCGCATACTCTCATAGGAGCCTGCGGGGGCTAAGATCTCTATCTGTCTGTTCATCCGTAAATACCTTTCTTTCTATACTGTAAAAAAGCTGTCCCCGGATACGTGATACGGTTTCAGCAGTACACCGCATTCCTCATTCCTTTTGGACAGCCTTAAAATCTATTATCTTCTCTTTTCATCATCTAACTCTGTTTCCAGACGGACGATTTTCTTCTGAGCTTCATTGATTTCCCTCTTCAGATCCTCAATTTCCTTCTGGGCAGAACCAAGCTTGGTCTGGGTAGAGATAAGTTCGTGCTTCAAATCAAAGATCTCGTTACTCATGGAGTCATTCTCCGCTTCGATCTCCTTCACCTTCTGTAAGGCCTTATGGAAATCATCTGCGATATTAATCTGGAGCAGAATATTTTTCAAGTCAGAGTCCAAAAAGCGATAAGCATCCCTGTTCCGGAATTCATTATGCTTACTATTGATATAAGAAGCGATCTTCTGCAGATATTCTTCGCTTTCATATCCACTTAAGGTATATCTTTTGTTATTAATGATAACCTCAATATCGTTAAACTTATTCATTCCACTAGCCCCCCACTCATCTTTGGAATTCCGGAAGCTGCCTGCTCCAATATTCATATTATAACTGATGTCCCACCGTTATACAAGCTGTCAATATAAAGTCTTTCTTACTAATTTACAGCAGATACGGATGCCGCAAGCTTATCCCGGCAGTAAGCCAATGTGCTTGTAAGCCAGATCTGAAGCCACCCTGCCTCTCGGTGTCCTTAGAATCAGACCGTTCTGAACCAGATAGGGCTCATATACCTCTTCGATGGTACCCACATCCTCACCGATGGTCGTTGCCACCGCCTCTATTCCGACCGGTCCCCCATTGAACTTCTCGATCATCGTAACCAGGATCTCCCGGTCGATATGATCCAGGCCCAGCTTGTCCACCTCCAGCAGATCAAGGGCAAAACCGGCTACCTCCTTGGTAATTCTTCCGTCGTATTTCACCTGGGCAAAATCTCTGACCCTCTTTAATAGACGGTTTGCCAATCGGGGTGTTCCCCTGGACCTTCTGGCCAGCTCCGTGGCTCCCTCCTCATCGATTTCCACTTGGATGACCTTGGCAGAACGGATGATGATATGCTTCAGCTCTTCTATGGTGTAAAACTCCAGACGGTTTACGACGCCGAAGCGGTCCCTTAAGGGGGGTGTCAGCATACCGGCTCTGGTCGTTGCTCCCACCAGCGTAAACTTCGGCAGCTCCAGACGAATGGATTTCGCTGAGGCTCCCTTTCCTATGACGATATCGATCGCAAAATCCTCCATGGCCGGATAGAGCAGCTCCTCCACCTGCCGGTTCAGCCGGTGGATCTCATCCACGAAGAGAACATCCCCCTCCTGTAGATTGTTTAGGATTGCCGCCATCTCGCCCGGCTTTTCAATGGCAGGTCCGGAGGTAATCTTAATATTTACTCCCATTTCATTTGCTATGATTCCTGCCAGAGTCGTCTTTCCCAGCCCCGGAGGTCCGAAGAAGAGGACATGATCCAAGCTTTCCTTTCTCTGCTTCGCTGCCTCGATATAGATCTTTAGGTTATCCTTGACCTTAGCCTGTCCGATATAATCTCCTAACAGCTGTGGTCTTAGGTTATTTTCCAGCTTTTTATCCTCTTCCAATATTTCTGTTGTTATCATCCGCTTTGCCATGCCATTCTCCATTACTCAGTATATTGATATTCCAGCCTGTGAGCCTACATTTTCTTCAGACAGAGCTTCAAGATCTGCTCCGAGGTCATCTCTTCTGTGATTTCCACCTGATTCACGATCTTTATGGCATCCGCACCGGAATAACCGAGAACCGTCAGGGCCTGGATCGCTTCCTCCCGCTTACCGATGATACCTGAGCCCTCTCTCTTCTCTGCCAGGTTCACCAGCTTCTGTTCAAAGGCAGTCTCCAGCTTGAACTTGTCCTTCAGCTCCAGGATCAGCTTACCGGCTGTCTTGCTTCCTATCCCCGGTGCCTTGGAGATGGTCTTCGCATCCTCTGCCAGAACCGCAAAACGGATGTCATCCGCAGAGATGGCTGACAGTATGCCCAAGGCTCCCTTGGGTCCGATGCCATTGACGGTAATCAGCAGCCTAAACATCTCCAGGTCATCCTTAGTCAGAAAGCCGAAGAGACTGATGGCATCCTCCCTCACATGGAGGTAGGTATAAAGCTTCACAGAGCTTCCTCTGGAGGGAAGCTCCAGGATGGAGGATGAGGGTAAGTATACCTCATAACCGATGTTTCCCACCTCTAGTACCACATAATTCTCTTTGATTTCCGCCAGCTCTCCCTTAAGATATCCGATCATCCTGCCACCTCATCTGCCTCCGCTTGTCCGAAGGTCCTTGTCCTCTTTATGTTCATCTCGTACTCTTATAGCTTCTTCAATCTTCCTTAATCCGGCAGCCTCTCAAAATGTCCTCTTGAGATGTTCAGCCTGCCCTCCTTCAGATAATTCAGCACCTCAAAGGCTGTTATCCCCAGCGCTTCTGATATCTGCAGTGCATTACTGTTGGGATATTCCTTTAAATATGCCTCAATATCATCGAAATGGTCATCATCCACCTTCTTACAGGCTTCGCAGGAGTATGCCTTCAACCTGGACATAAATACCTTATGGCAGTGCTTACATACATTTGTATACATCATTGTCTCCCTCCCGCTATCCTGCCCCATATAGAGAAGCCTCCCTCAGGGTCTGCATATCTTTCTAACCGCTATTCACCGGGGTTCATGCATATTACATTAAGGTTGAGAATAAATTCAATACCATCTGGTAGAGCTTAATATACAAGGGCCGGTTTTTCCATTCCTCATAGGTAACCTCCTTACACTCCTCCATCGTGGACAGCAGGTCCATTCGAATCCTGTCGGTTACCTCCTTGTTGCAGATCCATACCCCGCATTCATACTGCAAATGAAAGCTCCGATAATCCATGTTTATCGTACCGACGATTGCCGAGTCCTCACTGATCATCGTCTTGGCATGGATAAAGCCGGGCTTATATTCGAAGATCCTTACACCGGACTTTAACAGCCTTCCGTAGTTATAATTCGTCAGCAGCTTCACATTCTTTTTATCCGGTATGTAGGGCGTAATGATTCTCACATCAATTCCACTGATGGCAGCTGTAATCAGCGCATCCCTCATATCATCTTCAATTATAAGGTAAGGTGTAGTAATGTACAATACCTTCTTGGCATAATATATCATCTGTTTATAGATATTCTCTATGGGATTCTTGGGATTATTGGCCGGTCCGTCCACCAGGACATGGCAGAAGACATCATTTTGCTCAAAGGCTTTCGTAGGCCTGAAGGCCTCATAATCCACCTGCTCTCCCCCATCGGAGGAAGCCTCCCACATCTGAAGGAAGGCAACAGTCAGCCCCCATACGGCATCTCCGGTCACCTTCACCGCATTGTCCTTCCATACACCAAAGCGCTGTACCAGATTCACATACTCATCGGCCAGATTCATGCCGCCGGTGAAGCCGATATTACCGTCAACGACGATGATTTTCTGATGGGTGCGGTAATTCATGTAAAGCTTATCTGTATATTTGTGGATCGGATTAAATACCCGGATCTCAAAGCCTTCGCTTTCCAAGGTGCGTTTAAAATGTCTCGGTGTCCTAAGCATGGCTCCGAAATCATCATAGAGAAACATCACCTTAACCTTCTGGGAGATTTTCTTTAACAGCAGCCCATGCATCTTATCCCAGAGGGCTCCCTCTCCGACGATATAGAAGTTGATGAGGATAAAACGTTCCGCCTTCTCTATCTCTTCAAAGATGGCATCGAAGGCATCCTCCGCCATGGGATAATAATCAATCCTGTTATTCTTAAATAAGGGCAAATGATTAGCGTCCAGATATCTGGTCATCCGGCTCTTGGTAGGATATTTTGCTTCAAACTCCCTCATTACCTCGGGCTGACGTTCCAGATACTGATTTCCCTTGGACAGCCTTTGCAGGACCTTGCGATGTATTCTTTTACCCCTCCGATTTCCCCAGAGAATGAACATCAGGTAGCCGGTAATCGGCAGGATGGCAATGATGCAGATCCAACTGATCTTATAAGAGACATTCCTGTCATCATTGACCAGGGTTATAATGATAATAATGCTTAAGACCTGCAGAGTATAATACAGATAGATAGAAAATCCCCGCAGGAAATTAGTAAAGTAGAAAACAAGTATGAATTGTATTAATACAAATATACCTACAATTGTCGCACGAAGAAAACCGCTTAAATAGCCTTTGATACGTCCGGTCATTTCTTCTCTGGTGTCTCTGTTCAATATTTTTGCCCCTTTCATTAACAGCCTTTCCTTGAGGTCGTGTAAGGCTGTTTCCCTCTTGCCCGCCTTCATACCGGGAAAGGCTTTCAGAATTCGGATATGTATCTTTCTCATGGCCAAGGACTGATACCGGTGCAGAAATTCCCCGAATCCGGCCTCTGCCTCATGCCTTACCAGATAAAGCTCCTCCTTCCTGGTACCGCTGACCCTATGGAACTTTTGTTCCAAAGCCTCCTTCAGCTCAGAGAATATCCCCGTCAGACGTAGACCGGAAAGCTTCTCCTTCATTTCCTCCTTCGTATCATACAGTCTGGCTATGAAGGCATATTCCAGCAGCTCCTCTCTTAGTTCGGTGAGCTTCTTCAGAAGCAGATCGAATTTCACGGTATATATGTTCGTAATGATAATATCGGCAATAAACAGAATGAATATAACATAAGCGAATATTTCCCCAAATCGCCTGGGCAGCAAACCGATCAGAGAATGAAGTGCCGGCTGGACCACTCTTAACATCAATACGGAATACAAGCCCCATAGAAGGGACACCGACAGACAGATTCTTCCCTGCAGGTGGTAACGGTAGGTGGAATAATCCCACCACCTGGTGTGAAACAGCTTCTCCATAACCCAGGAGGTAACATACTCCAGCACCGTGGCCAAAAGACAGCTTCCCACATACAGGATGAGCAGCTGGTCACGGCAATCCCAAAAGATCAGATAAATGAGAATGCCGCCGGTACCATAGATCGGTAACACCGGGCCATTCAGAAAGCCCCGGTTTACGAAGGTCTTTTTTCTTATGGAAACCAATATACTTTCATAAAGCCATCCAATGAAGCTATAAATAAAGAATATGTAGAAAACCTGATAAAGCTCTTTACCAAAAAAGCTGCTCTCCCACATCCGTTTCTTACTTCCCCTCTCTATTCCTTAGTCCGATTCTCCTGTCATGTTATCCTATGGTAATTTTATCATACCGAAAGCGATAGTAAAGGGCAGAATTCTTAAAAATTCATTATATCATATCCGGTATGCTTCGTCTTCTTTCTGCTTGGTGTTTATCGTAAAATATGGTAAGATAGCTATAGCAAATCATGTAGGTTACTGAATCGGAAAGGAGCTGACATATATGATCATCAGGGATTTCCCCGTAGACCTGTCTCTGCAATATCCGCTGGACACAAAATACGACCTGGATAAAACCGTCTTTTTTGATATCGAAACCACAGGCTTTGCTGCAGAATCCACGTATTTGTATCTGATCGGCTGTATCTGCCATAGGGAAGACAGCTTTCATATGCTCCAATGGTTTTCCGAGGACATCAGGGAAGAAAGTCAGATCCTCTCCCTCTTCTTTGAGTTCCTGAAGGATTATGAGGTTCTGGTCCATTACAATGGCTCCGGCTTTGATATCCCCTATCTGCAGAAGAAAAAAGAGCTGTATCAGCTGCCCTATTCCTTTGAGGCACTTACAAGCATAGATCTGTATAAGAGTATTGCTCCCATCAGGAAATTATTCCGCCTTCCGAATTTCAAGCAGAAATCCATAGAAGCCTTTCTGCAGGTAGACCGTAAGGATACCACTGACGGAGGAGATCTGATCCCGGTTTATCAGGGATATCTGGGAAAGAGAAAGATCGAGAAGCTTAGAAATACCAGAACAGGCTCACCGGCTTCTAACTCTTCGAAGGAGTCTGCTGTCCCCTCCGGGGCTGATGATCTGCTTCATATGCTGCTGCTACACAATGAGGATGATTTGAAGGGGCTGGTGCAGATTTTACCGATCCTCTATTATTCTGATCTCTTTCATACCTCCTTTCATATCCTGCAGGCTGGAGTTTCCGGTGACAGGCTCTCCATCAGGATGGAGCTCCCCTTCCGTTTGCCGGCTCAGATCAGCTTCGGAACTGAGCTTTGTTATTTTAGCGCCCATGAGAAATCAGCCCTCCTGACGGTTCAGGTCTATGAGGGTGAGCTTAAATTCTTCTATGATAATTACAAGGATTATTACTATCTGCCCGAGGAGGATACTGCTGTCCATAAGAGTCTTGCTCTCTTTGTGGACAAGGAATACCGGCGGAAGGCCAAGCCTTCCGATTGCTATACCAGAAAGCAGGGCGTATTCGCCCCCCTCTATGACCCCATTCTTTCACCGGCCTTTAAGCAGAGCTTCCAGGATAGGCTTTCCTTCATCGAGGTCCACACGGATTTCCTGCTCCGGGAGAAGAATCTGGAGCTTTATATCAACCATATACTCCGACATATGTTAACGGGTAAGCCCTAAGGCTTACCCGTTATTTGATCCTGTATTCGGTTAATGTTCTGTTTATAGTGTAACGCCTTGTTTAAAGATCGCCATCTCATAATAGCCGGCTTCCTCTGCTTTTACCCTCCTGCCGGAGGCAACCTCCAGAAGGTACCGGAAGAGTTCATCTGTGAGAGTCTGTTTATCATAATCCTCTGCCAAAAGTCCTGCATTAAAATCAATCCAGTGATTCTTCTTCTCCGCCAGTACAGTATTGCTGGAGATCTTCACTGTAGGAACCGGGCTGCCAAAGGGGGTTCCTCTTCCTGTAGTAAAGAGAACGATATGAGCTCCTGCTGCCGCCAGGGCTGTGGATGCCACCAGATCATTACCCGGCGCACTTAGCAGATTCAGCCCCTTCACCTTTACCCGATCTCCATAGGCCAGTACATCGACCACGGGTGCCTTTCCCGACTTTTGTGTACAGCCCAGAGATTTATCCTCCAGGGTTGTGATTCCGCCCTCCTTGTTACCGGGAGAGGGATTTTCATAGATAGGCTGCTGATGTCTGTTATAATAATTCTTAAAATCATTGATCATGGACACTGTCTTGTGGAATAAATCCTTATTAGCACAACGGTTCATAAGCTGGGTCTCTGCCCCGAACATCTCCGGTACTTCTGTCAGAAGGGCAGTACCTCCCTTGGAGATGATAAGGTCTGACAATTCTCCCACCAATGGATTGGCTGTGATGCCTGAGAAGCCATCAGAGCCACCGCATTTTAAACCGATTACCAGCTCTTCTACGCTGATTCTCTCCCGTTTGAAGCCTTCTCCATAGCGGATCAGCTCCTCCAGCAGAGCAAGACCAGCCTCCCGCTCATCCTCTGTATCCTGACATTGCAGAAAGCGAATCCTCTCCTGGTCATACTCACCCAGATAAGCCTTCAGCTCTGCGATATTGCAATTCTCACAGCCTAGGCCCAGCACCAGCACTCCGGCTGCATTCGGATGCAGGATCAGATCTGCCAGGATCCTCATGGTGTTGGCCTGATCCTCTCCCAATTGGGAACAGCCATAGGGATGGGGGAAGGAGATAATCTCATCCACCCGGTCCCCTTTCCCGGCAGCAGCCTCCCTGGCCAAAGCCATGGCGATAGAATTTACACAACCCACCGTAGGAATGATCCAAATCTGATTTCTGATCCCAACCCTTCCGTCCGGTCGGCGGTAGCCCATGAAGTACGCCTTTTCCGTAGATGTAAGCTCTGACCGGACCGGCTCGTAGGTATAGTCCAGAATATCCCCCAGCAAGGTCTTCACATTTTGTGTATGTACATGCGCTCCGGGCAGGATCTCCTCCAGGGCGGTTCCGATTGGATTCCCATATTTGATCACCCGATCCCCCTTCGCAATCGTACAAAGAGCAAATTTGTGACCGGCAGGTATCTGCTCCCGTAAGCTAATACTCCGGGGAAGCTTGGCGGAAGGAGATTTTATATCAACAGATCTGCCCTTCTCTAAGCTCTGAAGAGCCACTGCCACATTATCCTCTTCATTTATAATAATATACTCCTGCATATGAATCCTTTCTATGATTGCTTCATCATATCTTCTATCGCCTTTCTCATTCCGAAATCAGTGATGGCATCCAGATATCCGGCCACCGCTTCTACCAACCCTTTATATTGGGTCATATCCTCTCCGAAGAAGCATCCCTTACTTAAAAAGGCCTTGGCAAAGGCATGGTTATTCAGCTTTGAGGCTTCCGCAAAGAAGTCCAATACCGCAGCATCATCCAGGATGGTGTAGACTTCACCCTTTCGATAACCGATCAGTCCGTCTGAAGTACGCTCCGTGCTCCTATAGAAGCTCATCAGAGCTGCAAGGGAGAAGGTCAGGTGAGTGGGAAGCTTGCCAAAGAGTGCAATGTAGTCCTTGAAGCTGGGTAGGCAACGTGCCTTCCACTTGGATACGGAATTCAAGGAGATTGACAAGAGGGCATGCTTGATATATGGATTCTCGAATCGTTCCATGACTGAATTGGCGAAGGCAATCAGCTCCTCCTTCGGCAGTGTCAGGGTAGGAATAATCTCTTCGAATACAGTCCATCTCATAAACTCCCTGATCAGTGGATCCTGCATGGATTCCAGCACCATATCGTTCCCCGCCAGATAGGAAGCCAGGACAAAGGAGGTATGAGCTCCATTCAGGATGCGTACCTTCCTCTCACGATAGGGCTTCTGATTATCTGTGAAGATGACCGGTAGGCCTACCTTGGGTAAGGGAAATTCCTCCGAGATATCCCGCTCCGATTCGATTACCCAGAGAGCAAAGAGTTCTCCCGTATCCAGTAGCTTATCCTGATAGCCTGCCTCCTGCCAGAACTGTTCTGCTTCCTCCTTGGGGTTTCCGGTAACGATACGGTCCACCAGAGTACTGCAGAAGCTGCAAGCCTGCTCCAGCCAACGAAGGAATTCCTCGCCCAGCTTCCAAAGCTTGGCATAGGAAAGAACGCACTGACGGAGTGTTCCTCCATTGTTCTCGATCAGTTCACAGGGTATGATGATCAATCCCTTGTCTGTATCTCCCTTAAAATAGAGGTAGCGTTCATACAGCAGCTTGGTCAGCTTTCCGGGAAAGGTCTTAGGAGGCTTGGCCTCGAAGAGATCTGTCTCATCAAATACGATTCCTGCTTCCGTTGTATTGGAAATAACGAATTTTAAGCTTTCCTCTTTCGCATAAGCAGCATAAGTCTCATAGTCCTCATAAGCTCCGACTGCATCTGCTATACTGGTGATCCGTCTGTTCACCACCTTCGGAACACCCTTATCCAATCCCCTAAGGGATAGAGTATACTGGCATTCCTGCTCATGGAAGGCATCAAGACTGCCGAAGGGGATTGCCTTCACGATGGCAACATTTCCGTTGAAGACTCCCTTCTCATTTGCGATATCTATCATTTCGTCCACAAAGCCTCGGAGGAAGTTTCCCTCTCCGAATTGGAGTACCTTCACCGGTCTTTCTATTGCCTTTGTTATCTCTTTGTTCAGAGTCTTCATAAGCCTTAAGCCCCTCTCTTCTTCTTGCTACCTGATATACCGATATGAACATAAATCCATCGGTATATTTGTATCTTTATGTTATATAAATCATTTTACCTATACTAATTTCCCAAGTCAATCATACTATATTTACCTTTTCACCCCTAAATCAATCGCAATTGATTATTCTTGGGCGACTCTTGTACCTCATTGCATAATAATGTATAATTTTATGTGATTTATCATCGAGAAGTACTAATTCTTACTTAAATACTAAATCCTTTTCTATATAAAATAGGAGGCAAATATGAAGAAGTTTATGGATGAAGATTTCCTGCTCACCAATGAAATCGCAAAGAAGCTGTATCATGAGTATGCGAAGGTGGTCCCGATTATTGATTATCACTGCCATATCAATCCCAGGGAAATCTATGAGGATAAGAGCTACGGGAATATCACTGAAATCTGGCTCGGAGGGGACCACTATAAATGGAGACTGATGAGGGCCAACGGTATTCCGGAGAAATACATCACAGGAGATGCATCTCCCAGGGACAAGTTCCAGAAATGGGCTGAAACCCTGCCTAAGGCCATCGGTAACCCCCTGTATCACTGGAGCCATCTGGAGCTGAAGCGGTACTTCGGTTACGAGGGTATCTTAAACGGTGAGACGGCAGAGGAGGTATGGAATTTAGCAAAGGAACAGCTGCTGCAGCCCTCTATGTCCTGTCGGGGCATCATTCAGAAATCCGGTGTTACTGTAATCTGTACCACAGACGGTCCGCTTGATTCTCTCGAATGGCACAAGAAGCTGGCTGAAGATCAGTCCTTCCCGGTCAAGGTATATCCGACCTTCCGTCCGGACGGGGCGCTCAATATAGAGAAGCCGGATTTCCCTGCCTTCGTCAGCCGCCTATCGGAATTGAGCGGAGTCAGCATCCATGATTTTAACTCCTTCTGTGAAGCCCTGGTTGACAGAATGGACTTCTTTGCCGAAACAGGCTGCCGTATCTCGGATCATGCCCTTCCCTATGTAATGTACGTTCCTGCCGGGAAGGAAGAGCTGGAAGCCATCTGGCAGAAGCGTATGAAGGGCATCGTACTTAAACTGAAGGACCAGCTTGCCTTTAAAACTGCCATGATGCTCTTCTTTGGCAGGGAATATCATAAGAGAGATTGGGCGATGCAGCTGCATTACGGGACTCTTAGGGATAATAATACGAGGATGTATCAGAAGCTTGGTCCCGATACCGGTTATGACTGTATCAACGATTACAGCTCCTCTGCTGAGCTTTCCGCTTATTTGAATGCCCTGACGATGACAGGACAGCTACCCAAAACCATCGTTTATTCCTTAAATCCGGTGGAGAATGCCTGCATCGATACGGTGATCGGCTGCTTCCAGGATGAAACGGCCGTAGGAAAGCTTCAGCATGGCTCCGCCTGGTGGTTCAATGATCATAAGACCGGTATGGAGGAGCATATGACTGCCCTGGCTAATTCCGGCCTCCTGGCCAACTTCATTGGCATGTTAACTGATTCAAGAAGCTTCCTCTCCTATACAAGACATGAGTACTTCCGCAGAATCCTCTGCAACCTGATCGGCAAGCTTGTGGAAAACGGAGAATACCCCGATGATATGGCTACCTTAGGATCCATGATCGAGGATATTTCCTACTATAATGCCATGAGATATATAAAAGCAATATAGTTGGAATTATCATGAATATTGCAAAATATATTAGTAGTTTTCATAGGATTATTATCTTATAATCGATTTATGAGCATGAAGTATGATCCGATTTTGATCCACTTATGTATCACAACATTACAAGAAACGAGGTATCGACATGAATTATAGGGACAAGAAAGTTTCTGATATCCAGATCGCATATATCGGCGGCGGTTCTATGGGTTGGGCTTGGACATTTATGACAGATCTGTCCTTAGAAGATAAACTCAGCGGAACCATCCGTCTCTATGATATAGACGAGCAGGCCGCAGAGAGGAACAGAAAGATCGGCAACGAACTTAGTAAGGATCCGAACCGGCCCGGAAGGTGGAAATATGTTACTTCAAAATCCTTACAGGAAGCTTTGACAGGCGTTGACTTTGTCGTTATCTCCATCCTGCCGGGCAGCTTCGAGGAGATGCGGTCAGATGTACATAGTCCGGAAAAATACGGTGTCTGGCAGCCGGTCGGCGATACAGCCGGTCCCGGCGGACTGATCCGAGCCCTTCGTACCATCCCCATGTATGTTAAAATAGCCGAAGCCATCCGTGAGTACTCTCCCAAGGCTTGGGTGATCAACTATACGAATCACATGAGCCTCTGTGTACAGACCTTATATCATGTTTTTCCTGAAATCAAAGCCTTTGGCTGCTGTCATGAGGTCTTCAATACACAGAAGCTGCTGGCAGATATGTGTGCCACAGAGCTTGGCTTGGATAGCATAGAGCGCCATGAGATCAATGTGAATGTTTTAGGCATCAATCATTTTACCTGGTTCGATCGGGCCTCCTATCAGGGAGTCGATCTGTTCCCCATGTACCGCAGCTTTGTTGACAGGTATTACGAAACAGGCTATCCCCAGGATAATGAGGATTATCTGACCAATCCTTTTGCCTGTGGCCACAGGGTCAAGTTCGATCTGTTCCGGAATTACGGCTTGATCGCTGCTGCCGGTGATCGTCATCTGGCAGAGTTCATGCCTCCGATCTATCTTAAGAATCCGGAGACAGCCCACTCCTATAAGTTTGCTCTGACCACAGTAGATTACAGAATTGAGGATCTGAGTCGTCGCCAGGCCCGCAGTGCCCGTCTACTTGCCGGTGAGGAGAAGCTGGATACAAAGCCCTCCGGAGAAGAGGGAATCCTCCTGATCAAGTCCCTGGTTGGCCTGGAGCGTACCGTCAGCAATGTAAACATCCCGAATGTTGGCCAGATCGCCAATCTTCCTCTGGGAGCCATCGTAGAGACCAATGCATTATTCGAGAAGGATCATATCTCTCCCATCTTCGCTGGCAATATTCCGGAGAATGTCAAGGAACTGATCACGCCGCATGTGAATATTCATGAAAAGGTGATGAAGGCTGCGATAAGCTGCGATAGAGAACTTGCTTTTGAGGCCTTTATGGAGGATCCTTTACATGATCTTAAGGAAGAGGACGCCAGAAACCTATTCAATGAGATGTTGGAAAACACAAGGGCCTATCTTCCGAAGGGCTGGTTCTAGTACATAATACATAAGCGAATGAAACGTGCGCCTGGTAGGCGCACGTTTTTCGGTACTTAGGTTGTGGCAGTGTTCTGTCTGCCACGACCTTATGTACCGATAGGAGCGACCAACCAAGCAAAAGCGTGTCTCCGTTGGATATCATCATACGCTATTCTTAAAGATTCTTAGGTGATAAACAACATAAAGTGACAGGAGCACCGTACCTAGAGTATGGCGCTCCTGCTTATATTGCCTTATTCTGTTCAAATCTCTCTTGCTTTATGGCAAGCCTTCGTCTTACGCTTTCGCTTTCTTGGCGAACTTCTTCCGATATTTTAAGGGTGACAGCTCCAGGTATTTCTTGAAGATCTTCTCAAAATAGGTGATGCTGTCATAGCCGATCAGATCCGCTATTTCTGTAATATTATACTCCGAATGCTCCAGGAGCTGTTGGGCCTTCTTCACCCGGATGATGTTGATGTACTCATTTACCGTAAAGCCTGTGATCTCTTTAAATATTCTGCTCAAATAGCATTTGCTGATATAGAAGTCTCTGGAGATATCCGACAGAGAAATATCGGTCTGATAATTCTCATTGATGTACTGTGCTATTTCACTGATTTTCTTATATTTTTCGGTTTTGACAGGCTCTGCCTTTACCGTTGAATTCTCACCGTTCTTACATCTCTGGGCATAAATCATCAGCTCAGCCAGCTTGGCCTTAATCAGGAATTCATAATTGGACTGCTTCTGCTTCATCTCACGGATGATGGCAAAGAGGATGCACTCCACATGCTTCTGCCCTGCCTCGCTTAATTCAATGATACCGAAATTCTTGGTGAAGAAGGTGGCTGCATCAAAACTATCACACAGGCTTAGGATTGGCTTCAGCTCTTCCTCTGAAATAAGCATCAAAACTCTATCGTGATAATTTGTATTCGCGCCGACTGTCTTATGGATCTGGTTACGGTCTATGAAGACCAGGCTCCCCTTCTTCACATAATAAATCTGTTTCTCAATAAAATAATACCGTTCTCCGTTTACCAGATAATAAATTTCGTATTCATTATGGAAATGCTTCGATAACATATTAAAGTTGAAATCACGCTCTATCCTCTCAACCGAAATTCCGCCTACAGAATCACTGAATAATATATTCTGCATGAGATACCTCCATTCTGGTGAACAGTGTGAATATTCGCCTGCCCCCAAAGGTTACATGGGGAAGGGGTTTATATTCTCATATTCCACTTTCCACATTCCATTCTTCGGGAAGCCGGGTGTTTCTTCTGTACAACCCTCATATCCGGCCACCATGATAGGCAGAGCCAGCAAGAGGGAACCGTTGCCGGGTAGATATAAGGGCAGATCCTCCCGTTTTTTCTGTGAGTTATTACCGCTGATTACATATTGATTATTTGGCGTGTCCTTCAGCAGGAGTTCAATCGCCAGCTCCGGAAGTCCCAGTCTGGTCGCCGTCATAGCCATCATGGCGAAATCCCAACCCCACATGGTATCATAATCCCAGCACTCCATGGTCTTTCTTAAGGTACGCTCCATAGCCCCCGGATCCACCCGGTCACTGTAAAGTAAGCCATAGACTGCTACCATCATCGGATGATCCTTTTGAAACTCCTCGTAGGTGGTGGGACAATGCTCATGGGCGAGGTAGAGTCCATCCTTCATCGGAAGGTCAGCCATATGCTTCGCTACCTTCAGCCAAGCCTCGGCTGCGGTCTCCTTCCCCAGGCGCCTTGCCCATTCTGCCGCTATGAACAGCGTAACTCTCCAATATTCCACCTCGAAGATCGGATTCAGGGTATTCCTTGGATCATGAGCTTCCTGGGCAGGTATCACCGGAGGGACCAGTTCATACCGTCCGGTCTTATCATTATATACCGCCAGGTCCGCCATATAATCAGCTGTTTCCTTGATCAGGCTCCAATAGCGCTTCAGACAGGCCTCACTTTCGGGACATAGGGTCCCACATTCCTTCTTAGGCTCTGATAAGTCGTCAGCCGTCAGGCTGGCAGGATTATTCTCGCAAAGATTCTTATTGCAAAGCATGGAGCAGCAGGTGTGGGGCTTCTTGGCAGTGTCCTTTTCTCGCACCGGGCTCTCCTTGCTTCCCTGCTTTTCTTTTCTTACTAAGCTCTGATACAGCAGCTCCAGCATATAGATGATATGAGGCTGCTGCCAGATCAGGAGAGTCGCGATCGGGGACGGGCTGTCAATGCCGTCATAAGCAACCTGCTTCGGCCATTTGGCTCCTTTGAAGCCGTTCCTGGCTGCGTTTGTCCGAGCCTCAGGCAGGTGCTCTATATACCAGTGAAGGCTCCGTTCCAGCAGCCTGCTTCTGTTCCAAAGCGGAAGATAAGCCAGATGCCAGAGATACATCTCCAAATGAAATTTACCATGCCAGCTGTTACAGGTCAGGCCTGTCTCCTGCGGAGGCATGGAGCCACAGGACTGTATTGCCGATTGGTACATCGAGAGGACGATTCTCCGCTCCAGCTCCAAAGCTCTTTCATCCTTGGAACGATGAAGATCAATCGCCCCGCCCTCCTTCCAAAAGGTCTTCCAACCCTCTCTGCTGTTATGGAATACCTGCTCGGATGAGGGGGTAACCTTCTGCTTTTGCTCTGAGAAGGTAAGGGAGAAGGATAACCTCTCTTCCCTTCTGCTGCTCATCAGATATTGGTGTTTCTCTATCGGAAGGATATCGATGTCTTGATCAAATTTCAGATCGGCATAATATACTGTCCGATCCAAGGTGCGCTTGATATGGCACTCCTGATCGCTTAAAACCTCTATCAGGGTATTATGGCTGTCCTGATGCTCAAAATCAGAAGCCGTAATATCCGGTGAACCGTAGGGAAAGGCCAACAGCACTGACAGAGTACCATCCTGAAGCAAATCAGATTCTGCCTTTACTGCAATCACATCCCTATCCTGATGACAGGCAGTCAGAACTCTGCAGGAAACACCCTTTAGGGTAAAACGGCTGTCCAGAACCCCTTCGTACAGATTGAGTGTCTGTCTGATATCAGAGATATCCTCCGGCCTAATCCTATTTCCCTGATACAGGAAGCTTAACCTTGCCAGATTCAGCCGATGTGGGTTCTGACGGAGCCAAAAATATACCTCTTCATTTCCGGGCTTTTTCTCCACGGCATATGTGACCTTACGGTCAGCATAGTCATACTCCGTCATCTCTAGATCCGAAGTGCTATAGGCATAACGGTCAGGGCCGACCGGAGTCGTATGCCATCCCCACTGACTCATGGTACAGAGGGGAGAATTTGCCTCCTTATATTCCTCATATAAGGTCTGCAGCCCTGTGATATCCGCAGTAAAGGCAAATTCACCGTTTCCGATGGTGAGTGGTGATTTGTAATCAATCTTATTTAAAATAGGATTATGCCTGGAGGCCAGTTCGTATCGGTTGATTGCCATACTATCTTCTCCCATGCTCAGGTCAGAAAATTACTTTCTCATTCAGTCTGCTTGCAAACGGCTTACTTGTCAGGACCTCTCCTAACCCTTCAGACCGCTGGTACTGATTCCCTCTGTCAGATACTTGTTAAAGAAGAGGAAAATCAGGAATACAGGGATCAGGGACAGGGTGGACATAGCAAACATGGCACCATAGTCCGTCCTTGAAGTGGAATCCGCAAAAAGCTTTAGGGCGATGGATACCGTATAGGACTGTGGTTTGCTTAAGTAAATCAGAGGTCCCTGGAAATCATCCCATTTCCAGTAGAACTGTATGATGATGGTCGTAATTACTGACGGTTTTAATAATGGTAACACAATCCGGCGAAAAATTCCATACCTACTGCAACCATCCACGAAGGCTGCTTCATCCAATTCTCTCGGTATACCAGCCATGAACTGCATCATCTGGAAGATAAAGAAGGCCTGACCAAGGAAATGAGGCAATACCAAAGGAATGATGGAGGGAACCAGTCCCAGCTTGTTATAAATCAAATACTGCGGAATTAAAAGCACCTGGCCCGGTAAGAGCAGGGTCATAATCATCAGGGAGAATAAGAGCTTCCTGCCACGGTACTTTAATCTTGCGAAGGAATAGGCGATACAGGCGGAGCTTATTACGGTGGCTCCGGTGGCTATCCCGGTCACGATAAAGGAATTCTTAAAGAAGGTAGCAAAGCTGATACCGCCAAAGCCCTTCCAACCGGTCGCGTAATTATCCACTCTCCAATTGGGAGGAATCAGCCCTAAGGTACCGTTTAATATCTCCGTATTATTCCGGAAGGATCCGCTGATCATCCATAACACGGGATATACCATCACAAAGCCAATGCCCAGTACCAGGATGTGATATATAGCCGGTGCGATATGTTTCTTGTATTTTATCTTCATGTCTGCCGCCTCCTTAACTATCCGCTTCGCTGAACACCCAACGCTTGGAGGTCTTAAAGATCAGCAGCGTAACGATGCTCATGATAGCCAGCATAAGCCAGGACATAGCACTGGCATAACCCATGTCGTAATATTTAAAGCTCTGGTTATAGACGTATAAGGCATAGAAATTCGTTCTGTCGTTGGGGCCGCCCTTCGTAATAACAAAGGCCTGTGTGAAGGTCATGAAGGCTGCAATGGTCTGCATGACAAGATTATAAAGGATTACCGGGGACAGACAGGGAATTGTTATATTGAAAAACGACTTTCTCTTGCTAGCGCCATCAATTCTTGCCGCTTCATAATATGTAACCGGGATCTGCTTTAAGCCCGCCGCAAATATAATCATGCTGGAGCCAAACTGCCAAGTCGTCATAAGTATCAATGGAATCATGGCAAAGTCCATATCTCCGAACCAGGAGACAGGATTTATGTTTATGAGCTGAAGCATGCGGTTGATGATGCCCTTACGAGCAAACAGCTCCTTCCAAACCAGAGCCACAGCGATGCTTCCACCAATCAATGAGGGTATATAAAATAGGGATCTGTAAAAGCTGACCATTCTCGTTTTCCGGGTCAGGATCAAGGCAACCAATAAGGCAAAGGATAGTTTCAAAGGTACTGAGGTAACCACATATTGCAGAGTAACCTTAACAGAATTCCAGAAACGGGTGTCCTTCATTAAACGTACATAATTATCAAACCAGATGACATTCTCTTTATCGATCAGATTATAGTCGGTAAAGGAATAATAAAGGGAGGATACAATCGGTACTATCGTAAAGCCCAGAAAGCCAAGTATAAAGGGCAAAGCAAAAATATAACCGACGGTAGACTCTCTATGGAAGAATTTATAAACAGCACTGCCAAATCCTTTATCTCTTCTATTCGCAGCGCCTGCATTTTTATTAAACATTCGGAGCCTCCTTATGTTCGTCACTTATGAAAGAACTCTTATACTAATAATACCCTATAGTATAAGAGTTCTAAGTAGTACAAGTTGAATTTTTGATGCCAACTCATGAGGTCAGATCTTCTTATCATATTGGCAGGCCAATTCACATTTCACTTTCGAACCACTTATCCTATGGAGATAAGCTTCCATATCTAAGTGCCTATGATTCAGTTACCGGTGAATTGGCCAACCAATTCTTATTCTTATTTATTACTGTGCGAACTTGGACTTAGCAAATTCGAAGAAATCCTTTGCAGCTTCATCTGCAGTCATCTCACCATAGATTACCTTCTGGATGGTCAGATCATGATAATCCTTGATTTCCTGCTGCTGCGGCGGGCTGATAACGTTGATCTCGCCAACTTCAAAGCTACCGATCAGGTTAACAAAGTCATTCACATATGCCTGCTGAGGAGTCATAGTTGCCTTCTGTGCTTCGATAACGTTGGAGTGGATGGAGATACCACGCTCACCTGCTAAGATCTTGTTTGCTTCTTCGTCAGTCCAGAAGAAGCTCAGGAACTTCGCTGCTTCCTCGGGATTCTTAGAGTCCTGGGATACGCAGAACATCTGTGAGGACTGAAGAGCCTGGCCGGAACTGCCATCTGCTGTCTTTCTCGGTAACGGAGCTAACTTTAACTCTCTGCCTGCAGCATCAGCTAAAGCGATAAACTGGTTACTTGCTACCCAGGTCATAGCTGCTTCGCCGGTAACAAGGTAGTCACCCTCGATATCCTTAATCTCTGCAATAGCGCCGGGATCCGGATACGCACCTGCTGCTACCAGGTCTGCTCTTAACTGAATGTAATCTACAAGTAACTTGTAATCATCAAAGCCTAACTTATCATTTGTCATAGCAAAGAAGCTTAAATCCTTATTCTGCTGAGGAACACCTGCGGAGCAGCCTGCGATGAAATCATCGAACTTGGAGCTGCCATAGATACCTAACTTATCATGAATGGTCAGACATGCGTTCTTCCAGTCATCCCAAGTCCAATTCTCCTTCGGTTCAGGTACACCTGCATCTGCAAACATCTGAGGATCGTATGCGATACCGTAGGTGTTAACACCATTGGATAAACCAACCTGGATTCCGTCGCTTCTGGTGGTCTTCAGGAATGCGTCGGTTGTGTTGGAGGTATCAATGATACCCTTGGCAATGAAGTCATCCAGAGGAAGGATCTTGCTGATGTATGTAGGGAAGTTACCGCCTAACTGGAACATATCCCATACCTCATTGGATGCTACCAGAGTGTTCAGCTTTGTGAAATATCCATCGAAATCATAAAACTCATATTCAATGGTAACGTGGGGGTTCTGTTTCATGTACATATTGATTACTTCGATGGTTCTGTCATGACGGGTCTGGGAACCCCACCATGCCATACGTAAGGTCACAGGCTCTTTTGCCTCATCGGCAGGAGCAGTGGTCTGATCAGCCTTGTCAGGAGCCTTTGTAGCCTCTGCTGACTGAGCCGGATCCTTGGAGTCTGTTTTTGTTGCTTCGTCTTTCTTACAAGCAACAACGGCAAACATAGTTAAAGCCGCCAGAAATAACACCATAATTCTCTTGAACTTCATGTAAAATTACCTCCTCCTTAATAGTTGAACAAGTTACTTATAGGCATATTATATAATAACAGCATAAAACAAACAATATATTGCGAATAAGTCAACAATATCGTTTGAAAAGATATATTTCTCAAACGATATTTACCTTAAGGATCAAATTCACTCTTGCCTGATAGTGCATTTTTTGGCAACAAAAAGGCCTTCCGGCATACCGGAAGGCCTAGTTCTTGATCATTACTCAGCCTGGGGAAGGATCTCCTTCTTGTTATAAGAACCACAAGCCTTACATACTCTATGAGGAACCATGAGCTCTCCGCACTTGCTGCACTTAACCAAGTTCGGAGCAGTCATCTTCCAATTAGCTCTACGGCTGTCTCTTCTTGCTTTTGACACTTTACCCTTAGGACAAATAGACATAGTCACACCTCCTTAAAATTGTTAAATATATCTCGGATTACTGACATTCTGGAATCATATGACCTGTTATCACAGTTACAGGTTTCCTCATTCAGATTCACTCCACAGGATTTGCAAATTCCTTTGCACTCCTCACTGCATAACAGCTTCATCGGAAAACCCAGCAAAATCTCGTCATAGATTAATATGTCTACATCCAGATTGTATCCACTTATATAATTGGTTTCATCCAATTCTTCTGCCCGTTCCTCATCCGTCAGCCGGAAATCAATCTCCTTCAGGATGTGGATCCCCATGGGATAAGTCAGCTGCTTCAAGCATCTGGCGCAGAATAGGGATAAAGAAATATTCGTACTACCCTCTATCAAAACCGTCCTGTTTCCAAGATTGGTAATCGTAAGATCTACTGCATCCTTTTCGGCTATTCCATATGAATTCCCCTGAAACTGAAAGTGGTCCATCTCAATGGGAGCCAGGATATGTTCTACTTTATCCTTCGTGGTCATGATCTCTGATAATGATATTAGCATAGTATTCTCCGAATATCTGTGTAAAGAGTGGACTGATACTGTCATTCTTTACGCACTATATTGTATTATAACCAGTAGTACCCTTTTTGTCAATGATAATTTAACCGCTGCCGCACCTGAATACGCTCAAATTACAGCAGAGCGACGGTCTCTCTGGCAATGGCCAGCTCCTCGTTGGTTGGAATGATAGCTACCTTTACCTTAGAATCCGGTGTGGTCAGCATCGTCTCCTTACCTCTGGCCTTATTAGCCTCATGATCGATGGTGATGCCCAGATAACCAAGATAATCACATACCTCTGCTCTTACCTTATAATCATTCTCACCGACTCCGGCCGTAAAGGCAATGGCATCCACTCCGTTCATGGCTGCCACATATCCGCCGATATACTTAGCCACCCGATATACAAACACATCAAAGGCGATGCGTGCCAGCTCATTACCGGTATCCATGGCGGCATTGATATCTCTGAAGTCACTGGATACATTTGACATACCCTGTACACCGGACTGCTTATTCAGTAGGTTCATAATCTCATCGATGTTCTTGTTTTCCTTCTTGGCAATGAATTCAATAATGGAGGGATCGATATCACCGCTTCTGGTTCCCATGACCAGACCGGATAAGGGAGTAAAGCCCATGCTGGTGTCAATGGACTTACCGTTCAATACTGCCGTGATGCTGGCGCCGTTGCCCAGATGGCATACGATAATCTTGGAATTCTCCAGCTTCAGCCCGCAGTACTCAGCCATACGCTTTGATACAAAGCTGTGACTTGTTCCGTGGAAGCCGTATTTTCTTATTTTATAGTCATTGTAATAGGAAACGGGAAGACCATATAAATATGCCTTGGCCGGTATGGTCTGGTGGAAGGCCGTATCAAATACCGCTACCATCGGAACACCCTTCATCAGACTTTCACAAGCCCGGATACCGATCAGGTTAGCCGGATTATGCAGGGGAGCCAGATCATTACACTCCTCAATTGCTTTGATTACTTCTTCGTTGATGATGGTAGACGCTGCAAACTTCTCACCGCCATGGACAACTCTGTGTCCGACTGCTCCGATTTCTGATAATTCGGAAATCACTCCATGGTTCTTGTCTGTTAATGCATCCAGTACCATCTGTACCGCAACCTCATGGTTTGGCATGGCGGACTCTATAACAACCTTGTCCCCCTGATCGGGACTATGCTTTAAAACACTCATTTCCTGACCGATTCTCTCACAGATACCGACTGCCAATGCCTTCTCTGTCTCCGAGTCAATCAGCTGATATTTTAAGGATGAGCTTCCACAGTTAATCACTAATACTTTCATTTTCTTTTCCCTCCAACTTACTTCACTGCTGATGCCTGTACAGCAGTAATCGCTACAACACCGACAATATCATTCGCCGAACAGCCTCTGGAAAGGTCGTTCACAGGCTTTGCTATACCCTGGGTAATGGGACCGTAAGCCTCTGCCTTCGCCAGTCTTTCAACAATTTTATAGCCGATATTACCGGCATCCAGATCAGGGAAAATAAGAACATTCGCTTTTCCCGCTACCTCACTGCCAGGTGCCTTGGAGGCTCCGACCTTGGGTACGATCGCCGCATCCAGCTGCATCTCACCGTCAATCTTTATGTCGGGATATAATTCCTTGGCAATCCTGGTTGCTTCCACAACCTTATCTACATCGGGATGCTTCGCACTGCCCTTGGTGGAATGGGACAGCATGGCAACATAGGCCTCTTTCTCTACCAAAAGCTCAAAGCTCTTTGCACTGCTGGCTGCGATTGCTGCCAGCTCCTCAGAGTTCGGATTCTGATTCAGCCCTGAGTCGGCAAATATGAAGGCTCCGTCAGCGCCAAACTCACAATCCGGAACCACCATCAGGAAGAAAGCGGATACCAGCTTGGTACCGGGAGCTGTTTTTAATATCTGCAGAGCGGGACGTAAGGTATCGGCAGTGGAGTGAACCGCTCCGGACACAAGTCCGTCTGCGTCCCCTGTCTTTACCATCATCATTCCGAAGTAGGGATAGCTCTTTGTCAGAATCTCTCTGGCCTCCTCCGGAGTCATACCCTTGCTCTTTCTTAATTCAACAAAAAGATCAATATAAGCTTGCAGCTTATCTGTATGATTAGGATCAACCACTACTGCCTTGGACAGATCCAGGTCCTGTGAGTTCCTGGCGATCTCTTCCTCATTGCCGATTAATACAAGCTTGGCAATTCCCTCGGCGAGAATGGTATGTGCTGCCTCTAAAACTCTTCTGTCACTTGTCTCCGGCAGTACAATCGTCTTCATTTCCTTTCTGGCTCTTTCTTTGATTACATCAATAAATCCCATGATGTTTTCTCCTTCCTAACATCTTTGTCTGTATTAGTATGTACATAATTCGCAAAACCCATAAATTTTATTATAGTACATACCCGCTTTATTAACAAGTATTTTTTTGTTAACTTCATATCAAAAAAGAAAGCGGCTGCTTGTCTTTTCCCGGTCCTTCCGATATAATTTAGATAAATGCTATTGATACTGACACTGAAGTGACTGTATGAATGAACCGGTCATATACATTCCCGGGCTGTACGGAGGTAAAAATGAAGGTAGCGGGCATCATCGTGGAATACAACCCCTTCCACAACGGTCATAAATATCATATCGAGGAAGCCAGAAGATTGACCGGAGCAGATTATGTGATTGCGGTGATGAGCGGCAACTTCGTCCAAAGGGGTACTCCTGCCATCATCGACAAATACAGCCGTACCAAAATGGCTTTGCAGAATGGCGTGGATCTGGTGCTTGAGCTTCCGGTCTCATATGCGACCGGAAGTGCGGAATACTTTGCCATGGGAGCGGTCTCCCTCCTGGACAAGCTTGGTATCGTGGACTTTCTATGCTTCGGAAGCGAATGCGGTGACATTGCCCTTCTGGAGGAAGCAGCAGAGCTGTTGCTTCAGGCTCCCAAGCTATATGATGAGAAGCTCTTCTCCTATGTGAAGGAGGGCTTTCCCTATCCGGCTGCCAGGGCCAAGGCAGTAGAGCATATCTATCATTCCTCCGGAGATCAGGCTGCCTACCGAAAGATCGCTGCCGTCCTGTCTGAGCCCAATAATATCCTTGGCCTGGAATATATGAAGGCGTTGAACAAGCTTTCTTCCTCCATGACACCGATTACGGTTACCAGACAGACAGCCCATTATCATCAGAAATCTCTGACCGACCAAAAGCTGAAGGCAACTCGTAGCCTGAAGGCTTCGCAGCTTACGCCGGAGCAGGGGGATGACAATAAGGTCATCAGCTCCGCTACCGCCATACGCAATGCTTTGCTCTCGGAAGGCAAGATCCTTGACCTATCCGGGATCAGAAGCAGTGTTCCGGAGGATGTATATGAGCTCCTGGAAGAGCAATATAAGAAATCCTATCCCATCACAGAGGAGGCCTTTGCCCAGATTATCATCTATAAGCTCTTGTCTGAAAGCAGTGAAGTTCTAACCTCCTATGTGGATATCAGCCCTGATCTGGCTGACCGGATGACGAATATCAGTAATACCTACCTTAGTATCGCAGAGCTGACGAAGAAAATAAAAACAAGGAATGTAACCCACACCCGGATCAACCGTGCTCTGGTCCATCTGCTTCTGAATATCAGGAATGATGCCTTACAGGCTTATCTGCAGAAGAGCTGCTCCTTTTATGCCAGGGTTCTGGGCTTAAGGCGGTCCTCCTCCCTCCTGCTGAAGAGAATCACTGAAATCGGCCAGATCCCGGTCATAACCAAGGTAGCAAAGGCGGACAGTATACTGGAGCCCTTGGGCAGGCAGATGCTGTCAGAGGACCTCTTTGCGACTCACCTTTATAATCAGGCCGTCTTCGGAACCTATCAGTACTCTCTGCCAAATGAGTATCAACATGGAATGATCCTTCTTTAGAAGGAAAAAACTTGTATGCTTAACAATTTTAGGGGCTGTTTCTATCGATAACAGCCCCTTTGCTTATGTCCAAATATTCAATTCTTACCTAAGTCTTGTCAGGCTCCTATTCGCCCATCAGCTCCTCCATCTGGTCCAGCAGCTCCTTAAAGAGAGCCAGGGCCTGGTTCACAGGCTCCTTCGTGCTCATATCAACCCCTGCTGCCTTTAAGAGCTCAATCGGATAATTGGAGCTGCCGCTGCTTAAGAAGCGGATATAATCCTCCACGGCAGGCTTCCCTTCTGTCAGAATTCTTCTGGACAGGGCAATGGCTGCCGAATAACCGGTTGCATACTGATATACATAGAAGGCATTATAGAAGTGGGGAATCCTCGCCCATTCCATATCAATCTCCGGATCAATGACGATGTCCTTACCGAAGTAGGCCACATTCAGGTCATGATAGATCTTGCACAGGGCCTCTGCGGTCAGGCTTTCTCCCTTCTCCACCATCCTATGGGTAAGCATCTCAAATTCTGCGAACATGGTCTGCCGGAAGAGGGTCCCCTTGAACTTCTCCAGGAAATGATTGATCAGATAAGCCTTCTGCTTCTTGTCCTCCGTGTTCTTCAGCATATAGTCAATCAGCAGAGCCTCATTACAGGTGGAGGCTACCTCTGCCACGAAGATCTTATAACCCGCATAGACATAGGGCTGGGTCCTGTCCGATAAATAGCTGTGGATGGCATGCCCCATCTCATGAGCCAGGGTGAAAACATTATTCAAGGTCTCATTGTAATTTAAAAGGACATAGGGATGGGTCCCATAGGCGCCCCAGGAATAGGCTCCACTCCTTTTATTCTCATTCTCATAGACATCGATCCAGCGGTTCTGATAGCCCTCCTCAAGGATATTCCGATATTCTGCACCGAGGGGCTCCAGTCCCTTGGTAACCAGCTCCTTCGCCTCATCGAAGGGAAGCTCCATCTTGATGTCCTGTACCAGTGGGGTATAGAGGTCGTACATATGAAGCTCCTCTAAGTTCAGCAGCTGCTTGCGGATGGAAACATAACGATGCATCAGCTCCATATTGTCATGAACAGCGGAAATCAGATTCGTATAAACCTCTACCGAGATATTGGCAGCGTCCAGGGCCTTAGCCAAGGTGGATTCATACTTTCTGGTCTTCGCAAAGAAGGACTCCTGCTTCACATTGGCACTAAAGGCAGCAGCCAGGGTGTTCTTAAAGCTGCTGTAGGTAGCGTATACCCCTTCAAAGGCTTCCCTTCTTACTCTTCGGTCATTGCTTTCCAGCAGCTGACCATATCTGCCGTGAGTGATTTTAACAAGCTCCCCGTTCTCATCCTTTACTTCCGGGAATTTGAGATCGGCATTATTGAACATGGAAAAGATGTTATCCGGAGCCTCAGCGATCTCGCCGGCATCGGCCAGCAGGCTCTCCAGCTCGGCAGACAGGATGTGGGGCTTCAATCTTAAGATATCCTTCAGATAGAAGTCATAAAGCTTTAACTCCTCATTCTCCTTTTTAAACTGAAGCAGGGTCTCCTCCGGAATCGTCAGTATCTCCGGTGTGGCAAAGGACAAGGCTGAATTCACCTGTACGGAAAGCATATTTGCCTTATTGGACAGATCCTGATACACCGCATTGCCGGTATCCTCATGGTATTTCTGATTCGCATAGACATAGACCCGCTCCAACAGTCTTCCGATATCATCGGACAGCTTTAAGAAGCCGAGCAGAATCTCCCCTGATTTTGCCAGTCTTCCCTGATACTCTGCCACCTTCGGCAGTAAGCCCTTCACCTGCTCGAACTCCTTCTGCCACTCCGCATCGGTAGCATAGAGGTCCTCAATCGCCCAGGTATATTGCTTCTCGACTTCATTTCTTTTCGGTAATTTCGCATTTTTAGCCATTCCAACATCTCCTTTTGCCCTTTTCCGTTAATATATGAATACTTTGAATAAAGCTGTATCTCATCCAATAAATTATAGTAAGCGAACTTCCTTAAGGAGTCCTTATGTCCCCGGTTAAATATAAAAATAAAATAATCAAAGGTGCAATTCTTTTCTTCTTTCTACTGATCTTCCTCTTCCCCTATGCCTCATATCAGGGGGCCAGCTCCGGACTGCTCCTTTGGTTTCTGAATGTCCTGCCCAATCTGCTGCCCTTTATCATCGTGTCCAATCTTATGATCCGTCTGAATATCGCAGGACAGATCAGCCGCTTCCTCTATCCGGTCCTGGGAAGATTGTTCCGCTTAAGCCATGATGGCTGTTATCCCCTGCTCTTAGGCTTCCTGTCCGGTATACCCATGGGGGCCAAATCCTCGGCAGATCTGGTAAATGAGAGGAGAATCAGCAAGGAAGAAGGCAATTTCCTTCTCAGTATGTGCAACAATGCCAGTCCTGTCTTTATCATGAACTATATTGCCATCAATCAATTAAAGCTTCCCCAATTCAGACTTCCCCTATTCCTGATCGTCTACTGCTCCGCTGTTATCAGCGCCCTGCTGTACAAGGCTGTAGGTAAATTACGAAAAGACAACCCGTTTCCTGCTCCCATGCCACAAGCTGATACTTTGAAGGGGAAGGACCCTTCTCCGGTCCGCCTTCAGACCGGTGCCGAGAAAGAGGTACTCCTGAAGGCGACTGCTTTTCAGAAGAAAGAGAAGCCGGAACTAAGGCCGCGGTCCGTCCGCTTCTCCTTTGACATGGTGGATCATTCCATTATGAACGGCTTTGAGGTAATCACGAAGATCGGCGGTTATATCATCCTCTTTTCCATTCTGGCACAGGTCGTCAATGAGACCCTGCCTGCCATGGGAATCCTGAAGGCTTCCTTTATGGGTATGCTGGAGATCACTACGGGAATTAACCAGCTCTGTAAGCTTCAGATCGGAAGTAGCATAAAAATAGTCCTGGCTGCAGTACTAACCTCCTTCGGCGGTTTATCCGGTATGGCTCAAACCAAGAGTGTACTTGGATACTCAGGACTATCCATAAAATCATATTTTCTCGTAAAGTTATTCAATGCTTTCGTTACCTTTATGATAACCATGATCTATGTAACCTTACTCCGGAATTAGTTAACGTCATTTAAGAAGGTATTCTCATCAAAATCGAACTCTTCATCCTTATAGGCATGAGGGTCGCTCAAGTCTGTTGCCTTCTCCTGGGGATACAGCTGCTCATTCAGTTCTCTTTTATTCGTACTGATGATATCAAGACTGCTTCTTAAGGTACCGATAAATCCATCATATCTGGACAAAGCATTGTCATAGGCACTGGCCACAACCCGCTCAACCTCTGTCAGGATCTCGTTGGAATAAACCAGTGCACCCGTTCTGATCTGATCCGCTTCCTCCTGGGCTTCCCTGCGCAGCCTGTCTGCCTCCTGGGAGGCCTGCATAATCATCTCATTGGCTTCATAATAAGCCTGCTGCATAATCTCATGCTCATTCAGAAGCTCCTTCGCCTTCTCCCTGGCCTGTACCAGAATTCCCTCTGCCTTACTCTCTGCATCTGCCATGATTGCATCCCTGTTGGCAATGATCTTCTGATAGCGTTTGATCTCATCCGGGGTCCGAAGTCTAAGCTCATCCAGCAAATCATAGAGCTCGTCCTTCGGAACGATAACCTTAGTGCTTGACAATGGCTGCATTCTGCAGCTTTCAACAAATTCATAAATGTCTTCGATTAACTGTTCAATTCTGCTTGCTCCCATTTCAAACACTCCTTGTAATATGATATTTATCGTAGATGGACTGCACGATGCTCTCCGGAACGAACTGTCTGATGTCACCGCCATAGCTGGCAATTTCCTTTACGGCACTGGAGCTTAGATAGGAATACTCTACACTGGTGGTAAAGAAGATGGTGTCTATTTTTGAGTTTAACTTGTGGTTCATCTGGGCGATCTGCAGCTCATATTCAAAGTCTGTGACAGCTCGGAAGCCCCTGACAATCAAGGATGCATTCTTCTGCTCAGCGAAATCCACCAGCAGGCCTTCAAAGGCCTCTGCCCTGACATGGGATAGCCTTGGGTCTTTTCTGATTACCCGTTCTATCAGTTCAACCCGCTCTTCTGCAGTAAATAGCGGTCTTTTGGAGCTGTTCCTAAGTACGCCGATCGTCAGCTGATCCACCAGACCGGAGGCCCGGATGATGATATCAAGATGTCCAAGCGTAATGGGGTCAAAGCTTCCGGGATATATTCCAATTTTCATTTTATTCCTTTCCTCTGGCATGTCCAATCACTTAACCTCAATAAAAACATGCTGGTTTGTCTTATATTCCTTCTGTTTATAGATTCTGAACCTGGTCTGTTCAAGATATTCAAAGCTTGTCTTAAGAGAAGCTTCCACAACGATAATCGTATCACAATAAATAATGTTGGAGTTCAATAAGTATAGCAATACTTCCTTCTCCAGCATCTGCTGATAAGGCGGATCCATGAAAACAACATCAAAAACCTTACCCTTAAGCTCTAGTGCCCGTATTGCTTCCAGAGCAGACATAGGAAAGACCTCAGCCTGTGAATCCAGCTTCGTACTTTTTAAATTGGCCTTGATGCATTCAACGGAGGAACGGCTGTTATCCACAAAAGCAGCATATTTTGCTCCTCTGGACAGAGCCTCAATACCGATTGCTCCGCTTCCGGAGAATAGGTCTAAAAAGTCAGCATCAGCCAAGTAAGGATTTAAAATATTGAACAAGGTCTCCTTTGTCCTGTCGGTAGTTGGTCTTGTTTCAAAGCCCTCCGGTGTTTTCAGCTGTAATCGCCTGGCTTTACCTGCTATTACTCTCATATGATTTCCCCGCTTGAACGAACAATCGCTATACATTTATTTTATAATATTATGCGCTTTTGTCAACCTTTTTAGGACTAGTTTACTCCATCCTGTAAATTATTTCAATAGGAACGCTCCGATCCCATACTTTCGCTGTTTGGTGAGGTATCGTACCATTTAATTTTCCAAGATTCGAATTCCATTAACTGGATTTCAGGCATAAAATGAATAGATTTGCATATAATTCTAATATATGCCAAGCTTATCAATTTATTCCACTTTTTATACTCCTGATAAAGATACGTAAGGTGGTAGTCATGAAAGGAGACAAAATGAGGAGCTACAAAAAATTTCTAAGCATGATACTGGCTATTGTCATGCTGGTCGCCATGGTTCCGGCACCTGCGACAGGTGCTACTGAAGAGGAAATCACAAAAATCTATCATGAAGATGATTATACAGCGCTAAAGAACTTCTTAGAACAGGATTCGGCTGTTCAGGGTAAGAAAAACGGAGATATGATAAATGAAACGGGCTATGATCCCATGGACCCAAGTACCTGGACGGGAGTCGTGTGGAACACTGAAACGCCTAAAAAAGTAGTCTCTATCGGCAAGCTTGGAGAATGGTCCTTCCGGAGTCTGGCCGGTGACTTGAAATTAATCAATTTCTCGCAACTAAAGGAGATCAGCATCGGTAATAACAGGATCTCATCTCTGATGATCAGCAACTCAACAGCATTGACAGATTTGGTTTGCAGCAATAATGATCTGACTTACATTGAGGTTTACTTTATTGATGTGTGGCTCCGGGTCACAGCGGAAAACAAGGGCAATGTGGAGCTTTATCTGAAATATTCGGAGGAGGATACCCAGGCCCTTGCTACCGCTGTCCCGAAAAAGGGGGCCTCCCTTGAACGGTGGATCATGTATGGAGAAATTCCTTACGAAAATGTTACTACCGTTGATCTTTGGAGGACCGGTTACTATCGTGCCCATGCTGTATTTTCCTATTCCGAAGAGGTTCCGACCTATACCGTAACCTTTAATCCGAATGGAGGTATGAGAGAGGGCGGCGGTGAGCTGGTCCAAATCGTGGAAGAAGGTGGAAGTGCGGAGGAACCTAGCTTATACCGCATCGGCTTTTATTACTCATGGGACAAAAGCTTTCGCAATGTCTACGAGGATATGACTGTAAATGCGATCTGGTATCCCGAGGTATCCCCTTATCCGCATGAAACTTCTCCAACACCCATACCTCCTACACCGACCCCTACTTTGAAGCCTACCCCAACCTCTCCACCTCCTTCCTCCGTAACACCGCTTCCCGTCTATGCCGTGACCTTTGATCCCAACGGCGGTGAGCGTACTGAAGGCGGTGCGCTGAAGCAGTATGTTCCTTACGAATACCCTGCCAAAGCACCCAAGGTTGTCCGGGAGGGATATACCTTTATCGGATGGGATGTACCCTTTGACAGTGTCTATAGGGATATGACGGTTACTGCTATATGGCAGCCCTATACCGTCACCTTTGATCCGAACGGAGGTGTCCGGACCGGCGGAGGTGAACTGATCCAGTCGGTTGAAGCAGGGGCAGCTGCCCTTGCACCGGTTGTAGTATATGATAATCATGTTTTTGACAGCTGGGACAGCGATTTTTCTAAGGTAACAAAGGATATGACAATAAAAGCTCTCTGGTCCCTGAAGCAATGTAGGGTCATCTTCAATCCCGACGGAGGGACCAGGATAGGGGGCGGCGAACTGGAACAGCTGGTAGCCTATGGCGGTGCAGCCGAAGAGCCTGAGCTTGTAAAGGATGGCTATCGCTTCGAGGATTGGGATATGGATTACAGTAATATCTCTGATGATCTTATCATCACTGCTCTCTGGGAGAGCATCTCTCCGGAAGCGGAAGTACCGGATGAGGATCCACCGAAAGAGAAACCCCCTGTGGAGAAATACTATTCCATCCGCTATGATCTGAATGGAGGGAAGGGCGAAGCCCCGGTGGACGGAAAGGAATATGTCAAGGGTGATGTAGCAAAGCTGGCTGATGGCTCCGGTCTTGGGTATGATAATTATACCTTCCTTGGTTGGGCTCTGTCACCGAATGGCAAGGTACTAACCGACGATACCATCATCGTGAAAAAGGATTTGGTGCTTTATGCGATCTGGGAAGAAGCAGAAGAAGCAGTTGAAGCAGAGGAGGTCTCAGGTCGTGTTCCGAAGACAGGGGATTTGCCGGGTATGGGTTACACGCTTCCCCTGCTGCTTAGCGGCTCTGCCCTCCTAGGTATGGACTACTGTAAAAAGCGCCGTAACAGAAGAAAATAAAGAAAAGAATTAAAATAGCCTGTCGATTGCTCGACAGGCTTTATTTTTATTCCTTCGGTTTATCTCATGACCGTTTATTGTCCGGCCATTTTCTTCTCCTGCTCCTGGATCATCTTCTTCACCATATAACCGCCGACAGAACCATTCTGATACGAGGTTAAGTCCCCATTATAACCCTGCTTTAAAGGAACTCCGAGTTCGTTTGCAACCTCATATTTGAATCGGTTCAATGCTTCTCGTGCCTCCGGTATCTCTGCTCTGTTTCTACTTGACATATAAACTCCTCCATTTTCTTATCCTCTCTGCCGTTTCAGTAACAGCTTGAGGATAATCTTTGTTGTTGTTTACGCTTCATATTCGGTTCATTTATCTGAAGTAACATCGGATAAATGAAATGATGTCAAATCATTCTTTATCCTTTGTTACGATACTAGTATGTGCAGAAATTTCTGCGCTACACTAGTAATTTATTCAAAAAATGTCGAATTTAAGATGAAACAACATCAAAAGATAAACCGGTACACCCTAGCTCTCTTATTCTTCTCTTCTGTCAGCCAGATTCACATAATCCTTATGCTTTGCAACACTCTTATAAGCAGGACGGATGATTTTGCCTGCATTATTTAACTCCTCCAGTCTATGGGCAACCCAACCCGATATTCTGGCGATAGCAAAGATCGGTGTGTACAGCTCCATGGGAAGTCCCAGCATATGATATACGAAGCCGCTGTAGAAGTCTACATTGGCACTGACGCCCTTGTACATCCTGCGCTCTCTGGCGATAATCTCCGGAGCCAACCGTTCTACGGTCTCATAAAGGACGAATTCTCTTAACAGGCCCTTCTCCTCTGACAGACTCTTCACATAGCTCTTTAAAACATTTGCTCTCGGATCGGACAGGGAGTAGACCGCATGGCCCATTCCATAGATCAGTCCGGCCTTATCAAAGGCTTTCTTGTTCAACAGATCGGAAAGATAATTTCCAACCTCCTCCTCATCTGCCCAGTCCTTGACGTTCTTCTTCATGTCCTCGAACATCTGCATAACCTTGATGTTCGCTCCACCATGCTTGGGACCCTTTAAGGAGCCTATGGAAGCGGCAACTGTGGAATAGGTATCCGTTCCGGAGGAGGATACAACATGGGTAGTGAAGGTGGAGTTATTACCGCCTCCATGCTCTGCATGGAGAACCAGGGCTATGTCCAGGATCCTCGCCTCCAGCTCCGTATATTTCTTGTTCGGACGAAGCATATAGAGTATGTTCTCTGCTGTGGAGAGCCCTTCCTTCGGCGGATGAATGACTAAGCTATCCCCAAAATAATAATGACTGTAGGCTTGATAGCCATATACGGATAGTAAGGGGAAGAGAGCAATCAGCTGAAGTCCCTGACGCAGCACATTCTCAATGGAGATATCATCAGCTTTCTCGTCGTAGGAGTATAAGGTAAGTACACTACGGGCAAGGGTATTCATCATATCCCGGCTGGGAGCCTTCATGATGATGTCCCTTACAAAGCTGGGAGGCAGCTCCCGGTATTGTTCCAGGAGGCGGTTAAACTCCTCCAGCTGTATCTTCGACGGCAGCTCACCAAACATCAGCAGATAGGTTACCTCTTCAAAGCCGAAGCGGTTATCCCTGATAAAGCCGTTAATAATCTCCTCTACATCGATTCCTCTGTAAAACAGCTTGCCCTCACAGGGCACATAATCATTATCCACGATGGAATACGCACGTACCTCACAGATTTCGGTCAGTCCTGTCAACACACCTTTACCACTGACATCCCTCAGTCCACGCTTTACATCATATTTTGTGTACAACTCAGGTTCAATCACATTGTTCTTCTTGATCAGATCTGCCAAACTCATTAATTCCGGAGTAATTTCAGAGAATTTTTTCATTGCATTGCTCCTTTCCTATGATTCTCCCAATGCCATGGGCATGGGGTGATGCGATACGGTCTATTATGAATATTTAATCATAATCAGTACTTCTATCCTGACTTTAGGATCGCGCCTGGATAAAGTTTTAGCAGGCAGATGTCATAAGGCTTCTGCCTGCTGTATTCATTTATATTGATATTTTACTCTAAAATATGTATTATAACAAGCTTCTTTTGAAAGAAAATAAAACATCCAGTACAAATAAGCTTAATATGACCCGGTTGGCCTTTCTTAAGAAGGTATCTGAAAAATTATTCAGATAACGGATGATCATCGGATGAATAAAGCGTACAAACAATACACCGCATAATCCAAATAATATGGTGGCACCCAGGCAGATCCTACCGTCGATGTTGAACATCATCTTGGAATAATTCCACCACCTTCTCTGAAATACCAGCTCCATCCAATAGGAGCTGAAATATTCCAAGGCTGTCGCAACCATAGCACAGGACAGAAAGAGTGAAAGAATCGTTTTGCACCGGTTGGCAAACAATACAATCATTGCCACAATGCTTAAGCCGTAAATCGGTATTAAGGGTCCATACAGAAAGCCTCTGTTCATGAGCCTTCCGGTTGTAAGATAACAGTAGGAAGTCTCATATAACCAGCCGATACAGCTATAGATAATGAACCAATTAAATAGCACCGAAAGCTCTGCTGTACGCAAACGTTCTCTGACTATTATCATAAGCCCAACCCTCTTCCCTTTATTTTACATAATAATAACCAATATTATCCTTTCTGTCAATAATGAAAATTTACTTTGATTATAGCTTTATTTCCGACTTCATCTGCTGCTTCGTAGGTTACAAGGTACTGGGGCAGCTCCTCCAATGCTGTTGTGGAAGCGTCCTCTGCTTCCTGCTGATCTCCTTCCGGTCCGGGTACAGGCTCTGCAGTCCTGCTTTCCTCCTTCCGGACTTCTTCTATGGTAACCTGAATATGCTTAAGCTCCAGCATCGAGTAGTTATCCGTAATACTTACTCCGATCAGAGCAAGCTTCCGGTCGGGAACCTGCCCCGGCTCCAGGATGCGGTCACTGACTCCGGTCAGCACGGGGGCTTCATCATCAATCAAAAACTTTGCTGTTTGCGCTGCTAAAAACACTTTACCGGCATATACCTGATAGCTTACTTCATACTCCTTCGCTGAACGCTGCTCGATCACAGTCTTTATCTCACTCTTCTTCAGGTACTTCCCATCCAGCGATACTTTGATTCCCTTCAGCACATTGTCATTCGTAATCTGCTCTGCATTTGCAACCACCCGGTCACTGACACCGAAGAATTCCGGTACCTTCTTTTCCTCAACCGTCACCTTGATGGTCTTGGCTACCGTCTTGTTCAGAGCATCCGTAACGGAATATGTAATCTTATAGGTTCCTGCCTTCTGCCAATCTACATTACCCTGCATCGTCAGCTTTCCGGTGATATCCGTTCCCAGGGAGGACTTCGCCTTGATGCCCTCCAACAGATCCAGAGTCTCGCCCCAGGGAGTGGTTTTATTTTTCGCTCCCGAAATCACGGGCTGCTTCGTCAGATATGGATTCTCCTTGCTTGGATCGGTAGGGTCCCATCGCAGGGATGACGAGATTCTGATCGGCTCCGGTTTACCCAAAGGTCCGGGGTTCTTTTTATCGTCATATACAATGACGGTTGTTCCGACAGGACAATGATCATAGATCCATTTGGAATCCGCGACCGTCATACGGATACAGCCATGGGATGCCGGTGCTCCCAGCTTATTGAATTCCTTGACAGAGAGCGATGCCGGATTCCCATTCTCGTAATAATAAACCGAATGAAAAAGGATTCCGCCAACGATTCTGGTGGCATATTGCCCCCACACATCTCCCATCAGAGCCTTCCATCGATATTTCGCCTTTGTCTGAAAGGTACCAAGAACCGTCTCTGTTCCCTGCTGTCCCACAGAACAGAGAATGGCCTTAACAGGTACATTATATTTCCCTTTCTGATCCCTCTCATAGACAGTTATCGTATTGTGGTACCTGTTAACCTTAATCAGATAAGGGTAATCCGTAACTGCAAGTCCCTTATTCGTATTGAGAAAGACGCAAAGAGCCAATACACCTATGGCAATGATATACTTTCCAAAACTTAATGCCTTTTTATAACTTCTATTCATACTGCACCTCAATATCCAGTCCATCATAGTCCTCTGTTGTTCCTATCAGTCAAGTATGGAGTACTAGTTGACCTTCACAATGTAAGTCTCATATCTTTGGTCCAGGTCCGGAGCTTCATACACTACTGTTCCCAGACTTTTGATCAGCTCATCATTTACGGAACCGTATTTATTAACCTCCGGTCCTCCCACATAGATATAAGAAATGTCGTATTTCTGAAGCAGGGCCCTTACTGCTTCTTCCTCATGGGAGGTATAGATGGTTTCAATATCTGAGGCACGCTCATCCAACATCGTCGTCACCATCTCATCCGTAACATCCGGCTCTGACTTCCACAGCCTTTCGTGGGTATACCAGCCCAGTACTGTCGGCAGACCGGTGTTCACCGAGATTCTTTCGTATATGGTATAGCTGTCTCCATTTGCCTCCAACATAACGGGCGTCCCTTTGATATTCTCCCTGATCCATTTGGCTGCATAATAATCCTCCGGCACCTCCTCCTTCATAAAGGCCGTTGAATCAAGACCCTTGTACCCAGCCGGACGAAAGATATTGCCATACCAGGCTTCTGTTGCATTCTGCACATAGAAAAGGGTCAGGGTAAAGAGGACCAGCCCCGCTCCTGCAAAAAGCTTCTGCCTTCTGCTTCTTCCATAGGCAAGGAGCCGGATCAGAATAAAGGAGAAGCATATCCCAAACAGGACAAAGGCCTGATAGGTAAGCTTGAACATGGTATTCGCCCTTTTATAATCCCCTGAATAGATATCCTTAATATAGATCAGCTCCGGCAGGAGAATCAGACCGATGGCACACAGACCGATCGTAAGGATAAACAATTCAGAGCTGTTCAGCTTCTGCATGTACAGAAACAGGGCATTCTCCTTCACTGCCTGTATATTCTTACGCTTCTTCGAGTGTCTTCTTTGCTTCCTTCTGTCCTTATGATCCGAAATGGTAAAGATCAAAAAGGCAATAACCGTAGCTATGGGAAGTCCCCACAGGATAGCCAGCTGCCAGATCGGAGATCGCGATACCGTCAGAAGCGGTGTTGCGGAAATCTGGTTAAAGCTGATTGTAAAGGGAAGGCTTATGATTTCTCCCAGTACAAATACAAGAATTCCTTGAAATGCTGTCAGAAGATAAGCTTTTCTCCTAAAATTATATACAATCATATTCGAAAATAGAATAACAGCACCGGAAACCACGTAATAGATGGGATAATCCCAGAAATTTGTCGTATGGAACAAGCCGATCAAGAAGCCCAGCATCAGGATGGAGGGATGGAAGATCTCCTTTAATAGGACTTTCTTGTCCTCCTTCTGATCTCCCTGGAGTATTTTATTCTCCCTACGCCCTATAAGCCATGCCAGTAAAATTCCCAATACGGTAAGGATAAAAAGCAGATTGATCACATGGGCATGAAGATCTCCCAGCACAAAGGAATATGCCGGAAACTCATGAATCGTCTTATCACTCGTTTCCGGATTGTAGCCGATGAATCTGGTGGCATCCGGGAACCAGTAGCGATAAAGCTCGCTTTCCTTAAGCTTTAGTATATTCTTCTGAAAAAAGGGAACCAGCCACTTGAAAATCGGGTAATGCATATTTCCTGCCAGACATACCCCCGCTCCGGCCATGATACCGCTGGTAGCGGGCAGAACTCCCTTTCGGCTGCTCTTATCCCGTCTGTAATTCAGCATCAGTTGATAGGCAATGGAAAAGGGAATCACAAAGGTAACGGCTCCCGTCATCATCAGCATCAGATTATAGCCCTTCGCAGTCCCCACGAAGGTAAGCTTTGATAAAAAGGTTGCCATAAACTGACCTACATAATAATAATTCAGGGTGGTACCGGCATACCAAAAATCCTGCGGAGGCATATATTCCGTCCGGTCCATCAAAGCCATGAAGCCGTAATCCATGAATTTCTCCGTACCGTAGGCCTCCGGCTTAAAGCCCCTGATATAGACGAACAATAGGAAGATACCAAAGAAAAGGAGCTCCTCCATCACCATCAGCTCAAGTGTATTCTTATGCAGCAGGGAAGGTCTGTGAAGCCTTACATGCTCTCCCGGCTTCAGCCTTCTGGATTTGCAGAATCTGATCAGCATGACAGCAATGCTCACCACCAGGCAGAGCCCGATGGTAATGATACAATTGGCTGCAGAGAACTTCAGGATATGCAGGGAGGAAAGCAGCCACATCAGATATCCGCTGACTGCGATACCGATAGTCTTGGAGAACAAGTAGCCTCTGTCATCAAAGGAAGTAAATAATACATCCGTGATTGGAAGGAAGATCAAGCCCAGATACAAAATCGTAACCCACCATTGTAAAAAGGGCAGATAATCCCCTCCCAACAGATTCTTTCCCAGCACCCCCAGGGTGACTGCCGCTACGGCATAGAGTATCTTTCTTAACATATCATTTCCTCTCTTCATTCTGTCTTAATTAATATCTAACCTATCCTCATCTTTATCATTTGCCCGGGCTTTTTTCAGCATATCCTTCCTCTCCGGGCTGTAATCATCATAGCTACCGGCTTAGCTCTGCTTCTTCAGCACCTGGTTAATCCTTCGGAAATCCTTCAATGCCTGCCTTCCGATCCGGAAGATCTTCTTCATATTGATGGAATTCACACCACCCTGTCTCGGACGGAAGGTAACACGACGATAGCTTACCTTCCTCTTCTTCTTCGCATAGATGACGGAGATCAGTACATTTGAAAGGTTAAAGCCCTCCGGAACCAGCCCGATATATTGCTTCAGGGTCTCTGCCTTCATCAAACGGAAGGGAGTGTTTGCGTCCGTGATGCTGACATGGAAGCACAGCCATAATACCAGCTTCAGCGTCTTCGTCACAAAGACCCGGGAAAAGCCGTCCTGCCTGCCCTTTCTATGCCCAATGACCATATCATAAGCTTTCCTCTGCTCCCAGAAAGGCCAGAATTCCTCCGGCAGGGTCTGCCCATCCGAATCCGTCTGGAAGATGTAGTCCGCTCCGGCCTTCAACGCATATTGATACCCATACAGAACCGTTGCTCCATGACCCCCGTTCGGCTTTGTCACCGGTTCAAGGGCCGGCAGCATCTCTGCCTGCTCCTTCATGATCCGATAGGTGTCATCCTTACTACCGTCATCAATGATAAGCAGCTTACTGCCATTACCAAGCTGATCAACAATCGGGTACCAGTCCCGAATCACCGCTTCTATATTCGCTTTCTCATTATAAGCCGGAATTACAATATATAATTTATCCATATCAACCTCCAAAGTTGCCACTAGGCAATCAAAAGTCCGGAAGAACCAGGAGTGAGCCTCCTGTCGCGAAGCTCCGCAGTTCTTCCCAGGCGAAACGCTTTTATTCGCCTTACCTCTCATACTGCCGCTAGGCAGTTCAATAACCTATCTGTTTATCTTAATGAAGTAATTCCTGCGTATCATAGATGGAGAGCTTCCATTCTCCTTCCCCTTCTTCATAGACACACTCATAGGTGGACCGGATATTCTCCTCATTAAGTTCATACTCCGTGCTTTCCCTGTTTTCTTTACCGACTACGATATATCGGATTCCGGCCTCCTTCACCAAACTGTCCAGCTCCTCCGGGGTGGAGGCGGAATACATTCTGTGTACCATCCGATCCCTTAGCTCTGTATCATAGCCTGCTGACCAGGCATAATACTGGTGGCCCTGATAGAGCATCGCCCCTCCGAAGACCAACTGATTGATGGTATAGTAGGTGCTGTTTGTCAGAAACAGGTCTTGTGAATCACTGTTATACCGGACAAACTCTGTCAGCTCATCATAAAGCTCCAGGGTAATCGGTCCGATCCTCTTATTCTTCTTCAAGAGGGTTGCAAAATCATAGATCCCTGTGGAGGTCAGCATCAGAATCAGTAATACACCTACCAGACGAACCAGGATATCTTTTCTGGTCAGGAGCTTTTCCACAAAGGCCGCAGCATAAATCCCCAACAGTATGCAGGCCATCATGATGTACTTATGATTTACGGTGACATCCACCGTTAAGGATACGGTAAAGGCAAAAACCAGCGGCATGGTAAAGGCCAGAATCAGGTATCGTCCGATAGCCCGCTCCAGACAGACTGCTCCCAACAACACCAGGGGCAATATCCCCAATAACCTTCCCAGATAGGAGACGACTCCAAACAAGGTTTTATTCTCAGCGATAAAGCCAAAGAGGAATTTTGTGGTCACGGCTGACTGCTCGATAAAGAAGGTGGTCTGCAGATAGGAAAGCAGCAGCGCTATCCCTGCCAGGATCACGAACTCCAATCTTCTTCCGGAGAAAGCCGCTACCATGAACAGAAGCAGCAAACAGGCGATTACCACTGACCCATGGAAGAAGGATAAGGCTCCCAAGAGGAGTCCGGCCGCGACTGCTGTCTTCGGCTCCCTTACCTTCCAACCCTCAGAGGTAAAGAAAATCTCCTTCAGATCGAACCCCAGCTTCCTGACTTGCTTCAATACTGCTCCTAACCCATACTTGAATAATGCTTTCCCCGTTGGTTTGGTCTCCGGCTGCACAGGCATCCCCATCCGCTTCTGTTTCACAGCCTCGAAGCGCTCATAAAGCAGCGGCAGGTACAAAATAAGCAGAAAGAACATCAAAGCCAGTCCGAAGGCTAAGTGTCTCTGATTACAATATACATTCAGATTCCACAAGCCCCAATCCTCATGGGGTGTGTCTCCGATAAAATCAGTATTCTCCGAAAGCGTCCGTAACAGCCTTCCCTTTGGTATCTCTGCCAGATAAGTGATCAAGGACCTGGAGCTTCGGAAAGCGAAGAACAAACAGGCCAACCAGCCTACCGGCCTTCTGCCCGTAAGCTTCACAGCCAACACATAGAAGAGCAGAAAAGCGCTGATAAAGCTTAATATGCTTGGCAGATTGAAGGCCCAGTCGATCCTTAGCCCCAGATACTCCAGATTGCCCGCAAGGAACTGGAACATAAAATGATATCTGATATCCTCTCCTCCGTAATGGGAATAGGAGGTAGGAAAATTATTACCGTAAGAAAAGGACCGGATCATCCCGATATGGGGGGAGAAGTCACTGAAGACCGATACCCCGATCTTAAGCTGTCCGTTCTTCACATAAAAGGTAGACCACATCAGTACGCAGGCAAGAACAGTTACACCGATAAGCAGTAAAAGCTCTGCCCATCCTGGTCTGTGGCAGGAAACGGAAGCAGAAGCAGCTCTCCTATTTCTGATCTGCCTTCTGTAATAAACTGCTCCAAAGACTAGCAAGGCGATAGGCAGCGCAAGAGCATTCGCGACAGTCAGGGGGGATGCCGTAGCCTTAGCAGCCAGGTAAGCAATCAGATATACCGGCCAGGTCAAGGCAAGAACGCCGGTGATGAACCACACCGGCAGCTTCAGCAGATAGGGACTGACCTGAATTTTTCTTCCATCGAAGGAGGCTTGGGTCATGCTGTCCAGCCCGGGAAATGCATAGGAACAGATGGACCATCCGATTCCAAAGCAAAGGATGAGATACAAAAGACCTAGCATTTTCTGTCACCGCCTTTGACATATTTTGAAACCAGATATCTCGGTCTTCCCTTTACTTCCTTATAGATCTTGGTCAGATAGATCCCGATCATACCCAGACTTGTCATGATGGAGCTGCCAATCAACAGCTGTAGCAGGATAACGGTCGTAAAGCCGTCCAAGGCCCGTCCGGAAAACTTCATAAAGAGGGTTTGAACCCCCATAACAATCGTAATGATAAACATAAGAATACCCAGCAGGGTAATACAATGTAAGGGTACCGAGGTGTAGGAGGTGATGGCATTCACAGCAAGACGGACCAGACGGAGCAGAGACCATTTGGTCTTACCGTTTACCCGATCTGCCACATCAAATCCTATCTGTTTACGGTCAAAGCCCAGCCATGCCGACATACCGCGGAAGAAAATCGCCCGTTCCGGCATCTCCTTCCAGGCTTCCACGACCTTGCGATCCAGTAATTTGAAATCCGATGCCTTGCCCAGGTGGATATCCGAGGATTTATACAGTATATAATAGAAGAACTTGGCACACAGCTTATAAATGGGATTCTCCTTGCCTCTGGAATTCTTCACTCCTTCTATGACATCGTAGCCCTCCTGCCAGTACTTCACCATCTCGGGAATTAAGGCAGGGGGATGCTGCAGATCGGCATCCATGACCAAAAGCATATCACCGTCCGCATATTCCAGCCCGGCACAAAGAGCCGATTCCTTACCAAAGTTCCTGCTTAATCGAAGCGCCGTAACTCTGTCATTCTCTTCGGCCATGGCCTTCAGCTCACTCCAGGTATTATCCTTAGAGCCATCATCCACCAGTATAAATTCATATACCAGCCGGTTCTCCTGAAGAATTTGCTCTATCACTGCAATAGAGCTCCTGATATGGCTGCCCTCCTGATAGACAGGAATCACCAGGGATAATTTTGACTGTGGCGTTCTTTCCTTATTCAAGCTATCGACTGTAATCATAAGCTACCTCTTCATCCTGCTCATGCCGGTTTATATCATAAATTTATCATTTCAGTATCAGTCTACCGTGAAAGTATATCATAAATTCATAAAAATAGGAAGTTCTATTCAGATTTTACTTAATTTTCCTACTTATAGTGTTCCCGTATTTCTGTAAAGAATCTTCTCCTCCAAGTAAGGATTCGCATCGAAGATTGCATTTACCTCACTGTCCGAGAGTCCCTTCGCTGCATCTGCTGCCTGCTTTAAGACGGATGCATCCGTAAAGACATCTCCCAGCTTGAATTCCAAGTCTCCGCTTTGTCTGATTCCGAACAGATCTCCCGGCCCCCTTAGCTTTAAATCTTCAGCGGCGATAAAGAAGCCGTCATTGGACTTGTTCAGAATCTCCAGCCTTTCCCTGGCTTCCCTGCTCTCAGTACCACAAACGAAGATACAATAAGACTGATCCTCTCCGCGGCCCACTCTTCCCCTGAGCTGATGGAGCTGGGCGAGACCGAATCTCTCTGCGTTCTCTACCATCATGACGGTAGCATTGGGGACATTGACCCCCACTTCTATCACAGTGGTAGATACCAGAACATCGATCTGCCCTTCGGAAAAGCGTTCCATGATCTCATTCTTCTCCTTGGGCTTCATCTTACCGTGGAGATACTCTACCCTGACCCTGGCAGCAAAGGCTTCCTTCAGCCGCTCCGTATATTCTATGACATTCTCCGCTTCGATCTCTTCGCTCTCCTCTACCATCGGACAGATCACATAGGCCTGCCTCCCCATGGCCACCTGCTTCTCAATAAAGCGATAGGCACTTGGCCGATAATTCGTATCCACGACACAGTTTTTGATCGGCAGCCTCATCGCAGGCAGCTCGTCCACAATGGAGATATCCAGATCCCCGTATAAGATGATGGCCAGAGTCCTTGGAATCGGAGTCGCACTCATCACCAGGACATGAGGTTTGGAGCCCTTGGTCATCAAAGCCTCCCGCTGCTTAACACCAAAACGGTGCTGTTCATCGGTCACCACCAGACCCAGATTGGCATACTCCACCTTCTCCTGGATCAGGGCATGGGTTCCGACTACGATATCCGTCCTGTGTTCTCTAATCTCTTCATAAGCCAGCTTCTTCTCCTTGGCTGTCATGGAGCCTACCAACAGTGTTACTGATACTCCATAAGCGGAAAAGAGTCCCCTGAAGGTCTTCTCATGCTGCTTGGCCAGTACCTCAGTGGGAACCATGATACAGGCCTGATAACCATTCTTCACTGCCATCAGAAGCGCAAGCATCGCCAGAACCGTCTTACCTGAGCCCACATCCCCTTGTACCAGTCGATTCATTGCCGTGCTGCCACAGAGGTCCTTCCTGATCTCCCCCCATACCCGCAGCTGGGCTCCCGTTAAGGGATAGGGAAGACTCTTGATGAACTCATCGCATTCTCCCGCGGGGCTCATCGGATACTCCGTGGCGGTGTACAGCTTGGTATCCCTAAGCTTTCTTAGGGCGAGAGAATACAGAAAGAATTCATCAAATACCAGCCGATTCCTGGCCCTTCTCATACTTTCTCTGTCCTTGGGAAAGTGGATTTCCTTCAGAGCCTTGGTACGGTCCATCAGCTCATATTCCTTCACCGTCTTCTTCGGGATATAGTCCTTGGCAAATTCCAGCTCCGTGTGGATCTGCTTCATTGCCTTAATGATAATCTTATTGCTGATTCCCTCAGTCAGAGGATAAATCGGTTGCAGTACCTTCAATAGTTTATAATAGGTCTCCTGCCGGTAGATGCCCGGCTGCTCCATGACCAGGATACCGTTCTTACGGATGACCTTGCCCCGGAAGAGGTAATGGCTTCCCATCCTTAAGCTCTTTAAGAGAAAGGGCATATTAAACCAGGTAAGAGGAAAGCTTCCCGAGGCATCCCTTACCTGGACATTGATGATCTGAAGGTTCCTCACCCTCTTCAGCTTCGGCGAGGCTGCCAGAGAGGCTTCGATCGTGGAGACCATCCCCTCCGTCAGCTCGGAAATAGCTATCGGCCTCTCAAATTCCTCATACCCTCTCGGATAATGCTCCAGCAGATCCTGCACGGTCTCAATCCCCAGCTTCTGAAACAGCAGCTGTGTCTTGTCTCCGATTCCCTTTATTACATTAATACGGTCATTGAATTCCATCCGAATACCTCCGGCATTGATGCGTTTTCCATTAACATTATAAACGAAACGAATGAATTGGAAAAGATGTAAAAATATTTCAAAATCCACTTGACAGAGGAATGATATAGCTGTATTATTGTATTAATCACTTAATACAGTAGTACAGAAGAAGGTGATATCCTGCTTTTGTATGTAATCAGGAAAGGAGAATACGACATGCAATGGGAACTAAATTCCGATAAACCGGTGTATCTGCAGCTGGTGGAGCAGATTAAGGCAGGCATCATCTCCGGCTATTACAAGCCCGGTGAAAAACTGCCCTCTGTCAGAGAGCTGGCAGCTCAGGTGACAGTTAATCCGAACACCATGCAGAAGGCCATGACAGAGCTGGAGCGGACCGGTTTGGTCTATACCAACCGTACCAGCGGAAGATTTATCACCTCGGATGAAGAGATGATCAAGCAATTGAAAGGCTTGTCTGCCCGTGAGCAGATCCTTGATTTTTTAGACCGGATGAAGCAGCTGGGCTTTACGGTTGAAGAAACCTATGAATTGATAACAGAAATCGTATTAAAGTATCAAAAGCGTAATGACGCAGATGGGAGTATGGTATGAGTGTAATATTAGAGTGTAACGCATTGACAAAAAAGTTTGGTAATGTTACCGCCCTTACCGAGGTAAACCTATCCTTGGAACGGGGCAAAATCGTGGGACTTCTGGGCCCGAACGGAAGCGGTAAAACCACCCTGATCAAGCTGATCAACGGCCTGCTGGTACCGACCAGCGGCAGCTTAAGGATAGCCGGTATGGAACCCGGTATCGAGACGAAGAAGCTTGTATCCTACCTACCCGAGAAGACCTATCTGCCTGATTGGATGAAGGTTTCGGATACCATTGATTTCTTTCGGGATTTTTATGATAACTTCGATGAGAAGAGGGCTTATGAGATGCTGGAACGGCTGAATCTGGATCCGAGCAAGAGACTTAAGTCCTTATCGAAAGGCACGAAGGAGAAGGTCCAGTTAATCCTGGTTATGAGCCGCAGAGCCGACCTCTACTGCCTTGATGAGCCGATCGGTGGCGTGGATCCTGCTGCCAGGGATTATATCCTGAACACAATTATTTCTAACTACAACGAGAATGCGACCGTCATCATCTCGACCCATCTGATCGCAGATATCGAGAATGTTCTGGATGAAGTCATTTTTATCAAGGAAGGACATATGACTCTGCAGGCCTCTGTTGACGATATCAGAAGCAAAGAGAAAAAATCTATAGATACATTATTCAGGGAGGTATTCAGATGTTAAGAAAATTATTAAAGCATGAATTCGCATCAACCGGCCGGTTCTTAATTCCCATGTATGTCATCCTGCTGGTGATTGCCTTATTTGACCGGGTGGTCCTAAATCTTGATATCTTTCCCGGAGTCCTTGCGATTATTCCCGGCTTCCTTACGATGGCATATATTGTCTCCATCATCGCAGTTGTTGTGATCACCTTTGTATTACTGGTGCTGCGCTTTTATAAGAACCTGTTGGGCGAGGAAGGTTATCTGATGTTTACGCTTCCCGTAAGGTCTGACCAGCTGCTTACCACTAAGCTGATTACCTCCATGGTCTGGACCTTCTTAAGTGTCATCGCTGTCATAGCGTCCCTGCTGCTTGCTTTTGCATCACTGGAGAGTATACCGAGGATCGCAGAGGTCCTCAGCGAGCCCTATTGGGAATTACGTGGTATGTTCGGTGATAAAACAGTTCTTGTCCTCATAGAATTTGCCCTCATGGTCCTGGTTGGTACAGCCATGAATATTTTACTGATCTATGTAGCTATTGCGGTTGGTCAGCTCTTTAACGGACATCGGGTCCTGGGTGCCTTCGTGTCCTATGTCGGAATTTATACCGCAACCCAGCTTGTACTTGCCTTGCTTATTGTGATCGGAAGTAAGCTCCTGCGCAATTCTCTGGATAGCGCTGAATCCGTGCACAATATCGTACTGCCGTTAGCTCTTCTGGTGATGACAGCCACCAGCGCTGTATACTATATTACGATTAACCGGATCTTCAAGAGAAAGCTGAATCTGGAGTAAATTATTCTTATTATTCCATGGTGGTTTTACCCCGGAAGTACTCGGAACAGCTGAAGGGTGATGCAAGAGCTCCCTATGATAGAAGTGCCTATATAAGAAGTGCTTGTAAGAGAAGTGCATGAAAGTGAAGTATGGGTAAAAAGAAGTGTATGCGATTGACTTATGAAAGACCGTAACGAGTCTTTCTTGAATCCTTCGCATACACTTTTTCATTAAGATGAATAGATACTCCTCATCCTGTGAAGAGTGTCTCCTTCCAAGCTATGAGCCTATCCTTCTAACGAAGCCTTTTATCCTCGAAGCGACACATGGCCTTCAGACAGAAAAGCAGCTCCTGTATTCTCTTCTCCAGAGGTCCCTCTTCAATGATACAATCCAGGGCTGCTGCCATATCATTGATCAGTCTGTCATTGAGACGCTTCAGGTTCGTGGTGACCACCTCAAGCTTCTGATAGTAGGATTGGGCCTCCAGAAATTCCAGCAGGACATGATTTACCTTGTCCTCCTGTTCTGCTTTAGTCGCCGCCTGTGCTACCCTCTCCTCAGACCCATGTTGATCCGGATGGTCCGTTACTTCATGCTGCTTATCTATATGAAGCATCCCCTCTGCATCCTGCTCCGAAGTATTCCTTCGGTCCTCCGTGATATCCCCTTGGCGATCCGCTGTATCCTCCGGTCCTTCCTTCCCCTTCCGAAGCTCGAATCTTATTTCCTGCTTAGCATCGGGATACTTCTCTTTATCCACTTCACTTAGGAACATATCCAAGGATCTGACGTAGGTTTTATAGTCGCCGTATAGGGCCTGATAAACCACCATAGTCTCCCCTGTCTCTGTATGGGTTGCCACGGTTACAATCTGGTAGGGCTTGTCCTTAAAATGCTGATAAATCTCTCCTTGCCTGGGAATTCTGTCCTTCTCCATGCTTCTCATCCTCCCATGTTATCCAATCCGGTGATTGTGCTCTGCGTATGCTCCGACCTCCCTGCCTCGCTATGACCTCGGGAACAGTAGGCAGACCGGACATAGATATGAATTTGAAAAGTGGTCCGTCTGCTGTTATGCTGCGAACCACTCTGTACTTTTATTATTCTTCTGTATAAGCTTATTCCACTGACAAGAGATAATAGTAAATCGGCTGGCCACCATAATGAACTTCCACATCCAGATCGGGATAAAGCTCCATCAGCTCGGAGGATAATGCCTCTGCATCCTCTTCTCCGGTCTCTTCACCATAGTAGAGACTGATCAGCTCCGAATCCTCATCCACCAGCTGCTGGACCAATTCAATCGTGGTTGTCTTAATCTCCTCGCCGACAGAGAGTATGGTCTTATCATCCAGACCCATGATGTTGCCCTGCTTGATCTCCTTGCCGTCTATGCTGGTATCCCGGATTGCATAGGTTACCTGACCGGATTTTACTCTCTTCATCTCCTGAGTCATTCTGCTTGCATTCTCTTCCGGAGACTTATCATATACATAATTGATAATCGCTGTAATTCCCTGGGGAACTGTCCTGGAGGGAATTACGATAATCTGTTTATCCTCTGTCAGCTGCTTTGCCTGCTCGGCAGCCAGAATGATATTGCTGTTATTCGGCAGAATGAAGATGGTATCCGCATTAACCTCAGAGATGGCATTCAGCATATCTTCGGTGCTGGGGTTCATCGTCTGCCCGCCCTGGATCAGATAATCCACGCCCAAGCCGGTAAATATCTCACTTAAGCCTTCTCCCATAGACACGGCGATAAAGCCTGCCTTCTTTCTGGGCTTATTCTCTGCCGGTTTCTTTATTTCCTTTGTATCCTTCTTCTCTGTAAGAGCCTTCTCAGCATCCTTGATTACCTTCTCGTGATGCTCTTCGCGCATATTGTCGATCTTCATACTGGTCAGGGAGCCATACGTCAACGCCTTTTGGATAGCTAAGCCAGGGTCGTTCGTATGTACATGAACCTTAACAATGTCATCATCCGATACGACTACGATGGAATCTCCGATGGATTCCAGATAAGCCTTGAAATCCAACTCTGTCTGCTGATTGTATTCCTTCTCGACCATGATAATAAATTCTGTACAATATCCGAACTTAATATCCTCTAAAGCAATCCGCTCCACATTAATGCCGGTGCTCGCGGTCCCCTTTACGCTGATATCCTTCAAATTGATCTCCTTACCCAGTAAGGCATCATAGGCGCCTCTGATGATTTCAAGCAGACCCTGGCCGCCGGAATCCACAACTCCCGCTTCCTTTAATACCGGTAAAAGCTCCGGTGTCTGCTCCAGAACCTTCTCCATATGGGCAAGAACTTCACGGCCGAAGTACACCAGGTCATCCGTCTCTAAGGCCAACTGGGCTGCCTTCTCGGCAGCTCCTCTGGCAACCGTAAGAATGGTGCCCTCCTTCGGCTTCATGACGGCTCTGTAAGCTGTCTCGACTGCCTTCTGCATGGCATTGGTGATCACCGTTACGTTTAATTCCTTATATTCCTTGATTTCCTTGGTAAAGCCACGGAATAACTGGGAAAGGATAACTCCCGAATTACCGCGCGCTCCCCGGAGAGATCCGGCGGAAATCGCTTTTGCTAATTCCTCAATGGAAGGATCAGATAAACTGTTGACTTCCTTAACAGCTGACATAATCGTGAGGGTCATATTGGTTCCGGTATCGCCATCCGGCACGGGGAATACATTCAGCTCATTGATATATTCTTTTTTCGCTTCTATACTTGCTGCTCCCGCAAGGAACATCTTTTTCAATGTCTTTGCATCTATCGTTTTCACTACCACTGGTTCTTTCCTCCTTAAATGCCGTAATCCTCAGGATCAGTCAATAACTCTGACTCCTTCAACAAAAATATTGATTTTCTTTACCTCAAGTCCTGAGAACTCCTCCACATTATATTTCACGTTACTGATCAGATTATCAGCAACTGCTGAGATACTCACACCATAGGAAACGATAATATGCAGGTCGATCGTAATCTTATTGTTTTCTATCGAGACATTTACACCATGGCTTAAATTATCACGCTTAAGCAGCTTAACGATACCATCCTTCATATTAATTGAAGCCATTCCAACTACACCGAAGCACTCTATTGCTGAGGCACCGGCGTACTTTGCCAACACATCGTTATCAATCATAATTTCGCCGATCTGTGTATTCATATATCCTTTCATATTAACCCTCCTATCTATAATTTGTTTCTATCTCGGTCATTCACTGAGGGAAGCGTCTTCCCATGCCTCCGATGCCTACTTGTAGGCTCTGCGCCCGGATGCTTACACCTTTATATGTTAGTATAGCCATATTTTTTTGATTACATCATTCTATGTTCTTAAAAGCATTGCTTTCAGTTGAATTCTAAATTACCCGTCCGGTTGCTCCATATTTTGAGATAACCGTCCAATAACTTGCATAATATATATTACTATTGATATTGAATGGAAGTGACTGTTATGAAGAGAATGATAGGCTTTATCCTGTTCTGGATAGCGATCGGCATGACAATCATGCTTTTCATTACAAACGGTATATTAGCGATATGTATTATTATCCTATGTCTTGTATTGGGATATAATCTGTTTTGCAGTTGTTGATTGAAAAAAAGCGGGTGTCAAGATCCCCTGACACCCATCGTTTCCCTTAAGCGCGTTCTCCTTTACCGGATCTAAGACAGGAAGTACAAACATACATTTTTCTTGCAGCTCCGTTTACATTAACTTTTACGGATTTCACATTAGATTTCCACATCTTGTTAGATCTTCTATGAGAATGACTCACAGCGATTCCAAAGTGAGCACCTTTATCACATATTGCACATTTAGCCATCAAAAGCACCTCCTTAAGGTATACTAAACGAAAGGCTTCCTCCCTTTCATCCGTTATAAATGAAGACCCTTGGCCTTACAAACACATTTATTCTAACAGAATATCCTTTATATTGCAAGCAATATTTTACCTGCCTATCGCTTAAGATGGGTCATTCCCTCAAAGCTTCCCGAAAGAAGCGGTCCAAATCATTCTCACCATAAACAGCGATTCCCTCCGTCTCCAGAAGCTCCGCCATGACACCGCTGCCGTCGGTCACCCTATGAGAGAAGGTACCGTCATAGATTTTGCCATATCCGCAGGAAGGGCTCTTCTCCTTAAGCAGGGCATACTTACAGTCATAAAGCCTGGCCAGCATCAAAGCCTCCTCGGCCCCTCTGACGAATTGTTCTGTCACATCCTCACCGGCATTATTCACAACCCTGTCACCCACCCGTTCGCAAGGTCTTCTCGGTATGGTCAGACCTCCCATTATCTCCGGGCATACCGGTACCGGATGGAAGTTCTCCAGCAGCTGTTCCATACGCTCGATCGGAAGGCCCTTACCGTCATATCTGCAGCCGACTCCCAAGAGGCAGGCACTGACTAATATATTCTTCTTATTCATGGGGTGTTGTCTCTTCCTGCGCCTGCATGGCCTCCATCACCTTAGTATCCAGATCATCCTTTTTCTTGCCGCCCTTGGTGAACTTATTGATCAGGTCCGGTACCATATCGAGAATCTTGCTGACACTATCCTGCTCTTTGACATTGACCACCTTGGAGGAACCGTTTTGGAGGACGAGTACAGAGCTGGGTGAGATCTTACCTCCGAGACCTCCGCCTGCATTATTCTTCTTCTCTCCCGCAAATGCACCTGCACCTACACCGAAGGTCACCTCAACCAAGGGTACGATAATGGTCCCATCATCGATCTTTACTGCATCGCCAACCACAGTCTTTGTGGATATAAAGCTATCCATCCCTTTAAATAACGACTCAACCGTTGCGTTGAAATTACTGTCTGACATTATAACTCCTCCTTTAATATGATAAAGTTCCTCTTTAATTGTTTAAAGTTCTTATCTATTAACAGTTTGATAACTATTATGAGTAATGTGCCAATTCTTATTCTGCCCCTGGCATAATGGCTGCCTGCAAAAACCTTATTTTCAAAGTCGGGTGTAATACGAACATTTTCTCCGTAGTAGCCATACAGGATGCTTATGGCGCCGAGGGCTTGCCCTGTTGAACAGGGATCTCCGGTTCCGAAGGTTACTTTGGACTTAAGCTTCCTTGGCCGTATATGCTTCAGAAGCTTCTTTAGGCTTCCGAAGGTGACCCGAAAGGCCGTTTTGTTCTCCTCCTCCCGAAGGAAGCTCTTTACCAGGCCGATCTTGTTTTTTATCCTCCGCATGGCCTGCCAGCCCCGCCGTATCCTTTCCAATAAGCCGCTGAGCTTCTTACGGACTCCGGCTATGCTGCCCTTGATCTTCCTCAACCGCTTACCGAAGCCGGTCGCCCTGCTCTCCTGATCCTCTTCAGCTTCCGATCCTTCAGAGTCAGGCTCGTCCTCCAACGGCTCTCCTACAAAGGCTGAATATCCATGCTCCTTTGACTCTTCACCGAAATCTGTATGTCCCTTCAGATTCCCTCCGTAATCCGAATCCGTCTGCTCCTTCGGCTTCCCACCGGAATCGCATTGCTCACCGGGAAGCTGACCTGTTCCTGCGGCTGTCCTCTGTGCAGGAGCTGTATCCTTCTCCGGCAGAGCCTCCGGCTTCTCAGTGATATCTTCCTGTGAAAGCTGCTCCGGAGTGGTCTGCTGACCGGGGCCCTTCCCTTTTCTTGCCGCATCCTGCTTTCTTCTTTGTCCTTTTTCCCTTCTCCGTCTAAGCTTTCCCACCTTCCTTGATCTTTCACTGTCATAGAGCGGAATGCCAAAGAGACGCAGTCGGATGTGAAAGCGCTCAGCCTCCTTTATCACCCGTATACGGATGATATGCAGGATCCAGCTGGCTCTCCCTTCCAGTCGGAACAGGGAGCCATGGCTAATCCAAACCTTATATTTGATCGGCACAAGAAGGATGATCAATAACAAAGCCAGTAAGAGGCCCAGGATTGCCAGAAGTATGATACCTATGAACTTGAGCAATAATACAATGATATGCAGCATCGATTCCCCTCATCAGTAAAACATGTATAATCCCCTGCTATGCATTCTTCTTATGTAAAATAAGCCCTTACGTTAAATGCACCTGTTTCCTGATAAACCTCCAGCAGCATCTGCTGTACCAGAGTAAGCGCTTCTTCCTTCCCCCTGGCCAGACCGACGATGCGGATCTCTGTCTTCTTATAGTGGGGAAATAAGAGCTCATTTGCATCCATGATATCAAATAAATTACTGGGCTGGGAGGCAAATGCGATGCAGTAGACATGAAAGGTGGCCTCCCTGTTATTGATGGAAGCTATCACCTGATCCTTCTTCTTTTTCATCTTATCACCAATATATAGCTTCGTTGCCCATTGTACCATAATCTATCCTCATCATACTTTTCATTAAGTATTCCACTAATTACCATAAGTAATACAGTCCTATTCCCTAATCATATCCAGGATTATCTCCACACAGGCTGCTTTCTCTGCCGGATCCGTGCACTTCTCCATCGCATCCCGCACATAATCCATGACCTCCTTATGTCCGTCAAAGAATACCGGCAGCTTGTCCAGCAGATTCGCCATAACAGCACGGACTGTTCTTCTGTCACACTGTTCAAAGAGCCGGGTCAGCTCCTCGATCAGACGATCTGCTTCTTCCTCTGCCTTAGGCTTACTTACAGGAAGATGTGACTTAATCTCATAAAAATCAATGAAAAGGCTGTTGGAGAGCAGATCCTTCGCCAGCAGCAGTATATTCAGAAGCTTGTCTGCCATGATGCTTTCCGCCAGCTTTCTATGATTCTGATCTGCCTGGTAAAGCGCCTCCTCCAGTACGATCAGGTCAAAGCTAAGCTCCTCCTGTATTCCCTCCAGACAAGAGCAGTGCTCCAGCAAAGCATCGGAAGGCTCCTGCTTCTGTCCCCTGACGAATTCCTCATAGATTCCCCGAATCATCTCTAAGGCCGCTTTCTCTTCCTTAAGATAGGGAGCTGCGGAAACACCGGCGTAGGGATGGCACAGAAGTATGGTATAAAGCTCGTTCACGATCTCCTGAAGAGAATAATAGAACTCTGTCTCCCCATCCAGGAAGGTAACCGCCTCCTTAAGCTCTGATAATGCCTGCTCATACTCCTCTGCAGTCATTGGTATCTCCTCTTTAGAAAGCAGCTTCTCCTTCAGGTCCCATAATAACGGGTACAGGGGATCCGCTTCCTTCGGTAACTCCAACAGAGCGGAGGAACGCAGCATATAGAGATAAGTCTCCAGGGTATCCTGACCGGCACCCACATATTCATGAAGGCTTCCTCTAAGCAGATCAAAGAATTTCAGCTTGGTCATCCTGACCGGAAGCTGGCCGATGACCTCCTGGATTCTATCATTAATGATAGTATTATCCTGCGTTTCGAAGATATAGGCAAGCACCTCTCTGGCAAAATCATCGTCCGATATAGATAGCTCATTTACCTTGAAGCGGTACTCGATCCGGTTCAGAAGATATTCTCTTAGGATACACACATCGGCATAGGAGGTCAACAGCTTCATTCTGCGGATGATCTCGTTACGGAGCAGATCCACTGCTCTGACGGCCTCCTCATGCTCCTTTCCGCTTTGAAAGCTTAATACCTTCTCACCGATTAACCGGTTCAGCTCCTCCAAGGCTGCTCCGGCAGCATCGCCCCACTGTGCTCCCTCCTCGCAATAGGTTTCATAAAAGGAATAATAGTGCAGAGCCAGTCTGACTGCCGCCAATGTATGGTATTTATCTGCCAGGCTGTTAAAGAAGCCCGGCAGGCTCTCCTCCGGATTCTTGTTACTTAAGATATTCTGATATAATCGTTTTGTCTCTTTATCCATGTGCTACTCCATTCTATCTTACAGGACCCCAAAGCGGTCCGTATTTATACTCATTCCTATCAATCACAGGCGGCTTTCTTCTCTTTTACTCCTACTCCTGTCCTGCCCAGAAGCAGATCTGTTACCACGATAAGGGATAGTACTGCAGCCGTCAGTAATAGCAGCATGCCATGTCCCTGCGTAAGGATTCCCTCTTGCTCGCCATATACTATTATATCAGTAAAGCCCTGAATAAACCAGCTATTTGGAATAAATTTCAGTATACGCTCCGACAGAGCTTCCGATAAGCCGGACAGTAACCGATAAAAGCCTAAGCCCCCCAGTAATAGGATCAGTACTGTGCAGAGCATCTGATAAGTAATGATACTCTTTACCGCTTTCGCTACCAGCAGGAAGATTCCTCCCATCAGCATGGCATAGGTAAAGATCAACAGGAAGGCACTCAGATACAGTCTGCCCTCCCATATTCCCAATTGCCGACAGATCAGCGTGCAGAAGAGGATGGCTATCAAGCCCTCCACCAATAGTACCGAGCAGAAATTACCTACATCCAGCTTAAGGGAATGGAACTTTGAAATCCTTAACCGCCCCTCTGCTCCCGTCTCTCTCTCCCTGACAACTCCGGAGATAATGAACATCGCAATAAAGGATATCAGGATTCCCAGGATACCGAAGATGATCTGGTTATAGATCAGGGAATTGGACAGGGGCTTTTCCTCTGCCATTGACCGATCAGGATTCGCGTAAATCATCCGAAAGGCAAAATCAAAATCGGTATTGCCCTCCAGCAGCTCCTCAATATATGCTTCATATTCCTCAGCACTAAGCTGTTCACGGTCATAGGGAAGCCTCTCATACATTCTGATGCTCTTGTAGAGGCTGATCGGGTAAAGCATCTCTCCAGCTACGATATCGGATAGAATCATGGAGGCCTTGTCATTGTCCACGTAGTAAACGGTTATTACTTCTTCCGGCCGTCCCTTTTTGAGCTGCTTCTCATAGCCCTCCTCAATCACAAAGATTGCATTGATCATCTCATCCAGCAGAAGCTTCTGCAGCTCCTTCTCCTCCTGCTCCACGACCCTGATGGCAGATAAGCCGGAGAGCCGATGAAGCAGCGCCTCCGACTCCTTGCTTTTGTCCTGATCCACTATACCAATCGGCAGGGCACTCTGTTCCTCAGCCGTAGCACTAAGTACATGAATCACCGCGGAGAAGATCAATATGGAGGATATCAATGCGGCGATGGTAGTGGCATCCTTGCATATCAGCTTCAGCCGAAGCAGCAGAATCCAAAGGATGTCCTGAAGGGCCGATCCGGTCTTATACTTCTTCATAGCTCACCCTCCTTCTCATAAAGAATAATAGGGTGCCGCCGAAGAAGAGCAGGGCTGCCAGGAGCAGGCCCAGACTGATTCTGCCTGCAAACTCATACTGTCCCTGATTGATCCGGATGATTCCTTCCATCATATAATAAAAAGGTGTGATGCGGGATAGGCGGAGAATGTCCTGCGGCAGAAACATGATGGGAATGATCCCTCCTCCGATGACTGCAAAATAAAATACCAACAGATTCCCTACCAGCATAAATCTCTGAGTGGTCTCGAAAAAGGCGCTTAAGAGCATGGGCATGGTAACACAGAATAAGGCCAGCGAAGAGCCAAATAGTCCTATTTCATAAGAAGGCTTATTCCCGCTAAGGATGCAGATTGCAGCGATCACTGAAACCGCCAGAGCCGCTGACAGGAAGATAAGCTTCGCAGCCAAGAACTGATACAAGGGCATACGGCTTGTCTTAATCCTTAAGAAGGTACCCTGCCGAACTTCTCTCAACAGCTTAAAGCCCGCATATAAGCCCGCATACATGAGACCCATAATGAGGATGGAGATCAGATAATATTCGCTGATCCGGGTCTTCGGAAAGCTTGCCACCTCTTGAAAGTTGAAAAACTCCTCCTTGCCCAGGGCAGTGAAGATCAGCTCCAGGGAGTGGGTAACGTTGGTATCGTCAATCAGCTTCCGATCCGCTCCCTCCAGCTCCATAATATCGTACAGGCCGACGGCATTCACCTCAACGGCAGAGATAAATTTCTCATAGCCGAAAAGCACGTTCTGGAAGAGAATGGCCTTCGTCGTGTCCTTAATGTTAATTGTAACATTGATGGGCAGATGTTCAATCTCTATCATATTCTGGGCGAAGCCCTTCGGAATCTCGATATAGATATCCAGCTCACCCTTCTCAAAGGCTCTTTTCACCTCTTGCTCCTCACCAATGGTTACGGTAATGAAGTTGGAGAAGGTTTCGCTACCGCGAAAGTATCCGAGCAGGAGGTCAGAATAGGTACTGTCGTCATTATTGATGACGCCAAGCCGTAGGTGGTCCGCCAGCATCTCCTCTACATTCTTCCTATTATAAGAAGTGCCTATTATAATTATAATAAGCACCGTAAGTATTCCCAACCATATTTTTTTATCCGCGAAGAGCTCTTTGACCTCTTTTATCATGGTATTCAGCATTTATGCCTCCAGGAAGCCCCGGCTATTCAGGCCTGTCCTCTTTCTTCACGTGCTCATGAGTAAATAAATGATCCATGCAATATTCATAATTACCGTCACACTTAGAGCAGAACCTGAATTCCAGCTGGTCATTATCCAGCTCCGTTCTGCCGCAGACGGCACATTTATGTCTGGTGATCACATTCCGACCGTTGAACTGAATCACATTACCGCTATTCCTGCCCTCTTTCATCTGCCTGCGGTACTTGGCCCTCCGTTCGATCTCCCGCGGGGACATTCTCCGGTAGTTCCTGGTCACAAGGAAGAATATGGCGAAGTTAAACAGAGATACCACAATCGGGATAACTCCCCAAGGATAACCTCCCTTCACCAGCTTGTAGGTCGTAAATCCGTATAAGGCCAAAGAAATCCATGCCCAGTATTTTGCCTTCACCGGTATCAGGAAATAAATATAGAACTGCATATCCGGATACAGCACGGCAAAGGCTAAAAACAGAGAGGAATAAAGCAAATCCAAGGGCTGGTTCAACAGCATGCCAAAGGCATCAAAAAGATGAATACCGAAAATCAGATATACGATCAGGGATGCTATGATGTTATACAGGATGCCCGAGAAAAAGTAGAAATTCAAGCGGAAAGCACCCCAGGACTTTTCCAGAGAACTGCCTATAAAATAAAAAATATAAGCCCGGAGCAAGACAAGGAAAAGATCGTTCATAAAGGAAATTGGTATCATAAAGGTAAGCAGTCTCCAGACCTGTCCCCTGGCTACCATCCTAAAATCCAGACCCAAATAAAGAATCAGCTCCGGAAAAAAGCTTCCGATCAATAAGCCCAGCACATAAATCAGGGCAAAATATTTCATCAGATTCGGTATGGCATATCTTCCGAATTTACGCTCAAATTTATCGAAACCCATAAAAACGCCTCCATGCTGCCGCTACCCAGTGCTATGGGTTCAGCAAATACTGCTTCTGCTACCCTTTACCTAAAACAGCTTCTTCTTCTTGAAAATCAGAGCGGTGATTGTGGCGATTACTAAGGCCAACAGCGTAACCGCAAAGAAACCGAAGGGATTATCCCTGCCGGGGATATGGACAAAGTTCATACCATAAAAGCTGGCAATCATCGTAGGGATGGAAAGCACAATCGTGATTGCAGCCAGAAATTTCATTACGATGTTCTGATTATTAGAGATAATAGATGCAAAGGCATCCATGGTTCCGCTTAAGATTCCGCTGTAGATGTTCGCCATCTCGATCGCCTGCTTATTCTCGATAATCAGATCCTCCAGAAGATCCTCATCCTCGGGATAATGCTTAATATTGTCAATCTTCAGCATCTTCTCGAATACCACCTCATTGGCTCTTAAGGAGGTGGTGAAGTACACAAGGCTCTTTTCCAATTCAAGCAGCTCTATCAGCTCACGGTTCTGAGTTGATATATGAAGCTTTCTCTCAATCTCTTCACTCTTCCTGTCAATCGTACGCAGATGCTGAAGGAAGGTGGAAGCATTTCTATATAAGATCTGTAAGATAAATCTTGTCTTTTTGTAGGTATAGAAATCCCTGACCCGTCCGTCCATAAAGCATTTTAGAATGGGGGATTCCTCCAAACATACAGTAATCAGAATTTCCGTCGTTACGATGATACCAAGCGGGATCGTAACATAACGGTCCTTGTCATTTCTTTTTTCCAGGGAAGGAATATCTACTACGATGATAGTATTGTTATCCTCCACCTCGATACGCGCTCTTTCTTCTTCGTCGAGGGGTGCCCGAAGATGATTGATATCAATTCCGGTCTTCTCGGCCACCTCCATCAGCTCTGTGGCAGAAGGGCCAGTCATCGCAACCCAGCAGCCCTCCGTAATTTCTGTCTGTCTCTGAAGCGTACCTTCCATTGTCTTAAAGATATCGATCATAAATGCTCCTTTCCACTGCTAATAGTATAGCAGTGGCAGGCGTATTTTAATCTTATACGGAGACAAGAGCGCCGAAAGATGAGAATACGAATGAAAACCCGCTGCTATCCGCAGTAAGTGTAATTTTGTTTTTCCTATACGAGTAACTACTGTCAGGGCCGGCTTCCATCCTTACCACCTTCCTTTATATTCTTGTTACGAACCACAAAAGTCCAAATTCATTATATGTTTTTATCCTGCCTTTGTCAAACATAAAAACTCATAAAAGAAGGCATGCCAAGGAGCCTGCATGCTGCGATGAAACCCGGCTATCCTTATCCAAACACAAGTAAAAAGCACAGGGCAGTTCATGGCAATACAGAACGCCCTATGCTTTTATGTGATCAGAGATAGCCCCTTCCGTTTGGCTCTGTCTTAAGAAGAAAATCGGGAGCCCTCATTCGTCTTCCTCAAAATCAAATACGGGAACCTCCAGACTTGTGCCCGGCATCAGGTAAATATTGTTCACATCATTCAACTGCATGAGATCACCAATTTCGATTCCGTATTGATCAAGCACCCTGCCAAGGGTATCCCCCTCCTGAACCGTATAAATAATAGTTCCGTTATAATCATTCAGCGGAACACCCACCGGAAGGCAGAGGACCTCTCCGATCTGCAGGTTATACACATTCACAAAGGGATTGGCATTTATGATGGCTGAAACCGGAACATTCGATTTCCTGCTGATCGAATAGAGGGTGTCACCTTTTTTAATCACATAATTAATACAGAACATTATGGTTTCTCTCCTCCCTCATCTGAGTCAGATTACATACCAATTTGCTACTATTATATTCATACATTCCTGTTTGGGGACTTCAGGTACGATAAAAATTTATTCGTTGAGTGAAAAGTTAAATTCCAGTGAAAAGTTAAATTCCACTGTGAAGAGTAAATGCCACTTTATAAGTGTTTGAAGTATGTATTTTTAAGAAAAAGTGTATTATAATGATCCTACAGACA
>JAEZNB010000067.1 GCA_023441965.1 Bacillota bacterium
ATGGGTATTGTCTTTTCCTACTCATCAATGTTAATATTGTCTATTATTATACCAGATACCTTTAATCATTAGATGCGGAACATATGATATAATAGCATATTATGAGTAGTCGAAAGTAAATTTTGAGTAGAAATATCTGAGCATCTGGAATAATATACAAGTAAAGAGCGCGAAAGCTCAAAAATAAATAGGAGGAAAAATCTATGAAGAGGTTCCTATCTGTTCTTTTGGCGATTGCCATGCTGCTGTCTCTGACCAGCTTCGCTTATGCTGAAGAACCCATCACTGTTACCGTCTTCCGAGGCGATCCCGGCGATCAACCTACCGAAGATAACAAGATCTACAAATTGATCGAAGAAGAGTTCGGCATCAAGTTTGAGATCGAATTCCTGGCCGGTGACCTGAACGAGGCCCTGTCGCTGAAAGTTGCCAACGAGGACTATCCCGATCTGTTCGATGGCGGCAACAGCGCCGAGATCATTGAGCGCGCCGGTGCCCTGATCGACCTGCTGCCCTACATCTCCGAAGAAAAGACCCCCAATATCTATAAACACATCTATACCAATGACCGCATTAAGCAGCTGGTAAACGAGGATGGCAAGCTCTTCATCATCCCGAACTACGGCATCAATTATAACGGTCAGATCGTCAATGAGCCCAACGGCGCCATGTTCTTTATCCAGAAGCAGGTCATTGCATGGAATAATTACGTGGTGCCAACCACGCTGGATGGATACTTTGACCTGCTCGAGCGCTACATTGCCGAAAATCCCACCAATAAAGATGGCAACGCGTATACCGGCTTTGCTATTCTGTGCGAAGACTGGCGCCGTTTCTGCCTGATCAACCCCGTGCAGCATCTGATGGGCCGTCCTAATGACGGCGAAGTCATGGTCGATATCTCCACTCCTGAATACAAGACGTCGACCTTCATCAATCAGCCCTTTGCAAAGCCCTACTATAAGAAGCTGAACGAAGAATTCCAGAAGGGCCTCATTTCCAAGGATACATTCGTGATGAACTATGACCAGTACATCGCTGCGCTGTCTTCCGGCACTGTTCTGGGCATGTTTGATCAGGGCTGGGATTTCAACACTGCTACCGATGCTTTGAAGGCCGCCAAGATGTATGAAAACACCTACCTTGGCATCCCGCTGGTCTATGACGAGAGCTATGGTTACGGCAAGATTCAAGAGCATTATGTGAACGGCGCCGTCATGAATAAGGACCGTGGCTTTGGTATCTCCGTCAACTGCAAATATCCCGAGCGTATGGTCAATCTCCTTGAAAACCTGCTGTCTGATAAGTGGCAGAAGATTCTCCAGTGGGGTATCGAAGGCGAAGATTACAGCGTTGACGCAAACGGCCGCATGCTCATGACCAAGGAACAGTATGACAACCGCAGTGACGTGGCTTGGAAGCGCGCCAACAGGGCGGTCACCATCTGGGAATCCGCGCCCAAGAAGGAAGGCCGTATGGATGATGGCAATGCCTGGGACCCCAAGAATCAGGCGGAAATCTATTTCGGTCTGATGAATGAGTATGACATAGACTTCCTCAACAAGTGCGGCAAGAAGACACCCGGCGATTTCTTTGACATGACGCTGGAACTTGCTCCCTACGGTGAAGCCTGGCAGATCGACAAGGGTCCCATTTCCGTGGACTATGCTGACTTCCTTGCCATCCAGGATAAGCGCCTGCCCGAGGTCATCATGTCTGATCCCGCCAATTTTGATGCCGCGTGGGATGCCTTTGTGGAAGAAATCAATCCCAGCTGCAAGGTCTATTCCGACTTCATGCAGGAAGAAGTTCTAAAGCTCGTTGCTCAGGCTCTGGGCGAATAATCAAGGATCTGCGTCATGGGGAGAGAGATGCTCTCTCCCCATGATTTTTACGGAAAGGAGCAGACCCGATGACAGGAAAGCAACTTGGAGTCGCCTCGAGCGTTATGCCCCGCAGAAGGGGGAAATGGATCAAAACACAGTGGCAGCTGATGATCATGTCGGTACCCATGCTGCTGTATGTGCTTCTATTTAATTATGCGCCAATGTGGGGCTGGCTGACGGCGTTCCAAAAGTTTGATCCCAGATTAGGACTTGCCGGTAGCAAATGGGTGGGCTTTGATAATTTTACCTGGTTGTTTGGGCGTGCTGACTTTTTACAGAGTATCCGCAATACCCTGGCCATGAGTCTGATCAATCTGGTCTTTGGCACGGCAACAGCAATTTTACTTGCCATATTACTCAATGAAGTCCGAAATAAATCCTTCAAACGTGCTGTGCAGACAGTCACGTATCTCCCCCATTTTCTCAGCATAGTTATCGTGGTCAGCATGGCGCAGAATATCTTTGCCAGTGACGGCCCGGTAAACCGTCTTCTGGCGGCTCTCAGCATTACAGGCGAGCCCGTGTTCTGGCTTGGGAAACCGCAGTATTTCTGGGGGCTTCAGGGCGTCATCAACGTCTGGAAGGAAGTCGGCTGGAATTCAATTATCTACATTGCCGCGATGACTGCCATTGATCCATGTCTTTATGAAGCGGCAGAAATTGACGGTGCGGGACGATTCAGTCGTATCCTGCACGTCACATTACCCGCAATCCGTTCTACTTTTACCATTCTTCTCATCATGAACATCGGCCATCTGATGGATGCCGGTTTTGAAATCCAATACCTGATGGGCAACGGGCTGGTACGTGAAAGCTCTGAGACCATCGATGTATTCGTCATGCGGTATGGTCTCGGAATGCAGGAACCAAATTTTTCCGTTGCCACCGCAGCTGGTATGTTCAAGAGTGTAGTCGCGATTATTCTCCTGTTTGGTGCCAACTTTATCTCCTCAAAACTTGGCGAAGACAGACTGATATAAAGGAGGGAAAATACATGTCAATGACCACAATGATCAAAGCAAGGAAAAGGATAAGACGGGACGTGGTTTTCCCTGTTGTAAACACATGTATTCTCATCCTGATCATGGCGATCACCTTATACCCCGTACTGAATACAGTTGCTGTCTCTTTCAATGACGGCACCGATGCTTTGCGCGGCGGTATCAGCATTTGGCCGCGTGTACCCAGTATAAAGTCGTATGTTTCCCTGTTGAATGAAGAAACCTATCAAGCTTTTTTTATTTCAGTCAGTAAAACCATCATTACGACTGTGCTGAATCTGTTTTTAACTTCTATGCTGTCCTACGCGCTGAGCCGCCGGGAATACAAGCTGCGTACCTTGATCACTGTGATTTTGGTGCTTACAATGTATGTGAATGCGGGCTTGATCCCGAATTATCTGCTGATCACAAGGGTTTTGCATCTGCAGAAAACATTCTGGGTCTATAT
>JAEZNB010000065.1 GCA_023441965.1 Bacillota bacterium
TTGTTATCCTAAAAAAATAAATGTTATTTTAAAAAATTTTGGGTTAACACAATTTATTAGGAATTGAGAGGTTTTTGTATGGTTATGTCCCTGAATATTACCATTAAACTAAAATTAGCCAACCGTCCCGGAGCCCTGGCCCGTGTACTGGATGTTATTGCCCGGGAGGGCGGAAGTCTGGGAGCCATTGAATTGGTCTCCGCTTCCCCGTCTCATACGGTCAGGAAGTTAATGATCCGTCTGCACCAAAAAGGGGTCCTGGAAGGTCTGACCCAGGCTTTAAAAGAACTGCCGGACGTCCAAATCATTCAAATCGCCGACAGGGTATTTACCTGGCACCTGGGTGGGAAAATTGAAGTGGCCCCCAAAAGGCCCGTCCAGAACTGGGAGGACTTGTCCCTGGTTTATACTCCGGGGGTGGCGGTTATTTCGGAAACCATTGCCCGTGAACCGGATATGGCTTATAAATTAACCATGAAGGGAAACACCGTGGCCATTGTAACCGACGGTTCAGCCATCCTTGGCTTGGGAAACCTGGGTCCCACTGCGGCCCTGCCGGTGATGGAGGGCAAAGCCCTTTTATTTAAACAATTTTCCGGGGTGGATGCCCTGCCCATCTGCCTGGATGTTCACGAGCCCCAGCAAATTATTGATGCGGTAGTAGCCATTGCTCCCGCCTTTGGCGGTATTAATCTGGAAGACATTGCCGCCCCCAAATGCTTTGAGATTGAAGAAAGACTGGCGCACTTGTTGGATATTCCCGTCTTTCATGACGACCAGCATGGAACGGCCATCGTAACTCTGGCCGGTTTACTCAATGCCTTAAAAGTAGTAGGAAAATCCATTTCGGAAATCAAGCTGGTATTAAGCGGCGCCGGGGCTGCCGGGGTGGCCATTGCCAAAATCCTGAAAAGCGCCGGTGTCCGACATATGATTGTCTGTGACCGCCAAGGCGCCATTAGCAGAGATGCCCAACCCAAGAATCCCTTTAAAGCATGGATTGCTGAAAATACCAATGAGGATAACCTGCAGGGCAGTTTAAAAGAAGTCATTGCCGGAGCCGATGTCTTTGTGGGCGTGTCGGCGCCCGGGCTGCTGCAACGGGAAGATATCCAAAGGATGAATGAACAGCCGGTGGTGTTCGCCCTGGCCAATCCGGACCCGGAGATTCAACCGGAGGAAATTTACGACATCGCCGGGGTCATTGCCACCGGCCGGTCCGACTATCCCAATCAGATCAACAATGCCCTGGCCTTTCCGGGTGTCTTCCGAGGCGCCCTCAATTGTCATGCCCGGAGTATCAACGATGAGATGTGTCTGGCCGCAGCGAACGCCCTGGCCGGAATGGTCACCGAAGAACTGTTGAACACCGAGCATATTATTCCTTCGGTTTTTAATGAGGAGGTAGCTCCGGTGGTAGCCCGAGCGGTGGAAGAAGCGGCTCACCGTACCGGAGTAGCCCGGAAAATTTTAACCGGGGAAAATCAAGAGAAATACTCCCTTTAGCCCCTGCTATTAAACATCGTGATGATTAAGGACTGTCGCAAAACTACTTTATGAATAGCCTCAAAGAACAGACAGATATCCACGAACCGGATAATAAGAAATAGAACACAGATTGGGATAATACGGATGTACGCGTATTAAAAAATTTTTAAATCCGCGTGAATCCGTGGAAATCCGTTAAATCCGCGTTCTATTTTTTTATTTTTGGAAACAAAGGGCCGCGCAATCCAACCCTTTCGGGTTCATTTGCAGCAGCCCTTTTTTCAAGACGTTTATTTTTTACCGAAAGTTCACGACACGGGAGTTGGTCTGCCGGAAGCTTATTACTTAAGAATGGCAGCCAGGTCCTGATCCGGTGTGGTGATGGGTTTAATGTCGAAGTTCTTGACCAGAACATCCAGGACGTTGGGAGAAATAAAGGCCGGTAAACTGGGACCAAGACGAATATCCTTAATCCCTAGGTGCAGCAAGGTCAGTAAAATAGCAACCGCCTTTTGTTCGTACCAGGAAAGCACCATGGAAAGCGGTAAATCGTTCACGCCGCATTCAAAGGCATTGGCCAGGGCTACGGCAATTTGAATGGCAGAATAAGCATCATTGCACTGCCCGATATCCAACAGGCGGGGAATTCCTCCGATATCGCCCAATTTCTTATCAAAGAAACGGAACTTGCCGCAAGCCAGAGTCAAAATGACCGTATCCTTGGGGGCTTTTTCCACAAACTCGGTGTAATAGTTGCGTCCCGGCTTGGCGCCGTCGCAGCCGGCTACCAGGAAGAAATGCTTAATATCCCCGTTTTTAACCCCTTCGATGACCTTGCCTGCCACACTCATCACCGTATTGCGGGCAAACCCAACCATCACACTGCCTTTATCCTCATCTTCGGTAAATCCCGGCAGGGCCAGCGCCCTTTCAATAACCGGTCCAAAGTCACCGTTCTTGACATAGGCAACGCCGGGCCAGCCAACTTGGCCGGTGCTGAAAATATTTTCCATATAGGCCTGAGGATTTTGAATGCAGTTAGTGGTCATTAAAATGCTGCCGGGGAACTCAGCGAACTCTTTCTTCTGATTCTGCCAGGCGGTACCGTAATGTCCATAGAAGTGCTTGTATTTCTTCAGTTCCGGATAACCGTGGGTGGGCAGCATTTCACCATGGGTATAGACATCAATGCCCTTGCCCTCGGTCTGCTCCAGCAGGTTGGCCAGGTCTTGCAGATCATGGCCGGAAACCAAGATGCACTTGCCTTTTTTATGTCCCAGGGGAACTTCCGTGGGTACCGGGTGACCAAATTTGCCGGTGTTTCCTGCATCCAGCAGTTCCATCACGCGCAGGTTGATTTCGCCGCATTTCAGCACCAGGCCAACCCAATCGTTCAGCCCCAGCCCTTTGTTGGTTAGCGCGGC
>JAEZNB010000068.1 GCA_023441965.1 Bacillota bacterium
CGTAAACCGCAGGTCAAGGGTTCGAGTCCCTTCATTGGCTCCACGTCGAGGTGTAGCGCAGTTTGGTAGCGCGTTTGGTTCGGGACCAAAAGGCCGCAGGTTCAAATCCTGTCACCTCGACCAAAAACCCGCCTGAAATCAGCCGATTTCAGGCGGGTTTTCTTTGCGCAAATCGCCCGGTCGGGGCGATTTCCTTTGCTGTACGACTGCCATGACCTCAACGCCGCCATTCTGCGCCGGATTTGCGGGCCTGCTCTTCTGCTTATCCAATGGACTCACCAGTTTCTTGTGATATCTACGCTGGCATGACACAGGAGCTTCGGTGTAATTTATCATCTACACCTGACAAAAGAGATGCTGGTATGCTCAAAATGGGCTGGCTGCACAGGCTGTTTATCTTAATGGACTTCACTTTTCTGGATGGTGTTTTATAATATAGAAACAATAAACGAACTGAGTAAATGAGCATATACGATAATGAATTTCACGAATATTTGATAATCCCGTTGCATATGCCGCGTTTTATGCTATAATAATCCTGAAAGACATGTTCCGGAGGGTTTCTATGAGTGTAGCCATACATATTCAAAACGCGGTCAAGAGATACGGAAACGCGACAATTCTGCCGAATCTTTCGGTGGATATAAAGAATGGCGAATTGTTCACGCTTCTGGGGCCTTCCGGCTGCGGGAAGACCACGCTCCTGCGCATGATCGCTGGATTCAACAGCATCGAAGGTGGGGAGTTTTTCTTTGACGACCGGCGGATCAACGACATTGATCCGGGTAAGCGCAACATCGGCATGGTTTTTCAGAACTACGCCATTTTTCCGCACCTTTCGGTGCGCAAAAACGTCGCCTTTGGGCTGAAAAACCGGCGCCTGGACAAGCAGACCATCCGCAAGGAGACGGACGAGTTTCTGAAGCTCGTCAAGATCGAGCAGTACGCCGACAGGATGCCCGATCGGCTCTCGGGCGGGCAGCAGCAGCGCGTCGCGCTTGCCCGCGCGCTGGTGATCCGCCCGGACGTGCTGCTTATGGACGAGCCGCTCTCGAACCTGGATGCAAAGTTGCGTGTGGAAATGCGCACCGTCATTAAGAATATTCAGCGGGACGTGGGCATCACCACCGTCTATGTGACCCACGACCAGGAAGAGGCGATGGCCATCTCAGACCGCATCGCGGTCATGAACCAGGGAGAGATTCAGCACATCGGCGCGCCGAAGGACATCTATCAGCGCCCGGCAAATCTCTTCGTCGCAACCTTTATCGGAAAAACCAACATTCTCTCCGGCCGGGCTGTCGTCCAGGGCGGCAGATGCTGGGTGGAGTTTAAAAACGGGTATCGGGTACCCGTTGACAACGTTCTGGAGGGGGACGCGGCGGAGGCGGAGGTTGTCATCTCCGCGAGGCCTGAGGAATTGGTGCTGTCGGCCGCGCCGGAAGCGGACCGCCGCCTAGAACCCGACGAGGTTGCCGGAATCCGGGCGGTGATTGACGACAGCGTGTTTTTGGGCAGCAACACCCATTATTTCGTTACGCTGGAGACCGGAGAGAACGCGGAAATCATACAGGAATCTATGGTCGACTCCATCCTGCCGCCGAAGTCGCAAATCATGCTCACCGTAAAGACGGAGAAGATCAACATCTTTTCGCGGAGAACGGAGCGCAGCATGATGAAGGGCGTTGAGAACGATTTGGAGGTGCCGGGATAGATGATGCGCGCCCGTAAGCGAATGGAGATATGGAACTGGCTGGCGATCATCCTGCTGGCTCTGTTCCTTGTGTTTTTTATCTATCCGTGCATCCGCCTCATGTGGGAGGCATTTTACACCGAAAAAACCGGATTCACGCTGGGGGCGTTCGCGAAATTTTTCCAGAAGAGCTATTACTGGAACACGATTCTGAACAGCTTCAAGGTGTCCGGGGCGGTGATGCTGATATCCCTGGTTCTGGGCATCCCGTTTTCCTATTTCTTCTCCTTTTACGCGCTGAAGGGCAGGCGGATACTGTTTGTGCTGGCGCTGCTCTGCACGATGTCCGCGCCTTTCATCGGCGCCTATTCGTGGATCATGCTGCTGGGCCGTTCAGGGGTCATCACCAAGTTTCTTGGGGGCTTGGGCATCAACATAGGGTCCATTTACGGCTTCGAAGGCATCCTGCTGGTGCAGGCGCTGAAGCTGTTCCCATTGGTTCTGATCTACATGAACGGCGCCTTTCAGGACATCGACAACAGCCTTATGGAAGCCTCGGCCAACCTGGGCTGCACCGGTGTGAAGAGATTCTTCAAGATTGTCATGGGGCTGACCATGCCGACGATCCTCGCGGCCGCTCTGATTGTCTTTATGCGCGCTTTCGCCGATTTCGGCACCCCGGCGATCATCGGCGAGGGGTACAAGACATTCCCGGTTCTCATCTATGACTCTTTTTTGAGCGAGGTTGGCGCGGATTACAATTTCGCCTCGGCGGTCAGCGTGCTGGCGATGCTTCTGACCGGCATCGTCTTCCTGTTCCAGAAGTTTGCGACGGGCAGGTTCAAGTTTACCATTAACTCGCTCCACCCGATCCAGAAAAAGAAGCCAATGGGACTGACCGGCTTCTTCATGCATGCCTACTGCTATCTGCTCATCGCGGTCGCGCTGCTGCCACAGCTTTACATCGTCATCGATTCCTTCCGGGATTACAAGGGGCAGGTGGCCCAAAGCACCTATTCCTTATCCAATTACCACAATGCCATACGGAAACTGCTGGGCCGGTCGATCACAAACACACTTTCGATTTCCATTCTCGCCCTGGCGATCATTATCGTGATCGCGGTTTTGATCGCCTATCTGGTCGTTCGGCGGGGGAGCGCGTTCAACCACCTCATCGACACGATTTCGATGATGCCCTACATCATGCCCGGTGCGGTCATCGGCATCGCGCTCATTATCGCGTTCAGCGGAAAGTACTTTTCGCTTACGGGCACGCTGGCCATCATGGTCATCGCGCTGGCGATACGGCGAATGCCCTATACAAGTAGGTCCGCCACCGCGACGATCATGCAGATTCCCATCAGCACCGAGGAGGCCGCCATCAGCCTGGGATCATCCAAGTTGAAGACCTTCGCGTTCATCACGGTGCCACAGATGTCCCGCGGCATCATCTCCGGCGCGATTCTCAGCTTCGTCTCCATCATAACGGAGATGTCCAGCGGGATTTTCCTCTACAACAACCGGACCATCACGCTGACCTTGAGCACCTACTCGGCAATCACGCTGGGTTCCTACGGGACGGCATCGGCGTTTGCGACCGTAACCACGCTGTTTACGGTTATATGCCTGGTGCTCTATTTGGTCTTTTCGCGTGGCTCCGAACGGGTGCAAGTCTAGGGTGCATAGAGCCGGATATGGCTTTATAGTATTGATCGGCGGGAGGAAACCACATGAAAAGAGCTCTCAGTTCCATTTTGGTTGCCATGTTGATCCTGAGTCTTGTGTCCTTTGGCGCGCTGGCTGAATCGAAGCCTTCCTGGGTGCGCGAAGACCCCGGCTCCATCGGCAACACCGTGGTCGTGTACTCTACCCTTGACGATGCGCAGCAGGCGACCGTGGAAGCGATCTGGTACAACTATTACCCCGATTGCACGATTGAGTGGATCTCGGACTCCGTCGGCAAGCTGATCGCCCGCGCCCGCGGCGAAGTCAACAACCCGCAGGCGGACGTGATCATGGGCGGCCTGTTTGAATCGGACGGGACCACCTTCCACGACGTACTCCAACCCTATACGCCGACCATCGCGGACGAATTGTCCATGCTGGACCCCTATGGCTATTACAGCTTCTTTGACATCCAGTACATGGCCCTGGTCACCAACAACGACCTGCTCAAGGAACTGGGCATCGAGGTCAAGGGCTATGAGGACCTGCTCCAGCCTGAGCTGAAGGGCAAGATCATCCAGGCCGATCCGAACGCTTCCTCCTCGGCATATCGCCAGTTCCACACGATCCTGGCGCTGATGGGCGATTCCTTCGGTGACGACAAGGCTTGGGCGTACCTCGACAAGTTGATCGCCAATTGCGCCGGCGTGATCACCACCTCTTCCTCGACCGTGTTCAAGAGCGTCATTAGCGGTGAGTATGCGGTGGGCCTGACTTACGAGAACATCGTCCAGATGCAGATCGAGAAAAACGGCGCGAACAACATCACGCTGGTCTACCCGGTGGAAGGCAACACCGCCTGCGCTTCCGGCGCCGGCATGGTCAAGGACTGCCCGCATCCCGACGCTGCGGCCGCGTTCCTGGACTTCTGCGCTTCCGTGGACTACCAGAAGGCACGTTCCGATGAGAACTGCGCCCGTGGTACCAACTTAAACATCAAGTACGGCAACTACCCTGCGGACGACCAGCTGGGCGTTGTGAAGATTGACTGGGAGTGGCTCGGAACCCAGAAAACCGCTTTGCTTGAGAAGTGGACGGAGCACTGGGCACAGTACGCTGGCTGATGGCTTACGCTTCATAGGTATTTCTCAAATCACCCGGATGCCGAGCGCATCCGGGTGATTGATGTCTATCCACGTATTTGCTGGTAGCGCTCACCTTAAGCGTTTGCACCACCCACCCGGCTGATTTCAGGCGGGTTTTATGCAAATCTGACGGCGTACTGTTCCAAAACGGAAGTGATCTGTCGGTGATCGTCGGCGATCAGCATCAGCGGCATAGGCGTACCTCCTCCCGGTGGAT
>JAEZNB010000059.1 GCA_023441965.1 Bacillota bacterium
TCATCACTCTGATAAGAGGAAGCCTTATCATTCTTTTCGTCCAGGAAGACCTCAACAGAATCCTGTTCGTATGTATTCATACTGGCTTTGTTTAATACCGGATCAGTAACGACAAACAGGGTATAGAGGGCATTGTCATCCCATAGGACACGAAACTCTCCTTTTGCCTGAACCTGTGGTGAATTGACGACGGTAGGAAGGATCACTGCCGCCCGGTTCCAGACCTCCTCCATGGTTCCGTCAATGGTGGGTGTCCCGAAGACTGCCACTGCTCTTCCCTCTGCATCAAAGGGCTCCGGTGGAGGCAGCTCCTCCTTGACAGGCTCAGGGGTTGGCGTCGGCGCTGTTGTTGGCAGCGGTGCCTGTGTCGGTGTCTCCACCTTCGCTTCAGGCGGGTCAGATGCCTTCCCGGAGCAGCCGTCCAGCAGTAGGGAAACACATAATAGTAAAATGATTTTCCTCATATCCTTCTCCTCTGCATATAATTACGAAACTAATTTCGTTTACCTGAATTATATCGGCTGCGGAAATTCTTGTCAAATATGGAACATGAATAGTATCTATTAGTCAATGCTTATAATATCATAAAAATACTTTTTACCGGCTTATAAATAAGATTCCCAAGGTATTCGGCCCGCAGTGACTGGATATTACACTGCCGGCACGGGTCTCCAGAACCTCACCGAATATGTCCAGACCGATCAGGTAGTCCCTCACCTCTTCTACCACATCTCTGGGACAACCTGAATGGGTGATAAAAATTCTTGCCGGATCTGCATCCTTCAGCAGGCTTTCCTTCTCCCTGCAATATTTCATCAGAACAGCTTTGCTGTTCCCTCTGTACTTTTTCTCTACCTCCATCTTACCGTCCTTCACTGTGATTTCCGGCTTCAGCTTCAGGGTATTGGCTAATAAGGCCGCTACACCGGAGCATCTGCCGCCCCGATGAAGAAAGGTAAGGGTATCTACAACAAAGCTGGCACGAACCTTATTGTTGATATTCCGGTTGTCCTCCAGGATTTCCTCCGCCCCGTAGCCCTTCGCAGCCAGCTCCGCTGCCCGAAGCACCTGAAGGCCGATCCCGGTGGAGAGGTTCTTAGAATCAACGACATATAGCTTCGGATACTCCAACTGCCCGGCTGCAAGCCTTAAAACCTGACAGGTGGCAGACATGGCTTCGGAGATGCCGAAAAAGATGATATCCATCTCCTGATTCACATAGGGCATCATAAAATCCACGGCATCACCGATGGCCGGTGCCGCAGTCTTAGGTGTCTGTCCGGTTCGGTCGGACCACTCATAAATTGCATCAGGATTGATCTCGATGCCATCCTTTAAGGTATCGTTTCCAAGCGTAATCATTAAGGGGATAATACTGATATCATGGGCTTTTATAAGCTCCTCAGATAAGTCACAGGTACTGTCCGCAAGTATTTTCACATTGTTCATATTTTTTCTCCTTCTAACCGTACAGGTCATATTATCATTCTAGTTTTTCTGCCCCATAATGTCAAGTAAACAAAGCATGTGCTAATGTTTTGTAAGCAAAGTTTTATTGCAAAGATGGACCATAGCTCGGTTCTCGTGAAGCAGGCTCCCGTCTTGCGCATGAATCAAAAACTGCACCTAAGCCTCTGACTGATCAGATCACCTTCGGTGCAGTCTATATCACATAAAATATAATTCTATAAGTTGTCATACCGCCCTGGGTCCTTAAGCTTACTCCTCCGAGATCAGCCTCTTCTCCCCTTCGATCAGCTTGATGGGGCCGATATCCTGGGTAAACTCCAGTATTCCTAGGAAATTACCCTCTTTATCCCGGACAGCGAAGTAGCGGATCAGGATGTATTTGCCACCCATTTTGATCCAGAAGTCTTCATGGTCCTTCACTCCGGCCTGTAAATCCTCCACAATCTTCTCCACTACATGGACACTGGCCGGGGGATGACAGTTTTGAACCTTTCTGCCGATGACAGCCTTGGTTCTGGGAAAGATTCTCTCCTTCCCCTGAGTGAAGTATTTGACTATGCCCTCCTTATCCACAAAGGTTACATCCACCGGGAGGGTATCCAGCATAGCTTCCAGCTCCGGCAGGGACATAATGCCTGTATCAAATCTAAGGTAAGCATCGCCGGCAGCTGCTTCACCCTGCTCCTGCTCCTTCTTCTCCACATCAACACGGACCGGCTTCCACTCCTTCTTAGGCTCATAGAGACAGTAGCCCAGCTCATGGCTCTCTCTGGCAATCTTCAGCCATTCGTCTTCGGTCAGGGTTTCCAGCACCATGGGGAAGAGGATATTCTCCTCCTTAAAGATCATCTCGATCACCCGGTCTATGGCCGCTTCCGCCTTTTGGATCAGCAGAGTTTGGTCATTACCTGCAGCTTCTAACAGGGCCCTGACCTCCTTAATCGCTTCTCTGATCTCATCATCCACACCCCACATGACCTTGGGGGGCGCTGTGATGCCATACTGCTCCATAAAGGGAAAGAGGAGATTCTCCTTCCTTAGATAATGCTTATCCAGTTCCCATAGCTTGGTGAAGGCTTCCGCTAATTTGACCCGGGTTTCCTGAACGTCCTCCTTTTTCAGTTCCTCCAGGAGAGGCTTTATGGTCTTCTCAATCAGTCGTTCCAAGGCCCTGTTCTCCAGCTTGAAGGTATGAACCGGGTGTCCCGGTATCTCCTCCTGATTGGTCGGCTGGTGAATCTCCTCAATGGAACCCTTAAATACCGCTGCATGGACATCACACAGCCTCTGAACCTCGGCAACAGGCATACCCTCCTTGATCAGGGCATTTTCCATGGCGGAAATCTCTGTCGGTGAGATTCCCTCAATCAGCTTGGAGAATCTTTCCTTAACCTCCTCAACCGATTTTCCCTCATGAAGCTCTAAAATCAGTTCCTTTAACACCTTCTGCCGATACTCCCTATTGTTGATGTATTCACTCATAAATGTCCTCCTTTCTTCTCTTTCTTTATGTGATTTTTCCTTTATTTATCCTATAATACAAAAGACCCGAGAACATGATGCCAAAGCAGATGGCAGCATAGTAGGGAAAGAGCGGATGAGCAACGCTTCCCGACAGAATAAGCAGGGATCCTGCTCCCGCCAGAACCGGTATGACATACCCCTTACCTGCTCCCTTTATCTCTCCTCTTCTTGTCAGACGGATCACAGCATAATAGAGTACCATATAGTTCAGATAGCTGATACCGATGGCAATCTCGGATACGTCTCCGCGCATGCCATTTTTTTGTGTAACATAATGGAGCAGCATCCAGAGCAGAGACAGAGCGTATGCAACCAAGGCTGAATTCAGTGGCATACCCGCCAGCTTGGTATTCTCCTTGGACAGATATGCACTGCCCGGCAGCATTTTACGAAGCGCCAGAGAATAAGGCATACGGATAAAGGCAAGGACAAGGCCATTCACAGTCCCCAGTACCGATATCACAACAAAAACCAAGACAGCCCGGGCACCCAGCTCACCAAAGAGCTTGCCTGAGGCTATATATACGGATGCGTCACCCTGACTTTGGATTTCCCCGGGACCGATCAAGGATGACATTCCCACAAAATATGCGATATAGACCAATAATATCACAAGAGGGGATATGGTCAGGGCCAGGGGAAGATTCCTTTTGCTGTTCTTGATCTCACTGCAGATGGCAGTGGATACGATCCAGCCGTCAAAGGAGAAGGCAATCGGTGCAAAGGCCGCCAGCCAGGTAAGATTACCGGTCGCTGACCGAAAGCTTTGCATATCATCCACCAAAACCTGGCCCGGCTTGCCAAAGAATAAGCCGGCAAAAGCGATCAGCAGCAGGGGGATTAATTTTATCACCATGGAGGCATTTTGTGCATAGCCTCCCAGCTTGGCAGATAGGATATTCATGATAAATAGGGCCGTCAGGCAGATTACACCGATGATGACACAGCCCTCCAGAGTAACCCTGATCCCGAAAAGCTGACTGATGTAGATACCGCTGACCCAGGATACAACGGCTGCCAGAGTCGGAAGATACAGAAAGGTATGGAACCATCCAAAGGCACAAGAGGCTCCCAAGCCTACAAAATGCTCAGCGTAGGAGATCAATCCTCCCGGCTTGTCGGTTCTGGAGGCCAGCTGTGAGATGGCCAGACACCCGAAGATAATTGCAAAGGCTGCGATAACGAATACAACAATGCCCAGCAGAACACTGCCTTGGGTATAATTCAGAATATCATCCGATTTGAAGAAGATACCTGAGCCAATTACGATTCCGGTAATCATGGTAATTGCGGTAAAAAGTCCGTAGATTCTTTTGTTCATTCTGTTGAAATTTCCTCTCGTAGATAATCTAGTGATAATTATGACTATTCCAGCTTATGCTATAGAATAGTATCTGTCAACAGAAGAAATATTATCAGGCTTTTATCAGGTAAGCCCTTACCGGGGCTGCCTCAGCCCGATCAATCAGAAGTGGGGCTGCAGACAGCAGATATTCCCCTTCTTCTATATTCTTCAGTCGTAAGCCCTCCAATATCACAGCACCGGATCCAAGCAGCAGTATATGGGTCTCATGGTCAGGCTGATTCCTCTCTATTCCAAGGGAATCGATTCCGACACCGATCACCCTGCGCTCAGTTAAGTACTCTGCTCCGCTTCTGTCTACATAGATGAAATCCTTCTCCAGGATATCCTCCAGGGAATTCCTGGTCTTAAGCAGGAGGAAGCTACCGACCGGTATCTCCTTCTGCATGAGATCCTCCTTCGTGATCGTCTCCTTCACCTTAGTCAGATCCAGAAGAAGACAGGGTGTCACCACCTGTGACAGATCCAGAGATTCCACCGTGGCTCCTCCGGGAATCATATGGAGGGGGCGATCAATATGGGTTCCGCTGTGCAGATTCATATGAAGCTTGCTTTCATAGCTGCTTCCTGTATGAAAATCACCGTCAATGGTAAGCTCCGGCCTCTTCTCCGCCTTTCCCTTATATACAGGCATGGAGGGAAGAATGGGCATGGAGATATCATAGATCTTCATCTTATCCGTTGCTATATTCATCCGCAGTTCTCCTTTCGCTCTCCCAGGGACGAAACACCACAGGCTTCTTCAGGCTGCTGTGCCCCTGATGTTCAAATATTTGTGTTTTACCGAAGCAAACATAAACTATAGCTATATGTTCCACCACTTTCTTCCGTCTCTGGCTAAGAGCTCAAAGGCTCTGACGGGACCCATGGTACCTGCATCATAATTCGGGAACTTGGCCTTTCGCTGCTCTCTGTAGCGAATGATCTGATCCGCCACGGTCCAGGCCGCCTCCACCTCATCCCAACGGGAAAAGAGGGTGGCATCACCTCGGAGGATATCGTAAATCAGTCTTTCATAGGCTTCCGGCGAATTTCCCTGGGTCGGACTGACATAGGAGGTATCCATCTTAGTCGGAATGATATCATTATGGGTACTGAAATCCTTGGTATTGAACTGGAAGAACACACCGACGCTGGGTTGTATCCGAATGACCAGCAGATTTGGCTCCTGAATGTTCTTCTCCTTAAAATAGAGGATATTGGGCAGGTCCTTAAACTGTATGACAATCTCTGCCGACCCGGCTCCCAGCCTTTTGCCGGTCCTGATATAGAAGGGAGTTCCGGCCCAACGGAAATTGTTGATGTGAAGCTTTAGAGCTACAAAGGTTTCCGTATTCGAATCGGCAGGAACATTGAGCTCCTCCCGATAAGCAGGAACCGGTACACCGTCAATTACGCCCTTGCCATACTGACCGAAGACCACATTATCTCTCAAGAATTCCGGTGTGATATCCTCAATCGCCTGAATCACCTTCAGCTTCTCGGTACGAATGGAGTTTGTCTTCAGGTTCACCGGAGGCTCCATGGCAACCAGAGACAGAATCTGCAGGATATGGTTCTGCAGCATATCTCTCATGGCACCGGAATGCTCATAATAGCCTCCCCTGGTCCCGACCCCCAGCCTCTCTGTCAGAGAAATCTGAATGTTATCGATGAATTTATTGTTCCAGATCGACTCAAAGATGGAATTGCAGAATCGCAGAACCATAATGTTCTGAATCATTTCCTTACCAAGATAGTGGTCGATCCGGTAGATGCTGTTCTCGTCAAATACCTCCAACAGCTTATTGTTCAGTTTATTGGCAGTCAGTAAGTCCTTACCGAAGGGCTTTTCGATAACCAGCCTGCCATAGCTGCCCGGTGTGTATGCCATATCACTGGCATGAAGACCCTGCACGATGGTTTCAAAATACTCCGGAGCAACCGCCAGATAGAACACCCTGTTTCCACCGGTTCCGGCGACTTCGTCTAATTCTCCCAGGTAACTTTTCAGTCCTTGATATCCGCCTTGATCGGTAAAATCAAACTGATAATAATGGATCATAGACCTTAACAGGTCCCATTTATCCTCATTGATTTTATTTCTGGAGTGCTTTTCCACGGAAAGCTTGATATCCCTCCGATACTCCTCCTCCGTTTTATCCCTCCGTCCGACGGCTACTACCTTGAAGTGCTCCGGGAGCAATCCGTCCAAAAGCATATTATATAATGCGGGCATCAGCTTTCTATGGGTAAGATCGCCGGTTCCGCCAAAGATCACCAATATAGCTGCCAAATTATCATCCCCCTGATGGTTTCCCTTATCACCAAACATACGAATTCCTCCTTTCTGTAGCTTGCCTGATCTTTTATCTGCAGCCGGTATGTTAACTTTTATAATACAATATGGTTTATTTTACCATAATATTATTATGTCTTCTTCAGACAATCCATCTAAGCTGATATCTCATGGCGCTCAGCGTAAAATCCTTTTCCATCCTTCTATCTGCCCGAAGCAGCTACCACTGGGTGTGGAAGATTCCGTCCTTATCCTTTCTCTGATAGGTATGGGCACCGAAGTAATCCCTCTGGGCCTGCAGCAGATTCATAGGAAGCTCCTCCGACCTATAGCTGTCATAAAAGCTTAGGGCACTGGAAAAGCCCGGAACCGATATCCCTGCTGTGATTGCCAGCTTCACTACCTCTCTCCATTCCTCCTGGTACTGACCAACAATATCCCGGAAATAATCCTCCAATAACAGATTCTGAAGCTTAGGATTCTTCTCATAGGCTCTCATAATATGGTTTAAGAACTGGGCTCTGATGATGCAGCCGCCACGGAATATCTTCGCAATCTCTCCCAGCCTAAGGTCCCAGCCATAGGTAAGGGAGGCAGTTCTCATCAGTCCGAAGCCCTGAGCATAGGAGCAGATCTTACTGGCATAGAGGGCCCGCCGTACCGCTTCCACCATATCCCTAGACTTTTGGTCCGGAATTACAGGTCCCTTAAGAACCTTCGCTGCCTGCACCCTTTCCTCCTTCATGGAGGACAGATACCTCTCATAGACTGCGGCTGTGATGGTAGGAGTAGGAACTCCCAGATCCAAGGAAATCTGTCCGGTCCATTTACCGGTCCCCTTCTGTCCTGCCCTATCTAAAATCAAATCTACCAGATAATCTCCGGTCTCCGGGTCCCTCTTGGTAAAGATATCAGCAGTGATATCAATCAGATAGCTGTTCAGCTCTCCCCGGTTCCATTCGGTAAAGATCTCATGGAATTCGGGCGGAGTAAGACCCAGCCCTCGCTTTAATATATCATAAGCCTCACAGATCAGCTGCATATCAGCATATTCAATTCCGTTATGGACCATCTTCACGAAATGCCCCGCTCCGTCCTTACCGATGTAGGTACAGCAGGGCTCAGCTTCTACCTTGGCTGATATGGCAGTGAGAACCGGCTCCAGCATCCGATATGCTTCTTCCTGGCCGCCGGGCATAATGGCAGGTCCCTTCCTGGCTCCTTCCTCGCCACCGGAGATTCCCGTTCCCAGGTAATGATAACCGCCAGCCTCCAGCTCCTTACTTCTCCTGATGGTATCCTGATAATTGGAATTGCCTCCATCCATGATCAGATCTCCCTGCTCCAGCAGGGGCAGAAGCTGATTGATGGTTTGGTCCACCGCTGCTCCGGCCTGTACCATTAAGATAATTTTTCTGGGCCGCTCCAAAGCATCCACAAACTCCTCCGGAGAATATGTGCCCAGGATATCCTTATCCTCGGCTTCCTTCAGTAAATCCCGGGTCTTCTCCGGTGAACGGTTATATACTGCTACGGAATATCCATGATCGGCAATATTCAAAGCCAGATTTCTTCCCATAACAGCGAGCCCGATGACGCCAACCTTTTGCTTTGCCATAGTATCTCCTCCATTCCACTGCATCCTTCTATTGTAATCTTCAACTCTATCCTTCTACTGCAAACTTCAACTCTATTCTTCTCTTGTAAACTTCTACCGTATCCTTCTATTGTATTCTTCTATTATATTCGTTTATCGCATACTTCTATTATCTTCTTCTGAATTCGTCGGCTTCATCCGTCTACTGTATCCGATTTGTTATCCTATGATTTCATAGCCCTTTGCTGTCAGCGTTTCCTTGACCTGCTCCAGGTTCAGCTTCTTAAGGATGGCCCCCTTCGGTATCGTCATAAATCTTCCCGCCGTCTGCAGCATACCGGGCTTCGTAATGTCAGTAAAGCCCAGCTGGGCTAGGATCTCCGGTAATTCCACATGCTCCTTGCATAGCTCATATACACTTTTGTTCAGATTGAGCTTCTTCATCTCCATATCATCTTCCTCCTGCCTTTATACATTCCTATAACTATATCAGGTCCCCGGTATGAGATGGTAATCAGGCATCTGGCCTTTCTTATAACACCGCAAGCCTATACTAGTTATATTGTACCTCATTTTTGCATGATTTGGGAAATTCTTCTGTGATTTGTGTCACATTTTTCGTTGTTTTAGGCAATGGAGCGATTCTATCACCGGACTGGTCAAAGCAACTACTCAAAGAGCTTATCCGATTGCTGTCAATGCTATTCCTGTTTCCCATGCAGGTCTATGATGAAACCAGCCTCATAAGAAAAATCCGGGACTACAGAGCCACCTTTTTACATAGGCTGTTCCCTGTATCCCGGAGCTAAATCTCCACTATCTTAATTTAAACACTCATCAGCCCTTCTGGAAGGGTGCAAGCTCGGCTCGGATAAAGTATCCCTGGTCATGATGGCAGACCGGGCATTCCTTCGGTGCAGAGCTTCCCCAGTGGACATGTCCGCAATTCATGCAGAACCATCCGATCTCCTCATCAGCTTCATAAAGCTTATTCTCCTCCAGCATCTGAGCAAAACGGGCAAAGCGATCTCCATGGGTTTTTTCAATCGCCGCTATCATGTGAAAGGAAGCGGCAACCTTGGAAAAGCCCTCTTTCTCGGCGATATCGCCAAAGGTCTTGTAAATCGGGTCGTATTCCTCATATTCATTGTGCTGAGCCGTTCTTAGCAATTTTGCCAGATTGTCCGTTATATCAACCGGATAGGCGCCATCCACAAGGATATTCTCTCCTGCCAGCTCCTTCAGATGACCATAGAAAATCTCTGCATGCTCCTTCTCCTGATCTGCCGTAAGCTTAAAGATTTCTGCTATCACATGATGATGCTGCTTTCTGGCCTGGGATGCTCCAAAGGTATAGCGATTCCTGGCTTGACTCTCACCGGCAAAGGCCCTCATCAGATTATCCTTCGTCTGACTGCTCTTGAAATCGACTGCCATAATATAACCTCCATATGTTTTTTTACAGTATTCCCATTTTACAGGAAGTATATGAAGGCAGGCTAAAGTTTCTAGGCTTAGGAAGGCTTACTTATCTATCATCATATTCCTTCAGCAGAATGTTATTCTCCAGATGGATATGCTGGTGCAGATCCTGTTCCATTTCCTCCAGCATTTCATATGCTCTCTGAAAGGTTCCACAGGCATCCGCCGGAAGGGTATAATCCTTGGTCACCTTGCGAAGCTCACCTAAGATCTCACCTGCAGCCACATGCTCACTGATAATCTCCTTGGCAAGACTTAATCTCTCCTCCTTCTGAGAAAATTCATCTGAGAACACAGGGAAAAGCATGGTCTCTTCCTTCATCAGATGCTGTTCCAGCTCAGTCTTCAAGGAACCGAACAGACGGTATACCTGGAATAATTCCTGATGATTTCTGCCATGAGCCCGCAACACCACCTCCAGAATCTCCGCAATGTCCGGTAAGGCCCGCCACATATAGGCGTGATGCGTATCCTCAATATAGGTGGATAGAGCCTTCGGCTCCATGGAGGTAAAATCATTGTTCTGGTAGCCTGCCTTCCTTTCCTCTAAGGCCTGCTCCAGCTTCGCATAGATACCGTTCCCATCCAGTCCTTGCTCCTGCATGACCTCTGCCAGTTTTCTGTTACCTCCGCAGCAGTAGTCAATTCCTGCTTCCTTAAAAATCGCCGCAGCCTCCGGCAGTCCGGCTACGATTGCTCCGATGGTTACATTCTCTTCTCTGAAATTCATCATATTATCACAGTTCCTTTCTCGTAATTTAGGCTTCCTGTATCAGCCTCAGATAAAAAAGCTCCTGATCTTAAGACTCATTCTGACCGCCCCTTGCTTCCTTGTTCTTATTGCCACTAAAGCTGTTGATGTTATGAAGTATAAAGGATGCGCCGATTAGTTGCTGTGATTTGAATCAAATATCATCAAAAAAATGGGGCTGTTTCACTGTCCCCTATAAGATACACGAGGCATCATATATGCCCCTCACACACTAGTTGCCGGACAGATTTTGATTATATGCGCCAGCTTCGGACACAAGCGTCCGCATCTGTCATCACATAATCATCAAATCTGTTCAGCAAATAGTGTATTATGGGGCGTATATGATGCCTCATGTATCTGTTATAGACCTTGTGAAACAGCTCCATTGCTTTTATTCATATGCTCCTGCCAGGTTCTGAAGTGCTTCCGGGTCAAGAATAAGGATCTCCTTATTATTTCTGGAACTGATTACACCCTCACTTTCCAGCTGGCTGAATTTGCGGCTGACTGTCTCCCTCGCCACACCGAGGTAATTGGCAATTCCTTCTCTGGACAGAGGCAGATGGATCACTGTACCGGATGGTTCCTCACTTCCATACTTGGCTGCAAACTCCAGAAGGATGCCTCCGATCCGGTTGTCCACATTTCTGACACCCATACTCTGCAGAGCTGTTTCCAGTCTGGTCATACGGTTTCCAAGCTCATCGATGATTTTAATCGCAATATCCGGAAAGCTGTACAACAGCTGTTGGAACTGGGTTTTTGACAGATGACAGGTTTTCAGGGTCTGTAAGGCCTCCACAGAGAAGGTTGCATAATAATTGCGGAGTAGGTTCTGCTCCCCAAAGAAATCCCCCTCTGAAAATACATAAAGTATCTGTTCCCTTCCATCAGCAGTAGTCTTATAGGCCTTTGCACTGCCCTCATGGATGATCACGATGGAATCCGTTCTATCCCCCTCACGAAGCAGGGTCTCCCCCTTCTTAAAGATGTGATGGGTAATCAGATCTGCTATCTTCTCCAGATCCTCCTTATCCAGCGATGCCAGAATCGGTACCTTATGCATGCACAGCTTATCATGACATCTGTTGCAATGACATCCTGTCAACATACCTCCACCTCCACGAAAATAAGTCAGTCTCTATATCAATATAAACATCTACTACACATAAGTTTTCTTCTCATAAACAAGCTGCTGATCCTCTTAAAAAGTAATTATGAATCCTTCCTATGATATCATAAGTTTACATGTCAAAGCAGCCTTCGTCAAGTATTACAGACACAATCGGTTAGGACCTATGTGCTTTGATTCCCTCTGTTAAAAGCTTGATATGCTCCACTGTCTGCTCTCTTAAATCAAAATTAGGGTAACGGACACACCATTCAAAGCAGATCCCCCTGATCGCTGTAACAAAATGACGGGATAGCGTCTCCACCGACAATTCTGATTGGAACTCTCCGCTTCGGATGCCCTTATCCAACACTCCACAAAACAGGCTATAAAGCTCTCTTCCGTAGCCCTTCAAGCCTTCGGTATCCACGTTGCCGGCCAGCAGCACCTGATAAACCTTTTTCATGTTGTCATAGCCTATGTTATTCAATATAGTATCTGTTATTTTACTTGTTAACGCAAGAAGAACCTCTTTGGCCGGCAGGCCCTCCGGCAGTGTGTCCAAATAGGTTTTGTAATCCGCATCGGTGCGGGCTACATAATCTGAAATGATCATGGCAATCAGTGCATCCTTCGATTCATAATGTACATAGAAGGCGCCCTTGGTGACACCCGCTTCATCTGTGATTTCTTCAACGTTAATATCAGTGTATTTGTCCTCTAAAATCATTTTTTCCGCAATCTCATACAGTCTCTTTTTTGTTTCTGCTCCCTGCAGCTTTCTCTTATCGGTTTTTTTCTCTCTCATATATCCACTCCTATATTGAATTTTGTAGAAAAATGAAATATAATGGTTAAGTTAGGTAACCTCGTTCACTGAAATGGGTCATTCGTTTTAGTATAACATCTATAAGCCAATAATTCAAGCAATCAGGCAATAAATCTCCAGTACTTCTCCTACTGCCTGACCATATATGCTTTGGATTGAATCTTATGCTATTAACATAGGAAGAGGAGGAAAAAATATGCGTAGACACAGAAGAAAGCATCGTACCCTTGCCATCCTGCTGTCCGTCCTCATGCTTGTAAATATGATGTCTGTCTCGGCTCTTGGGTTAGATCATGCATATGGGAATGTACAGCTTGGATCATCATCCGATGAGGATCAGGAGCAGACGGATCGCCTGACGGGAACCGATCAGTTATCGCCTGATGCTGAAGAACCACTTTCGGTATTTGATGAAGAGAGTCCCAAGCCGGACAGTGTCGATGCGGTCAGCGGACCGGCAATTGGTAAGGCACCCATCAGAACCGGAAGGGTTACTGCCTTTGAGGAACTGCCCGAGGAGCTTCGCTGGCAGAATACCCCTGTTCCGGAATTCCCGGAGACAGTAAGCGGCTGCCTGGAGGGCGAATGGACCCTTATCCCGGTGACATGGGAGGCGGATCACGCTTACGATATCACACAGCCTCAAGGCGGACTGTATGTATTCACTGCTTTTTTGAGCGAAGGCTACAGTCTTGCAGATGATGCAGAGCTTCCTCGTATAACGGTCTATATTCCCCGTACTGCCGGTCTAAAAATGTCTCGGATGGCAGTTAGCGGAGCAACAGAGCAACCCCTTGAGATTACTACGGCAGCACAGCTTGCCGAAATTGCTACCCTGGTAAACGCCCGTAGAAATGGGCTGGAGCTATTCCTGCTTAACAACACAGAAGCAAGAGTCAGTCTGAAGCTGGCGAACGACATCGACCTCTCCATCTACTCCAAGGGAGAGGGTTGGGTACCCATAGGTACCTCGGAGGCTCCATTTACAGGCAGCTTTAACGGCGATGGCCACAGGATACTGAACCTGACCATTGACCGTAGCGACATGGATGATCAGGGCTTGTTCGGATATATGGGTACCGGCTCTTTGATAGAAAACCTGGGCATGGAAAACGCAGCAATAGAAGGAAGAAGCTTTGTTGGCAGTCTGGCGGGGAAGGTTGTCGGAGGAACTGTACAAAACTGCTATGCCACAGGCGGTATCACCGGACATACGGATGTCGGAGGTCTGGCGGGCGGGGTTCATAGCAACGGAAGTATCTATAACTGTTATACCTCTGTTAGTATCACCGGCCTTCCCCAAGGTCAGGTCGGCTCCATGATGATTGGCGGTCTGGCAGGTTCCATCTATAGCTCCACTGTTCAAAACTGCTATGTCACCGGTAGTGTTGTCGGACATGAGGGCGCAGAAGGCTCCATATATACAGGAGGTATGGTTGGATGCTTATATGGTAATGGGACCATACAAAACTGTGTGGCATTGAACCGTACTGTCAGCGGCTTATACTCTGTCGGACGTATCATTGGAAGCTGGTCTACAGAATTCCCTGTGGGCAACAGTATGCTTTCAGACAACATCGCCTATGCCGGTATGACAGTAAGAGAAGAAGGAAGGAGCAAAACACTGGCAGAAGGTACGGACCGGGCAGACGGTTTATCAGCGACTGCTGCTGACATCAAAGCTACCGGCTTCTTTGAAGCGCTGTTCGGAGACTCAGCCTTGACATACGAAAGCGGAAAAATGCCGGGCTTCGGTGCAGCTCTTGATCTACCCGTGTATATCGCGGACAGTATAGATCCCTTCTTCCGCGGAGGGGGTACAAGCGATAATCCGTATTTAATAGAAACTCCGGCCCAGCTTGCCAAGCTTGCAGAGCTGGTGAATAAGCATTCCGCACCTTATGCAAATCCAGGTATATACTACAAGCTACAAAACAATCTTGATTTGTCTTCTTACGGAAGTAATTATGATGATGGTAAGGGCTGGATACCCATCGGAAACTTTAGGTATAATTTCGAGGGGATCTTCGATGGCAATGGCTATCAAATCGAAGGTCTTTACATAAGACGTACTCATGTGGATGATTTTGGTGTAGGGTTGTTTGGCCATGTCGGCGTGGGTGGAATGATACAGAATTTAGGGGTAACGAGTGTCGATATTATCGCTTATAGAATAGTCGGTGGTGTGGTGGGCTTAATAACTGACGGTACAATACATAACTGTTACAGCACCGGCACTGTCTCTGCCATAGGAGATTTTATCGGCGGTGTGGTAGGTCAAATGCGTAACGGCACGATACAAAACTGCTATAGTACTGCTTCTTTCTCCGGTTACGATCAAAGCATTGTAGGTGGTGTAGTGGGCTCACTATTTAACAGTATAGCTCAATATTGCTATAGCACCGGCTCTGTTACTTTTACTTCACGTTCTGTAATACTCGGTGGCGTGGTGGGGTCTTGTAACACATCTTCTATCGTAAACTGCGCAGCTCTGAATCCAAACATTGAAGGCTATTCTGTATTAGGTCGTGTAGTGGGCACCAGCACAGGTACTTTATCCGGTAATATTGCCTTTGAAAGGATGGAGGTTCGAGATTTTTACACCGGAAAAGTCTTTGATATAGGTGCCAATAAAATAGACGGTAGATCCGAATCCCTTGCCCGCATCACTTCGGCAGGCTTCTTTGAAACCCTGTTTGAGCATAGTCAGGCATGGTTATATACTAAGGGGAAGTTACCGATACTGCGAGGGCTTGTAGGGCAAAGTGACTCGCTTCCTTCTCATCTCAGTGGTAGTAGCAATAGTGGCTATTTCCAGGGTGCAGGTACCAGCGATGATCCCTATCGCATATATACCTATGTGGATTTATCCCATCTGGCAATGCTGGTAAATGAAGGATCCTCACCCTTTGCAGAAGTCGGTGTATATTACAAACTGGTAAATGATCTGGACCTTTCAGCTTATGGAAAAGAGTATAATGACGGAAAGGGTTGGATTCCCATCGGAACCGCTTCGCATCCTTTTCAGGGAATCCTTGATGGCAGCAAAAAAACCATTGAGGGCTTGTACATCAACCGGAGCGAGCAAAGTGATATTGGACTTTTCGGAAGAATCTCAAATGGCTCGGTGATGAATCTGGCCCTGAAGGATGTAGAAATCATAGGCAAGGATCGGGTCGGAGCTATCGCAGGCTCCATGCAATCCGAGCTACAGCCCGGTACGATACAAAGCTGTTTTATCTCCGGCAGCATATCCGGTACGGAGAAGGTTGGCGGCCTTGTGGGAGAGCTTAAGGCAAGCATCGTGCAAAATTCATACACCGACATAAATCTAACTGTCACCGGTGATTGTGCAGGTGGTCTGGTGGGCTTCTCTGACAGTAGTACTGTGCAATACTGTTACACCACCGCAAGTGTGACCGGTACAGGCGATTATACCGGCGGTTTGGTGGGATCTATGACCTTGGGCTCCTTGAAGAATAGTGTGTCCATTTCACCCCAAATCAGAGGAGCTGGCAATGTCGGCCGTGTGGCCGGGTTTACTGCCTCTGCCCTCCGGAATAACTATGCATTCAGCCGTATTCCCGGCAGGTGGGAGAATAAAGGCTCCGACGTAAAGGATGGTGCGGATCTAGCCTCATCGGTACTGTTCGACGACAGCTTCTGGAGGACGGCGTCTAACTGGGAGGAGGAACCATGGGATAGCAGTGTTTGGAACTTTGCTGACAACAAACTGCCCTTACTGAAGGGAATGGAAGGGCAAAATGGCCGGGTCGGATTATATCTGGCGACGCGGGATATCCGGTATGCGAGAGCCATACCGAGTACAAGCAGCTATATCTATATTGGAAGTCTGAAGCTTCCGACCCTGACCGTTACCTTTGACGGTGAATTACTGACGGAGGATATCGATTATACCTACTCTATCACGAGAACATCAGTCACCGGAGGCAGCTCGGATGCAAATACCTTAACTGTGACCCTGACCCTAACCGGTATCGGCAACTATCATGGAACGAATCCTGTTACGGTCCAGGGTGAATGGACCACTGACGGCAACGAGGATTCCGGGCTTGGTTCAGGTAGACCGGCCAATACCGACGATATTGATTCCAATACCTCCGGCATCCCTGCAGCCGATACATCGGATAACGAACCTGTGCAAACGGTAATGCCTGAGACACCAATTATGGCAACGACAACCGAAGATGGTTCTGCCGGCGCAGTTATCCCGGATCAGGTCATCACTGATGCCATAGCCAAAGCACAGGAGGATGCAAAGGCACAAGGCATAACAGCCGGCGATATTTCGGTTACACTGAAGTTTGCCATGCCGGAGGACTCCACAGCTCTGACAACAACACTCTCTCACAATGCGCTGAACAGTCTGGTGAATGCAGGTGTACACTCGCTACAGTTAAAGGGAGCTCCTGTCTCTCTCGGTCTTGACCTTAATGCTCTGGAGGAAATTGAAGCACAGACTGATGGGGAGATCAGCATCTCCATCACACCGGCAACAGAGCTCTCTGATGAGGCAAGCGCACTTCTTGGAGACAGACCGGTTTATAGTATCACCATCAGTTATGTTAAGGATGGCAAAGCTGTCAATGTAAGCAGCCTCGGCAACGGAACTGCTACCCTCTCTATCCCCTACTTACCGGGCAATCAAGAGACGGTCGGCTATCTGATCGGGGTATATGTGGATGCTGCCGGTAAGGTGCATACGATCTCTGACTCGGTCTATGACTCCAACCGTAATCGCCTGCTGATTCCTACCGACCACTTCTCGGTGTATGGCGTGGGTTATAAGGCTCCGGGCACCAAGCTTGCCGATATCGGCAATCATTGGGCCAAGGAAGCCATTGCATATGCTGTCGGCAGGGGGTTACTCCCCGGCATCTCAAAAACCACCTTTGCACCTGACTCTGCCATAACGAGGGAGATGCTGGTGACAGCGCTCGGCAAGCTGGCGGGTGTTGATGTGAAGGATTACAGCATGAACAGCTTTACCGACGTAGATGCTGACAGCCCCTACCGTCCCTACATCGAATGGGCATTTCATAACGGTATTATGAAAGGGATCGACAAGGAGCACTTTGCCCCATACCTGACGATCAGCCGTGAAAAGCTGGCAGTTATCCTAATGAATTACTTTGAGCTGACCGGTTACAGGCTGCCTGTGTCCCGTGAAGCCACCGCTTATGCGGATGCCTCTGACATCAATCGCCTGTATAAAACAGCAGTCACAGCCCTGCAAGAGGCCGGTATCATGATGAGCAGAGCGGACAATACCTTCCATCCGACTGCTTCCGTCACCCGAGCGGAGTTCTCCTCCATGCTCCACAGGCTTGTCAAGCTGACCATCGATCCAAGCACAGCACAGGGCTGGGCATTGAATGATGCCGGTCAATGGCTCTACTATCAGAATGGCAAAGCCCTTACCGGCACTCAGACGATTGATGGTGTGAAGTATTGCTTTGAGGCCACCGGTGTTCTGATAACCGACTGGGCAGAGGATGCTGACAGTCTTAGCTAGTCCATAATACAGCAAGGTGGGAACCAAACGGCTCCCACCTTGTTGTACTATATTCGCTTGCCATAAGGTCAGGTCCCAGTATACCGGGACTGAAACCGCTGCATGCTTTATATCACTTCTTATTTCATTTCATCAGCTCTGGTACTTCTCTTTATAGTGGTGAGCCTGCTCCAGCATCATATCCTTCACCTTCATCAGACGGATCTGAGTACTGCGCTCATTCTCATCCAGCTTCATGACGATGAACTTGATCTTAGCCTTCATCTCGGGTATCATGACATGCTCCAAAGCATTTACACGCCGTCTGGTCTTCTCGATCTCCGCAGCCATCAGCTGACAGGACTTCTCCACCTCAGCCAGACGCAGCATATCGGGCAGCAAATCCTGCAGGGATTTTACCGCATCGTCCAGATCACTGGAGGTAAAGGCAAAGCCATAAGGATAAATATCATGCTCATTCGGGGTCTTGGTCTTATATTCGAATTCCGGAATCTCCACACTCATGACATTCCTTGTGGAAGCCTCCAGATAGACCTCCTGTCTGGGTGCCAGTAAGGATACATTGATCACCTCATCCGGCATGGCGGATCTGGCCAAAAGAAAATTCTTATTTGCAGCCTTAATTCCCGCTTCTACCTTCTCCCGGAGGACCTTATTCTCTCTCACCAGATCTAAGAACTGCCTCATCAGCTCATCCCGCTTGTCCTTCAGAAGCTTATGTCCGCGGGTAGCCGTAGCCAGCTTCTTTTTCAGCTTGGTCAATTCCATTCTGGTAGGATTTACCTGTTTACTAGCCAACCATCATCCCCCCTTATTGCTTGCCATAATACTGATCCAGCAGCTCATCCTTAATTCTCTTCAGCTCAGTTCTCGGCAGGATGGATAACAGCTTCCAGCCAAGGTTCAAGGTCTCTTCAATATCACGGTTGGCAGTATAGCCCTGGGATACATACTCCCTTTCGAAGGCATCAGCGAATTTCGCATAAAGCTTATCGATATCCGTCAGTGCTGCCTCACCCAGTACGACCATCAGTTCCTTCGCTTCCTTACCTCTTGCATAGGCAGCAAAGATCTGATTCATGGTATTGGCATGATCCTTACGGGTCTTGCCCTCACCGATACCCTTATCCTTCAGACGGGACAGGGAGGGAAGAACGTCGACCGGAGGCTTGATGCCCTGACGATAAAGATCACGGCTTAAGATAATCTGACCTTCCGTAATATAACCTGTCAGGTCGGGAATCGGATGGGTCTTATCATCCTCCGGCATGGACAGAATCGGTATCATGGTAATACTTCCGTTCTTGCCCTTCTTCCGTCCTGCTCTCTCATAAAGGGAAGCAAGGTCGGTATACATGTAACCGGGGTAACCGCGGCGTCCGGGAACTTCCTTACGGGCTGCGGACACCTCACGGAGGGAATCGGCATAGTTGGTAATATCGGTAAGGATAACAAGTACATGCATATCCTTCTCAAAGGCCAAATACTCGGCTGCAGTCAAGGCCATTCTCGGAGTGGAGATACGCTCTACCGCCGGGTCATTGGCCAGGTTGACGAACATAACCGTACGATCGATCGCACCGGTCTCCCGGAAGGATTCGGTGAAGAAATTCGCTTCCTCGAAGGTGATACCCATCGCAGCAAATACTACGGCGAAGGACTCCGTGGTTCCACGTACCTTAGCCTGACGGGCAATCTGTGCAGCCAGCTCTGCATGAGGCAGACCGGAGGCTGAGAAGATGGGAAGCTTCTGACCGCGAACCAGGGTATTCAGACCGTCAATTGCAGATACACCGGTCTGGATGAACTCCTGAGGATAATTTCTGGCGGCCGGATTCATGGGAAGTCCGTTGATATCCAGACGCTTCTCAGGTAAAATTTCGGGACCGTTGTCGATCGGACGGCCCAGACCATCGAATACACGGCTTAGCATATCCTCGGATACACCCAGCTCCATGCTTCTTCCCAGGAAACGTACCTTACTGTTGGACAGATTGATACCTGCAGAGCTTTCGAAGAGCTGTACCAGGGCATTGCCGCCATCGATTTCCAATACACGGCAGCGACGCTTCTCTCCATTGGCCAGCTCGATTTCTGCCAGCTCATCAAAGGCAACATTTTCAACGCCCTGTACGAGCATCAGAGGACCTGCTACCTCTTGTATGGTTCTATATTCCTTTGGCATTAGGCTTCCTCCTTCCGTACTAAGTTGCTCAATTCATTATTTAAGGCTGTCAGAACATCTTCATATTCCTGCTTAACCTTATCCTTGCCGGTATATTTGAAACGGCCGATTCTCTCTCTTACCGGAAGCTTCACCAGCTCCTCGATGGACACACCGTTTCTTAAGTACTGCAGGGACAGATCATAATACTGCAGTACCAGCTCCATTAAAAGGAACTGCTTGTTCAGCTCGGTATAGGTATCGATCTCATGGAAGGCATCCTGATGCAGGAAGTCCTCACGGATGGAACGGGCCGCTTCCAGCTTCAGCCGGTCCGGAGCAGATAAGGCATCCATACCCACCAGCTTCACGATTTCATCCAGCTCTGCCTCGTCATTTAAGAGCTGCATCAGACGGTCTCTGTCCTCCATCCATTTCTCATTTACATTGCTGTTGAACCACTTAGACATATTATAAAGGGAATAGCTGGTCAGCCAGTTGATCGCCGGGAAATGTCTTCTGTAGGCCAGGTTCGCATCCAGACTCCAGAATACCTTAACGATACGGAGAGTCGCCTGGGATACGGGCTCGGAGATATCACCTCCGGGAGGGGATACGGCACCGATGGCAGACAGTGCTCCTTCACGGCCATCCTTACCTAAGGAGATGACTCTTCCCGCTCTCTCATAGAACTGGGCCAGACGGCTGGCTAAGTATGCCGGATAGCCTTCCTCACCGGGCATCTCCTCCAGACGGCCGGACATCTCACGGAGAGCCTCTGCCCAACGGGAGGTGGAGTCAGCCATCAGAGCTACGGAATAGCCCATGTCACGGAAATACTCCGCAATTGTGATTCCGACATAGATGGAAGCCTCACGGGCTGCCACGGGCATATCTGAGGTATTTGCGATCAGGACCGTCCGTTCCATCAGGGACTTACCTGTCTTGGGATCCTTTAGCTCGGGAAATTCATTTAATACGTCGGTCATTTCATTGCCACGCTCGCCGCAGCCGATATAGACCACGATATCAGCCTCCGCCCACTTAGCCAGCTGATGCTGTACAACGGTCTTACCGCTTCCGAAGGGACCGGGAACCGCAGCCACACCGCCCTTGGCGATGGGGAAGAGGGTATCGATAACACGCTGTCCGGTTACCAGGGGCTTATCCGGAGACAGCTTCTGCTTATAGGGTCTGCCGATACGAACCGGCCATTTATGCATCAGAGTGATGTTCTCGCTGCTTCCGTCCTCTTGAGTTATGACAGCGACTGTATCTGTTACGGTATAGTCACCCTCCTTGATAGAGGTGATGGTGCCCTTGATTCCCTTCGGAATCATGATTCTCTGGGTAACGATCTCGGTTTCTTCCACAGTGCCGATGATATCCCCCGTCTCCACGGCATCTCCCACCTTCATCACGGGTACGAAATGCCATTTCTTCTCCCTGTTTAAGGAAGGAATCTCAACACCGCGCTTCAGGTTCGTTCCGGTGGCTTCCATGATATCCACCAAAGGACGCTGAATACCGTCAAAGATGCTTCCGATCAGACCAGGTCCTAATTCCACGCTCAAGGGAGCTCCGGTGGATTCCACCGGTTCACCGGGGCCGAGACCCGAGGTTTCTTCGTATACCTGGATCGAGGCCTGGTCGCCATGGATCTCTATTATCTCACCGATCAGACGCTGTTCGCTTACACGAACCACGTCGAACATGTTGGCATCCCGCATTCCTTCGGCAACGACCAAGGGACCGGCAACTTTTTTGATGGTGCCTTTGCTCATATTTTTTCACCTGCTTTTTTCATTTTTAAGTATTGAATATAATATCCGAGCCAACCGCTCGCTCTACGGATTTTTTAACATTGCGGATTCCCAAGCCGGTATTACCGGAGACTCCGGGAATCGGTATGATTGCCGGAAGTCCATCACTGACATAACGGTCAATCTCCGCTTCTATCTGAGCCTGCAAGGCTTCCGTCACATAGATAACGGCATAGCGGCTTTCAGCCAGCGTTTTAAGCTGCTTTACCGCTTCCTCCGGCTCCTTCACCGGATAGGTATCCAAACCGAGGGCCGCATAACCATAGATGCTGTCACGGTCACCCATTACTGCAATCTTATACATACATATCCCTCAATCTTTCCCGGATCGCTTCATCCGATATTTCATTTCTTTTCCCTGATAAGAGGATCCGTACCGTCTTAATCTCGTTTTCCCTTGCCAGAATATAAGCTGCCAGAGGGGATACCGTAAAGGGATTATATTTCTGCGGACGTATCAGTCTGACGATCAGGTTGTCACACCAGCGTTCAAATGCGGAAAAGGAGCTTTTCAATGCCGGTACCGCATCTGCATATACCGTGGTCAGAAGGTAATTAAAGACCTCTTCTTCTCCTTCCAGCGCAGCTTCGGTCAGCCTCGCGATATCCAGACTTTCGCATCTTGCCAGGGCTCTTTCCAGGAAGGTCTTGTCCTTACCTGTCCGGATGCTTCTAATGGCTATATTGATATCAGCGGATGCTACCTTCAGCTCAGCATATTGAGCCAGCAGCTCATTTCCGGCTTCTCTGCCCTTCTGATAAAGGGTTTCCAGAGCCGCCTTATCCAGTATGATATCACAGAGCTGGCTGTCTCCGGTATGCAGCTGAACCTGATAGGCCTCTTCCGCACTGCTTCGCATATGCTCCGGCAGCAGGGACCAGTCATGAGTTTTTACTGCCCGGTAGATGATCTCCGGCTTCAAGGTACCATTGGAGCTATAGAGCTCCTCCAGGTCAGAGTCGGTATAAACCTGCTTGATGGCTGCCTTCACATTATGAAAGTCATTGGTATAAAGGAAGGTGTCGAAGATCGACATATCCTCTACCAGCTCCCGCATGATTTCCCAGGTCTTTTCCCTTTCTGCCGCTATCATCTGATCCGCATTCTCATCTCCTGCTCTGCCCCAGCCCTTGTCGGAAAGATACCGTAAGCATTCCTTTTCATTCCTTAGGTTCATCAGCTGTTCCAGATCGGATCTGCCAAGTAGCTGAAGCTCCTTGGAACGGATACGTGCGACCGCATAAGTATATTGATTCACTGCCATATTTACGTACCGTGCCTTTCCTTTGAATTTGTTCGTGCCAGCTTATGCTCTATCTGGATGCTGCAGCTGCAGTAAACAGAAAAGCATTGACCTTATCCTGCAGGTCCTCTCTGGCTGCCGCAAATAATGCATCAAAGGTACAATTTTCTTCTATGTCGCCGTAGATTAACAAAAAGCCGCCCGAAATCCCGGCATCTTCTTCCGAAACAGTAAGAGCTGCCATATTCTTTCCTGCCAGAGCTTCCTTGATCCTCAGTTCCATATCAGCGGGAAGACGCTTCTTATCTGCCGCTGAGAAGAGGATTTTGCCCTGTCTTTGATGGGCATATTTGCTCACCAGCTTAAGAATCAAATCTGTATATTCCTGCTCAGGCAAGCTGTCCAGAGATTTTCTGGCCTTGCTTATGATCTCGCTGATCAAAAGCTGCTTAGCATCCAGCAGCGCTTTCTTCTCCTGAAGGGAGGCGGCTGATTCACCGCGGCTTATGGCTGCTTTTACATCCATATCGGACTTACCGGCGATTTCTGCACATTTTTCATCCGCTAAGGCTTTAGCGTCTGCCATGATCTGCTCAGCTTCCTGCTCTGCCTGCTTCAGGACGATGTCCGCTGCTTGCTTTGCATCAGCTTCAATCGCGTTCAGTATTTTTTCTAATCCAGTCATAGCATATTCTCCCAACTGTTAAATATTTAAACCGGTAACTCCAATCACTGCGAGTATTGAAATAAGAAGAGCCAAAATCGCATAGGTCTCAACCATTGCGGGGAAAATCATAGACTTACCGAACTGCTCGGGTCTCTTTGCCAGGATGCCCATACTTGCTACAGAAGCACGAGCCTGACGGATAGCGGATAAATAACCTACAACAGCCATGGGAAGGCATGCTGCCAGATATAATAAGCCCTTTGCTGCGGAGATATCCATTGTATTGCCACCAATGATACCAATCTGGGATAAGGTGATGAAGGCGATTAAGAGACCATAAATACCCTGTGTACCGGGCAGAAGCTGAAGAATCAGAACCTTACCGAACTTACCGGGATCCTCTGTTACTATTCCTGCAGCGGCCTCACCGCCCATACCGACACCCTTTGCTGAACCAATACCTGCGAATAATGCTGCTGAAACTGCTCCTAATAAAGCGAATACAATACCATATTTATCCATCTTACTCTTTCTCCTTAATCTTGTAATATTTTGTTTTCATATGAAAGGGATTGAACATACGTCCGCCACCCTCATAAAACTTACCAAAGAATTCAACATACTGCAAACGGTTGGTGTGCACATAAGCACCCAGGGCATTGATTGCAATATTAATCGTATGTCCGAATATAACAACGAGGGTAAATACGATGGGTCCTACAATTCCCCCTGCTGTCATTGCAGCCATACTGTTGATTACATTACCGATAACACCTGTTGCGAGTCCCAGAGCCAACAATCTGGAATAGGATAACACATCACTCAGATATCCGGTGATACCATATAAAGCATACAGACCCTTAAGAAATCTCTTAAAGGGATTCTTGGATTCTCTTCCGTTTGTTGCAATAATCGTCAGTGCCGAGAGCGCTGCGAGTCCTGTCAATATATTTGACATTAACGGTGATAGGTAAATGCTAACACCAAGGATGTTCTTAATCATATCCATGGATAGCAGCAGTAATGTCAGACTAAGGACCAGTGCCATCCAGGATAAAACATCGTACACAATTGCCTTGAAATCCTTATTCCGTAAAAGCTGATAAAACTTCATAATCAAACCGGTCATCAGATGAATCAGACCGATCAGCATGGCAAAAGCCAGCATCCTCATGGGTTCATTTACCGGGAAGAACCAAAGGGGCGGAACTACCGGTGTAGTTGCTGTTCTGCCGAAGAAGGTTCTGGCTACCACATCAAAGATATCTCCAAAGTAGCTTCCGAACATGACTCCCCAGAAGACCGTGGAGATACCGCAGAAGAGATACATTCTTAGGGTATTCCTCATGGATGCCTCTAAGGTTTTGCGGAATTTCAATAAGCCGATGGCGCAACCAAGAACCATGATAAAGCCATAACCGGCATCGGACAGCATTAACCCGAAGAGCATATAATAGAACAAAGACATAACCATAGTCGGGTCAACTTCTCCCTTACCGGGAAGACTGTAGCCTGACAGTACTCCCTCCAGGGGTCCGGAAAACTTGTTGTTCTTCAATAGAACCGGGACATCCTCTTCTTCGGAAGGCTCTTCCAGCTCTACGGCAGCATCAAACTTGGCCATAAGGTCATTTTTCAGCTGCTCTGCATCCTTGGCAGGAATATAGCCGCTAATCACAAAGGTATTCTTAGACTGCAGCAGTTGTCCGATTACCTCGTATTTCTCTGCCCTCATCGTATCATAATCCTGAAGAAAGAGTAAATCCTCCTTGTATGAACCGAGAGAGATGATTTCCTTTTCTGCCTCTATAATTTCCTTTTCTGCTTTCTCAAGCAGCTCCTTCAGCAGCTCCAGCTGTTTTGCGGGGGCATGGTTGGAGGTTATGCTGGGCAGGGTAAATTCCTTTTCCCTAAGCCTTTCATAAACCTGATCCGCATGCTCCTTGCTACAGAGGACAAAGATACAGGTCTGCTCCTTCGAAGTGCTGATGATATCAACATTGAGGGGCATATACTGTGCCAGTAATTCGTAGATTACATCCAGCCCCCAGACATTGGGTAAGCTTCCGATGAAGCTTTTCGTGTATCTGGTTCCCTGAAAGTCCATCGGGATATCCAGACCCATCCAGGGCATCAGCATCTCAGCCTGCAGCTCTAATTTCAGGATTTCCGCCTTATTCTCCGCAATCTCCTTCGTAAGTACCAGAATCCGGTTTGCCGTCTTTACCACAGTATCGTACTTTCCCCTGAAAGCCTCATAAATCTCTAAGGGAACCTCTTTTCTGCCCTTTAACGCATCCAGCATAGATTTTGATGAGGGAATATACTGATTTAATATCGCAACCGCTTCCCTGGCAGCTGTAATGTTTTTCTCAAAAGCGGATTTTGCTGCTGATACGTCCGTTTTATAGAATACACTATCCTGGGGAATAAGATCCCCTATTTCTATGACACCCTTGCGTTGTAAGGCTTCCAGCAACTGTTTTCGGTCCTTCTTCAACGCATAGATGTTAATACGCTGCATTTGCAGCATCGCCATAGCAGGAACACCTCCTTTGCTCTTAATATTTTGTACTTAAATCAAGCTTGACAGAACAAGATTGATTGCTGCCTGCTCCTTACTCTTTACGATTTCTTTCATAAAGACAATTTCTTTCTCAGCTTTTGCTTTCGCTTCTTCCATCAGCTCCATGCTCCGGCGTTCGGCAGCTTTCAATTCCTGCTCTGCCTTTGCCTGCGCTTCCTTCACCCTGGTGTCGATCAGCTTATTTGCTTTTTGCTTTGCCTCTGATAAAAGCGCTTCTTTTGCAGCGGATGCTTCCTTCTCTATCTGAGCCGCCTTTAATTCAGCCTGGCGAACAGCTTGTACTGCTTCCAATGCCATTCACTCACCTCCATATCTTCAAGTATGCTCCTGTTCCCGTGCATGATTATTTCCAAAAATACACGCCTTTACTATTATATATCATTGTATATAATAATTCAACAACTTATCTATTTTCATGCATATTCTCTTGTTCAAACTGACTAATTCATAACTGCTATTTACATATAATGTTACATTCTTATACATTTCTATTGAAAAATGCACATTTTTAAGTTAAAAATTTATCAATGTTTCATAAATCCCCAATTTATTATACTTATTCACTCTAATGTATAAATAATTACGAAGACAAGAGCCGGGTTTATTCTCCGATAACAGCAGCTCTCTGTTATCGGAGAATAAACCCGGCTCTTGTACCGGAGCAGTCGCCCCGGTAAATGTATGTGTTATATCTCCCCTCATGATGTGATATAACAACAACTATCAATGCAGTTCCATACCATAAAGGATTGCGCTGCTCCCCAGCAGTATAACCGGATCCGGCCTTAATGCCTCCCTCTGCACTTCGGCAGGGATCCGTCCTATTAATCCTTCCGGTATGATTCCGCAATAATATCAAATCTTATTTGATTCTTCTGACAGAATTCCCCCGTAATACTTCTCCTTCTACCACCACTCTTTCAATGATGGTTTCCTTAGGATTCTCTATCAGAGCAATCAGCTTCTCAGCAGCACTTTTCCCCATCAGCTTCGTATTCTGCTGGAGTGTCGTAATCTTGGGATCTAATACCTGTGACAATAAAATTCCGTCATAACCGGCTACCGAGATGTCTTCAGGGACCCTTAAGCCCAGCTCCTTGATCGCATTGATGCCTCCGATACAGGAAAAATCGTCAGGAAAGATGATGCAGGTAGGTCTGTCCTTCATCTCCAGTAATTCCCTGGTCAGCTTCGCTGTTGTATCGGGATCATGATAAATACCGCTCTTCACATATTCATCGGGAACCCTTATCCCCAGCTCTCCCAGAGATTTATGAAAGCTGCCCACACGATTTCTCGTAACCGAGGAATCTGCTCCGTGGATAAAGGCGATTTTTCTGTGCCCCATATCATATATGTAATAAATCAAATCCTTCATACCTTTGATATTATCCGAGATAATCGCAGTTCTGTTATCAAAGACATGATCGATTGTAATGACCGGAAGCTCTCCGTTGATCAGCTCAATTACATCAGGGTCCGAAAAATCGATACAGGCGATAACGACTCCGTCAACGCCACGGTATTTACTGTGCTCATAATAGGACATCCTCTTCTGTCCCATATGCTTGTTGATAAAAGTGATGTCATATCCCTTACTCTCAGCCTCTACCTTAAAGCTGTCCAGCACCTTGGCAAAGTATTCATGGGTCAAGCCGCTCTGCGCCTCATCGACAAACAACACTCCCAGGTTATAGGTTCTGTTTGTTTTCAAAGCACGGGCAGAGGAATTTGGAAAATAACCCATTTCCCTTGCCGCTTTTCTGATATTCTCTTTGGTAGACTCCGCAATATCACTATGATCATTCAATGCCTTACTTACAGTAGCTACCGAAACTCCACATCTGATTGAGATATCTTTAATAGAAACCACGGGTAACTCCTTAAAAATATGATGATGGTTCTTGGCTTAATCGTTTTCTAAACTATAGAATTTAGCAATTTCAACAAACTATTGGTATTTTTTCAATTATTCTTACTATTAATAGCCAAAAGCTTCCGTCAGGGTCTTGGATAAAAGCTGTATGAACTACCTTTTTCCACTCCCATCTTAAGTATTTACTATACCTATCTTAATCCTTTTCGAAATTTTTTTCAAGCATTATTTTATTTTTCTACATAAAATAGCTTAATCGTTTTCTATATCTATCCGTTTTTTGACCATATTTAGGACTAATCTCCTTATCCATCGTCTAAAATACCGGAAATTTGTTAGTTCGTATAATAAATTTTAGTGATAATGTCTATAGTATTTTTTAGAAAAAAGTATAAGATGAGTTACATATATCATTTTTGTCGTTTTGCAGGCGGGAGGAATCCGATGGAAAAAACAATCGTCAAAATATTTGAGATCGAGGAAAAAGCAAAACTGATCATTGACCGTGCCAATCAGGAAAAGCTCCGGATGCATGATGAATTTGAAGAGGAGCTGATCAAGCTTGAGCGTGGGATCAGTGATGAAAACACTCTTAAAATTAATGCATACAGAGCGGAACTGGAACAGGAGTTGGAACAGGAAAAGGCCCAGTTGATTCATAAGAGCGAAAAGCAGCTGGAGGAAATGGAGGAGATATATCGCAGGAACCACGATGAGATTGTCCTCCGGATCGTGGATGGTATCCTCCGATCCTGATCTGTAAGTTCAGATGAAGCAGATGAAACCCATTTTATAGCGGAGGCATTATGGATACCTTAATCTCCTACAGCGGAATAAATACAAAAATAAGAGCCATGCACTCCAGGCTGATCACCAAGGAAGATTATCAGCAGCTGGCAAATCTGGAAACAACCGCAGACTTTATCGCATTTTTAAAACATCATCCGGGATATAGCGATATATTTAAGAAGTATGACGAACATGAGCTTCACCGGTTTGATGCCGAACGAATCTTTATATACGCGTTCTATAACGATTATGCCAAGATATACCGGTTTTCCAACCAAGACGGTCGGAGGGATCTTGAGCTATTTTTTTTGCGTCATGAGGTAACCCTGCTGAAAAACTGTATTCACCTCATATACAATGAAGAAAGCAGCTATGACCTCTCTCTTTTTCAGGAATTCTTCGAGAGGCATTCTGGGATTAGTATCTCGGCTCTGGTCTCATCCAAAAGCATGGAGGAGTATATCCGGCAGCTAAAGGATACAGAATTCTATCCCTTATTTGTCAAACTTCAGAATGATGCTGTGACAAATCCCTTTGATTATGAAATGCAGCTGGATATCTACTATTTTAAAAGAATGTGGAAGATCAAGGGAAAGCTTGTGTCCGGTAACACCTTAAAGGCAGTAACGAGAAGGCTCGGTACCGAAATCGATATTCTGAATATCATGTGGATGTACCGGGCAAAGGTAATGTATGACATCAGCCCTGCGGAACTGCTATCCTATATCATTCCGGTAAATTATAAGCTTTCTAAGGAGCATTTGCTTAAGCTGATTAAGTCTGCCTCACTGGAAGAGTATATTGCCATATTAAGGACTACCTATTATAAAGAACTGGTCTCCTCTCTCACAGAGGGTACGATAGAATTCACTTATCAAAGGATCATAGATAAGATATATAAGGAGAACAAAGCGAAATACCCTGCGTCCATGAGCGCGGTAAATGATTATCTTCATAAGAAGGAAACGGAAATTGCCAAGCTGACCACGGTACTGGAATGCATCCGTTACAAGCTGGACCCCAAGGATAAAATGAAGTATATATTTAATGAAGGCTAAGATACTCCTGCGAAGCCACCTAACAATAACTCTATACCGGAGGTGTGACAATTGATAGAAAAAATGAAGTTCCTTAGTATTACGGGGCCAAAGAGGGATTTTGACCGTGTTGTCAGAGTGTATCTGAGTAAGTATCATATTCACCTGGAAAATGCCTTATCCGAATTAAGCTCCGTTCATGATCTGAAGCCATTTGTGGAAATCAATCCCTATAAGGATCTGCTCGGTAAATCAGAGGCATTAGTCAAGAAGCTGGAGAAAAAAAAGGACTTTACTTCTTCGGATATGACCCCGGAGAAGGCCTCAGAGGTGATAACCTCCACCTTCTCTATGCTGGAGGACTTAAACAGCCGCAAGAAGAGCCTGAAGGAGCAGAAGTCCCACTATACGGATCTGATCCATCAGATAGAGCCCTTCCGTAATCTGGACTATGACATCCACAAGATACTGGAGCTGAAATTCATAAATTTCCGCTTTGGCAAGATCTCCCATGAACACTATAATAAATTTTCCAGGTACGTCTATGACAACCTGAATTCCGTTTTCTTTGAATGTGACAGTGACAGTGATTATGTCTGGGGAATTTACTTTGTGCCTGCGGCATATTCCGTGAAAATCGATGCGATCTATGCCTCCCTACATTTTGAACGGCTCTTCCTCCCCGATGAATACGAAGGTACTCCGGAGGAAGCCTACCGCAGCTTCCTGTCAAAAAGGGACGAGATCAATACCGAACTGACCTTGGTCTCCAACCAAATCAAGGATCGGCTAAATCAGAGAGCCGATGAGCTTTTAGAAGCCCATCATACCCTATCGGTTTTCACCAGAAATTATGATGTAAGAAAGCTTGCCGCCTGCACGAAGGAAAAGGGTAAGGATGAGGTCTTCTATATCCTCTGCGGCTGGATCCCCGAAAAAGATGTCCAGGAGTTTCAGGCAGAGGTTGAAAAAGATCCCAATGTATATTGTGTTGTGGATGACGGTCAGGAAAGCGTTACGACCAAACCCCCGACCAAGCTAAGAAATCCCCGCCTCTTCAAGCCCTTTGAGATGTTCGTGAAGATGTACGGCTTCCCGGCCTATAATGAAGTGGATCCCACCTCCTTCGTGGCCATCACCTACTCCCTGATCTTCGGTATCATGTTCGGTGATGTAGGTCAGGGACTCTTCATCGCAATCGGAGGATTTCTTCTATTTAGAATAAAGAAGCTTGCCTTAGCCGCCATCATTTCCCTGGCCGGATTGTTCTCAACCATCTTCGGCTTTCTCTATGGAAGCGTCTTTGGCTTTGAGGATTGGCTGAAACCGCTTTGGCTATCTCCCATGCATGATGTGATGACTGTACTGCTCACCTCGGTTGGTTTTGGTGTAGTCCTGATCCTGATTGCCATGGTGATTAATATCGTGAACGGAATTAAAGAAAAGAAGCTGGGTAAGGTCCTCTTTGATACCAACGGAGTATCCGGTCTGGTGTTCTACGGAGCCGCGATTACCTGTGCTCTGCTGATTGCATCAGGTCATCCGCTGCCTGCTACGATCCTGCTGGTCATCTTCTTTGGGATCCCCTTGCTTCTGATCTTCTTACGGGAGCCTCTTACCAGGATGATAGAGAAGAAAAAGAAGATCTTTCCCGAGCATAAGGTGATGTTCTTTGTAGAGAATTTCTTTGAACTGTTCGAAGTATTATTAAGCTATGTGACCAATACCATCTCCTTCCTAAGAGTCGGAGCCTTCGCCTTAAGCCATGCTGCCATGATGGGTGTTGTCATGTTATTGTCCGGAGCCCATCAGGGTTCACCCAATCTCATCGTTTTGATTCTGGGTAATGTGCTTGTAGCCGCGATGGAGGGGCTGGTCGTAGGTATCCAGGTCTTAAGGCTGGAATATTATGAGATGTTCAGCCGTTTCTATAAAGGAACCGGCAAAGAATTTAAACCCTATAAATACAAATAGCTCTATGCATTCACTTACATCATCAGATAATTTAAGGAGGATATTATTATGAAAGCTCAGATTGCCATTGTTATCGCACTCATTTTAAGTATTGTCATTCCCTTCGGTTCCTTTCTCATCTCAAAAAAGAGAACGAAGCGCACCCTTAAGGCTACTATCGCCTGCAATGCCTTCTTCTTCTTTGCGACCTTAATTCTTGCAGATATCATGCTCTTCTCCGGCAGTGTAGCCGCAGCCGAGACCCAGGCAGCTGCTCAAGCAGCAAGCTCTGTGGAAGGCTGGAGGTATATTGCCGCTGCCCTATCCACCGGTTTATCCTGTATCGGTGGTGGTATTGCGGTTGCTTCCGCTGCTTCTGCTGCGCTCGGTGCTATGAGTGAGGACTCCTCCATCATGGGTAAGGCCCTGATCTTCGTTGCTCTTGCAGAAGGTATCGCTCTGTACGGCCTGATTGTATCCTTCACGATTTTAGGATAGACTGATTGATTCAATCATATGATTATAACTTAGGAAGGAGGCCCTGCCATGAGAATGTTTTTAATCAGTGATAATGTGGATACCTATACCGGCATGAGACTTGCGGGTGTGGACGGTGTTGTGATCCATTCCAATGTTCATCTGAAGGAACAGTTGGATCAAGCGTTTGCGGATAAAACCATCGGCATTCTTCTGATTACCGAGAAGCTGAGCAGTCAGTTCCCGGATATTATCAATGATATTAAGCTGAACCGCAAGCTCCCTCTGATAGTAGAGATACCTGATCGTCACGGTACCGGCCGCAAGCCTAATTTCATTACCTCATATGTGAATGAAGCAATCGGCTTGAAATTATAAGAACCGGATGATGAAGATGCATACGGAGCAGCTTTGGGAAACTGCTGTATGATAAGTCATCTTCCGGATGATATGGAGGTAAAGTATGACCTTAAACGAGAAACTTGATAATTTTTATACTTCGGTAATTGATTCCGCTACGGCGCAAAGTATTGAGATTATCGAAGAATACAGTAAGGCTCTTCAGAAGATCAGGGAGGAAAGATATCAGGCGGCGATCAAAAGGGCGAAGAATACCTACCGGATCGAGATGGATCATATCCTCCGTGAGAAGAACCGTAAGCTCTCCAAGGAATCCCTGGACTTAAAACGTAAGGTGATAGAACGGTCTGCCGAGATTGCGGACTGTATCTTTCGGGATGTCGAGCTGAAGCTGAAGGAATTTATGAAGACGGAGGCTTACCGGGATTATCTGGCCGGTAAGATCAAGGACGCTCTGGACTTCGCCAGGGGGGATGAGATGATTATCTATATTAACCCCAGCGATGAGAGCCTGATCCCTTCACTGGAAGAGATGACAGGGGCAAAGCTGACCTTAAGCAACCGCGATTTCTTTGGCGGTATGCGGGCTGTGATTCCTTCCAGGACCATACTGATTGATCATTCCTTTCTCACTAAGCTGGCAGAAGCGAAAAATACCTTCAAGCTGTAATGGTGAAGGAGCTAAGCCGGCACTATCAATACAAAAAAAGGAGTCCTCTCCATGAATAATAACGGAACTATATTTGGAATTAACGGCCCTGTGGTTTATGTAAAAGGAAACCATGGCTTTAAAATGGGAGAAATGGTCTTGGTCGGTCCGGATAAGCTGGTAGGTGAAGTGATCGGCCTGAATAAGGATAGGACAACGGTCCAGGTCTATGAAGAAACCACGGGACTTCGTCCGGGGGATCTCGTAGTCTCCACCGGTGCTGCCATCTCCGTACTCCTGGCTCCCGGAATTATCGGTAACATCTTCGACGGCATTGAACGGCCTCTGGTTGAGGTGGCGAAGGAATCCGGAGCCTTTATCTCCAGAGGTGTTCAGGTGGAAGCCCTAGATACAACAAAGCTCTGGGATGTCACAATGAAGGTAAAGCCCGGGGATATGATTTACGGTGGGACAATTATTGCAGAGGTTCCCGAGACAACTGCTGTCGTTCATAAATCCATGATACCGCCGAACATCAACGGTGTAGTTACCAAGGTTGCTCCCAACGGTAAATATACGATTACAGACCCGATTGTTACCATTAAAGATAAAGCAGGTAAGGAAATGGACCTGACTCTGACCCAGCGTTGGCCCATCCGTCTTCCCAGACCGGTAGGGAAGCGCTATTCCTCTGACCGGCCCTTGATTACGGGGCAGCGTATCATTGATACCCTCTTCCCGATTGCCAAGGGAGGTACTGCCGCTATTCCCGGTGGCTTCGGAACCGGTAAGACCATGACACAGCATCAGCTGGCCAAATGGTCTGATGCCGATATTATCGTATATATCGGCTGCGGAGAACGGGGGAATGAAATGACAGAGGTTCTGGAGGATTTCAGCAAGCTGGTTGATCCAAAGACCGGCAATCCTCTTCTGTCTCGTACCACCCTGATCGCCAATACCTCCAACATGCCTGTGGCTGCCCGTGAGGCCAGCATCTATACCGGAATTACCCTGGCGGAATATTACCGGGATATGGGCTACCATGTGGCAATTATGGCAGATTCCACCTCCCGCTGGGCAGAAGCCCTTAGAGAATTATCCGGCCGTCTGGAGGAGATGCCTGCCGAGGAAGGTTTCCCTGCTTACTTAGCTTCAAGATTATCAGCCTTCTATGAAAGAGCAGGCTTCATGCAGAACTTAAATGGTACAGAGGGCAGCGTTACCATCATCGGTGCCGTATCCCCTCAGGGTGGCGATTTCTCGGAGCCGGTAACCCAGAATACCAAGCGTTTCGTCCGCTGCTTCTGGGCTCTGGACAAGGCTCTGGCCTATGCAAGGCATTTCCCGGCCATCCATTGGCTGACCAGCTACAGTGAATATATCAACGATCTGTCCCCCTGGTACATCTCCAATGTGGGTGAGGACTTCGTGGAATGCCGCAACCAGATCTTAAATCTCCTGACCCAGGAAAGCCACTTGAATGAGATTGTGAAGCTGATTGGTTCTGATGTGCTTCCGGACGATCAGAAGCTGGTCTTAGAAATAACCAGGGTAATCCGCCTGGGCTTCGTCCAGCAGAATGCCTACCACCCCTCCGATACTTATGTCCCTATGGAAAAGCAGTTGAAAATGATGCAGACCATCCTCTATCTGTATGCAAGGTCCAAGCAGCTGATTGACATGAACATGCCCATGTCCATCCTGAAGGAAGAGGATATCTTCGAGAAGATAATCTCCATCAAATATGATGTGGCGAATGATGAGCTGAAGAAGTTCGAGGAATATAAAGCAATGATTGATTCCTTCTACACCCGTATCATGGCTAAAAATGCTTAGTTAGCTGTACAACGTCAGCGGAAGGGAGTATTGAAATGTCCATAGAATATTTAGGCCTGAGTGAAATCAATGGCCCCTTGATTGCCCTGGAGGGAATCCGCGATGCATCCTATGATGAGATCGTAGAATTTACCGTAGAGGGAAACAAAAAGAAATTAGGCAGAATCGTAGAATTATATGAGGATAAGGCTGTCATCCAGGTATTCCAGGGTACAGAGGATATGTCCCTCTACAATACCCATACAAAGCTGACCGGCCATCCCATGGAGCTGGCCTTGTCAGAAGACATTCTGGGCCGTGTTTTCAATGGGATCGGACAGCCAATCGACGGTCTTGGCAACATTCCATCTGAGCTGATGAGGGATGTTAACGGCAAGCCCTTGAATCCTTATTCGCGGGAATATCCCCGAAATTATATTAAGACAGGAATCTCAGCAATTGACTGTATGACCACCCTGATCCGGGGACAGAAGCTTCCGATCTTCTCCGGTAACGGTCTGCCCCATGATCTATTGGCTGCCCAGATCGTAAAGCAGGCTTCCTTGGCAGAGGATTCCGGTGAGGAATTTGCCATCGTCTTCGCTGCTATGGGTGTCAAGCATGATGTAGCTGATTTCTTCCGCCGAACCTTTGAGGAAAGCGGAGCCAGTTCCCATGTAGTTATGTACCTAAACCTGGCGAATGATCCTGTGGTAGAAAGATTAATTACTCCCAAGGTAGCATTGACCGCTGCAGAATATCTTGCCTTCGATAAGGGCATGCATATTCTGGTCATTTTAACCGATATGACCTCCTTCGCAGAAGCCCTTCGTGAGGTATCCTCCTCCAAGGGTGAGATCCCCAGCCGAAAAGGCTATCCCGGGTATCTCTACAGCGAGCTGGCTACCATATATGAGAGGGCCGGTATCGTCCGTGGCTGTAAGGGTTCCGTGACTCAGATACCGATCCTGACCATGCCCAATGATGACATTACCCACCCGATTCCTGACCTGACCGGTTATATTACGGAAGGCCAGATCGTATTGGACCGTACCCTGCATCAGAAGGTGGTCTATCCTCCGATCAGTGTCCTGCCCTCCCTGTCCCGTTTGATGAAGGATGGTATCGGTAAGGGCTATACCAGAGAGGACCATCAGGATCTGGCAAATCAGCTCTTCTCCTCTTACGCCCGCGTTGGTGAGGCCAGAGCCTTAGCCAGTGTCATCGGTGAGGATGAGCTTTCTTCCACTGATAAGAAATATTTGCGATTCGGTATCGCTATGGAACAGGAGTTCATCTCCCAAGGTATGGAGGAGGACCGCTCCATCCTACAGACCTTGGATCTGGGCTGGAGCTTACTCTCCATTCTTCCCAGAGAAGAGCTTGACCGTATTGATACAAAGATCCTAGATAGGTACTATAAGCCTGCAGCCGATCACAAGCAGGCATAAGAATGACCGTCAGATCACTCATGGCCGGAATGCGTCTGATATAACGTGAGGACGCCAGGCTTCGTAAGGTTAGCATTATATTACGAAACTACCGGCAGAATGGAGCTGTTTATGAATCCGAATACCTTCCCTACAAAGGGTAATCTGATATTGGCTAAGAATTCCCTGGCTCTGGCAAAACAGGGCTATGAGTTAATGGATAAGAAGCGGAATATTTTAATCAGGGAGCTGATGGAGC
>JAEZNB010000022.1 GCA_023441965.1 Bacillota bacterium
AACAAGCCAGAGTTTTGCCTAATCCTTTCTTCAGATTCCACCTCACGATGGACACCCTTGGCTTTGGCTGTATCCTTCCCACTGCCGGGCGGATTGGGGACTTTCACCCGTTAGAACGTGTGCCCACAGGGCACACAAGAAAGGCCCACCGAAATGCTTCGGCAGGCCTAACTCTGATTCAAATATTCATTCACCGGAATACTCGTGAGGACAACACCTCCCACATTCCGCCTCTTCTTATATCATTTGATAAAAGTCTTACTCTTATTCCTTACACACTTGCCGCTACGGTCTTACCATTGCTTTCAAAGATCGCCTTGACCTCCCGTAACAGCTCCTTACTGGGTTCCTTGGTATCAGCCAGCTTATATTCCAGCCCCAGCTCCTTCCACTTGTATTCGCCCATCTTATGGAAGCCCAAAAGCTCTATCTTCTCCACATTCGGATAATGATCCAGATGCTCAGACAGCTTCCTTACACTGTCAAGGTTATCTGTCAGCTTAGGAACCAGTACATAGCGGACCCAGGTCTTGATCTCCTTCTCCCGAAGATAATCCAGAAGCTTTAGGGTGGGAGATAAGGATACTCCCGTCACGGTCTTATAAACCAGAGGATCATAGTTCTTGATATCCAGGAGTACCAGATCAGTGTATTCAAGCAGCTCCTTTACATGTTCATTCCAGATAAAGCCGGAGGTATCCAGAGCTGTGGATATACCAAGCTCCTTACATTTCTTGCTTACCTCCAGCAGGAATTCGGCCTGCAGAAGGGGTTCCCCTCCGGTGAAGGTTACCCCGCCCCCGGAAAAGCTCATGTAGGATTTATACCGAACGATTTCACCCATCAGCTGGCTAACTGAATATTCCCTGCCCTTGTTTACCTCCCAGGTGTCCGGATTATGGCAGAACTGGCATCGTAAAGGGCAGCCCTGCAGGAACACAACAAAGCGAATTCCCGGTCCGTCCACTGTCCCCAAGCTTTCCAGGGAATGGATTCGTCCTATTTTCTCCATCATACCACCCGCCTTTCCGGTATAGGAATGCTCTGTAAACAAGCATATATTGTTGCTTTCTGTCTTAAGGTTTCATTTGTTTCATAAATACCATGCATAGCATGGATGAATCCAATCTGGCAGCACCTATCCCGCTTCTATCTCTCGTGGAAGGTTCTGTGGATGACATCCAACTGCTGTTCACGGCTCAGCTTAATAAAGTTTACAGCATAGCCGGATACACGGATCGTCAGCTGAGGATATTTCTCAGGGTGTTCCATCGCATCCATCAGGGTCTCACGGTCGAAGACATTCACATTAATATGATGTCCTCTGTCATGGAAGTAACCGTCCAACAGACCGGACAGATTATTGATCCGCTCTGTCTCATCCTTACCCAGTGTTTTGGGTACGATAGAGAAGGTATAGGAGATACCGTCCTCTGCATGCTTGTAAGGAAGCTTGGCAACGGAAGACATGGAAGCAACCGCCCCCTTCTTATCCCTGCCGTGCATGGGATTTGCTCCGGGAGCAAAAGGCTCTCCGGCCTTACGACCATCAGGAGTACTGCCGGTCTTCTTACCGTACACTACGTTGGACGTAATTGTCAGTACAGATAAGGTATGCTTCGCATTCCGGTAGGTCTTAACCTTTCTCAGCTTATTCATAAAATGCTCTACCAGGTCAACCGCAATCTGGTCCACACGGTCGTCATTGTTACCGTAAGCCGGGTATTCTCCTTCAATCTCATAGTCTACCGCAAGACCGGCTTCGTTACGGATTACCTTCACCTTGGCATGCTTGATGGCGGACAGAGAGTCTGCCACTACGGACAGTCCGGCGATACCGCAGGCTTCCGTGCGGAGGATATTGATATCATGGAGGGCCATCTGAAGTCTCTCATAGTTGTATTTGTCATGCATGTAGTGAATTACATTCAGGGTATTGATGTATAACTCGGACAGCCAGTCAAGGGTCTGATCGAACTTCGCCATAACCTCATCATAATCCAGATACTCCCCTGTGATCGGTGCGAACATGGGACCAACCTGCTCACCGGATTTTTCATCCTTGCCTCCATTGATTGCATAAAGCAGGGCCTTCGCCAGGTTAGCACGGGCTCCGAAGAACTGCATCTGCTTACCGATTCTCATAGCGGATACACAGCAGGCAATACCGTAATCATCACCCCAGACCTCTCTCATCAGGTCATCACTTTCATACTGAATCGAGCTGGTGTCGATGGAAACCTTAGAGCAGAATTTCTTAAAATGCTCCGGTAAGAATACTGACCAGAGAACCGTAAGGTTCGGTTCCGGTGCAGGTCCCAGGTTGTAAAGGGTGTGGAGAACACGGAAGCTGCTCTTGGTAACCAGAGTCCTGCCATCCATGCCCATACCACCGATCGATTCCGTTACCCAGGTAGGATCTCCGGAAAAGAGATCGTTATAGGAAGGTGTACGGAGGAAGCGCACCATTCTAAGCTTCATGACAAACTGGTCCATCAGCTCCTGAACCTCTGCTTCTGTGATCAGTCCGTTCTTTAAATCTCTCTCATAATAAATGTCCAGGAAGGTGGAGACACGGCCTAAGCTCATAGCTGCTCCGTCCTGCTCCTTTATGGCTCCAAGATAAGCGAAATAGGTCCACTGGGTAGCCTCAAAGGAATTCTTCGCGGGCTGGCTGATGTCATAACCATAGGCTGCTGCCATCTCCTTCAGCTGCTTCAGAGCCTTAATCTGCTCGGAAATCTCTTCTCTCAGATTGATGTCCGGAGCCTCCAGAATCGGAATCTCTAAGAGCTTCTTCTCCCTCTGCTTATCCTCAATCAGAAAATCCACACCATACAGAGCTACACGGCGGTAATCTCCGATGATTCTGCCTCTTCCGTAAGCATCCGGCAGACCGGTAATAATACCGGTATGTCTGGCCTTCTTCATCGCATCGGTATAGGCATCGAATACTCCGTCATTGTGGGTCTTTCTGTTCTGGGTATAGATTTCCTCCGTCGTCTTATCAAGACTATAACCATAAGCCTCCAGGGCGTTTTTTACGACACGGACACCGCCGTTGGGCATGATACCGCGCTTTAAGGGCTTATCGGTCTGATATCCGACGATGACCTCGTTCTCCTGATCCAGGTAGCCTGCTCCGAAGGTAGTGATGGTAGAAGGCTTCCTGGTCTCAACCTCCAGAATTCCCTTCTTATTCTCCTCCTGCATCAGCTCCTTCACCTGATCCCAAAGCTTCTGTGTTTTTGTTGTAGGTCCAACCAGAAAGGATCCGTCTCCCTCATAGGGTGTATAGTTATGCTGAATGAAGCTTCTGACATTGATATCAGTAGTCCAGCTTCCCGGTTGAAAATCATACCATTCCTGTCTCATACAGTGGTCCTCCTCATATGGAATTTATATATGTACCATGCTCCTGCAGAATCCTCCCAGTCTCATGGTAGCATTAACTTAGTAAAATTCTTATGCTGCATACCGGCAGCCTGACTTAATTTACACTTGTTTCGGAGTGTTGTCAAGTCATAGATGTACCTTTCACTTCCATCATAATGATTCCCATTACTGCTGTCAATAGTAATTGATAATAGTAATCAGTACCGATATAGGAAATTTTTATATAATATGTACAAATACCCGCTTCCTGTGTTTTCCTCGCAGACAACTGTCCGATAGGGCACCACCTTCCGGCAGGCAGACTCTATTGACAGACCCAAGAGGATAGCGTACCATGCTTATCATAACAAATAAAGTGCAGGTTTCTTCCAGCTACTCTAAACCTGCACTAACACCCCTTTCCACTATATGCTTTTCTGCCTGCTTACTTACTGCTTCTCCTTCTTAGATTCCTTACCGCAGCAATTGGTACTCACACAATACGTACTGATTCCCTGCTTGATCGGTGATAGAAAGATACCCAGGATGACTCCGACCAAAAAGCAGATGATTGACACCAAAACCCTTGTTTTCTTCTCCATTCCAAACCCTCCTCATTTACAGACAGCTATCACAAACAGCTGAAGCTCCTAACTCTTGAACATCTCGGACAGCTCCCGAAAGAGCTCAATATCCTCTTTGGTGAGCTTGATGTTAGAGCTTAGGTTCGTTCCCGCCGCTGTCGTCACATTGAATTCAAAGACCGTTCCCTCTTCCAGGGCATTCTTGCCCACGGCCTCCATAAACTTGGGAAACTTGGGGTGATTGACCGTGAACCTCTCCCAGGCCCCTTTTATCTTAAAGAGCTTAGCCGGATTAATCATATGCATTCTCCTATCCTGATGCGTATTATAATTTTATCATTGAGTATCTTATAACATATTATACGCTAATAAGCATATTTTTTCCACCGGATTTCGTCGGAACTCATGGATATGATACGAAGCGATAACCTATTCGAATCTGCTACCATCGGCTCCCTCTATAGCAGGTCCTTGCTCATGCAGACGGAACCGCACATACAGCGATAGGGTCCATAGTTCTCGATTCTCTCATAACCCAGCTTCTGATATAAAGAATAGGCTTCCTTCAGAACTGCTCCGGTTTCCACGACAAGCTTCCGATAGCCACTGGCCTTGGCCCTTGCTTCCAGCTGGCCCATCAATTCCTTAGCCAGCCCTCTGCCCCTGTATTCTTTCTTCAGGAATACCCTTTTCACCTCGGCCACACCCTCATCATGGTACTTAAAGCCTGCACAGCCTATGGCTTCCCCTCGATCATAAAGCAGAATAACATCATGGATATGCTCCAGGGTATTATAATGATTATACTGTTCCCTCTGTTTTTCTCCTCCGACTGCCTCATTCAGGTGATCATCCAGCATCCTGCACAGCCTGATAAAATCCTCATTTCTTCCATCACTTGCGATGAATTCCATATGAAGCCTCCTTCCTCATGTTTTATTCCTATAATATGAATAATTTACCGCTACTCTGTCAATAGTAAATAATCCTTTGGCCTACCTTGTATTACACAAAACAGTTATCCCCCGACTTCCCGAAGCATTTACCGATCAGAAGCTGGTGGATAACTGTTATTTGTGCATTTGTATAAGGAGTGTGTAAAAAAAGATATAACATCAAATAAATAGCGGTATATTTACGGTAAATTCGTGTAGCCCATCAGCTGTGCATCCACAGCCTTCGCTACCTCCCTGCCCTCACGGATGGCCCATACGACCAGGGACTGACCCCGGTGCATATCTCCGGCCGTAAACACCTTATCCACATTGGTACGGTATTTGCCCTGCTCGGTCTTTACATTGGTCCTGCCGTCCAGCTCTACCCCGAAGGCTTCCGCGATATAGGACTGGGTTCCAAGGAAACCGGCTGCAATCAGCACCAGGTCGATTTCTTCCTCATACTCACTGCCTACCACTTCTTCCATTGAATAGCGCTTTAGCTCTTCATTATATTTACTCTTCAGCTTCACGATCTTGACCTTGCAGACATGCCCCTGCTCATCGGCTATGAATTCCTTTACAGTGGACTGATATACTCTGGGGTCTTCGCCAAAGCAGGCAATCGCCTCCTGCTGACCGTAATCGGTCTTGCAGACCTTAGGCCATTCCGGCCAGGGGTTATTCTCTGCTCTGGTATCGGGAAGCTTTGGCATCATTTCTAACTGCAGCACTGAGACTGCTCCCTGCCGGATCGCTGTTCCGACGCAGTCATTGCCGGTATCACCACCACCGATTACCAAGACCTTCTTCCCCTTGGCGGAATTCGTGAAGCTTCCTACAGAAGCTGCTATCGTGGTTCCTGCCTCCAGAAGATCCTTCGTGGCACCGGTCAGATAATCCACGGCAAAGTATATTCCCTTCGCCTCCCTGCCGGGAACCTTGATATCTCTTGGATTTGATGCTCCACAGGCCAGTATGATGCTGTCAAATTCCTTCAGTATTTTGGATGCCTTGTAGTTATTACCGACATCGGCACCGGTCAGGAAGGTAACTCCCTCCTCCTTCATGATGGCAATCCTGCGCTCGATGACCTGCTTCTCCAGCTTCATATTGGGGATACCGTACATCAGAAGTCCTCCTACCCGGTCGGACCGTTCAAATACGGTAACGAGATGTCCTCTTTTATTCAGCTGATCCGCTGCTGCCAGACCGGCAGGCCCGGAACCGATCACAGCTACCTTCTTGCCGGTCCTGTTCTTGGGAGGCTCCGGCTGTAGATAACCCGCATCATAGCCATAATCAATGATCGCACATTCATTTTCCTTAATTGATACCGGGTCCCCGATGAGACCGCAGGTACAGGACGCCTCACAGGGAGCAGGGCATACCCTTCCGGTAAATTCAGGAAAGTTATTGGTCTTCATCAGGCGGTGAAATGCCTGCTTCATGTTGCCTCTATAAATAGAGTCGTTCCATTCCGGAATCAGATTGTTCAGCGGACAACCCGAAGCCATACCACTGATGATCATTCCTGACTGGCAGAAAGGAACACCACATTCCATACAGCGGGCACCCTGGCGCTTTCTTTCCTCCATGGACAAGGGCTGATGAAATTCATTGAAATGAAGTATCCGTTCCTTCGGGGAATCACTGCCGCCCACTGCCCTGTCAAATTCTATAAATCCTGTTGGCTTACCCATATAAACCTCCTCCTAACTCAACTTGTCTTCCCATTGTCGTGCGAAGGAAGTCCTTCGCACCATCCTCCAAGATGCCCTCTTGTGGCATCTTAAGCTCGGAAGAGAGGCTGTTTCAGCTTGTATCATCCTAAGTCCATCTTGAAACAGCTTCGCGAACCTCCGCAGTTCTTCCTAAATATATCGGACTTTTATAGGATCATACATCGCGTCTTGTGTTGGCAAAAAATGCTTCGATCTGGGCCTGCTCACTGCTTAAGCCCTTCTCCTCCATCTGCATGATGGTCATCAGCATCCTTCTATAATCATGAGGTAAGATCTTCTTAAACTTGGGCAGATAATCCTTGAAATTATCCAGAATCTCCTTCCCCTTCTTAGAATTCGTCGATTCCACGTGCTCTGTGATCATGCTCTTTAACTCCAGTACATCGTACTTCTCAGTGACTGCTTCGAAGGATACCATTCCCTTATTCAGCTTCTTATAAAGGTCACTGGCTTCGTCAAGAACATAGGCGATACCGCCGCTCATACCTGCCGCAAAGTTTTTCCCGGTCTTACCGAGTACCACAACTCTGCCGCCTGTCATGTATTCACAGCCATGGTCGCCGACACCCTCTACCACTGCCGTCGCTCCGGAGTTACGGACACAGAAGCGTTCTCCCGCAACACCGCTAATAAAGGCTTTTCCGCTGGTAGCACCGTACAGGGCAACATTTCCGATGATGATGTTCTCCTCCGCCTCAAAGGTACTGCCCTTGGGGGGATAAGCAATCAGCTTGCCGCCGGATAAGCCCTTGCCGAAGTAGTCGTTACTGTCACCCTCCAGGGCTATGGTCAGTCCCTTGGGGATAAAGGCACCGAAGCTCTGTCCGCCGCTTCCCTGGCACTCAATCACAAAGGTATCCTCCTTCAGGCTGGTTCCATATCGTTTTGTAATCTCCGAACCCAGAATGGTACCAAAGGTACGATCCGTGTTGGTAACCTGCAGCTTGAGCTTCTGAGAATGATTCTTATCCTGCAGCTTGAACTTACTTAAGAGCTGCTTTTCATCCGCCGTATTCTCCAGACCGAAATCATAGGCTTGATCCGGTTGGAAATGGATACTCTTGCCCTTCTCTTGGAAGGGATTATTTAAAACTGCACTTAAGTCTACCTTACCGGCTCTTTCCTCCTGCTTCAGGGATTCCTTCATTTTCAGTAAATCAGTGCGTCCTACCAGCTCCTCCAGGGTCTTAACGCCCAGCTTCGCCATGTATTCTCTCAGTTCCTCGGCTACGAAGAGCATAAAGTTCTCCACATACTCCGGTTTTCCGCGGAAATTCTTCCTAAGCTCCGGATTCTGTGTGGCAACACCGACAGGACAGGTATCCAGGTTACATACTCTCATCATCACACAACCCAGGGTTACCAGGGGAGCTGTTGCAAAACCAAACTCCTCTGCTCCAAGCAGGGCTGCAATCAATACATCACGGCCGTTCATCAGCTTTCCGTCGGTCTCGATGACCACCTTATTCCGGAGTCCGTTCATGATCAGGGTCTGGTGTGTCTCTGCGAGTCCCAGCTCCCAAGGAAGTCCGGCATTGTAGATCGAGGTCCTGGGTGCTGCTCCGGTTCCTCCGTCATAGCCGGAGATCAGGATTACTCCGGCCCCAGCCTTGGCAACACCGGCGGCAACTGTACCGACACCTGCTTCCGAAACCAGCTTCACGGTGATTCTGGCCTCTTTATTGGCATTCTTCAGATCATAGATCAACTGTGCCAGATCCTCGATGGAATAGATATCATGGTGAGGCGGCGGGGAAATCAGTCCCACACCGGGAGTGGAATGCCTGGTCTTGGCAATCCAGGGATAGACCTTCTCGGCCGGCAGCTGTCCGCCCTCGCCGGGCTTAGCTCCCTGCGCCATTTTAATCTGGATTTCCTTGGCACTGACCAGATATTCAGAGGTCACACCAAAGCGTCCCGAGGCCACCTGTTTGATCGCTGAACAGCGATTCAATCCATCCTCACCGGGCTTTAAGCGTTCCAGGCTTTCACCGCCCTCACCGCTGTTGGATTTACCACCGAGACGGTTCATGGCGATTGCCAAAGCCTCATGGGCCTCCTTTGAGATCGACCCGTAGGACATGGCTCCGGTCTTAAAGCGTTTTACGATGGAGGCGGCACTCTCTACCTCCTCGATCGGAATTCCCTTTTCAGGGAAATCTATTTCAAGTAAGCCTCTTAAATGTATTCTTTCCTGTTCGGCAGTAATCTCCTTGGAATATTCCTTAAAGAGCTCGAAATTGCCGGTTCTGGTGGACTGCTGGAGCAGATGGATGGTTTTGGGGTTATAGAGATGCTCCTCCTTACCGCTCCGGAATTTGTGGGAGCCATTGCTCTCCAGGGTAAGATCAAGCTCCAGGCCCAAAGGATCAAAGGCTCTGGAATGAAGCTCATCTACCTGCTTCTCCATATCCTTCAGTGTGATACCCTCGATTCGGCTGACAGTTCCGGTGAAATACTTCTGGATAACCTCTCTGCTGATACCGATGGCTTCAAATATCTTCGAGCCCTGATAGGACTGGATCGTTGAAATACCCATCTTGGAGGCGATTTTTACGATTCCCTTTAATACTGCCTTATTATAATCATCTACTGCTGCATAATAGTCCTTATCCAGCATATTTTCCTTGATCAGCTGCTTGATTGTCTCCTGTGCCAGATAAGGGTTGACCGCACAGGCACCGTAGCCCAGAAGACAGGCAAAGTGGTGGACATCCCTAGGCTCTGCACTTTCCAGAATCATGGCGAGCGCAGTTCTCTTCTTGGTCCGGACCAGATGCTGCTGCAGAGCGGATACTGCCAGCAGGGAAGGAATTGCAACATGGTTCTCATCCACACCGCGGTCTGACAGGATCAGGATGTTTGCTCCTTCCTTATAGGCACGGTCAGCCTCTAAGAACATATGGTCAATTGCCTTCTCCAGAGAAGTGTTCTTATAGTATATCAGAGAAATCACTTCCACCTTAAAGCCGGCCTTCTTCATGGTCTTGATTTTTAAGAGGTCTGTGTTGGTAAGGATCGGATTGTTGATCATCAGAACCTTACAGTTCTCAGCCTTCTCCTCCAGCAGATTCCCATCCTCTCCGATATAGACGGAGGTGGCAGTCACGATCTCCTCACGGATGGCATCAATTGGCGGATTGGTAACCTGTGCAAAGAGCTGCTTAAAGTAGTTGAAGAGAGGCGGATGGTTCTTGGACAGGACCGGGATCGGAGAATCGACGCCCATCGCTGCCACTGCCTCCTGCCCGCTGTCAGCCATAGGCAGAATCGCAGTTCTATAATCCTCATAGGTATATCCGAATGCCTTCTGAAGCCTTGCCAGCTCCTCATCCGAATATTCTATGATTTTTTTATTGGGAATATGAAGGTCCTTCAGTCTGACCAAATTAGTATCCAACCACTCACCGTAAGGCTGTCTGGTTGCATAGTCATTCTTCAGATCCTCATCATCAATCAGGGCGCCCTTCACCGTATCGACTAAGAGCATCTTGCCGGGGCGAAGCCGTTCCTTCTTTAGGATCCGATCAGCCGGTATATCCATTACACCCACCTCGGAGGAAAGAATGACATAATCATCCTTGGTGATATAGTAACGGGAAGGTCTTAGACCATTACGGTCCAGAACAGCACCCATGACATCTCCGTCGGAAAAGAGGATGGAGGCAGGTCCGTCCCAGGATTCCATCATAGTGGCATAATACTGATAAAAATCCCTCTTCTCCCTGCTGATACTGGAATCATTGTTCCAGGGCTCAGGGATCGTAATCATTACCGCAAGGGGCAGCTCCATACCGCTCATAACCAGAAATTCCAGCGTATTATCCAGCATGGCAGAATCAGAGCCCTCCGCATTCACCACCGGAAGGACCTTATGAAGCTCATCCTTCAGGTATTTGGATTCCATGGTCTCTTCTCTGGCCAGCATTTTATCCGCATTACCTCGGATCGTATTGATTTCACCGTTATGCACGATGAGTCTGTTGGGATGGGCCCGCTGCCAGCTGGGATTTGTATTTGTGGAGAATCTGGAATGCACAATGGCAATTGCACTCTCATATTCCTTCTCCTGCAGATCCTGGAAGAAGAGACGGAGCTGGTTCACCAAAAACATTCCCTTATATACGATGGTCCGGCTGGACAAGGACACCACATAAGTGTTGTCATTGCTCTGTTCGAAGATTCGTCTGATGATGTAAAGCTTGCGGTCAAAATCAACACCCGGCTTTACATTGGCAGGCTTCTTAATAAAGCACTGAAGGATATGGGGCATACAGGCAATGGCCCGTTCTCCCAGAACCTGAGACCTGGTAGGCACTTCTCTCCAGCCCAGGAATTTGAGCCCTTCCTTCTCTGTGATGATCTCGAACATCTTCTTGGCCTGGTTACGGCTCAGCTCCTCCTGTGGAAAGAAGAACATACCAACACCGTATTCTCTCTCTCCCCCCAAATCAATCCCCAGGGGCTTCACTACCTTGGAAAAGAACTTATGAGAGATCTGAAGCAGGATACCGACACCGTCTCCGGTCTGACCATTGGCATCCTTACCGGCCCGGTGTTCCAGATTCTCGACTATCTTCAGGGCATTTTCCACTGTCTCATGGGTTTTTAGACCCTTCATATGAACTACTGCACCAATTCCGCAGTTATCATGCTCAAAGCGTGGATCATAGAGTCCCTGCGGAACCTGTGTTGTTTCCTCTCTCATCTTCATCTTCATAGGCATTCCCATCCTTTTCCATTATGATATCCTTTTGCTGCAACCTGTCAGGGATGAATCCCGATGCGCGCCACTCCGGTATAAACCGGAATCATTGTTACAATAGGATTTTTTACTTATATATCGGAAGAAACACGCTTTGCGTGTTTCTCCGGTCGCGTGCGCGTTTGCACAAAAATAAGGGCGTTTACAGACTATTCCTAAGAATAGTCCTTAAACGCCCTTGTTTATTGGTGTTGATTATAATATATCTTTTTTGATATTGCAAGTATATTTTTATTATATTTTAGATATGGTAAAAATTTGACAAATGCTTCCGGTAGAGTTCTTCCTGTTCGAGGGAAGAATGTCAGACCGAATATAGTAAGGAATGACAGTACAACTCAAGGGAGAAGGTCAGTCCAGATCAAATAAAAGTCTTCCGATCAGATTCGCTTTTATCCCTTGCCTCAGCTGATAATTCTCATTTGTTACCACTAACTGAAAACAGTCCTTCCCCTCATTTTTTAAGGCACTTAGGTCCTCTATGGGTAAATCAAAGTAGTAATGCTTACCGGGAAGGACCTGATATCCTCCTTCCTTCCCGGGCTCCTGATAGACCGGTGCCCTGCTGCCATCCTCCTCCTGAAAGACCTCGGGGGAAGCCGGTATAGGTTGGCCCTGGGCATCCTGATAATAGATCCGTGTAACAAGACAATTGGTCATGAGGTTCGTATCCTCGACCTCAAAGTAAATTCTTCTTACATAACCGGCCGGCTGCTCCGGGTTCTCATACAGCACATACTCTCCTCCCGGGTTGATGACAGCCTCCCGATTCGTAATCCGGATCCTTGGCGCTGTGATCCCTGCCTGATAGGAGGCGATCATGGTATTAATAAAGAGCTTTACCTCATAGCCGTCATAAGGGGGTTCTGTTCCCTCCTCTACCAAGGCATCAATGGCGGAATGTCCGACTACGGTATACATTACATTTCCCTTACTATAAATATAGTAATTATTCCTCGCATCATTCGGAGAGGTGGAATAGGGTCCCACGTTCTCTGCCGAAGCATCGGAAAGGCAGAACCATACCATAACCTGGGGATCATCCAGATTCAGCTGATAATACTGGGCATGAGATTCACCGATCCGGAATCTGTCCGGTATATCATAGGGATAGGAGGTAATCTGGCCCTCATTCACCTTGGTTACAACGTTGGTTTTATATTGGGAAATGGCCGTGCCCTTCACAATCTGATTCCCCATAGTGTTAAAGGGTGGATACTCCCTGTTCGTGCTGTAAAGCTCGTCTGCAATCGGAGAATAGCCGCTGCCGGTGCTCCCGGGATTGCTGTAGGCCACCAGGGCAGGATAGGTCAATCCCTGGACCTCAGGGTAACAGGTGGCTCCCTCCGTCAGCTTGCCTTCCTTATAGATATCCTTAGCCTGACTGGGCATGGAAGCCGAGTCATATGGGGTCCTATCCCCCTCCGGTCTTAAGATTCCAAAGCGATCCAGACCCAAACGGTTCCGAAAGTAACGGTTGATCCCATAGCCCCAGAAGCTAAGGCCCTGCCGAACGGGCTCATACTCACTCTGCCGCAGGTTCACAAAGGAGGTGGTATCATGAGTAAAGAGTACGCTTTTTCCGCTGTTGATAAAGGCTCTGATATTATCCAAGGCTCCGTCCTGATTATGTATGTCAGAGTAACAGTCCCCAAAGCCCAGGATCAGCATATCATAAGACCTTCTCACTCCGTATTCATCCACATACACCAGCTTGTCCGTCTCCTCGGGACGGTTGGGGTCATAGGCAGAACCGCTTCCTGTGTAAAGACTTTGAAACTGGTCTACCGTAATGGTCTTCATTCGGACATTGAAATCCTCCAGATCCCTTGTATATTCATAGAAGAGGCTGCTCTTCCCCTCCGGGGGATTCATCAGGGCTTCCAGATTGACCGTAGATTTATTACCGGTGATCTGAAGAACGTGGATCCGGGTTTTCAGGACTTCTGTCTCCGACAGAGGGATGGAGGTGAAGGCTGCAAAGCCACTTTCCTCTGCCCGGATGACTGCTCGGTCCGTCTGCCATACTCTTAGCCTCCAGGGTATGGCATCCGCATATTTCTCGTCCAGGGTTCTTGTTATGGTTACTGTACTACCTGCCACTGCTTGTCCTGTGGCAATCGCTTCCTCCGGAATATAGCTGCCATCGGCATTCCGATCGATGAAGAGGCACCAGCTATAGCCGATCCCGGCTTCCTCATCGGAAGGCCCCTTGATGCGAAACTGAAATTGCAGGGTTCTTCCCGTGATTCGGGTGGAAGGGTCCTCTTCCTCATACTCACGGGGTGCTGACAGCATCTGGATGGAAAGCCTATCCTTAGACAGCATCTCTGTCAGCTCCTCCCTGACAGTACGGTAGCCGGAAGCCTGTGTCAGGTCATTTATCAGATACAGATTGCTGCAGCCCCTGCTGCCTTGCAGAAATTGATAAAGGTTCGAGGAATCATCCACAACCTTCCTATCACATTCATACAGGCTTTTTTCCAGCAGCACAGGATAACCGGCCTCCACATACTCCTCCAGCTGCTCCTTCTTTAAGGATGTAATGTCATTGCCAGAGAAGCGGTATAGGTCAGCCCTTTCGAACATGGCGGCTGAGCTGAAGCCCTTTAGAAGCTCCATTCTGTTGACCGACACATCCTCACTGAACTTAAGATAATCTATGGCCTTGAGGATCGTTTCCCCCTCCCTTAAGGCACCCTTGAGGGTGTCGTAGGCAGCAATCCGATCTCCGACATGGAGATAGACCATTCCATCCAGAGCTGGATCATTATAGCTGGGTCTGCCGGAGGGGTCCTTCTTCATGGTTCCTGTGTTTGTCCCGATATAGATGAGATCGTAGGTGCTGTTCAGATCCTCCTGCCGTCCGATGAACTCTGCCGTGGTCCGCTGATCTATATGAAGCATACCGGAAAGGCCGGGCATCAGCTGTCGGACCTTCTGTACGGTCAGGGAAAAATCCCTACAGGGCTGAAGCTCCAGGATACGTAATTTTCTTGTAAACGGTTTCCCTTCATATCTGTAGTTTATCAAATACTCCACTGCCTGCAAAGGAGTGGCATCTGTCGGCCGAGAGCCCGATGAAGTCTCCAGATAGTCAAAGAATTCCCTGTTATAGTCATAGGGCGTGTGGGTATCCTCCAGTATACTCCTGGATTCCAGAAAGTACTGAACAATATTGGAGGTGCCGTTATAGGAATAGGTATTCCTGATCACAGTGTCATGGCAGATACCGGCGATCCAGCTTACGAGTATGTCACTGCCGTTCAGGTACTTCGTATAGCTCTCCTGTGCCATATAGTCCGGTTTTGAACCGTCCGGATAAGGGGGCAGGAAGGTATATTCTCCCCAGTAGCTTCTGGAGCTTTCGGGCAGACTTTCTTCGGCATATACTCCCGTAGCTCTGCCCGAAACGATACCTTCACGAATGAGTGGCGTCTCTGTTCCCCCATTGCTGTTCAGGTACAGATTATAGAACTCCATGGGTTCTCTATGGCGGAGCATGAGCAGAAGTTTATAGACATTATTGGAATAGCCGTTACAGCTCTCCGTGCAGACCGGACCCTTGACAGAGACAGGAGTACCGGGTGGAGCCGTGATGCAGGTGATATCATAGATGAGAGGAGCCCTCTCTTCCACTACTCCGACCTTCATGAACAGCTCCAGTGCTGTCTGCCAGTTCAGATCCTTCTCCTGAAAGCTTAGGGAATACCGGTTCGGAGAAGCGGATATCCCTGTGGTATCCCTTCCGTAGCTCTCCCAGAGAGAAATCACCGTACCACTGCCTGCCTGAGCCCTGGGACTGATGCTGATCAGATCCGCATTGGCAATTAAGTCGATCTCTCCCGCTTCATTCGCTCCTTCGGGTTGCTTTTGATAGCTGCCCTGCTGCTGCAGATCGTAATATTTCGTAAAGGAGGCCACATTCTGATTGAGCTCCTCCGGTGTCACCGTCACTACCCTGACATGATAGCTGTCCAGCTCCTCCTCCGGAAGATGCAGGATCTGTCTTTTGAAGATCTCCTTATTCCTGAACTTCCACAGGTTGGCCGGTACATAGCAGCCTAGGTCAGCACGATAGGTCCATTCAGCAGGGTTATCACTGCTCTCCAGGGCAGCCTTCCGAACTATCTCAAAGGCCCCTCTGGCGATGGAATCGACCGGCCCCCAAAGGGGATTTTCATAGCTGGACAGAGAGATATCCACCGGCTCCTGTCCTCCGACCAGATATCCGATCTGCCCCATGCCCCGATAGGGTACAAGCTCCAGTATAAGAAAAGGATTTTCTGCAGTCCCGGTTTCTGCCGACGGATCAAAGCCCGGAAACTTCAGATATCCGCTTCCTGTACCGGCTGCTCCTGCATCCATCCCACCCAAAGTCATCAAAAGCAGGCAGATGATGACAGCCAGAAGGATGCTAAGAAGATAAATGATTCTGCTCTTTATTCTGTTTTTCAGATGATCTCTTACTTGCTTCTTATTCATAGGAACCTCCAACGGAGTAAGTCCTTCCCTGTTGATTTCTATCTTTCCTTCTATTCGGAATCCAACGCTCTGACCTGATTCCGGAGCAGAATGATATAGTCCGGAACGGTATAGGACTGATCCTTATATTGAAGCTGCAGAAAGATTCGAATCTGCTGCTTCCTATCCCCGATCCCGGTATCCTCTACCTGAAGCTCCTCTACATAACGGCCAAAGAGGCTCTGCTTCCCCGTCTCACTGCCCCCATCGGTTACCTTCTCGAATAATAGGGTTTGATCTGCCCTGTTGAGGGTTATGATATACATCAGATCACAGTGCTTGATTCTTAGGGTATCGGAGGCGGCATCAAATTTTACGTTCTCCGCTTCCAGGATCAGTTCATTCATCTGGCTTAAGATCAGCTGGGCTTCCATCTGAAGGCTGATTTCTTCCTTGGTCCTGCGGTAATGGCTACTGCCGGCGTAGAGGAAGACTGCCACCGAGCCTGCGATTAAGATGGAGATGGCGACTGCAATCACCAGCTCCGGTATGGTAAAGCCCTTATTCTCCTCCCCCAATCTATCCCTCCTCTGTCAATATAAAGGCATAGCATCACTGCTCCACCCAGTGTCTCCCGGTCTCCGGAACACAGACGATCTCCGTAGTAAATTCCGAACTGCGAAGGATGATCCGCTCCAGGTCCTGATCAAAGGAGCCGGAACCACGGTGAAAGCTGATTTGCAGAACTTTTCCCTCTTCTAAGACCACTTCTGCAGAAGCCGTCAGCTGATAGGACAGGGAAAGCTTCTCCGATATTCTGTTTCCCGATGCCGCATCCAGCTTAGCCGCAGTCGGATTGGACTCCATACATTTCTTAAGATAATAGGTCCCCTCAAGCTGATACAGATAGAGGTATGGTTTACGGCCTCTGCTTATGGTCTCCATTCTGACCTCCTCCATCGCCGTCTGAATCCTGGCCGCAGCCCTTTTGCAATCGGCATGACTAAGCTGTCTGTACAGACTGATACCACCGGAGGCAAAAAGGGCAAGAATGGATATTACCAGAAGTACTTCCACCAGGCTTATTCCGCGATTATCATTCCTTATCATAGCTATCCTCTGCTTTCCCCAACTTAAGAGACCGCCCCCTAATCCTCATTCCTGCTCCAGTTCCGGAAGGAGATCAGGTCGGAAATCACGATATGATCAATAGATGAGCCGGCTCCGCCCTGTGGAGTCTCCGACAAGGTCCTGAAGAATCTGTTTACAGCAAGATTGCCTGCACCTAGTATAGCACTGACAATACCGTCCGAGGCATAAATTGCTGCTCCACTGTTTAGTCGGATCTCCTGTCCGGCAAGAATCAGTCCATGATACTCACCGCTCACAATCACATTTCCCGTTGCAATCACCATGCCCTTCCTTCCCTTATTCGGAAGATCATGGTCCACAGGCAGAACGAAGTCATACTCTTCCGGTGTTCCTACCGCATTATTCACCAGATATACCACATACTCTCCTATAGTTATCCTCGTCACTGAACTGACTTCAGAACTCAGCTCCTCGGTCCGCAGAAGGGAACGAAAGAGTGAGGACCCATCATAGGGGGTCCGTCCACCGGATGGTTCCAGACTCCTGCATAAGGAATCATATTGCTTTGCCAACTGTCCGGCCATCTGCTGCAGGGCGGAATAGGCACCCTCCCCCGGGTCGGTACTGCTCCCGGTCGGCTCCAGGGTATTGGGGAGCAGAAGACCTTGCCCCGATGACGGATAAGCGAAGATATTCCCACCGCAGATGATACTGCCAGGAGCAGGATTTAGCAGAATACCATCCGTATTTCGGGCAAGGCTTCGGTCCAGATCCAGCATATCCTCTCTTTGCCCGTCCCTGAATATCCTGTAATATTCCTGCATATAGGCATTGGCATGGGCCTCTGATTTGAACTTCAGATAATAGTATACATAGGTCTGTCCGCCGGGATACTGATAAAAGAGGTTCAGGAAGCCATCAGCATAGTCCTTCAGACAAATCGGCTCGGGCATCTCTGATGCCTGATCAAAATCCACCTCCGCCACTCCTTCCGGGGCCGCCTGATATGCCGCATAGAGCTCTCCGGGAACAGGATTCACATTACACCAGAGATATTTTGCCGGGACCAGATATGCGGCCTGGTTTTCCTTCACCGTAAGGGCTTCTCCCATGAAGATATCCACTTCACTGCTGCCATCCAGGGCAGGTTCCACATAAGCCCTACCGGAAATCATCAAGGTCTCCAGCCCGGACAGATCCAGATAGGACCTCTTTCCGTTGATCAGGATCGCACTGCTGTGATCGGCAAATAAGGCTGCAGCTGTACCCGGTTCCCTGTTGGCCCCATAGCTGTAGCCATAATATCTCCCTTTTAGGGTCACGGAGCTGGCCTCGGCATCCAAGGTAAGATCGTCTCCGATATAGCAGCTACCTTCAATCCGGATTTCGGTCCTTTCCTCTGTGGCAGAGCCCTTCCTGGTAAGGAGATTACTTGCCCAAACGCTCGGATTTCCATCGATTACAAGAAGGCTCCGATCTTTGACACTGATGTCTCCCCTGGTAATCACCTGATCCCCATGACTTACATGTAGCTCTGACTGATTATCCAGCCGAATGCCATCGGCTCCGGCATATACATTTCCCTGAGCTGTGACACCGGGGGCTGTGTGCAGGGAGATTCCCCGATCTGCAATCAGACTGTAACCGTAAAAGGCCCTTGAGTCGGTCCTTCCTGATATTCCCCCGCCATCGGGAGTATGAAGCACAATATCTGTTACCAGGGTCGACTGATACTGCCAGGCATCCAGATAGCTTACCTTAACATTTTTCAACATCAGGAATTGCGGCTTCTTAAGATCAGACATATCCCTCTCCAGAATATTCTCACCCGCTGCGGTGATGAAGGCGGCGGAGGAGTTGGTCACCATAGCTCCCAGCAGGTCTCTGCGATAGAGGTTGCTGCCCGGCTGCTCACAAAGAGCCGCTTCCAGCTTGGTCAGGTAGGTCTTCTCCAATAATTGCTTTCGTTCTTCCTCGGATGAACCGATATAATGCTCCATCACTTCTATATAAGCGGACTCGAGAGCCGCTGCTGCCAGATTCTCAAGTCCGGTTCTGATTTCTGACAGGGCTGTTTCCGCAGTATAAAAATTATCTCTGGCCCTCCGGTCAACTGCCTTCATCTGTCTGTTGCTTAAGGTCATGGACAGAAGGGCAGAGCAGAGGATGGCGATAAATGCGGTACAGATTACCACCAGGATTAAGGTTGTTCCGGAATTATTCTCTCTTATATTCAGCTGCTTCTTCATTCAAGCCTCCCTGCTTCCTAAGTACCCTGTTCCTTGGCTGAGGTCAGCTCCAGACATAGGGAATCTATGGAGAAACCGGTTCCTGCTTCATATAGCTGTACCTTCAGGCTATAGATTCTGTTCGTGGCTGCCGCCCTTCTGACAGGGTTTGCCGGTATCCCCGGAAAGGAAACATTGCTATATAGCTCTATCCCCTCAGGTATCGTTATGCTTCCTCCTTGCTCCGGGAATGACGTATCAGCCTGCCTGTATAGATGGATCTTCGGCCTCTCTACTAAGAAGGGGTCCTTCGTAACCACAATCCTGTCCTGGGCAGAGGGAAGATAAAAGACAAAGAGCTCCCCCTCCCGGTCGGGTAGGGCTCCGGAAGCCAACTGATAGCTGACCGTTCCGCAACCCGGAATGTCCGGACAGCTATAGGTAAATACAACCTCCGCTCCTATCTCATTTTCCATCCGGCTGATTTGAATCAGGATCTCCTTCCTTAGCTTCTCCTTGATTTCCTCAAGAGTATGGAAAGTGATGCTGTAATCCGGCTCTTCCCTATGCAGCTCTTCCTCCTGCAGGCAATAGGTGAAATGATTTCCCGATAAGACAGCCGCCGCCATTTCCTCTTCGTAGGCTTGGACCGCAACCATGTCCCTGCTCGGATTGACCTCCTTCAGCAGGGGCATCCGAAAGGTATTATAGCCTAGCGGACTGCCGTCCGGGGCTGTTCCCTGATATACCGTTCCGTCCAGTGTGATCAGAATATCATAGACCTGCCCCTGATATTCCACATCCTTTTTTACAAAATAATAGGGCCTGTCCCTTCTCTCTGTGTAGCAGTACTCAAAGGAAGAGCCGGCAGGTCCTTCTATCTCCTTCCTGATGCAGCTTTGCTCCGCTTCCGCAACCCTAAGGTAGCCTCCGCTTCCATCCGGCTTAGCCTCAAAGCTGACAGCTCCCCCTTCCGGATAACAGTATTCTCTGGAAATCTCCTCTATACTCTTCCCCTTCATTTCCTCCATCAGGCTCTGAGCCAGAATATTCTGGTTCTGCACCTGCTTTGCCTCAGCATTGATCCTCATGGCTGCCATAAAATGATTCAGCAAGGGGGGAAGTAGCAAAGCCAGAATCAAGATACTGATGATCAGCTCCAACAGAGAAAAGCCTCCGTTATCTAAAGCTGCCTGTTTTTTCAGAGGCTTCTGACAGGCACAGGTCCCGACCCTGATGAACTTTCTCTTCTTCAAGCGTTTCCCCTCCCCATGGAATATTTCTACCTTACACTTATGATTTGCCTTATCCAACTGCTTCCTTACTACTACGACTGCCCTCTGTTCCTTATCCTGCTGCTTCCTTACCGCTACGACAGCCCTGTACCTCAGCCTACTACATTTATTCTGCTCTTCCTTTTCCTAATGATCTTTCTTCTATTTCTCTTTATGCTGTTTCTACTCCACTGACCAAACCGCTTCCCCCTCCCCCTCTTTATGGGGAAGCTCGAAGGTGCCGAAGATATTCTCCCTCCCATACCTTATCTTGGGAAGAAGCTCCTCCTGTACCTCCCTGTCCGGTCCGTCTACTGCATACAGCATCAGGGTCATGGAACCGGTCAGATTGCCGGTCGTAGGATCAAAGGCTGCCGTCAGACTCGTCATGCTCATCCGGTTCTTATGTCCGGTCAGAAAAGCAATTCCTCTCTTCAGCCCCTGATAGGTGGTCTGATAAGAGATTGTAACAGCCCTTTTGTAACCTGTGATCCCCTTGCTATCCCTTCCGGTCTTTTCGGAAGGCTCTGCTGCCGTACCACCTGCGGCTGACTTGGCCGCAGGCGCCTCCCTTGTATAGAACACAGAGATATCCTCATAGGAGATATGGGAAAGCTTCCAACCGGAATCCTCCCTTAGGGCACGGAACAGCAGGGTGGTCCCCTCCTGCTCCAGACCAAGCGGAAATTCACCGATCAGCAGCTCGGCCTTTGCCTTATTCTCCTCAGTTTTTCTAAGAATCTCTGCCTTATTGGCCTTCTTACGGTTCATCTCCTCCACCTGAATCCGTATATTCGAGTTCTCAGTCCGCAATCTGGCTGTTTTTTGCTGGTACTTTATGTATCCAAACTGATAGGAAATGATGCATAAAATCAGTGTGGCAAACAGCATAATCAGCTTAAGCTCACGATCCGATATCTTCCTTCGTAATTCCATCCTTGACCTCCCGGAGAGTTCCCGGCTGATAAGAGCCGTTGATAACAAAATATACCGTCATGATACCGTTCTCATCCACAGAAATGCTTAAAGCATCGGTGGATACCCCTGTCAGGAGCGGTATCGTCTTCAACTGCTTTATGGTCATAGCTGCTGTGATTTCAGAATCAGCCCGAACTGTCAGGGTTATGCCCTGCGAGTCAGCTCTTAGGGTCTCCACAGCCACCCCTTCGGGAAGCTTTCTCTCCAGCTCAGCCAACAGCACCAGGAATTGATCATTCGGGTTCACCGTCCGCTCATAGAGCTCTGTCAGCTCCTTCAGCAGTTCTTCAGAAGTATGATACTCCTCATAAATACTGTTAACCTGTCCCAGATCTGACAATTCTCCAGCCAGAACCTTATTCTTTATGGCAGCATTCCTGAAGGAAAAGTAGGAGGAACTGACCAGGATCACACAGGCAACGGTCCCTGTCGTAATGGTAAATACCAGGTTTTGAATATGATTGTTCTTGCGGTTTTTGTCCAGATAATCCTTGGGCAGAAAGCCGATGGGATGCACGGATGCCCCGATACAGGCGGCATAAGCCGCCTTCTCCTGATCAGCTGCCGAAGCCAGACTGCCGTTTTGAAAGGGGCTATTCAGCTTCTGACACAGTACCTGCACTCCCAGTTCGCTCTGCAGGTACTCCTGCAAGCCCTTTATACCGATGGCCTGCCCGGTCAGGTATATGGCATTAATCCTTCTGTCCTGATTCCTGGAATAGAAATCCATGATACGCAGGATGCTGCTTGACAGATATTGCAGGGAAGCGTCCTGCTGCCAGCCGGTGTCCTTACCCTCCAGCAGCAGCTGCAGAGCCTCCTCCTCACTGATCCGATCTCCCTTTCGACTTTTCATGGCCTCCAGTATATTCATCAGTCCGAAATGTACTGTCTTGGGAAGACTGACCGCACCATTCTCCATAATATTCAGGAAGGTCATCTGCTCACTGATATGCACCAAGAGATGGCTGTCAGGAACCGTATCTCCTCCCAGCTGGCAGATGCTGTTCCCCACATAATCGATTGCCGCCACCTCACAGCCCAGCCTTGTGGTAACCTCATAATAGCTCCTGATCATAATCTCGGGAACAGCCAGAATTAAGAGCCGAAGTCTTTTTTCCTTCTCTGCCGAATACTTACCTAAAATACTGTATCTGATGATAGAGCCTCTGACATCAACAGGGAAGTATTCCGATGAATTCGCATTTACGATTTCACTGATCCTTTGCTTATTCACATAGGGAATACTGACCTCCCTGCTGACAATCTTCGTAGAAGCAACCGTATATATGAGACGCCTGTTTTTGAAGCCCCCCTCCTTAAGCTTGCTCTGAAGGCTGGCTGTGATGGCTCCGGTATCACACAGAAATCCATCCTGTACGGCATCTGCCGGTGTATCAAAGCTGATGCAGCGATACACTTTGGGTGTCTTCTTCCCGTAATCCACCTCGCATATTCTCGTCTTCAGCATGCCTAATTCTATACTGGTTACCCTGCCAAACATGTAAGCTCCTCCGATCCCTTAATTAATGAAACTGGAGCCTACAGAAGGATACAGCATATCAGCCTGAACAGGATTGGCAGCTTCCCCGGATTTTGTCTTTACCGCATAGATTTCAAAGCTCTTATCCACTGAATTTACCACTATGTAGAAATCCTTGTATTCAGAGGGACGATATTTCGGTGTAGGATTTGCTACGGATGCACCCATGATTTTCTTGACGGTCTGATGGAAATCGTCGCCTGTAGCGATACATTCGGACAAATAGCAGGAGGCTGCATCGTTATAAGCATCTTCATTGCTTAAGGCAGCATTTACTGCGGTTGCGATGGTCTGAGCAGTTTCCACATCCCTGCCCTTTCGGGACTGGTCCAGATACTGGATCAGCTGCGGAGCCAGGGCTCCGGCCAGGATCGCCATGATCGCGATGACGATAATTAATTCTACTAAAGAAAATCCTTTGTTGTTTTTACGAAGCCTTAGTTTCTTACTCATAATTTCATTCTCCTTTTTCTATGTATATTTTAATTGATAACTATTACCCATCGGTAATAGGGATATCCCGTATCAAAAGGCCTCCGGTCATAAGCCTCAGTCCTATTCCTGTGACCGGCATTGTCAGTCAGCTTCTAAACGCTTCCGCTTCCAAAGGACTGATACATCTTTAACATAGGTTGTAATATTGCCATGATCAGTACTCCGACCACCAGAGCCAGGATTACGATGATCATCGGCTCCAGAGCAGCCATCAGGGCCTCGGTGGCAGTCTTGACCTCCTCATCATAATAATCTGCCAGCTTCTGCAGCATACGGTCCAGATTGCCGGTTTCCTCACCGATTTTCGTCATATCACATACCATCGGAGGAAAAATACCTGAATTTGCAATCGGAAGAGATAGAGGAAGTCCCTTCGCCACATCCTCCTTTGCTCCCTGAAGGACCTGCCGGACCAGCACATGATCCATGGTTCTGGCTGTTATATCCAGAGCCTCCAGCATGGGAATCCCTGTGGATAAGAGGGTACTTAAGGTTCTGCCGAAGCCGGAGGAGGCGGACTTGATCATGAGCCTCCCAAAGAGGGGAAGCTTGAGCCCCAGCCTGCCGAAAGCAAGCTGACCCTCCGGTGTCCTTTTATAGATCCTAAGCAATATCCCCGCTATCAGCAGCACCCCCAGAAGCAGGTACCAATTGCTCACAAAGAAATTGCTCAGTCCGATGACCATCCTGGTCAAAAAGGGCAGCTGCATATTCATGGTAGTGAACATTTCCATAAATTTTGGTATGACGACCACCATCATGATAAAGATGACTGCCACTGTAACCAGGGCAATCACGACCGGATAGATCATGGCCTTCTTTAACTGGTTTTTCATCGATGCCTCTCTCTCAAAATGAGCAGCCATCCGTTCCAGAGCAAATTCCAAATTACCGGAGGTCTCCCCGGCCTTGACCATATTGACCATAATCTGCGGAAAAAGCTTCTGCTGCCTCTCCATGGCCTCTGCCAGGGTATCCCCCTTCTCCACGGCTGTTTTTACCTCCAGGATTGCTTTGGCCAGGGCCTTGTTCTCCGTCTGTCTGGACAGCATTTCAAGAGCATTGAGGATAGGAATGCTGGCAGCAAGGATACTTCCGAACTGCCTGCAGAAGACGCTGAATTCCCGTGGCTTCACCGGACTTCCCAGAGATATGCTGATGTCCCTGGTCATAAGTCCCTGGGGAGCCACCGAAATCGGAATGTTACCCTCTGCCCGGATCAGGGCATATACCTCTCCGGTATCGGAGGCTTCCATGGTCCCCTTCCGCTTCTTACCCTCTTGATTGATGTATATATAAGCATAGTGATTCATAATCTTATTCTCCGTAGGATATCTTCTTTAGCTCCGAAAGAGAGGTGATGCCCTCCAGCACGTAGCGTACCGCATTCTGATGCAGGGTCTTCATTCCTTCCCGGACTGCCAGCTCATGGATTTGGGATGCATTCCCCTTATGATTGATCAGCTCTCTGATCGTAGGTGTCATCGGCATAATTTCATAGACACCGGTCCTCCCATAATAGCCGGTATTTCCACATAGGGCACAGCCTGTCGGCTCATAGATCATAAGCTCCTCCCCAGGATCTCTTCCCAGCAGCTCCTTCTCTAAAGCATTCGCTCTTCTTTGCTTGCGGCAGGCGCTGCACAGCTTACGGATCAGCCTCTGGGCGATGACTCCTGCCAAGGTATCTGCCAGTAGGTAGGGCTCGATCCCCATATCCTCCAGTCTGGTGATGGAGCTGGCAGCACTGTTCGTATGTAGGGTACTTACCACCAGATGACCGGTGATGGAAGCTCTGACCGCAATCTGGGCTGTCTCGCTGTCTCTGATTTCACCGATCATGATAATATTCGGATCCTGACGGAGAATCGACCTTAAGGCGGCAGCAAAGGACAGCTTTGCCTTTGTATTCACCTGGACCTGGTTAATTCCTTCAATCGTGGCCTCTACCGGATCCTCTACGGTGATGATATTGATATCGGATCTGTTCAGTTCACTTAAGACCGTATAGAGAGTCGTGGACTTCCCGCTACCGGTGGGGCCTGTAACCAGAACGATTCCATGGGGCTTCGCAAAGATGGTGTTAAAACGCAGCAGTTCTTCTTCCGATAAGCCCAGATCCCTCCTGCTTCTGTTAGCACACTGCATCGAGGTCAGACGCATGACCACCTTCTCCCCGAACATCGTCGGAAGAATGGAGACACGGATATCATATTCCATGCGGTCCACCTTCATGGTGATGCGTCCATCCTGTGGATTCCTCTTCTCCGAGATATCTAAGCCGCTGATGATCTTAATTCTGGTAATGATGGCCGGGAGCAGATTGATCTCATAACGGAGGATTTCATAAAGGGCACCGTCTATTCGGTATCTTACCCTAATCTGTTTCTCCATGGGCTCGATATGGATATCACTGGCCCGTTGGCGGATCGCCTGCTCAATCGTTGTTTTTACCAGCTGCACGATCGGTGACTGACTAACCTCTCCCGCTGTCTGAAGCTGATCCTCCCTTTCCTTTGATTGCTTCTCCTTCTCCTGGGTATAACGCTCAGCTACTGCGATTGCTTCCGCATTCCCATAATAGCGGTCAATGGTTGCGGCAATGTCCCTGGGTGTCGCTATCACAGGTTCTATCTTATAATTTGTTACAATCATCAGGTCATCCATCGCATTCAGATCCAGCGGATCTGCCATAGCTACCCGGAGGGTATGAGCAGCCCTCCTGCTATAGGCGAAGGGAATCAGCATGTTCTTCCTTAACAGCTGTTCACTTACCATTCCGATAATGGACGGATCTATCTCAATTCCTTTTAGCTCTATATCCTCCAATCCCAGCTGCTGCTTCAAAGCTCCGGCAATTGTAAGCTCATCGGTAAACCTAAGATCGACCAGTATTTCGCCCAGTCTCTGATGATGAAGCTTCTGTTTCTTCAATGCCTGCTCCAGTTGGGCTTCTGTGATAATCCCCTCCTCCACAAGCATATTTCCCAGCTTCTTCTTCATTTTCCGCGCTTCCACAATAACCTCCATTCTGCCAGCATAGGATATATTCGTATATTATTTCCATTTATTTTACATTTATTGTAAGTCCTATTATACATCCTTTACAATATTTGTCAACTACTAAATGTAATATTTTGGGATTTTTATATGGGGATCTTTCGGAAGCAAACGACAGATTTCTTTAAGTATAATCACCAAAACTGTCGATAATAAGATAGAGAAGGAATATCGTGCTGACATCCCCATCCGGGAACCGACAGCAGAAAGGATAGATATGGATAGCCTTAATACCAGCAATCATGAATATAGAGTAACCCCCGGCAATCAGGCGAAGGTTACGGCAGAAGCCAAGTCTGTCACGACCCGGTCTGATGCTGCCCAACCGGCAGTCAGACAGGTCACACCCTCTGACCCAAGTGTTCAACCCAAAGGGGCAGGGGAAACCAATCCCGCCACAGCCGATCAGACGGTTCAAAAGGCCCTGGAGGCTTCCGGCCTGCCGATGTCCGAAAGAAACCGCAGCCTCGTGAAGGAGCTGTTACAGCATAAGCTTCCGGTTGACAGGAATACCCTTCAGACATTGGCCAGACTGGCAGCCCTGAATCGTTCTGCTTCTGTATCTGCCTTGGTCCTGATGTACAAGAACCAAATTCCGATTACTGCTGCCAATCTCCGGCAGTTTGAAGCCTATCAGAATGGGAATCACCAGCTACTTAAGGATATACAGAGCCTGACAAAGAATATCACGGAACTGCTTAAAACCTTGCTGACGAAAGAATCGGAGGCATCATTCACCTCCTTGGGCACAGAAAATGGCAGGGCGGGAGAAGCCTTCCTGACGGAAGGAACTGCAACAGAAGCCGGAAAGGAGCCTGCTCCTGATGGTACAGCCGGGCAAAACAGTACCGTGTCCAATGATGCTGCCGGTCAGAGCGGCTCTGCCTCTGATCCACTTGCCGGACAGAATGGCGCGCTTCCAAATCCTGTCTCAGGGCAGAACGGTGGTGCATCCGATACCTTAGCCGGTCAGAATAGTGCTGTTCTTAACCCTGCTGCTTGGAACGGTACAAGTCCCGCAGCCGGAACCGGTTCAAGTGCTAACCTTCCCGCCTCTGGGGAAGAAGGACTGACTGAACTTCAAGCTCCACAGACAGGCTCCGGTGCAGACTCCATCCATAGCCTTAGCCATACAGGGCTTGCGGGCAGCCCTGAGGATAAAGTACCGGCATACCCGGGAATAACGGGCGCTCCCATGACCCAGCAGACCTCCGCCGCTGCGGACATGGCCGGGCTAGTGAAGGAGGGAGCTTCCGCTCTCACTGCTGATGCGCTAACCGCAGCTAAGGGTAACGGTCAGGATCAGGCCATTACCGGTCAGTATATGCATGGAGGCGGTCTCATGGCATCACAAGGACTTACTCCGTCTTCTGAAAATACCGGGACCGAATTACAATTCACAGACCTTATGCCTTGGCTGACAGATGCCCTGGCTGCAGCCACCGATACGGAAAGGAACCTTGAATCAAACACCTTACTAAAGGAAGCTATGGGAGAGACTGACCTCCTAAGGAAGCTGGCATCCCTGCAAGAGGAGGGCTCCTTACCGGAGCTGTCGCCGGAGCTTTTAAGTAAGCTGGAACGCTTGCTGAAGAACAGATGGACCCTTACCCCGGAAGAGCTTTCAGAGAAGACTTCTCTGAAAGACCTCTACAATAAGCTGGAGGAGGATCTGAATAAGCTGGATGGATTACTGAAGCTCCACAGGGAAACAAAGGATATCCTTCCATCCAAGGAACCCATCAGAAATCTACAGGATAATCTGCAGTTCATGAGGGCCCTGAATGAGCTCTTCCCCTATATCCAGCTACCGGTCCGTTTCAGGGACAGGGAGGTTCATGGAGAATTTTATGTCTTCAGCAAAAAAAATGCCCTTCTGGGTAAGAAGGACATGGTAAGTGTTTTACTTCATCTTGATATGACAGAACTGGGAGCAATGAACATCCATATGAAGCTGCAACAAAATCAGCTTCAGGCCAACTTTGCTTTTGAGAAGGCGGAGGCTGGAAGTATCATCAGCGAACATCTGCCTGAACTGGTCGATACCCTATCCCGTAAGGGCTATCAGCTGCAGGCCAGAGTTGAAAAGCAGGAGCAGCCAAAGGAGCTGATCAGAGAACTGCTGGAACAGGATTCCGCAGGAGCCTCCTATCAAGTCTTTTCCTTTGACACCAAGGTCTAATCCTCTTCCTTGCCGAGACTCTCATCATAATCATCAAAGATGTAGGATAATATCGCAGCCATACCTACAAATTCGCAGCCATACATGGTCTTCTGATCCTCCAGGGGCTGACGGCGAACGATCTTTATGACACAGCGGAGCGTATCCTGATTATTCAGATTAATATTTGCATTAAAATAAAACCCAAGGGGAAGTATGCTTTCTGAAATAAAACCGATACCGGTCTTAGATATATTCACTACCTCAATCGGTGCATGCAGATTGCTTACCAGGATATTATCCTGCTTATACAGTTTGGTAATATCCAAGGAAAGAGTAACGGGCATCCGTTTGGCTCTTCTTCTTTCTTCCATTAGGTTACCTCCTTATGTATAACATATTGGCACAAGGATATTATAGCCTAATCTTCCGGTAGTTACAATATGATTTTCATAAGCTTTGAGCATATTTCACAAACTTTAAGCATTTTCAGGCGATAAATCTGATATAAATTAATCGGGTAGGAGGCTAACCATTAATTGATTAGCCGACCTCCCACACCGCACGTACGTACCGTTCGGTATACGGCGGTTCCTTAGTTTTCACAGATTTTCAGATAATAGTCAGACATGGATATGTAT
>JAEZNB010000088.1 GCA_023441965.1 Bacillota bacterium
GCAGAAGACAGACAGCCAGGGCAATACCTTCCAGCTGAAGGCCGGAGATATCGTAGTTTACTATACGGATAAGAAGTTCCGTGATGATTACCAGGGAAAGCTATACTAGTAAAGGTAAGCTGTCATATGATCAATCGGCTTAATGACTTAAAAATATAACAAGACACGGGGACGATGCCAATCGGGGTATTGTCCCCTTTTTTCTGAACCATATCTTCGCTTTAATCTGCAATATTCCATATCCCTGCATCAACACTCCTACCTCCAATATAGTCAGTCGAACAAAAGATTAAGCTTTCATTAAGAACAGGTTTAAATTGGGAAAATCGGTTGAAATAAATCATTCATATGGATATACTTATAGTAACGCTAAGGTCATTTCACATATTCAGGGGGAGGGAAACGTTATGCTCACTTTTTATCTATGCTTTCTAGCCGGAGGAGTTGTACTTCCCTTATTCAATGCGATCATGAGCTTTATCTCGGGCAATGTTGATTCGGATGCTGATATGGATCTGGATACCGAGGTTGGCGGAGATATTCAGTCGGCTTCCGATCTTGGAGCGGATGCAGATGCCGGAACGGACCTGGATGTTGGCCCTGATGCGGATGCCGGAGCTGATGTGGAGGTTGGTGCTGATGTGGGAGGCGAAGGGGAATCCCTTCTGGCAATCAGCCTGCTACCGACTTCCCTCTTATCCTTATCCGCCCTGGCAATCATCTTTGGAGCCATCGGAGCATTGATGACCATGGGGAATAGGAATAAGATATTGACCTTCGTACTGGCTGCAGTATTCGGTTATCTGGCTTCTGTGATCATTCAATCGATTATTAAGACCTTAAAGAAGATTCAGACCAGAAGCAGCGGGATCAATGAAAATGAACTCCTGCTTTACGACGGAAGGATAGTGGATACGATCTTACCGGGTCAAATGGGAACAGTCAGCTTCATGACACTGAAGAATGTATTGGTCAGTTATCCGGCGAAGTGTGAGGACAGCAATCTTAAACTGGAGGTGGGCAGAATCGTCAGGGTGAAGGAATATAGCAATGGAGTATTTATCGTAGAACCGAAGAACAAATACGAAATATAATGCCTATGGCATATATAATAAGGAGGGAGTTTCAATGTTATTAACTGGCTTTGAAGGGATTAATCTGGCTCCGATTGTGATTACAGCCATAGCTGTGGCAGCGGTCTTGATCTTATTGTCCATGATCTTCAAGATGTGGAAGAAGGTACCTCAGGATAAGGCAATGGTAGTAACCGGTCTAAGAAAGAAGGTGATTACCGGTGGCGGCGGTTTTGTATTTCCTGTACTGGAAAGAACCGATACGATTTCCTTGGGAAATATTCAACTGAATGTCAGCACCTCACAGACCATGTCGTCCCAGGGCGTTCCGATTGATGTTGTCGGTACTGCTGTTATTAAGGTAAGGAATACCCATGAAAGCATCTATACAGCTATCGAGCAATTCACAGGTCCGAATGAGGTTCAGATACAGAAGTCGATTGCAGATCAGGTAACCCTGATCCTCGAGGGTAAGCTCCGTGAAATTGTCGCTTCCATGACAGTTGAGCAAATCTACAATGACAGAGAGGCCTTCTCAGCTAAGGTTCAAGAGGTTGTTGGTACCAAGATCGGTGAGATGGGTCTTGAGCTGAAGGACTTCTCCATTAAGGATGTAAATGATACCAACGGATACATAAGAGCCTTAGGTGCCAAGCAGATCGCGGAAAAGAAAAAGGATGCTGAGATTGCTCAGGCGATGGCCTTAAAAGAAGAATCCATCAAGAAAGCGGAAGCAACGAAGGAAGGCGAAAAGGCCCGACTGGAGGCAGAGACAGAGGTAAGTGCGGCCCTTAAGGTGAAGGAGGTCCGTGAATCTGACTACAGGATCGAGCAGCAATCTGCGAAAGCGAAGGCTGATGCAGCCTACGAGATTCAAAAGAGCATCACCTATAAGGAAGTTATCGCTGCCCAGATGGAGGCTGATATCTTAAAGCAGCAGAAGCAGAAGGAGCTTCAGGAAGCACAGCTGCAGGTTGAAATCGCAAGAGAATTGAAGCAGATCGAGTTAGAGCAGCGGAGAGCTGAAAAGACCCGTGAAGAGCTGAAGACGAAGGTGGTTGAACCTGCGAACGCCGAAAGAGAACAGAAGCGTGCAGAAGCAGAAGCTGAAAAATATGCAAGGATCGCAGAAGCAGAAGCAAGAGCTGAGGCGAAAAAGGCTGAGGCATTTGCTGAGGCAGAAGCGATTGCCTTAAAAGCGAAGGCAGAAGCGGAAGCAGCCAAAATCAGCGGCGAAGCAAAGGCGAAAGCAATTGCCGCTGTGGGCTTGGCAGAGGCAGAAGCCATTAAGGCGAAGGGTCTGGCAGAAGCAGAGGCTATGGAGAAGAAGGCTGAGGCTTATAAGAAGTACACCGGAGCAGCGATGGCAGACAAATTAATCGAGAAGCTGCCGGAGCTGGCGAGAGCTGTGGCAGAGCCTTTAAGCCAGATTTCAGATATCAAGATCTATGGTGGTGGAATCGACAGTGTAAGCGACAATGTTCCGACGGTTCTGGCTAAGGTATTTGAAACAGTGCAATCTTCAGTGGGAATCGATATGAAGAACATCATCATGGCAGAAAGCCTGGAGGCTAAGACTACGAAGAATATCAATTTAACAGGCTTAAATGAAGAAGTAGCCGATGATCTGGTGAAGTAAACAGCTTCGGATATTGATAATAAGCTGTCTGTCGATCCATAGCATCAGGTTGAGACAGTACTTACAGTATTCCTAGGAGAATCAAGAGATAGAGGACAATGGCATGTTAGTCATTGTCCTCCTTTTGTAACAGCGGGTATGCCATCCTATACTTGAACTTATCGATACCCTCTGTTATGATAGGGATAGGTTTTATGGATGAGTTTGGAGGAGCATATGAGAGTCGGAGGACAGAAGAGAAAGAAGAATTCCATCATAGCGGCATTGATCATCGGGGGAGCCGTTATTATTGCGGCTGTGGCATTCTTCCTCTATATGAAGAGTAATTTTAAGGTGGATACGGAGATTCATGTTACGGATACAGCCTTTGAGGTCATGGGAATGTACAGTGGAAGCTATGAGTATGCTTCCATATCCTCTATAGAGCTTAAGGATACCCTGCCAGAGATACTGGAAAGGACCAACGGAGCAGCGATCGGAGAAGTGAAGAAGGGTAATTTTAAGCTAAAGGACCTGGGCTTATGCAGGCTGTATCTTCTGTCAGAGGAAGGACCCTATCTGTATATCAAGGTCAATGACTTCTATGTCATCATGAGTTACGAGGATAGAAACAGGACAGAAGCCTTATATCAAGAGCTTCTTGAGAAAGTGGAGAAATAGCAAAAAAGAGCGCCCGTGGGCGCTCTTTTATAGAAACGGGGTTAAGAGTAGCTTAGCTTAATCCCGATTGCTTTCAAGCCGGTAAAGCTAAGCTAAAAGCAGAGGGTGGTTGTAAAGATATCTAATCCGAATAGCTGCCAAGCAGTTACAGCAGCTCCTTAATTCTACTCTCCACGACACTTAGGTCAACGGTCGGCTCGAAGCGTTCCACCACATCACCCTTTCTGTCGATCAGGAATTTGGTGAAATTCCACTTGATGTCGGAGCTATTCTTATAGTCCGGGACCTCCTCGGAAAGGATCCGATCCAATACCGGGGCCAGGGGATGCTCCGGATTGAAGCCGGCGAAGCCCTTCTGACCTTTGAGGTATTGATACAGGGGGTGAGCATTCTCACCATTCACCTCCAGCTTGGAGAAGATGGGGAACTTTACGCCGTATTTTGTCTCACAGAAGCTGTGAATCTCATCATCACTACCGGGAGCCTGGTTGTGGAACTGGTTGCAGGGGAAGTCAAGAATCTCAAGACCCTGTCCCGCATAATCATCATATAATTTCTTCAAGCCCTCATATTGAGGGGTAAATCCGCAGGCAGTAGCGGAGTTAAGAATTAATAATACCTTGCCTTCATAGTCAGACAGGCTGACTTCCTTTCCATTCCGATCCCTTACTTTAAAATCATAAACCTTCATATTTGCTTCCTCCTATCCTTCGATACATTCTTATCTATTCATCAAGATTATATACAAATTAATTTTATACAATTAATATAATTTGATTGTATAAAATTTATTTACATTTGTCAATAGCTTTTTCCATAATTATAAAAGATATTCCTTCGCCAATAAAAAGTCCTGCCATTCCAAAGGCAGGACTAAATTACTGATATGGTTATTATAGACGAAGAGACAGAGATTATTCCTCCACTTCCTTAGCCTCGTCGTCCGTCTTCATAAGGATATGGACCTTATCGATACGGTTCTTATCGACGGCGGCCACCGTGAATACCACATTCTGATCTGTCACGGCCTCACCCTGCTCCGGCAGATGGTCGAGGTGATAGATGATATGACCTGCGATGGAGTCATAGTCATCGGATTCTATGTTAAGGCCCAGAGCCTCATTGAGGTCATCAATTTTTGTATTGCCATCCACGATATATTCATGCTCGGAGATGGCCTGGATACTGTCCTCTTCATCATCATCGTATTCATCACGGATTTCACCGACGATTTCCTCCAGCAGATCCTCGATGGTAATCAATCCTGCCGTTGCGCCATACTCATCCAGCACTATGGCCAGGGAGATAGAGCTGCGCCTCATCTCAATCAGAAGCTCGGAGGTCTTCTTGTATTCGAAGGTGAAGTAAGGTTCACGCATAATATCGGTGATATGAAAATTCTCCTTATCTCCCTTATAGAAGAATACATCCTTCAGGTTTACGATACCGATGACATTATCTCTTGTCTCCGAGTAAACAGGCATTCTGGTGTATTTGTCCTCTGCAAAGGCCTGCACCAGTTCTTCATAGGTAAGATCTTCGCTGGCAAATGCCATATCAATCCGGGGGACCATGACATCCTTGGCTAAGGAATCACCGAAATCCACCACATTGGTAATCATACGGCGTTCCTCACTCTCAATGACGCCTTCCTCATGGGAAAAATCCAGGATGGTGCGGAACTCATTCTCGGTTATGGCAGTTGTCTTCGCCTTGGGGTCGATCCTGAATAAATTCATCAAGCCGATGCAAATCTTGTTTATGATAAAGATCACAGGGGTCAGAAGCTTAGTAATGATATAGATAAATCGGGCAACTCTTAAGGATATTTTCTCGGCATAAATGGTGGAGATGGATTTCGGAGTAATCTCACCGAAAATCAGAATCAGCAGGGTGAGAACACCGGTCACGATGCCGATCCATTCATTGCTCCAGAATTTTATCGCCATCGTTGTTGCGATAGCGGAGGCTGAGATATTGACGATGTTATTACCGATTAATATGGCACTCAGCATCTTTCCCGGATCTTCGATCAGCTTCAGTACGGTCTTGGCACCTCGTACCTCATCGTCCGCAAGGGTACGCATACGAAGCTTATTCACGGTAGTTAAGGCGGTTTCTGATCCTGAGAAGAAAGCAGAAGCGAGTAAAAGTATAAATAATATTATCGGTTGCACGGCATCACTTGGATCCAATTAATCATCATCTCCTAAAGAATTGATTCTATGTGTAATAGTCAAAATATATCAATCATCTTACAGGAATACGGGGGTCATGTCAAGATTTTGGTATTATTTTATAAATATTTCGTATTTGTTTATGCATAATTAATAAGTCCCTGCCAGCACCCTCCTGTCGGAACAGGCAGCAAAACCCGCTGTTATCAGGGGTTTACCATTTGCTTCCCGATGCTTCTATTAAAATAATGCTAGAATCACTATGAATAAATACTATTGTGATTCCTTCCACATAGGTGTATCATTTTGCCCGTAGCGTATTGACACAGACGGCTCCCCATACCCGTCACATTGGCAGGTGAAAAGTAACTTACATACTATAAGCTTGCCTCCATAGCACCAGGAGGAAAGATTGAGAAAGAAATCTCATTTATCGCTCGCGAAGCTTCTTCTTAAGAATATGAAGATGCAGGACCTAAATGAGCATAAGAAGGCATTTTATCTCGGAAGCATCCTGCCCGATCTGAAGCCTTCCTTTATAACAAGAAAACATACCATTGACGAAACCTTTGGCATCCTGCTGGAGGAGATCAAAAAAGTAACAGTAAAATATGATGTGAACAAGGGCATCAACGGCTATTATGCCAGACATCTGGGTGTGATTACCCATTACCTGGCTGACTATTGTACTTATCCGCATAATATTGAATTTTCAGGAACTTTTAGCGAGCATGTGACCTATGAGAAGGAGCTGAAGAACATGATGAAAGAATATAATCATCAGGAAGCAGCCCGTAGGGACAGGGAGAAGCAAGGGATTCTACACAGTCTGGAGGAAATCGAACGCTTTATACTGAAGACTCATAAGGAGTACCGCAAGGCCTTAAAGGCAGTAAAGATTGATATTCAATATATCCATTACCTGTGTCATATGGTACTGGATGCCATACTGGGCTTCTTTGAACTGGCATTCCGCCTGAATGTGGGTGGGGGCAGGAAAAGTGAAAGGAAGCTGCTCACAGACGCAAACCTTTAACCGTACAAATAAGAGACCCCGAACGATCCGGAAGCAGATGCATCCAAAGGATTCGGGGTCTCTTTTCTCATGAGGTCAACAGACAGCTTACCTAAGGTTAGCACTAAAATGGGAGATGGTTACCCGCTGCTATTGTGTGCAGTCTGTATGATTTTCAGGTTTATTTTACGAATACCATGTTACCGATTCTGGCCGTAACAGGCTTAGACCAGAGCCACTGGTTCGTGGAGCTTTGATCGAAGAAGAAGAGAGCTTCCTTACTGGGGTCACTGCCATAGAGGGCTGCCCAGGCTGCCTTAATTGCCTCCGATGTAGCGGGACGAGAGATTGCTCCGGTCTTTACCGGGGTGAACTGATAATATCCGCCGGATATATGTTGGATGACATCGGTAATTGTGTTCGGCCATGCGGAACTCTGAACCCGGTTTACAACAACTCCGCCTACGGCAACCATAGCCTCATAGGACTCACCCTTAGCTTCGGCAGAGATCAGTCTGGCAAGCAGATCCACCTCAGCATTGCTATATGGAATAACAGTCGCCTGTGAGGAGGTCTGGTCGGTGGCCTTACCGCCCGGCAGAAGTAACTGCTGCCCGGGGAAGATCAGGTTGTCCCATTTATGATTGACACTTCGCAGATCATTTAACTGGACACCGTTCTTAAGGGCTATCTGGTAAAGACTGTCCCCTGACTTCACGGTATAAACCCTTGCGGGAACCTCCAGTACCTGCCCGGGATAGATTGTGGTTCCGGTCAGCCTGTTATCCGCCATGAGCTGATTTGATGTGGTACCGAACAAGCGGCCGATGGTATAGAGCGTATCATTCGGCACTACCTTATAAGCAGCTGCCAGGGCGGTTGAAGTGAAAAGCATCAGGGATGTCATGGTCACTGTGGCTGCAGTGATCAGCTTGTTTCTAAGTTTCATAGTTGTCTCCTTCCATAGTGGGCGGGTATGGATACCATATCCAACCCTCATGTGAAAGCGACGAATCCTTTTCCGTAAGTTGATTATAATTGATTAATCTGCACAAATTCTATATAATATTGTTGGTTCGGCAGGAAGACATCATCAGCCCTGCATAATACTGCTACCATTGGGGGAGGGGGTATCCTCTATGGGAGAACGATAAGCGATACTACCGGGAAGAGCTTATCCTATGTGGGTTAAGAAGAAGCACTGCCGGATATGAGCTAAGCCATGAGGATGAGGCCTACGGAACAGGAGAAAGATAAGCGTTAGGAAATAGCGTTAAGAATATATGTAGAATAGGAGAGAAAGAGTTATGTCTGTGGATAAGGTACGGGAATATCTGAAGCAATGGGGAAGGGATCAGGATGTCATGGAGTTTGAAAGCTCCAGTGCTACGGTTGAGATGGCTGCTCTTGCTGTCGGTGTTGAACCGAGCAGGATAGCCAAGACCCTGTCCTTCCAGCATGGGGAGGGGGCTATGGTGATCGTTGCTGCAGGGGATGCGAAGATCGACAACAGCAAATTCAAGCAGGAATACGGCTTCAAGGCACGAATGCTGTCCTATGATGAGGTGCTGCAGAAGATCGGCTATGCTCCGGGTGGAGTATGTCCCTTTGGACTGACAGAGGAGACTGGGGTATATCTGGATAGCTCTCTGAAGCGGTTTACCACCGTCTACCCTGCCTGTGGCAGTTCGAACTCAGCGATAGAGCTGACCTGTGATGAGCTGGAGCGCTTCAGTAAATGCAGGAAATGGGTGGATGTATGTAAGGATTGGACCAGAGCTGAATAGCTTAAATGCAACGCTGCGTTACATTTATGAGAAGTTTAAACAGGATTTAATAATTGATTGGTAATGACAAAGGCATTATGATGACGGAAAATCATATCATAATGCCTTGTTTATTTATATCTCTTGCGCCTGTAGCTTCATCTCTTGCATAGTTCTATTTCATTGCGGACATCTGCCTGCTTTATGGATCCTGTCTAGTTCAACTGGCTTTCCGAGTCAGTACGGTTGCGGATCTGCAGTACATCCAAAATCTCAGCGATATAGAGCGTATGGTTATCACCACTTGGATAGAAGCTTTGCTTCATCTGCTCATTCAACAGTCCATCGGTGTTCAAAGCCTGCTTGAAGAGCTTCTTACAGATGAACACCAGCCGGGCTTCGTCAAAGTAAGGAGTATCCTCATATCTGACGACAGTCAGCTTGGACTTGGCAATTTTATCTTCGTTCCTGCCGGAGACAGTGCCCAGGTAGCTTAAGGTTTTTTTATAGCCTTTATCGAAGAAGCATAAGGAGAAGGTATCCTCCCTATCTACAAATTCTTTGGTATACCGTTGCGGCCGTATAAAGATATAAGCGACATTCTTACCGTACATCACCCCAAGACCACCCCAGGAGGCAGTCATGGTATTCACTTTGGTTTCGTCCCCGGCTGTAATCAGCATCCAATCCTTTCCGATGATCTGAAAGGGGTTCTTTCTCAAAAGCTCCGGCACAACTCTCTTATATTCATTCATATGGTTCATCCTTCCTTTCTCTGGTAACTGTATTATATGTTATGAAATCAAATGATGCAACTGGCAGTCTGGGTATATTTCACCATCTTTTAAGATAAAGCATATTATAGTTAGTATAGTTTTATTCGCTGGAGGATGTTAGGCGTATGACAATTTATGTTGTGAAACAGGGAGATACCATAGGAGCAATCGCCCGACAGTTCGGAGTGACCACGGAACGGCTGATTGTAGATAATGAATTGCCTAATCCGGAGAATCTGGTGGTAGGACAGAGCATCATCATCAGAGTCCCGGAGCTTGTCCATACCATTGTCCAGGGTGATACCCTGACCGGAATTGCCCAGCAATATGATACGACTGTCACGAAGCTTCTGCAGAACAATCCCTGGGCTGCTGTGGCAGGGGCTATTGTGCCCGGTGAGACCCTGGTGATCCGTTTTCAGGACGAAGGAGTGATAGACACCGCTCTGATCAATGGATATGCTTACCCCTTCATTAACAGGGATACCCTAAGCAAGACCCTGCCCTTTCTTACCTACATGTCCTTATTTACTTATGGCTTTACACCGCAGGGAGAGCTGGTTCCGATCGAGGATGAGGAGCTGATCGCCCAAGCCACAGCAGGAGGAGTGGGCTCCATCATGATGCTGGCACCCATGACTGCCGCGCTGGAATTCAACAGCCAGATCGCCCATGAAATGTTCATCAATCCGACCGGTCAGGCTGCCCTGATCGAGAATATCGTTGAGACGATGCAGGCGAAGGGCTACCGAGGGTTGGATATTGATTTCGAGTTTGTTTTGCCGGAGGATCGGCAGAATTTTATCAACTTCATTACAGCAGTAGCAAACAGGCTGCGCCCGCTGGGGCTTCTGACCCTGGTTGCTCTGGCACCGAAAACCTCGGGCGAGATGACCGGTTTACTTTATGAGGCCCATGATTATCCTGCCATCGGTGCAGTTGCGGATATCGTACTACTGATGACCTACGAGTGGGGCTATACCTATGGACCTCCCATGGCTACGGCTCCTCTGAATAATGTCAGACGGGTTCTGGATTATGGAGTCAGTGTGATTCCCAGGGAGAAGATCCTGATGGGAATACCCAATTACTGCTACGACTGGCCGCTGCCCTTTGTCAGAGGGGAAACGGCAGCGGAATCCCTAAGCAATCAGGAGGCAATTGAAAGAGCGGCCCGGTATAATGCAACGATTCAATTTGATGAGCAGGCCCAGGCGCCCTTCTATTTCTATACCACTCCCGAGGGTGTGGAGCATGTGGTATGGTTCGATGATGCCAGGAGCATGGATGCGAAGCTGCGGCTAATCCCGGAATACGATCTCCGTGGTGCAGGAGTCTGGCAGATCATGAACTTCTTCCCGGCATTATGGATGGTGGTAAATCAGCTATTCTCTGTGGATAAGGTTTCGCTCTGATGGTTTATCAGCCTATATCAAATAAGCTTCGGTGCATAAGCTTATATCTCCGGATGTATTGAAGATACCAGTAAATTATGGTAGTATAATCATATGTCTGTGTAATACGGAGGTATTGCAGAGGCTGGAGGAGAGGGTTGATATAGGATCAGGCATTCATGACAGAGGATGCCATAAGAAAGAGAGGAGAGGGAGTAGCGGTTCCCGGTCCTGGGAAAGGGCTACTTCGGAGGAGGAAATGAAAAAACAAAGGATTTGGTTCTGTATGTCGGTTATTTTAGCAGCCTTAATGCTGCTGACCGGCTGCAAAGGGGACAAGAAGGAGACAGAACAGAAAGTAACGGATGCTCCAAAGAGTGAGGAGCAGGCTGCAGAGCCTACGACGGCTCCGACACCGGTGCAAGAGGAGATCAAGGAGGAAAGCGGTAAGACAGAAGCTGTCGGTTATACTGCCATTTACGGAACAGTAGAGGTAAAAGAGGATATCATCTATGCGGAGGATTTTGAAGATGGGCAGACGGATTTTATCGGAAGGGGTTCCGCGAAAACCGTCATCGTCACAGACAAGGCAGGAGAGGGTAGCGCCTCTCTGTTTGTCAGCGAAAGAGCAGCCCTTTGGAATGGAGCCATCGTTGACCTGACAAAGCTTCTCCTAGTGAATGAGAAGTATGTTGTGAAGGCGAAGGTAATGTACGAGAATGGACCGGATACCCTGCAATTTGATTGTAAGGTGGAGAAGAATAACAGTGAGTACCTAAACTTTGCATCCGCTATGGCCAAGAAGGGGGAGTGGACGGATATAACCGGTACCATTACCATTCCCTCCGGGACCTCCAGTGCAGAGGTGTACTTTGAAACAGGGGCTGCAGCCGGAGGAGAATTGATTGATTTCTATGTGGATGGTATTTCCATCATACAGGAGGCTGCAACCGTAAACCGCGGAGGAGAGCTGCCCTCCTTGCAGGAATTTTATCAGGATCGCTTTAGCATAGGAGTAGCAGTTACAGCCAGCGAGATAGGAGAAAACCGTCAGGAACTGATCGAGAAGCAGTTTAACAGCATCACGCCCGGAAATGAACTGAAGCCGGATGCTGTTCTGGATCGTATGACCTCGATCTCTGACCCGAAATATGATGATAATCCTGCGGTGAAGTTTGACAGAGCGAAGCCGATTCTGGACTATGCGAAGGAAAAGGGCATCCCACTCAGGGGCCATACTCTGGTTTGGCATAGCCAGACTCCGAGATGGTTCTTCACAGTAGGGTATTCCGACGCAGCGAATGCGCCCTTTGTAAGCAAGGAGCTGATGCTGAAGAGATTGGAGAACTACATCAAGCAGGTACTTGAATACATGGATACGAATTATCCCGGTCTGATCTATGCCTGGGATGTGGTGAATGAGGCGGTCAATCCCGGTGACGGTGAAGAGGGAGGCTACCGCTCCAAGGATAGCTACTGGTATCAGGTAATCGGACCTGAATTCGTGGAGAAGGCCTTTGAATATGCAAGAAAATATGCAAAACCCGACGTTAAGCTTTTCTACAACGATTTTAATACCGAGGAATCAGCCAAAGTACTTTCCATCGTGAAGCTGGCAGAGGGACTGAAGGCAAAGGGACTGATCGATGGTATCGGCCTTCAGACACATATCACTGTGGATTCCCCTTCTCTTATCGATATAGAAACTTCCATACGCAAATATGGTGAGCTGGGGTTGGAGCTGCAGATCACCGAGCTGGATATGGGTATGACAGAGTATACGGAGGAGGCTTATTTAAGGCAGGCGAGAAGATACAAGAGATTATTTACCATGTTAAAGAATCTGGATGAAACGGGAACAGCTAATATCACCAATGTTACCTTCTGGGGCTTATCGGATGATATCTCCTGGCTGAGTAAGCCGGGAAAGCCCAGCTATCCGCTCTTGTTTGACCAATACCTGCTACAGAAGCCGGCCTTCTGGGGTGTTATCTTAAGCCCGGACATTCCGCTCTATTAAGAAAGAACTAACCTTGGGTCGGTAAGGAAGTTCCATACATTTATAGTGATACAAGGCCATATCAAAGAAATTAAAATATGATTTAACAAAACTTCATGGTGACGAAAAAACCTTCACATACAAGGTATGAGAGGTTTTTTCGTCACCCTATCCTTTAGCCTCTACCTGCGAAGTGGCAAAGCTCTTCATTGAATTTCTCCTTCTCATCATAGAAGAGTCCATGACCACTATAGCGGAAGAGGACCAGTTTGGAATTCCTTATGAGCTTCTGTTGGATCTCTCCCAAGGGCGGCAGGATGATTTTATCGTGGATTCCATGAAGTATTAGCGTGGGGACGCGGATGCATTTCATGTCTTCGAATAGGACCTCATTGATCCAGGTTTTCTCAACAGCTACCGTAGACCAGCCCGCAGCCTGTAAGCCCAGGGAGAAGAACCAACGGCTGAAGGCCTCGGTAATATACTGATAGAAGAAGGAGTCGCCAAAATTCATCAGCATTTTCGGCCGATCCTCATAAGTATTTCTGATCATGTCCAGGACGGACTGTTCGGGAAGTCCGTAAGGAAAATCGGGGCGCATGATCAGGCTTGGTGCTGCGGCTGCACACAGGACCAGCCTTGAAACTCCGAAGCCCTTGTGTCTTGCCATATAGCGTATGGCGATCGCCCCTCCCGTGGAATGCCCTATGAGGGTGACATGCTCTAATTGTAAGGCTTCCATAACACATCGGACATCATCGGATAATCGGTCATAATCATAGCCGTGAAAGGGTCGATCGGATTTGCCGAAGCCTCTCTGGTCAATGCCGATACAGCGAAAGCCCAGGGCCGGAAGGACATCCAGCTGATATTCGAATAATTCGTGACTCCCCGGCCAGCCGTGCAGGAATACCAGGATAGGCTTTCCTTCAGGATTTAAGTCCTCTACGTACAGCTTCACATTTGGCTCTACCGGTATATAATGACTCATACATTTTCCTCCAGCAGATTCATTATCATATTAATGTATTCGCTTATCCGTATAAGGTTCTGATATTTTTGAAATTGTTCTATGGCCTTCAGCTGAGGGTTTACAAATCTTGTGCTTATCGCTATAATTGATGATAGCTTAATATGTCTGACCGAAAAAGGAGAACGTTACATGAAAAACCGCATACTGAAGGAAATCATAAGCTGGTTGATTGTCTTTGCGACAGCCTTTGTACTTGCGATCATAATCAATAAATTTGTGATATTGAATGAGGAAGTTCCCTCCGGTTCCATGGAGAATACCATCATGACCGGAGATAAGGTACTGACCTTCCGTTTGGCTTATCTCTTTAGTAAGCCGGAACGGGGTGACATCGTGGTATTTCCCTTCCCGGATGATGAATCCGTAGATTATATTAAGCGGATCGTCGGACTGCCGGGTGAGACTGTGGAAATCAAGGATGGGGAGGTCTTCATCGATCACTCCGAGGAGCCTCTGGATGAACCCTATGTGAAGGAGTCTTGGGATGAGGAAGGAGACGGAGATCATTATATCTTTGTCGTTCCTGAGGATTCTTATTTCATGATGGGTGATAACCGGAGAGATTCCATGGATTCCAGGTACTGGAGGAATCCTTTTGTATCAGAGGATAAGATCAAGAGCAAGGCGCTCTTCCGTTATCCTAACTTCAAGTGGCTCAAGTAAACAGCAGAGGATGATCCGGAAGACGAGATGTAAAAGGTATTTGGTCATTTGAATGAGCAAAAGGAAGAAGGAAATTCCGGAATCACAGGATAAACCAAGGTTACATAGACCCGAGTGGGAGGAGGTAAGCGATGGAGAAGCAGAAGCTTAAGAAGGAGATCATCAGTTGGCTTATGGTGATTGGTATAGCGGTCCTTGCTGCATTTATCATTAATAAGACCATTATTTTTAAGGTGAAGACTCCGACCGGTTCTATGGAGAATACGATTATGTCCAATGAAAAGGGCTATGTTTTCCGCCTGGCCTATCTCTTTGGATCTCCTGAGAGAGGGGATATCGTGGTATTCCCTTTTCCGGATAATGAGTCCGAGAAACGGATTAAACGGATCATCGGTTTACCCGGAGAGACCATTGAGGGAAGGGATGGAACGGTCTATATCAACGGAGAACCCCTGGAGGAGCCCTATGTCAAGGAGCCTTGGGGAGATGCTGTGGATAGAGAGGGAAGCTTTGGCCCCTATCTGATACCGGAGGATTCTTATTTTATGATGGGGGATAACCGGGTTCCTTCCTTGGACGCAAGACAATGGAAAGAAAAATTCGTAAAGAAGAATAAGATTTATGGTAAGATGATTTTTAAGTACCCGAATTTTAAATGGCTCTATTAGAAGAAGAGCTGCTGGTCAGCAGATACAGAACCGACTTACATGGAATAAGACTGGAAGCCTCTGACATAGAATACAGAAAAACGAGAAGGCCGCAGCTGGGCAGCATCCAGCTTAGCGGCCTTCCATATTAGCTCTCCCCCCTAGATAGCTAACGTTATATGAAGATAAGAATATCTTACATATCCAAATAATGTTCATTCTTTGATATCACCAGGGCCATAGCATCCTGACCGGGAGCACCGATGATGTTGCGCTTCTCTACGCAGGTGTTTAGACTGATGGCTTCATAGATATCCTGTTCGAATATGGGGCTGATAGCCTTGAACTCCTCCAGACTAAGCTCTTCCAGAGAAGTATTCCTCTCTATACAGTAAAGAACCAAGCGTCCAATGATTTCATGAGCGTCGCGGAAGGGAACACCCTTACCGACCAGATAATCAGCGGCATCCGTAGCATTGGTAAAGCCATTTCTTGCACTGGCTGCCATGACCTGCTTATGGAAGGTCATCGTTGCGACCATGTCACTGAACAAAGTCAGACATCCCTTCGCGGTATCGATGGCATCAAAGGTCAGCTCCTTATCCTCCTGGGTGTCCTTATTATAGGCCAGGGGAAGTCCCTTCATCGTGGTGAGCAGGGAGACCAGAGCACCATAGACCCGTCCTGTCTTGCCCCTTACCAGCTCTGCGATATCAGGGTTTTTCTTCTGGGGCATGATGGAGGAGCCGGTGGAATAAGCATCATCCAATTCTATAAATCCATATTCATTACTGTTCCATATAATGATCTCTTCGGAGAAACGGCTTAAGTGCATCATGATGGTGGAGAGGGTACTTAAGAGCTCAATTAAGTAATCCCGATCAGAGACTCCGTCCATACTGTTCAGGGTGGGACCGTCAAAGCCCAGAAGCTTGGCAGTATACTCACGATCCAGCGGATAGGTGGTTCCTGCTAAGGCACCGGAGCCCAAGGGACAATAGTTCATACGGGTCTTACAATCCGCAAGTCTTGACCGGTCTCTTTTGAACATCTCAAAATAAGCACCGATATGATGGGCCAGAGTAACCGGCTGTGCTTTCTGCAGATGGGTGAAGCCCGGCATGATGGTATCGGTATGGTCCTTCATGATTCCATGTAGGGTGACCAGAAGCTTCTTTAATAAGCTGTCAAGCTCATCAATCTCATCCTTGATATATAATCTCATATCCAGGGCCACCTGATCGTTGCGGCTTCTTCCGGTATGTAGCTTCTTTCCTGCCTCACCGATGCGGCTGATCAGATGAGCCTCCACAAAGCTGTGGACATCCTCAAATTCCTCATCAATGATCAGGCTGCCGTTTATAATATCCTCCAGAATACCGCTTAAGCCCTTGAGAATGCTTTCCTTCTCGTCCTCACTGATAATCCCCTGCTTCGCCAGCATCTTCACATGGGCGATACTGCCCTCGATATCCTGACGGAAGAATCTCTTATCGAAGGAGATGGATGCATTAAATAGATGAACCAGCTGATCGGTTTGCTTCGTAAAACGACCGCCCCAAAGTTTCATATTCCCGCCTCGTTTCTATGAGTAAATGTATCATTGCCGATGATCTGTGTTTAAGCTAGCAGCAACCTGCCCAAGTACCGCAGACTGCTGATTTTATATTGAATCTATATTAACCTGTTTTACCCGGTTTTGCAAGTACAAATTTATAAATATGCAAAATTATAATTAAATAAACATTTATCTGCTTCTCCATAACGTTTTGCAAAGAGAGACAGGAAGGATTCACAGGCATCTGAATCAAGAACTGCTGCTTCAGCCGTAGGGAGAGGTAGGTCCTTTCCAAACAGTAGGGAAGCAGCAGCTTTCATGTCAGTTCATAGCATTCTTATAAGTATAGGACATAAGCAGAGAAAGAGTTACAGCTGAAATAGCCTGGTATATTTCTCTTTCAGATACTTGATATAATAGTCTGCATTGAATTCTTCTCCGGTGACGTCCTTTAAGATCTGATTCGTATTCTTCGTTGCCCCGTATTTATGGACCTGGTCACGGAGGAATTCCCGTATCGGAGTAAGGTTCCCTTCCTTCAGATAATCCTCTATGGGCATGACCTCAGCCATCTTCGCGTAGAGCTGGGAGGCTACCGCTGTTCCCACTGCATAAGAGGGGAAGTAACCGAATTCACCCCAGGACCAATGGGTATCCTGGAGGATTCCTTGCGTATCATCCGGAGGGGTGATGCCCATATAATCCTGATACTTCTTATTCCAAAGCTCCGGCAGCTGATTTACATCCAGGTCCTCGCTGAAGATCTGCTTTTCAAGCTCATAACGGATGATGATATGGATGGGATAGGAGAGCTCATCCGCCTCTGTTCGGATTAAACTGGGAGCCGCCTTGTTGATTCCACGGATAAAATGCTCCAGAGTAATATTCTTCAGATTCTCCGGATAGGTCTCCACCAGCTTATCATAGATCGGTGTCCAGAAGGCTTGGCTCCGGCCGATGATATTCTCATAGAAGCGGGACTGGGCTTCGTGCATGCCCATAGAAGTTCCGCCTCCCACAGGTGTCTGAGTCAGGGCATCATCAATATTCATCTCATAGATGGCATGGCCCGTTTCATGGATGATGGAGAACATGGCACTTTCCAGATTATCTTCCATATAGCGGTCAGTGATGCGGACATCATGGTTGTGCAGCTGCATGGTAAAGGGATGGGCACTTTCCGCAATCACGCCCCTGTTAAAATCAAAGCCGACATAGCCGCTTAAGTATTTACAGAATTCCTTCTGCTTGTCTATACCGTATTTCAGATAATTATAGCTCTTATCAATGGTCTCTGCCTTCCTGCCAACCTCCTTCAGTAAGGGGATGACCTCATCCTTCAGCTGATCAAAGAAGAGATCCAGCTCCTTGATGCCAAAGCATTCCTCATAATCTGCCAGCAGCACCTCATAGGGTTCCTGGCCTTTCTTGGCCCGGTAGCCGGCGAATTTCTTCTTATAGTCGATGACCTGCTTCAAATAGGGAGCAAAATCCTCGAATTTATTGTCCTTCCTGGCTTTCGCCCATTTGCGGCTGGAGATAGAGGTCAGTTCGATAAAGGCCCGGTATTCCTCGGGAGGAATGCTTTCCAGCTCCTCATATTTTTTATTGATTTCCTTTACAATCGCCTTCTCGGTATCTGTCAGCTCCTTCTGCTCGTCCTCCTCCTGCAGTTTTTTCAGAAGCTTCTTTACCTCATCATTGATCAGGCTCTTCATATACTCGTCGGAGAGAATGCCGATGACCTTGGCGGTATATTCCGCCGCTTCGAAGGGTGCCATGGTCTGGTCATCCCACTCGAACAGACTGCGGGCAGTTTGCAGCGCCATGGATTTATCAAGATAGGGCTTTAGCTTTTCAAATGTCTTACTCATTTTAACCTCCTATCGTTTAACTGTCTTTATCACGCTATATTCTTCATTAGTATTTCAATTATGAAAGCTCATAGTAAGGCAATATATTCCACAGAGCCGGCTTATTTCTGCTTGCCGAAGCAGGTGAAATCCTATAGAATATAGTTATACCATAATATACCACCAAGGGCTGGGTAAGTAAAGATTATTTGGTAAAATGTGATTTCAATCACAGACCTTTATGAAGTAAACATGGTATGCAATAGACAGGAAGAATACTTTCCAAGTATAAGCAGATAATATCAGGGAAATACGAATAAATAGATAAGAAAGGAAGGATACAGCATATGAAGAATATGATGATTGAAAAAGTAATCGGAAGAGAAATATTGGACTCAAGAGGAAATCCGACCGTAGAAGCAGAGGTAATCCTGGCTGATGGCAGCATCGGAAGGGCTGCAGTACCCTCCGGGGCTTCGACAGGAGCCTTTGAAGCGGTGGAGCTTCGGGATGGTGATAAGAGCAGATACTTGGGGAACGGGGTCAGGAAAGCGGTAGAGAATGTGAACACTGAGATCGCTTCCGCCTTAAAAGGAATGGAGGCCTGTGACCAGGCAGCGATAGATGAGAAGCTGATCAAGCTTGACGGAACAGAGAATAAGGGTAAGCTGGGAGCTAACGCGATCCTGGGCGTATCCATGGCAGCGGCCAAAGCAGCCGCAGCTTCCTTAAGGCTTCCGCTTTACCGTTATCTGGGCGGAGTGAATGCCAAGGTCCTGCCCGTGCCGATGATGAACATAATCAATGGTGGCAAGCATGCCGATTCAAGTCTGAATATTCAGGAATTCATGATTATGCCGGTGGGAGCGGCGAGCTTCTCTGAGGCTTTGGAACAGAGCGCGACGGTCTTCCACACACTGAAGAAGCTGTTAAAGAATGACGGTTATGTGACCGCAGTAGGAGATGAGGGAGGCTTCGCTCCCAAGTTTAAGAGCGATACCGAGGCTCTGGACTATATCGTTAAGGCTGTTGAGGCAGCAGGGTATCGTCCCGGCTCTGATTTCTTCATTGCCATTGATGCGGCTGCGACAGAGATGTATGACGAAGCGAAGAAGGCCGGCAGAGAAGGGGACTACCTCTTCTGGAAGGCCGGAGAATATAAGACAGTGGAAGAGATGGTAGACTTCTGGGATCAGGTCTGCAGCAAGTATCCTGTCATTTCCTTAGAGGACGGGTTGGCAGAGGAAGACTGGAAGGGCTGGAAGCTCCTGACTGACCGGATCGGAAGCAAGGTTCAGCTGGTTGGAGATGACCTTTTTGTAACCAATACCAGTCGCATCAAGGAAGGAATCCGCCAGGGTATCTCGAACTCGGTTCTGATTAAAGTAAATCAGATCGGGTCCCTGACAGAGACTCTGGATGCGATCGAGATGGCGAAGAACAATCGCTGGACAGCAGTGGTATCCCATCGTTCCGGTGAGACAGAGGATGTGACCCTGGCAGATATCGCAGTAGCAACCAATGCCGGGCAGATCAAGACCGGTGCTCCTTCCAGAACAGATCGTGTGGCAAAATATAACCAGCTGCTTCGCATAGAGCAGGAGCTGGGCAATGCCGCCAGATATTTAGGAAGAGATGCCTTCCGGGTATAAACAGTACCCATTGATCTTGGTGTAAGTCAGGAATGAAACATTCCAAACTACAGAATAGAGATAAAGCAAGGGGCTGTTTTGCTATATCCATAAAGATACAAGAGGATGGTTCACAAAATAGTGAGTATACACGAGCCACCATATGCTCCCTCACAACTTGTTGCACAAGTTGTGAGGGAGCATATGGTGGCTCGTGTGTCTTAATTATGATTGTAAAACATCCACTTGTATCTTGTAGCTATTGTGAAACAGCCCAGAGGTTTATTATACATGTAAATTGATTCACTTCTTATGTAAGTCTGTGTTGATACCTGTACTTTTATCACTATATCCCTAGTGCCTTATCTCATAGGGTTCCTGCATAATGCAGCGGTATGCTTTGATGATATTGCCGCTTACCATAGTAAGATGCTTGGTATCACACAGATCCGGATCCCAAACATAAGGCATGTTATCATACATACTCCATCTGTCCCAGCCGGTATCATCAAACGGTCTGAGCGCAGCCACGTTTCGCACCTTCGTTTTGTCCATGCCAACACCTCAGAGTTAAAATAGTTACAATATTACTATATAACGATTTTTGGAAATTTTCAAGTGGTTTCTGTACAAGCAGTTCCTCCTTTGGACAGAATAATTACTCCTTGGAGAAGATGGCATTCACTCTCTTTTGAAGCTCGACAACGATGATCGGAACCATGGATAAGAGGAGGACGATTGCCCATTGTCGGAAGCTTAAGGGTACCACCTGGAAGACCGTTGCCAGGGCTGGGATGGTAATCACAAGAATCTGTAAGGCCGAACAGATCAGGAAGGAGAAGACCAGCTTACGATTCGTAAGAAGACCAATCTCAGCCAGAGAATGATCGCTTCTCATGTTGAAGGCGTGAAAGAGCTGGGATAGACTTAAGACTGCAAAGGCCATGGTCCTTCCGACCCAGGGAATATACACACCGGGTTCTCCGCCGGAGCTAAGCTGCTTTGCCAGGGACTCATAAAGGCCCTGTTGGTCAAAGAAGCGGAAGCCGATCACAAAGGCTGCCAGGGCCAGAGAACCGATCATCACTCCTTCAAACAGAATCCGGAAGGCCAGACCGTCTGAAAACATCCCCTTGTTCGGGGGAATCGGTTTCTTCTGCATGATGTCCTTGGTGGCTGGCTCAACTCCCAGGGAGATGGCCGGGAGAGAGTCGGTCACCAGATTTACCCAAAGCAGCTGTACTGCCACGAGGGGAGTTGGCAGACCCAAAAGGATGGCTACGAAGATTGTCAGAATCTCTCCGATGTTACTGGATAAGAGAAAATGCACAGCCTTCCGGATATTGTCATAGATTCCCCGGCCTTCCTTTACCGCGGAAACGATGGTGGCAAAGTTGTCATCCGTCAGGATCATGTCGGAGGCATTCTTCGCCACATCGGTTCCGGTGATGCCCATGGCACAGCCGATGTCTGCGGCCTTTAGGGCCGGAGCATCATTGACACCGTCACCGGTCATGGCCACCACCTCCCCTTTACTCTGAAGGGCCTTCACGATCCTGACCTTATGCTCCGGAGATACCCTGGCAAATACACTGTATCTGTCTATGACCCGGTTCAGACTGTCAGCATCCATCCCGGACAGCTCTTCACCGGTAATCGCCTCGCTTGGATCTGTCAGGATACCAAGCTCCCTGGCAATGGCCCTGGCGGTCAGAACATGGTCCCCGGTTATCATGACCGGCTTTATTCCTGCCTGTCTGCAGAGCCGGACCGCATCCTTGACCTCTTCCCGGGGAGGATCGATCATACCGATCAGTCCGAGGAAGGTCAAGCCGTTCTCAAGCTCGGAGGGCAGGGGCTTTCTGCCGGGTGCGGGGATATTCTTATAGGACACGGCAATGACCCGAAGAGCGCGTTCTGTCATGGTCTTGTTCAGAGCGGTCAATCTGCTTCTGTCCGCTCCGGTCATGGGACATTCCATACCGTTCAGATAGATATGCGTACATCTGGGCAGCAGGAAATCAAAGGCTCCCTTCGTGATGCTCCGGCAGGTGGAATCGAAGGAGCTATGGACAGTGGTCATCAGCTTGCGGGCTGAATCAAAGGGAATCTCATAGATACGTTTGTAAGTAGAATCAAGATCTAACTTATTGGCTCCGGCATGATAAGCAGCCAGGACCAGGGCTTTTTCGGTTGGCTCACCGCTGACGGTAATCTGCCTGTTCTCCTGCTGCAGCAGGGCATCACTGCAGAGGGCGGCATGGGAGAGAAGAAATGCAGCGTACTCTCCGGTCAGTTTTTCCTTCCCCCGTGGTGAGCAGAGCTCGGTCACTGTCATCACATTTTGTGTCAGGGTTCCTGTCTTATCAGAGCAGATGACAGTGGCACTGCCCAGTGTCTCTACGGCAGGAAGCTTTCGGATGACAGCATTCTTTTTCGCCATACGCTGGACACCGAGGGATAGCATGATGGTAACGATGGCAGGCAACCCTTCGGGTATGGCTGCCACTGCCAGACTGACAGAGGTCATAAACATATCGAAGATGGGCAGCTGCTTTAAAATACCAAGGATGAATATAATGACACAGATGATCAGGGCTGCGGTACCCAACACCTTACCGGTTTTGGCCAGCCTTTTCTGAAGGGGAGTCATGGGGGTTTCATCCTCCATAATCAGCTTGGCGATATGACCGACCTGGGTATTCATTCCTGTCTCTGTAACCAACGCCAGGCCTCTTCCGTAAATAATGCTTGAGGTTGACATGACGAGGTTGATTCTGTCTGCCAGATTGGTATCCGGCCTTAAGCATAGGTCGGCCTGTTTTTCCACCGGATGGGATTCTCCGGTCAGGGAGGCCTCCTCCACTCTTAGATTAACAGAGGTCAGAAGTCTTGCATCTGCAGGAACGAAGCAGCCGGTCTCCAGCAGAATGATGTCCCCCGGCACCAGCTCACCGGCATCGATTTCTTGAAATTTCTTATCTCTAAGCACATGGGCAGTGGGAGCGGAGAGCTTCTTAAGAGCCTCCAGAGCCTTCTCTGCCCGGGTCTCCTGCAGGACACCCAGAGTGGCATTCAGATTGATGATCAGAAGAATAATCACAGGATCTATAAAGTCAGGCTCACCATCCAGATAGGATACCGCTAAAGAAAGCGCTGCGGCAAAGATCAGGATGATAATCATAAAATCAGCGAACTGGGAGATGAATTTTTTGAAGAGGCTCTTGCCCTTCTTCACCTCCAGAATGTTTTTGCCATAGGTCTGCTGCCGACGCTTCGCTTCCTTCGTTGTCAGACCATAATCGATATTGCTGTTCAGCTCCTTTAAAGCTTTTTCGATGGACATAGTATGCCACTGCATAGGGACCTCCAAGTTGGTCAATCTCCTTTAATTATATGAGACAGGGGAAGGATTATGATTAGGGAAGTTCTAGGTAGCAGAGACATGATTTGACATAAACAGGATGAAATAAAACATTTACGAAGCAAGGGGATATGTTATATACTCTACTAATCAGATTTAGCAGAAAGAGGTGTACTATGGCCAGATCAATCACCCGCGATATGACAAGCGGTTCCCCAACGAAATTAATCCTTCGGTTTTCCTTACCGATGCTGATCGGCAACCTGTTCCAACAATTTTACAATATGGTGGACTCCATCGTTGTGGGCAAATTCGTCAGCTATGATGCCCTGGCAGCGGTAGGAGCAACAGGGTCCATGATCTTTCTGATCTTCGGACTGACCTTTGGTCTGTCAGCCGGCATTTCCATCGTGATATCACAGTACTTTGGAGCCAAGGATTATGAAAATGTTAAAAAAGGCTATGTGACAGCAGTATATATTATCGTCGGTGCCTCCTTGCTGATGGGGACGATTGGCTTTCTGTCAAGCCGTTCCATGCTGGAGCTTTTGAATACCAAGGAGAATATCATCGGCATGTCCGATCTCTATATGAAAATAATCTATGCGGGAATTCTCGGCATCGCCTGTTATAATGGGATGGCTGCGGTCTTAAGAGCCATGGGAGATTCCATCACCCCTCTGATTTTCCTGATCCTGGCCAGCCTTTTAAATGTGGCTTTAGATCTTTTGTTTGTGTTGGCCTTCCGTTGGGGAGTAGTCGGCGTTGCCTTGGCGACCGTCATTTCCCAATGGATTTCGGCAATCGGCTGTATCCTGTATGCCTTGGCTAAGGTGAAGCTTCTTAGAATTCCTTTGAAGGAGTTCAAGCCTGACCCTGCGATTTTCCGTAAATGTATCCGTCTGGGAATACCGGTAGCCCTTCAGAATTCCTTTGTTTCTGTCTCTATGATGGCGCTGCAGGGAGTAATCAATGGCTTCCAGGTGACCGTTGTGGCAGCGGCTACGGTGGTAAACCGGATTGAACAGCTGGTCCTGCAGCCCGGTATGTCCCTGGGAGCGGCTGTGGCCTCCTTTACGGGACAAAATGTAGGGGCCGGCAAGATTGACAGGGTGAAGAAGGGAATGAGGTCTGCCACAGTGATTACCATACTCTTCAGCCTGATCATGCTTCCGGCCTTGTTCTTTGGAGGCGAGTATCTGATGAGACTTTTTACCAAGAAGGAGGATATCGAGGTAGTCCTCTATGGGGTACAGGGGATCAGGATAACCAGCTTCTTCTATACCTTCGTCGGTATGATCTTTATCACGAGGAACTTCCTAAGCGGGTCTGGGGACATCAATGTTCCCATGGTTATGGGCTTTACAGAGGTAGTATGCAGAGTGGCCTTTTCCAGCATTATTGCGGCACAGATTGGCTTCAAGGGCATCTTTTGGGCGACTGCCTTGACCTGGTTCGTAACCGGCATTATGGGTGTTGTGAGAGTTCTGTCCGGTAAGTGGAAGGGGAAGTCTGTTGTAAAGCAGCAAAATCCGGCTTAAGATCCTTTTCTCTTTTTTGATATTTTACGTACGATGAATATCCCCAGGAAGAGAAGGAATACCGGCAGCAGATTATGCTTATACCTGTCATAATAAGAGGCCACACGGCCGTAATTTGACTGCAGACTGTAGCCCAGTCCGATCAGCAGGGTGTTCCAGACTGTGATTCCCAGCAGGGATGAAGTGAAATAGGTCAGGGGATTCATTCTGGCAGAACCGGCCACCAGGGCAATATAGGTTCGGATCAGGGGAATGACCCTTCCGATGCATACTGCGGAAGCGGAATTCTGAAGGAACTTCTCATAGGAGGAGTCAATCGGTCTGACGGACTTGGGAAATTTGTGCTTGATCCTGTGGAGGATGGCACCACCGCCAAACCAGCCGACGGCAAAGCAAATTCCGGTCCCGATCAGACCGGCAAGGATACTTAAGGGTAGTATGACTAGGAAGGGAATCTGCTGAATGGAAGCGACTGCCCCGGAGAAGGGCAGGACAATCTCGCTTGATACCGGAAAGCAGGCATATTCCAGTAGAATGATTAGAAACATGGCCAGCAGCCCATACTGAGAGATAAGTTGTGTCAGATTGCTCATGCTAACTCCTTAGAAGGATTGTTACCTCATTATATTTCACTGATGAGATGATTATGAGACCTGTCATCAGGCCATGACCATAAGTAAGACCCTCCTACGCAGATTCTTTTGTTATTACAGGTACTTATTCCGGAGGATTTGATAAAATCATAAGAATAGTGAGAATTTACATAATAAGTATCAGATAAGTGTCAAATTCTTGACGATTTTCATAAATTTGTAGTAAAATAATCTTTCATTAAAATGATTCATATGTTAGAATTATGACTATGGCAGACGAACGAAAAGGTTTCATCTTTAAGCAGTTTTTGCCTGAAGCGTATCATCTGAAATCCTGTAAGTTATGTCATGAGAGAAGGGCCACACAGGGGGAAAGGTATGAAGGTGTTAGCAAAATTTTCTAAGAAGGATTTATGGAGTATACCGAATATATTATGCTATATCCGGTTCCTGCTGATTCCGGTATTTGTTGTTCTTTATATTAATGCAGATGAAGCTCGGGAATATTTTCAGGCGGCAGCGGTTGTATTTGTTTCGGGTCTGACCGATTTTCTGGACGGCTTTATCGCCAGAAGCTTTCATATGGTAACCGATTTCGGGAAGCTGATCGATCCCATGGCAGATAAGCTTACCCAGGCTTCCCTGATTTTTGTACTGGTCGTCAAGATCAGATGGATGTTCCTCTTATTAATCCTATTTGTGACTATGCAGCTATTCATGCTATTCGCAGGGATCGCGATGCTGAAAAAGAATAAGAGACTGAATGGAGCCAAATGGTTCGGAAAGGTATCAACGACGGTATTCTATGCTACCATGCTGGTATTGGTAGCGGTTCCGAAGCTGGACCCCTTTGTAGTAAATATCCTGATGCTTGTATGCGGTGCATTCCTTCTTCTGTCCTTCCTGCTCTATATCAGGGAGTACTTCAGAATGTACCGAGAAGTGAGAGCAGAGCAGACAGAGTAAGAGGGACAAAACGAAGCCTTAATATCCTGCGTTTGGATATTAGGGCTTATGTTATCTGCAGACGAAGGCTATGTTTTCATTTTCATAGGGGGGGGTATTGTGAGTTATCGCATTCAGATTGATGTCTATGGGGACAGGGATATGAATAAGGAGCTTACCGAGAAGGTGGAGCGAAAGGGTGATAAATGGATAAGAAGAATCATATTCGCCTTTCTTGCTGTAATGTTCCTCCTTTATACGAAGGATCTATTCATCCGTGTTACAGTGGACGGAGATAAGGTGAATATAAAGAACCAGGGAGATACGACAGAGTATACCCTGGAGACAGGTACCATCCGGGTGAAGGGACAAAAGGATCAGGATACGGAAGCCATCATCACCTTAATTTTTGATCAGATGCCGGAGGAGAGCTTCCTCCTAAGCTTTAGCAGTCCCAGGGATTGGGAGCATAGTACAGTCACGATAACGGATAAAAAGGGGAGCGTAATGGCTACACAAGAGTTTGATGGCTTTAAAGTATCCATGGCGAAGCCTTCGAATCAAAGCGGTATGCTGTCTGCCAGCAATCGGTATAAAGTTCTGGCTGCCTTTGCTTTTCGTGAAGTCAGCAGATGGAAGGTAAACCGCCTCGTCTATGCTCTCGTTACTCTTCTCTATATTGCTGAGTTAATCAGTTATAAATTATGGGACTGGGTATTTTATCGATATCAGATCAGATGGGCTGTCGATCGTGGAACCCTGCCCTCCTTCGCATATAAGCTGACCCTGAACCTTAGCAGATTTGCTCTGTTCCTGCTGATTCTGATCTTCAGTATATTATCCTATGAGCTTTGAGCATAGGATGTAAGAACCCCCATATTCCATAGGTTTCTGTGTTGACTCCATAAGTTATTCCTGTAGATGACTTAACGGGATCAAAGCATCCGCCATGGGAGATGGGGGTATATTAATTCTATCATTTTCTAATGCTATGTGATTCTCATATCAGCTAGATTGACTTGGCAGGACCGGTGGACTGCCGCTGAATGAACTTCGCCCTAAGTAAGAGCTTACTGATCGCCACATTATGAACCAGACCGTCCAGCAGCAGGAAGGCGCTCTTGCCCAGGTCAATACGGTCCTGGCGGATGGTGGTCAGGGAGGGGGTGAGCTGAGCGGCAATCGGCAGATCATCAAAGCCGATGACACTGATATCCTTGGGTACCTTTAGGCCCTGCTTGTTCAGCTCGGTGATGACTCCTGTGGCAATCAGGTCACTGGCACACATGATGGCTGTTGCCCCCTTGGCTAAGAAAGTGGGAACATGATCCTTGGCACAGTCAGGCACATAATATCCATATTCCATCAGATCCTTCTCGGGCGTCAGGTCATACTTATGCATACTGCTTAAGAAGGCCTGCTGTCTCTGCTCTGATACCATGGAGTTCTTAGATCCATTTAAAAATGCAATCTTCTTATGACCCAGGCTCTTCAGATGAGCCACCGCCAGATCGATCCCTTCATAGCTGTCTGTACCGACATAACCCACATGGCTGTTGTGCTCAATATAGTTATCCAGCAGGACAGTGGGTACACCGGTCTTGGTCAGCTGCTTCACCCAATCATCATGTAGGGTGAAGCCCAGCAGAAAAGCGCCGCTGTAGCCATTCTTTAACATGTATGTATCGAATTTTTCAGCGGACTGCATGTTCAGGTTCGTCGGTACCACGGTCACATCCCAATGCCTTCTGGCAGCAGAAAGCTTAAAGCCCACGATGATCTCATAACCGAACTGGTCAATATTCTCATAATCCATATTCTCAATCAGGATGCAGACCTTTCTGCTTCCTGTTGTCTTCATCTTCTTGGAGGTATAGCCCATCTCCACCGCTGTATCCAGCACCAGCTGCCGCATTTCGTCACTGATGTCGCTGGCTCCGTTCAATCCCTTGGAGACCGTGCTGACAGCAATGCCGAGTTTATTTGCGATATCCCTAATGGTGGCCATGAATATCCTCCTTCCGCTTAATCCATAATGATAAGTATAAACCGAAAGACCTACCTTTTCAATATGTCATTTTGATTTTATCGAAAACCGTAAGACATAGTAGTTAGAAAGAAGAGGTTCACAGGTTCATGAGATAGAACGGAGTTTTTCGAAATATTAGATATTGATATTAAAAGTTTATAGAATTTTCGAAACATAAGTAGAATTTCTGGGTATTCTAAATAGATTTATCTCATACTTTATATGGAAAACCATAAATATTAAGGCAAGTGAGATCAAGTAAAATGTTGAGAATGGACAAAGAATTAACAAACAATAGTAAAATAGTTATAAATAATGACTAAATCAAATGAAAAAACCGTTGACATGATAAAGCCTATCTGCTAATCTATAAATATAGTTTCGAAAATTTGCGAAAATAATATAATATATTAAGACCAGGAGAGACATAACATGAGTAAGCGGAAGAAGCAGCAACTGGACAGAGGAGCAGGTATCTTACTGCCAATCAGCGCCCTGCCGTCCCCATACGGGATTGGTACCTTAGGGGAGGAAAGCTATCGCTTCGTGGATTTTCTGCAGCGGACCGGTTTTCGCTACTGGCAGGTCTTACCGGTCGGACCAACCAGCTTCGGTGACAGTCCCTACCAATCCTTTTCCGCTTTTGCCGGAAATCCTTATTTTATTGACCTTAAGCTATTACAGCAGGAAGGACTCCTTAGACGGGAGGAGGCAGATGACCTATCGTGGCAGGAGCAGGAGGACGCCATTGACTATGCGAGAATCTATCAGCTGCGTTTTCCGGTGTTAAGGAAGGCCTATAGCCGAAGCAGGCATAAGGAAAGCAGAGCATATATGGATTATGTCAGGAACAATGCCTTTTGGCTGGAGGATTACAGTCTCTATATGGCGGTGAAGGAGCATTTTGACAGTCATGAATGGCTGCTGTGGGATGAGGAGATCAGAAACCGGGAACCGGAAGCGATAGTAAGGTATCAGGAGCTTCTGACGGAAGAGATTGACTTCTGGAGATTCTGCCAGTTTAAATTCCGGGAGCAATGGGACCGACTGAAGGGCTATGCCAATGAGAGAAGCATTCAGCTGATTGGCGATATTCCTCTCTATGTGTCCATGGACAGCTCCGATGTCTGGGTTCACGGCAGACTGTTTGAGCTGGATGAAAGAAAGAACCCCATCAATGTGGCGGGAGTACCGCCGGATGCCTTCTCGGATCTGGGGCAGCGCTGGGGTAACCCCCTTTACCGTTGGGATAGGATGGAGCAGGAGGATTTCACCTGGTGGCGTGAGAGGATGAAGATGTCTGCCGCCCTGTACGATGTGATCCGAATCGACCATTTCATCGGTGTTGTAAACTACTATTCCATTCCCTCCGATAGTCCCACGGCAGTTACAGGCTGCTGGAAGCAGGGACCAGGAAGGAAGCTGACGGATGTTATCTCGGAGTCCATTGGGGAGGCGAAAATCATCGCCGAGGACCTGGGAGTTTTAACACCTGGGGTCAAGGAGCTGATTGAAGAAACCGGTTATCCGGGAATGAGGATACTGGAATTTGGTCTGGAGGGTCCGGCAGACCATGAATACCTTCCCCATAACTATAAGGACACGAATATCGTTGCCTATACCGGAACCCATGACAATGAAACCCTGGTGGGCTTTCTGAAGGCCCTGCCGGAGGAACGGCTTGACTTCGCTTACCGTTATTTCGGTGCAAAAAGCCGTGATGACCTGCCTTATGCGATCATTAGAGCCCTGTATTCCAGTATAGCGGATGTCATCGTGGTCCAGATGCAGGATCTACTGGAGCTTGATAATGAAGCAAGGATGAACTTTCCATCCACCATCGGCGGTAATTGGAAATGGCGGTTGAAGGCCGAAGATTACAGGAAGCTGAAGGAAGACATACTCTTGGAATATGCCGAGGTTTTTGCTAGAAAACCGAAGCCTGCCAAGCTGGAAGGATAAGGTTTAGGGTGAAGGCTGCCTACCGTTCCTCTGTTCGGTAAGGGATAGGAAGGAAGTCTCATGATGTAGGAGGAAGATATGGAGAACAGCTTTAAAAGCAGTGTAATCACCATCCTGGAGTTTGATTACGGTAAGTCCATGAAGGAAGCCACTACCATAGAGCTCTACCATGCAGTCTCGAAGGCTGCGATGAGGAGTCTGGGAAAGGACTGGGGGCTGGAGGCGAATCGTAAGAAGGTTTGTTATCTCTCGGCGGAATTTTTGATTGGACGGCTGATCTACAGTAATCTGTATAATATGGGCCTATTCAATCAGTTCGTTGAGCTGATGGGAGAGAATGGGCTGGACATCAGGGTGTTTGAGGAAATCGAGGATGCTGCCTTGGGAAATGGCGGACTCGGACGTCTGGCTGCCTGTTTCTTAGATTCCGGAGCATCCAATGGGATTACACTGAATGGTTACGGAATACGTTATAAATATGGATTATTTAAGCAATACTTTGAAGAGGGCTTTCAGAAGGAAGTACCGGATGACTGGCAAAGCTTCGGAGATCCCTGGTCCGTAAGAAGGGAAGAGGAAAAGGTTCGGATTGATTTCAAGAACCAACCCGTCTATGCGGTACCCTATGATACTCCGATCATCGGTTACGGAGGCAGGACCGTGAATACCCTGCGCTTATGGCAGGCGGAACCCATCGAGAAGTTCAATTTCCGCTTGTTCAATGAGCAGAAATACAGTAAGGCATCAGAGAACCGGAATGAAGCAGAGGCCATCAGCAGCCTTCTGTATCCCAATGACAGTACGGATGAAGGGAAAAAGCTCCGGCTCAAGCAGGAATACTTCTTCTCATCGGCATCCCTGCAGGATATCGTAGGCAGATATCGAAAGAAATACGGTGAGGATTACAGCCATTTCTCCTCTGAATATGCGATCCAGTTAAATGACACCCATCCGGTGGTAGCCATACCGGAGCTGATCAGGATCTTCATGGAGGAGGCGGGAATGACCTTTGCCAAGGCCCTGAAGATTGCCAGAGAAACCTTCGCCTATACAAACCATACAGTGATGGCAGAAGCCCTGGAGAAGTGGAGTATCAGCCTCTTCAAGGCTGTGATACCCAATGTGTACCGATATATTGCCATGCTGAACAAGGCCCTGCTCAAGGAGCTGGAAGCCAAAGGCATTAAGTCGGAGGAGGAGCAGCGGCTATATCGGATCATTGAGGATGAGACCTCGACCCTTCATATGGCCAGACTGGCAATCTTCGCAACCCACTCCACCAATGGTGTGGCAGAGCTGCACACAAGGATTCTGAAGGAGGATGCCCTCAAGGAATGGTATCGCATCTATCCGGAACGCTTTAACAATAAAACAAACGGTATCACCCAGCGCAGATGGCTGGCCTTGGCCAACATGGAGCTATCCGGCTTTATCACGGATAAGATCGGCAGCTCCTGGGTCACTGACTTAGAAAAGCTGAAGAAACTGGAGAGGTTTGCGGATGATAAGGCAGTCATCAGACAGTTTAACGACATCAAGCAGATCAAGAAGAAGCAGCTGGCGGATTATATCCGCAGACAGGAGCACATCCAGGTGAATCCTGAGTTTATATTCGATATCCAGGTCAAGAGACTCCATGAATATAAACGGCAGTTACTAAACGCATTTTCCATTTTGGATATATATTTCGGACTGAAGGATGGAAGAATCAAGGACTTTACACCGACAGCCTTTATCTTCGGTGCTAAGGCTGCTCCGGGATACTTCAGGGCAAAGGGCATCATCAAATACATCAATGAGATTGCCAAGATGATTGATGGGGACCTGACAGTAAGAAATCAGCTGCAGGTAGTGTTCGTACACAACTACAACGTCTCTTATGCAGAAAAGCTGATACCGGCTGCTGATATCTCCGAACAGATCTCAACCGCAGGAACCGAGGCTTCCGGCACGGGCAACATGAAATTCATGCTGAACGGGGCTGTGACACTGGGTACCTATGACGGGGCCAATGTTGAGATCGTAGAACAGGCAGGACTTGAGAACAATTACATCTTCGGTGCCAGAGTGGAAGAGCTGGAGCAGCTTCGGGACAGCTACCATCCGAAGGAGCTCTATGAGAAACATCCCAGGATAAAGAGGGTTCTGGATACTCTGGTGGATGGAACCTTTGATGACGGAGGGACAGGAATGTTTCAGGAGCTTTATGACTCCCTCCTGATCGGGGCCTCCTGGCATAAGCCGGACCATTATTACCTGCTGTTGGACTTCCTGCCTTACTGTGATGCGAAATTACTGGTGAACAGAGAGTATCAGGATACATTTTCCTTCCGCAGGAAATGCTTTATGAATACGGCGAATGCCGGAAAGTTCTCCAGTGACAGGACCATCAGGGAATACACCAGGGAAATATGGAAGTAATGTGTTACAACATATTATTCAGGGCGGAAGATGCATCTGCCCGTATAAGAAAGGAAAGAGGTAGAAGAGTATGAAGAAATTATCTAAGCTTATGGCGTTACTGATGTTATCCGTTATGGTAATCGGAAGTTTCGCAGCCTGTGGTAAGAAGGAAGCCACAAAGGAGGAAAACAAGGGAACTGTTACGGAGGGTAATAAGGGGACAGAGGGCAATAAGGATGCAGAGGTAACCAAGGCCCCTGAGGTTCAGGAGGTTGCCCTTAAGGTATGGGCTCCTCAGGAGGAGCAGGAATTATTGAAGCAGATGTGTGAAGCCTTCGCTGCCCTTCATCCGGAATACAGGATCACCTTTGATTATGGTGTGGTATCCGAGGCAGATGCTTCCTCAGAGCTTCAGAAGGACCCCGCAGCAGGTGCCGACGTATTTGCTTTCGCATCTGACCAGACAGCAACCCTGGTAAATGCAGGTATCCTGTACCCGATCACCCTGAATGCGGATGCGGTAAAGACTGCAAACTCGGAAGCCTCCATCGCCGCAGCGACAATCAATGGCCAATTATATGCGCATCCCTTCACTCCGAACTCCTGGTTCATGTACTACGATAAGAGCAAATATACAGAGGATGAAGTAAAGTCCCTTGAGACCATGCTGGCAAAGGATCTGGGTGCTGATGTCAAGAACTTCTCCGTTGATCTCAACAACGGCTGGTATCTCTCCTCCTTCTTCTTTGCCGCCGGCTGTGAGCTGTTTGGACCGGACGGAAGAGATGCAAGTAAGGTAACCTTTAACGATGCAAATGGTGTGACAGTAGGTAAGTATCTGATTGATCTTGCTGCTAACCCTAAGTTCCTGGATGAGGCAGATGGTAATATCCTTACCGCCTTTGCCAATGGTACCTTAGGCGCAGCCTGCTCCGGAACCTGGAATGCACAGACCATCAAGGAGGCACTCGGTGATAACTATGCAGCCACCAAGCTTCCTACCATTAAGCTGAATGGCGAAGACAAACAGCTGAGCAACTTTGCGGACTTTAAGTTAATCGGCGTTAACTCCCAGACCAAGGCTCCGATCCCTGCCATGCAGCTAGCAGAGTGGCTGGGGAATGAACAGAATCAGAAATTACGTTTCCAAACCAGAAGCATCGCTCCTACCAACCTGGCTCTGGCTGATGATCCGGAAGTGCTGGCTAACCCTGCTGTAGCAGCTCTCAGCCTGCAGACCTCCTTCTCTACCTTACAGTCTTCCATACCTCAGATGGGTAACTACTGGACTCCGGCAGAGGCCTTTGGTACCGAGGTGTTAAACGGTGCGGTAACCAAGGACAATTTACAGGAGAAGCTGGATGCATTTGTTGAAAGTATTCTGTCAACAATTGGCTAATTGATATTTCATTGATGGATATCACTCCGGGAAGTAGGGGGAAGCTTCTTAGGAAGCTTCCCCTGAAGCCACCCGGAATCCCTATAAACAAGCTGCAGCTAAGGAGGGCAAGGCTGTGAATAAAGATAGAGCATATAAGAAGAAAAGGACAGGAATCGGAAGTTGGTTTCTGTTCTTTGGACATTCCTTCCGAAAGGGCGATTTGATTACGAAGCTGTCCTTTCTCATCTTGGGACTCTCCAACCTGGTCAGAGGCCAGGTAATCAAGGGCTTACTCTTCCTGTCAGCGGAGCTGCTATATCTGAATTACATGCTGACCACCGGGATCGGTGCTCTGAAGGGTATAAGAACCTTGGGTACGAAGCAGCAGGGGATGGTTATGGATGAGAGCCTAGGCATCTTCGTTGTACAGCAGGGGGATAACTCCATGTTGATCTTACTGTCAGGTGTCATCGCTTTGGCAGTTACGATTCTCTTTATTACGGTATGGAGAGCCGGGATCAAGGCCGCTTATGAAGCACAGATGCTGAAGGAACAGGGGAAGAAGCTGCCAGGCTTTGTCGATGATGTCCGTTCCTACTTTGACAGTAAGCTGAACCGTACGCTGATGACCCTGCCACTGACCGGAATACTACTGTTTACGGTCCTGCCCCTCTTCTTCATGATTTTGATTGCTTTTACGAATTTTGATAATGCCCATCAGCCACCCGGTAATCTGTTCACCTGGGTGGGCTTACAGAACTTTAAAACGATCCTGCTGTCCGGTCAGACTATAGCGAAGACCTTCTGGCCGGTTTTGGGCTGGACCCTGGTCTGGGCAGTGTTTGCCACCGGACTGAACTATCTGGGCGGAATTCTTCTGGCCCTCCTGATCAATAAGGAGGGAGTAAGATGGAAGGGCTTCTGGAGAACCATGTTCGTTATTTCCATTGCCGTGCCCCAGTTTGTATCCCTGCTGGTGGTAAGAACCATGCTGAATGATAACGGTGCCATCAATATGCTGCTTCGGGATCTGGGACTGATCGGCCCCAAGGACTACCTTCCGTTTTTATCGGATCCTACCTGGGCCAGGATAACCGTCATCATAGTGAACCTATGGGTCGGTATTCCTTATACGATGCTGGTAACCAGCGGTATCCTCTCCAATATTCCAAAGGATCTCTATGAAGCTGCCAGGGTGGATGGAGCGAAGCCCCGGGTGATCTTCCGGAAGATCACGATGCCCTATGTCCTCTTCGTAACCATGCCCTATCTGATTACACAGTTCATCGGAAATATCAATAACTTTAACGTCATCTACTTCCTGACCGGCGGTGGTCCGGCAACACTGGAATACTATCAGGCAGGAAAGACAGACCTTCTGGTCACCTGGTTATATAAACTGACGACAGGAACGATGAAGGATTATTCCTTTGCTTCCACGATCGGTATCCTGGTATTTGTCCTATCCGCAGTCTTCTCCCTGACAGCTTATCGACGGACAGCATCCTATAAGAGAGAGGAGGACTTCCAATAATGAAGAGGAATAAAAGACCTGTAAAGAAGATAGTTAGTCTGACGATGTCCCATCTGGTACTGGCAGTCCTGTCTGCGATCTGGCTGGTGCCGATCCTATGGGTGATCCTGACCTCCTTCCGGGGAGAACAGCTTTCTTATGTGCCCTATTTCTGGCCCAAGTCCTTTACCTTGGGTAATTATTCCAAGCTCTTTACAGATACGGCACAGTTTTATTTTCCCAAGTGGTTTATGAATACCCTGATTGTTGCCATCTTCTCCTGTTTACTGTCGACCTTTTATGTGCTGTCCATCAGCTATGCGATCTCCAGGTTAAGGTTCAGGATGAGAAAGCCCTTTATGAATGTGGCCTTGATTCTGGGTATGTTTCCGGGCTTTATGTCCATGATCGCGGTTTATTACATCCTGAAGGGATTGAATATGACCCAGTCCCTCACCTCCCTGGTGCTGGTATACTCCGGTGGAGCCGGCTTAGGCTTCTATATTGCCAAGGGCTTCTTTGATACGATACCCAAATCGATTGATGAGGCTGCCATGATCGATGGTGCCTCCAGATGGAAGGTGTTTACGAGAATTACGATTCCCCTGTCCAGACCGATCATCATCTACACAATTCTGACCTCCTTTATTACACCTTGGACGGATTATATCTTCGTCAGTGTCATCATGGGAGATAACTATGATAAATATACGGTAGCCCGGGGCTTATATAAGATGCTGGAGAAGGAGTTCATTCAGACCTGGTATACGAGATTCGCTGCCGGAGCCGTATTGGTCTCCATACCGATTGCCCTGCTTTTCATCATCATGCAGCGCTATTATACCCAGGGGGTATCCGGTGCGGTGAAGGGTTAAAAAGCCCAGGCCTCCTTCAGAGAAGGCGGCTTCTTTGTCATAGGAAGCTGAATGGGAGGATGGCTCCCAGCGTAATAGTGCTAAATCACCATCCGTACGGATAAGGCGGCCGGTCACAGTCTTAGCCGTACGGATTTTCTATCGGCAGATCCCGAGATATGATAAGAATGGAGGATAGGAAGGATGAAGCTTGTTTGGTATGGTATCCTCATACTGACCGTGCTTACCTTGTCAGGCTGTGGCAAGAATAGCCCCGGGGCAAGGAAGCAGGATGAGAGCAGAACCTTGACAGAGGACAGGGGGCAGGCTCCGGCTTCAGAAGCTTCAGGAGAGGATAAGGGACAGGAAGTGAGTGAGACGAAGGATATGGAGGAATCGAAGAAGAGTATCCCGGAATATAAGTATGATCAGGAGCTACAGCTGATTGAGGATAACTACAGAACCTACTATGAAGTATTTTTATATTCCTTCTGTGACAGTAACGGAGATGGGATCGGGGACATCCGGGGACTGATCTCCAAGCTGGATTACATCAATGATGGGAATCCGGCTACAGCAACGGATCTGGGGTTTACGGGGATCTGGCTGATGCCCATTATGCCCGCGAATACCTATCATAAATATGATGTGAAGGATTATTATGCCATTGATCCGGAATACGGGACGCCGGAGGACTTTAAGCTACTGCTGGAGGAATGCGGTAAGCGTGGTATTCGGGTCCTATTGGATCTGGTGATCAACCATTCCTCCCAGCTCCATCCCTGGTTCCTATCTGCCTTAAGAAGTCTGGCGATCGAACCCTGCGGGCAGGAGACCTGTGGCCATGAGAAGCTCTGCAGACAGCACAATCCCTATGTGAATTACTACAACTTCGTCCAGGGTAAACCGGACAAGGGAAGCTACTACAGCACCGGTGTCGGAGACTGGTATTATGAAGCGGTATTCTCCTCAAATATGCCGGATTTTAACCTGGGGGATGAGAATCTAAGAAGGGATATTGAGGACATCATGTCCTACTGGCTTGCGCTTGGTGTGGATGGCTTCCGCCTGGATGCAGCCCTGCATTACTATTCCAATGATACAGAGAAGAATATAGAGGTTCTCACCTGGCTGAATGACTTCCTGAAGGGGAAGAAGTCAGATTATTATATGGTGGCGGAGGTCTGGACGAATTTCTCCACCTTTGCCAAATATTACGCCAGCGGCATTGACAGTGTATTTAACTTTGCCTTCTCGGCGGAAAGCGGGAAGATCGTTAAAACCCTGAACTACTCAGGTGCAGAGAACTCAGTCAAGGCCTTTGGAGAAGCAATGCTCCAGGTGCAGCAGGGGCTGAAGAGATATTCCCCCATAGCCATTGATGCCCCCTTCTTTACCAACCATGATACTGCCCGAGCTGCCGGCTTCTTCTCCGGCAATGCCGTCAAGACCAAGATGGCAGGAGGCTTGAATCTGATGATGGGCGGGAATGCCTTCGTCTATTACGGTGAGGAGCTGGGTATGAGCGGAAGTGGCAGGGACGAGAATAAGAGAGCGCCCATGTACTGGTCCGAGACCGACCGGACCGGTATGACAACCGGTCCAAAGGATATGGAGGCAGTCAGGCATTCCTTCGGTTCCCTGGAGGAACAGAGTAAGGACCCGCTTTCGATCTATCATTATTATAAGAGAGCGATCAGGCTCCGCAATGAGAATCCGGAGATAGCACAGGGAGAAATCACTCTGATCGAGGATATCCCTGATCCCGACCTCTGTGCCCTTATTAAGACCTATCGGGGCAGCAGGATCATCCTGCTGTATAATATCTCAGACCGGGAGAAGACGGTCAGTCTTAGCAAAAGCCAATATGCTTATCAAGGAATTCGCGGATATCTGTCAGCCACCGGTGAAGAAGTGATGCTGGAGGGAGAGACCATAACCTTGCCTCCCTATTCCATCGGAATTCTGAAGTAGGAAGGCTCCATATGACTATAGATGATTGTTATAAATCTTGAAACCCTCAGCCGCTTGGTTTATAATGGTAAAAACGATGCAAGCAGCCAGATTTCCCAGAGCTTTATTCGGACAAGACAGCAGAGCGGACCGTAAAGCAGGATAGAGGCACGGGTTAGGGCAGAACGGAGCTTTTATGATAAGAGTGGAAGGATTGGAGAAGGTCTTTCATAAGAATTCAAAGAAGCTGAAGGAGATTCATGCAATCAGGCAGACCTCGGTCACCTTTGAGGATACCGGACTGGTATGTATCCTTGGAGAAAGCGGATCAGGTAAAACCACTCTGCTGAATGTGATCGGTGGCTTAGAGGACTTCGATCAGGGAGAGCTGCAGATTGAAGAAACAAAGCTGACGAAGTATTCCTATCCTAAGTATGAGGATCTCCGGAGTAAAGCTTTGAGTTATATCTTCCAGAACTATCTGCTTCTGGAGGAGTATTCGGTAGAGTATAATATCAGAATTGCTTTATCCCCCTTTGACCTGACAGAGGAGGAAGGAAAGGAGAGAACGGCCTATGCAATGGAGAAGCTGGGAATTAAAAAGCTTCAGAACAAGCTGGTCTCACAGCTGTCTGGAGGTCAGAAGCAGCGTGTTTCCATCGCCAGGGCAATCGTAAAGTCACCCAGGATCATTTTTGCGGACGAGCCTTCCGGCAATCTGGATGAGGTGAACACCTACGCGATCATGAATATCCTTAAGAAGCTTTCCAAGGAACGGCTGATTCTGATGGTTACCCATAACCGGCATATTGCAGCCTGTTATGCTGACCGTGTGATCACCATCAGCAAGGGAAGGATCATTGAGGACGTACAGAACAACGAAGGTGGAGCTATGCAGCGCTTTTATGATGCCAACCTCTACCTGAGGGAATATGATAAGAAGGTAATCAGGGACTCCAGGGTGGAGGTTCGTATCTATGGGGAGCCAACAGAAGAGCTTGTTTTACAGGTGGTCTGGGACAAGGGAAAGTATTACCTGCAGCAGGCGGAGAAGAGAACGGAATGCGTGATTCTGACCGATCAGTCCGAGCTGCAGATGATCGATGCTCCGATGCGGTCCTACAATGAAATCGAAGATGTAGACTTTACCTTACCGGACCTGCCGGAAAGAAGTAAGCGCATTCCCTGGAGACTGATCAGGGATATCTCCGGAGCCATGTTCCGGGCCTTGGGAAAGAGACAGCTTTATCTAAAGCTGATTTTTATTATCTGTACCCTCCTATTGACTCTGGCTTCTGCCTCCTTTTTCAGTGTGTTTCAGGCAGACAAAAAGGCCTTTATCACCTCAGACAGCCATTTTGTAACAGTAAATCTAAAGAAGAATCAACCGATGAATGAGGATATCTTTGCCGAATACAGAAGGCAGCTATGTGAGCAGCTGGCTCAGGCAAAGCTGGGCAGACTTGTGATAGATACCAACTATACCCATCTGGAAGGCTACAATATCTATTCAAGGGCTGTCCTTAGCATATATGGTCAGAGCTATACCCAGCTGAAGCTTCTGTCCGAAAAGCTGATGGATCATTCCATCGTACCCATGGATTACTTGGACAGTAAGGATATCATTTTAGGTGAACCGGGCAGCGGCAGCTTTGACATAGTGATAGACAGATGGATTGCTGACAGGATCCTGGAGTCGGATCATTATATCTTCCGTTCTTATCACACCTATGAGGATTTCATTGGTACAGAGATTGTCGCTACGGCCCAAAAGGATCTGGGAAGGCCTCTGGTAATTACCGGGATCAGTGATACCGGAGAACCTACGGTCTATATGAATAAGTATCTGATGCTCTTCCTGATGAGATGGCCGGAGCGCATCAAATATGGAGAGAGTAACCTGCTTCAGGTGATAACAGACCGTATAGAGGAGCCGGGCAAATTGGAGCTTCTGATCGATTCCGACTATGAGGAACTGATTGTGGACTGTGTCTCTTATGTATGTCAGTTTCAAATCTACACCGAGGATACCAAGGCTGTGATGGATTATCTGAACAAATGTCAGGAGGAGTTCAGTGATAAGGCAGTCGGTATCGACTTTTACTGTAAGGCGGAGGATCAGCTGGACCGCTATTACGAGGAGCAGGGTGAGCTGATTAAGAGTATCACCATAGCAGCGGTCGCTATCATTCTTCTTTCTCTGATTATCGTATACTTTACCCTGCAGTCCTATGCGGATAGCCAGAAGACCTCTCTGATGATTTATGTCATCCTTGGTATTAAAAGAAGGAATGTTATCCTGGCCTATGCCACCCAGCTGCTTCGATTGATGGGCTACACAATCTTACCGGTATTTATCCTTAGCAGTGTTCTGATTAAGGTAATATCCGGACTGAAGCTTCTGGAGCTGGAGATCGTCTATCCATGGCTGACGGTGACCGGTATCCTGGGCCTTAACATACTCCTTTACATTGCCCTGGCCCTGCTTCCTGTCCGCAGGATGCTGAAGAAGCCACCGGCACATATTGGTCTGTACTAGGGGGAGGAACCTTATGGGAGAGTATATATTAGTACTGGAGAATATATCGAAGTATTATGTTTCCGACGGCAAGGTAACCCCGGCTTTACATAAGATTGATCTGACTCTGCGCAAGGGGGAGTTGGTTGCAATCACCGGTGAAAGCGGTTCGGGAAAGACAACCCTGCTGAATCTGATCAGCGGAAGCCTGATTCCTGACAGCGGTGAAATCTATTATTCCGGCACAAAGCTCTCGGAATATGATCAGGAACATCTGGAGGATTATCAGAAGAATCAAATCGGCTTCGTCTACCAGGACTTCAAGCTGATTCCGCATTATACGGTGCTTGAGAATATCATGGGCGCCATGCTGCTCCAGGGTTTTCCTTCCGACAAGGCTAGGATGAGAGCGGAAGAGGTGCTGAAACAGGTAGGGATGGAGCAGTATTCCGACTTTAAGGCCGGCAAGCTGTCAGCCGGACAGAAGCAGAGATTAAGTATAGCCAGAGTCCTGGCGAAGGAATCCAAGATTATCATAGCCGATGAACCGACTGCTAATCTGGACAAGGATACGGGAGCACAGATTATGGAGCTCTTAAAAACCATGTCCAAGGATCATCTGGTACTTATCGTTACCCATAATTTTGAAGAGGCCAAGGGTTATGCATCCAGGATGATCAGAATTCATGGCGGTAAAATAGAGGATGATTATGTTCTGGATCAGCCGATAGGGCCAGAGGAAGAAGCTCTTGCCGGGATGGAGCAGAAGCCGGCAGGGGTAGCATACAAGGCCGGGACGATGAGAAAATCAAGGATTACAGGGCATTTTCTTAGATGGAATCTGAAGAACGGGATCGGTAAGGGAGCGCTGCTCACCCTTCTCTTGTTACTGGCTGCTGTCATGTCACTGGTTTTCTTCAATCTCTATCATCGCAATACGGATCAGGCAATTGCCATGAATTATGATGCTTCAGCCTTTCGCAATATGGACGATAAGAGAATCATCATCCGAAATCGGGATGATGCTCCTATGACCAAGGAGGACAGGGAGTTCTTTCAGAAGCTTACCTATGTGACGGATTCGGAGCTTTATGATTGTGTGACGGATATCAATTATTATGCTCTGGAGGGTATAGACTACCGGTATCAGTATTATCGGAATAACTACCGAGACATGACCATATTAAGAAATGACCGTTTCATGAGGTCCGCCTCCAGCCTGGAGGCTGCTGACCTCCTAGAGGGCAGACTTCCGGAAGGTATCGACGAAATTGTTGTCAGCTCCACGGACAAGGGACTTCTGGGCAAAAAGCTGACCACCTATTTCAATCAGGGGATCTACTCATTATGGGGAACGGATTGTTATTGTATCAGACATCTGAAGGTAGTCGGTCTGGCTGGGGGTGACAGCGGACAGGTTTATTTTTCGGATGAATTGTGCGATATGTTCTCGGCTATGTATGCAGGCTCCTCAGTACGCTTGTTTTACAATTGGAATGCTTCTCTGCAGAATTATGGAAAGGCCAGCTGGATCATACCTGTGATCGATGTCAGCCTTGAGGACAATACGGTTGCCCTGACTACAGAATACAGAACGGTTGTCATCCCTCCGCCCTATGGAGAGTGCCTGCTGCAGGTACACCCCTTTAACGATTCCTCAGGCAATCACAGTAAGGAGCTAAAGGTAAAGGTGGTGGATACGCTTATTACGGAAGAGAAGACCCAGAGGCTCACCCTTGATGGATGGGAGGGTATCTATTTTGATGAAAACAGCTATCCTTATGCCGAGGTAAGTGAAGCGCTGTTCTACAGGATTTATGACAGCGGCAGCAGTCAGATGTCGGTCTATATCGATGATTATGTCCATACGGACGAGGTATTGAGGCAGATCAGAAAAGCAGGAGACTATATCGCAGACAGTGCTTACCGTCTGTCAAGAAGCGGATTTGACAAGGTCAAGGAGCAAAATAGAAAGCAGGTAATCTTCTCGGCCCTGTTCTCCTTGTTTATTCTTGGGATCGGCACGGTGATTCTGGTCAACGCCTTACTATTCCTTCGGAAGAAGGATTATGTGACCTTGATCAACATCGGAATGAATCGCTTCCAGCTCTGGAGAATCACCGCTTATGAGCTTCTTCTTTATACAATGGCTGCCCTTGCGGTTACCGTTGGTCTGCTTATCCTCTTATATACCAAGCAGGTGGGAAGCATTATGGAATATCTGAAATACTTCGAACCAAGGCATTATGGGTATTGTGCCTTCTATTATATGATCGTAATCGGAGTAACAGCGACAGTAACCTGCGGAGTGCTCTTTCGGATGGTCAGGACACGGACCAAGAAGGCGGACAAGGTCTAAGAACCTTGCTTACAATAATCAGGCTGTGACAGGAAATTCCCTTTCACAGCCTGAAGTGTTATGGTGGGATTTATTTTTTGGGCATCATCTTCCGAAGCATTTCGAATTGAGCCTTTTCCTTGGGAGACATGTTCTTAGTGAAGATTTCCATCAGAATATCGCTTTCATCCTTGCTAAAGGTGAGATTCTGTTCCTTTAGCTTTTTGTTCGTATTCATCAGAAGAGGGATTAATTTATCCATCGATTTACCTTCGGCTTCCCTGATTATCTCTAAGAAAATGGCAAGCTTGCGGGGATCCACGTTTTTCATTTTGGGGTGATTCGTCCACGAAGTATCAGCCATAGTCATCGCTCCTTACCCAGTGTTGTTTTTCTTATTATCATCATATGACATGGTTTGAAAAAGCATTCTTAGGTTTTCGAAGGTACTTTGCTGATCCGGTGGTATCATATGCTTCAGAGCATCGAACATCTGGCTGTTGCTGCCCTTATCCTTACCATCGGCAGGAGGATCAGACCGCATCTCTTCAACATTCTCCCGATCCTCTGGCGCATGGTCCTTGTCATACCCGGTGGAAGTATCTTCTGAATCGGAGGCTTCGGACTTGCCGAAGCTGAAATCAGAGCTGCTGTCAGAGCCATTACCGAAGTCATCCCCAAAGCTAGTGTCAGAGCTGCTTCCAAAGCTTCCGTCTGAGCTGCCGGAGAAGAAGGAGGAGAAGTCTACTCCCGCGAATTGATTCATGAAAGAATCGGCTGCTTCTCCCTCCCCTCCGGAAGAGAATTCTCCGAACTCCTGCATGGTCTTGATTGCTGACATATAGCTATTATACATTGTGTACATACGCTTGGCCTGATAAAACCCCAGGAGCTGGTCAACCATAGCCCTTTCCTTATCCTTGCAAAGAGGTCTGATGCTATTCAGCATGGCTTCGACATCAGCCTTCTGGTCCTCATAATCACAGGTGATCAGTCTGTTCCTGCGGATTCTGCGGAAGGAATCCATAAACTCATAGAGCTTAACGAGTAGATCCATGGTTGTCTTCGTTCGGACATCGACATAAGGCAAGGCGGCCTTCAGAATTTCCGTTGTGTGTAAAAGGTCTGCATCTGCCATAATCTCCCCCATAGGATATACTCATTACAGTATATTCATAGAGTTCATATTGATGCATGAGAGGATATAGCCGGAAAAGCCGTTATCGCCTGTTATTGCGGATAATTCAAGGCGCTGTCATCGATCTGATAAAGAACCTGCTCCAGATAGCGGTTCGCATAGTACTTGGCCAGGTCCAGGTTCATGTCGGTGTAATTGCCGCAGTTCTCTGCAGTGGCACCGGGAATATCACCGGAAAAGTCACGGATAAACTCAAACATCTCTATCATCAGAGGCAGGATATCCTTGGATTGATAATCACCGCCAAGTAAGAGATAGAAGCCGGTCCTGCATCCCATCGGTCCGAAATAGATGGTCTTATCCGAATAATCCTTGTGGTTTCTCAAGTAGGTGGCACCCAGGTGTTCCAGGGTATGAATCTCTCCGGTTAGCATAACAGGCTCGAAATTGGGTCTGGTGATTCTTAAATCAAAGGTTGTGATGATTTCGTTCCCGATTTTATCCTTTCTTGATACATATACGCCCGGAAGTAAACGCATATGGTCTATGGTAAAGCTGGCGATCTGCTTCATATGGCACCATACCTTTCTATAGATAAATTCTATGTATATTATAGCATGACTGCTTCGATTTGTAGATATTAAATATGGAGTATCGAAATCAAATTACAAAACATGGAAATGCTTGACGTATTTTGTCAAGGTTGGTATGATTAGGTAAATGAAGTGTTTCATGAAACACAAAGATGATAATTCTAATGAAGGTGATGGAAGATGCAATTAATCCTGACTTATCTCAAACTGATACTTCGCAGAAACGGAACAAAGACCTTATGCGCATCGGCCCTGCTATCCTTATGCTTCCTGATGATTACCCTGTTTCCTATTGTAAAGGGAAGTATTGATCTGTTTCTGTATGGTGAATTCCTGCACCTCTTTCTATACTTCCTTCAGCTCCTGTTATTGGGTGCCAGTATCATCGCTCTTCTGATATATCTATGGAGAAGTCTGCAATCTGCTATGTATGAGTTTGGAATCATGAGATCTCTGGGTGCAACAAGGAAGGATATCAGATGGTTAATCCTGCTGCAGACAAGCATTACGGGCTTGATAACTCTGGCCTTCGGATTCTTTGCAGGGAATTTTTTCTCCTTACTCCTGCTGCATTTGATTATTCGAGCGTCGAATTATAGATTAGTAACCGAGATTGATACCGGAACCGCCCTATTATTGCTTGCTGCAGTATCGCTTGCCATAGCTCTGATGGGTATCAGGTTCTATCATAAAATCATCAGGAGGACCTCAGCCGCATTACTTCTGGATGACAGATAAGGCCTGCTATCATTGAATGTTGTTATAGAAAGGATCTGGGAATCTGATGTCGGATATCAGAGTGGAAAATCTGACGAAGCAATATGAGGCAAATCAGGAGCTGATTACTGCATTGTGGGACTGTAATCTGTCAATTGAAAGCGGAGAGTGTGTTGTTATCACCGGTTCGAAGGGTTCGGGGAAGAGCACCCTGCTGCATTTGATCGGCGGCTATGACCGACCGACAGAAGGCAAGGTTTATCTGAACGGGATTGATTATTCCGGACTTACGGAGGATGATTTGGCAATGCTTCGAAGACAGGAGATCGGCTGCATCTTCCAGAACCGGGATATCCTACCTGAGCTTACCGTGGAGGAGAATCTAAGACTTCCTTTCCTTTATTGTCAAGGGAAGTACTCTTCTTCCTATTATGAGGAGCTTATAGAGCGCCTAAGGCTCACAGCCTCGCTTCGGTTACAGGGGAAGTATCTGCCGGAGAGCCAAAGACGTCTGGCTGCAATCGCCCGTACCCTGCTGTACAAGCCCAAGCTTTTATTGGCGGATGATCCGACCCGGGGCTTAAGCGATTATTCTTCCAGAGAGATCATAGACCTCTTCATGGACCGGTCCTATCGGGATAAGGCAACGGTTGTTCTTGTATCTAACGATTATGAGGTAATCAATTATGCGGATCGGGTCATATGGCTCCGCGACGGCAGCATCGCTGAGGATCGGCGTTTTAATAAGGGTTGACAATTGCAGCAGAATTGGGCATGATATATCTGGACGCTATCCAGAGTGAGGGGCTGTTACTTGACAGCCAAGCAGAAGCAAGAGGCTCCTCATTGGAACTATACTATGAAAAGGAAATAGGATGATGATTGACGGCATAATATTTGATTTGGACGGAACCTTATGGGACTCTACCCCTGAGGTGGCGATTGCTTACAGCAAGGTAGTAGAGGAGCAGTATCCGGAGATTACGGATACAGTAACCGAAGAAAAACTGAAAGGCTTATTCGGACTTCCTCTGGATGTGATCGGCGTGAAGCTGTTTCAGAGCGTGTCGGAGGAGCTGGCTAAAAAAGCGATTGTAGACTGCTGCAATTATGAAGAAATCTATCTGGCAGAACACGGTGCCCGTCTCTATGAAGGACTAGAGGAGACTCTGAAGGACTTATCAAAGAAGTATCAGCTTTTTATCGTCAGTAACTGTCAGGACGGATATATTCAATGCTTCTTCAAAGCGAATCCCCATTTGGAACAGTATTTTCAGGATTTTGAATGCCATGGCAGAACCGGTTTACCAAAGGCGGATAATATCAGGCTGGTTGCAGAACGGCATGGTCTGAAGCATCCGGTTTATGTAGGAGATACCCTTGGGGATGCCAAGGCGGCCAAGGAGGCAGGAGTGCCCTTTGTCTTTGCCCGCTATGGCTTCGGCAAGGTGGAGCAGTATGAAGATGTGATTGATTCCATCGATGAGCTAATCAAAAAGTTAGCATAAAATCATGGGGATGCATTGACATTTCCCTTGGCAGTCTATATATTGTAAGAAATGAATACTTAGTGATAACAAAATACAACAATAAGAAGATTGGGATGTGACTTTATGTTAGATGGAAAGAAATCATTATTCAGCGGTATGCAGGCGACGGGAACCCTTCATCTGGGGAATTATCTGGGAGCCCTGAAAAATTGGGTTGAGATGTATGGGGAGTATGAATGCTTCTATTGTGTTGTTGATATGCATTCCATAACGGTAAGACAAAACCCTGCGGAGCTTCGCAAGAAGGCGAGAGACCTGCTGACCCTTTATATAGCGGCCGGACTGGATCCGGAGAAGAACTGTATCTATTATCAGTCACATGTCCCTGCCCATGCGGAGCTAAGCTGGATCCTGAACTGCTTTACCTATATGGGTGAGCTGCAACGTATGACCCAGTTCAAGGATAAGTCTGCAAAGCATTCCGAGAACATTAATGCCGGGCTCTTCACTTATCCGGTCCTGATGGCGGCGGATATCCTGCTTTTCCAGTCAGATGTGGTCCCGGTCGGATCGGACCAGAAACAGCACATAGAGATTACCAGGGATATCGCAGAGCGTTTTAATTCTATCTATGGGGATGTATTTACGATACCGGAGCCCCATATCGGTGAAAAGGGAGCTCGCATCATGAGCCTGCAGGAGCCAGAAAAGAAGATGTCCAAATCGGATGAGAATGTGAATGCCAGCATCTTTCTGATGGACGATACGGATACGATCATACGGAAGTTCAAGAGGGCTGTCACTGACTCAGATACACAGATCCGCCGCGCAGAGGAGAAGCCGGGAATCAGCAATCTGATCGATATCTATGGAGTTGCTACCGGAAAAACCGTCAGCGAGATTGAGAAGGAATTTGAGAACGTAGGCTATGGCGAGTTTAAGCTGGCTGTCGGAGAAGCGGTGGTAACCATGCTGAAGCCCATCCAGGACCGATTTGCAGACTTAAGCAGGGATAAGGCATATATTGACGGCATTATTAAGAGGAATGGGGAGAAGGCAGAGTATTATGCGAATAAGACCTTACGGAAGGTACAGAAGAAGGTCGGCTTCCCGGAAAGAATAAGATAAGTAAGTGAATAGATGATATGCCTGACATCAGCTTGTAGAATGACTTGACTAGAGGAGAATCACATTATGAAGATCGTTTTTCTGGAAACTGACACTCTGGGGATGGATGTGGATCTGACACCCTTCAATTCCTTGGGTGAGATTATCAAATACCCCTGCTCCGATCCGGAACAGGATGCAGCGAGAATCGGAGATGCCGAGGTAATTATCGTGAATAAGGTACCCATGAATGAGAAGACCCTGGGGAAGGCAGACAAGCTTAAGCTGATCTGCATCACCGGTACCGGTACCAATATCGTGGACTTTGATTATACGAACAGTCGTGGGATAACCGTAACCAATGTGAGAGGCTACTCCACCCGGTCCGTTGTGCAGCATACCTTTGCCATCTTCTTTTATATCTATGAGAAGCTTAGCTACTATGATGATTTTGTCAAATCCGGAGCATATATCCGTTCCGATATCTTCAGTCATTTTGAGGTCAAATTCCATGAGCTGGCAGGGAAGACCTGGGGCATCATCGGTCTGGGAGAGATCGGTAGGGGAGTAGCAGAGGTGGCAAAGCTCTTCGGCTGCGATGTGATCTATTATTCTACCTCCGGAAAGAACGCCAATACAGCCTATAAAAGGGTGGAGTTACAAACCCTGCTGAAGGAAGCGGATGTGGTCTCCATTCATGCTCCCTTAAATGAGGCGACCAGGGATCTGATCGGAGAGGAGGAGCTGCGGAGCATGAAGAAGTCGGCGATTCTGTTAAATCTCGGAAGAGGACCGATCGTAAATGAAGAGGCCCTGGCAAGGGCTCTGAAGGAGGACTGGATCGCAGGAGCAGGTCTGGATGTGCTGACGGTAGAACCCATGCTAGCCACAAATCCCTTGTATGAGATTAAGGACAGCAAGAAGCTGATCATCACGCCCCACATCGCCTGGGCCACGGTGGAAGCAAGGCAGAGGGTTACGGAAGAGGTGTATAAGAATATCCTTGCTTCCTTTCGTGGAGAAGAAAGAAATATCGTGAGATAAAGTAGAACTGTAAGTGATAGAAATACCGTGAGATGAAGTAGAACCGTAAGGGATAGAATATGAAGAAGTAATAAAACAGCTGCAAAACCCCGGTCAGTGGGTTAGCAGCTGTTATTGGTTCGCCCGGCGGGCGGCTTTAAACTTATTTTATAAAGTCTCTGAAGCTTAAGCTTCGAGTTGTCTTATTCTGCCTTTACTTCCGCATAGCCATATAGGATAGCAAAGTGGTCCGAATCCGTAGGCGTAAACTTCCACATAAAATATCCGGAATTGGGCTTCATATCCGGCTGAACCCAGGACAGAGAGCCCGGAATGATCATGGTGTTGTAAATAAAGTCTCCATGCAAATTGGAAAACCATAGCATTTGTCCATATTTTATTGATGATGCTGTTACATTCATTGGTCTGGATGGACTTAATTTAACGACACTGCTGGCTACTGCTATGCCATTCGGCTCGGAGGTTTGATTTACAAAGGGTATCGAGTACTTATAGCCTGAACTCGTATACATGAAGCTTGACCTTCCATAATATACACCGACTGGTGACATAGTCAGATTCTCTATCTCTGTCGCTACTCCGGTTGCAATGATAATCTCAATCGCCTCTGCACCGTTCATTAAGGAAACAATACAGTCAGCGTTTGCCTCTATCTTAGTCGGTATGGCTGCAGCTAGTCTGCTTCCTTTGGCAGTATCAGCAAGGATTACCCGATCGATCTTACCCCCGCCTGACAGATATAAAGAACTGGTCGATCGTAGCTCAATCTGATCTATCTTGCCTGATACAGAGATCTGTGCCAAATTCGCCGACGTGAGAACAGCATCCGGTGTAAAGGTATGAAGCAGGGAAGTCTCTTTCCTATAGTCATACTGATTGATGATACCCATATAAGGAGGCTCTGTATCTGTTTCCTCGAAGGTAATACTTTTTACCTGTGCATTTTTGCCGATGTCAAAGTGAACCACACTGTCATTTAGCTCAAAATGATTATTCTTCCCATTTTCAGTCCATTTGATGTCATAGGCTGATTCAAAAGAAATCCGTTGAAAGCTTGCCTGATTTGTGATACTTGTTTGCTGCGCCCTTACTATCAAATCTATCTTTGGATAATCCCCTTTCGGTATCAGTAACCCTGCCGGAGCATCTTCAGTGAGGATGATGCGCCTTATACTCTTATCTGATAACAGGGAGATAAGCTGCTCCTGTGTCGAAGCTTCTCCCTCGGACAGGATGACAGTGATGGTGACCCATTCACTGGCTGCGGTTATTTTATCCTTCCGTGCTTCCTTATTACCGAGCCACCGATCAAAATCCTGTTCTTTTTCAAAGGACACTGCACGGATGCTGAATGACCCTGCCTTCTTGGGAAGCACCACCCCGGTATCACTGGCTTTTTCTACCCCTGCAGTATCATCCTTGACTTCCCATCTGGTAATTCCGCTGGTTTTTGCTTTACCACCTGCTGTGGTAGCTAATAGCTCTTCATTAAAATCATAAGCTTGGCCTGCGTAAAGCATATTGTCCTTGGGAACATTTTTGATCCCAATTCCCGTGATATTATTGATGACGATAATCTCAGCCTCCGGTGTAACTACCTTCTTATTAGTCAGGGTGATCTCACAGCCGATATAGGCGATGCCGGCATTTTTTGCTTTCACAATCCCAGTTTCTGTATCTATCTCAACTGCTTTCGGATTCCCCTTTTCCTCAATGACATACCAGTAATGGTCTACGACCTCCATCTGTATGCTCTTATGAAGGTTCATGTCAAAGGTATCTCTGCCTTTTATGCCAAGATATAAGTATTTTGTTGTTACATTGAAATAATCAGGCTCTGCTTTGGCAGTCTTCTCTGCTGCCCGTGCCTCTTGATCAGGTAATACAACCGTAAGCCCTAAGATGGCAAATAACATAAGAATGTAGCATAAGATGTGATGTACCTTTTTCTTCATTTCAGCGACCTCCTCCGTAATCATCCATATGAAAGCTAATTACTTTCATTATATAATGATATCGATAAAAAACAATAGGTCTTAGGAAAATGTAGGGTTTTTTAGACTTCTTTCATAGGATATTCGGTACAAATATATTTTTAAACATCAAGTATAAAAAAATGCTGCTTCTGAATGGTCCGAATTGAACCTTTCAGAAGCAGCACCGATGATACGTTTGAAACAAGAGAAGCTTCTCTGACACTATCGGCTTGTTATTCGCTTTTTACTTCATTCCATTTATCAATATAAATGGCTTCTACATCCTCGCCCAGATACTGATAGGGAGTGCAGCGGTCCAGAACAGACTGATCAGGGAAGGCAACCGGACTGAATTTGATATCCTCATCGGTGATTAAATCCCTGGCAGCGGCATTGGGTGTGGAATAGGTAATATACTCAAAGTTCTTCAGAGCGATTTCCGCATCGCACATGAAGTTGATGAAGGCCTCTGCATTTTCCTTATTTCTGCAGTTCTTCGGAATCACCCAGCCATCAATCCATACATTTGAGCCTTCCTTGGGAACCACATATTCCAGATCCGGGTTCTCCCTGGCTGTATAAATGGCCTCACCGGAGTAGATGACACCGAGAGCGGCATCACCGCCGATCATCTTATCTCTGACCTGATCCACCACATAGGCCTGAACCAGCGGATATTGCTGCTGCAGCAGAGCTTTTGCCTCCTCCAGCTCCGCTTCATTGGTCGAATTGAGGTCATAACCGAGATAGAGCAGGGCAATACCGAAGGCATCTCTCACGCTGTCGATCATCAGAAGGTTACCTGAGTATTTCTCATCAAAGAGAGCACTCCAGCTGTCGATCGGTTCCTCTATCATGGTTTTGTTATATAGGATTCCCAGAGTACCCCAGCAGTAGGGAACGCTGTATTTATTACCGGGATCGAAGGTTTCCGCACTCTTTAAATAAGCCGGATCGATATTCTTGATATTGGGAATATTCTTGTAATTTATCTCAGCCAGTAAATCCTCTTCGATCATTTTCTGTATCATGTAATCGGAG
>JAEZNB010000094.1 GCA_023441965.1 Bacillota bacterium
GCAGAAGACAGACAGCCAGGGCAATACCTTCCAGCTGAAGGCCGGAGATATCGTAGTTTACTATACGGATAAGAAGTTCCGTGATGATTACCAGGGAAAGCTATACTAGTAAAGGTAAGCTGTCATAGCTTTAAGCTGACCGGAATTCTCATGCATAGGTAGCCATGGTGAAATAAATCAATATGGAAATTGAGGAATCGGAAACAAGGTAATAAGTGATAGTAATAAGTGCAATTGAAGTAAAAGAGTAATCAAAGGAATCAGAGTGATAAAAGAAATCAGTGCAATGTAAGTAATAAGAATGATCGTGTAATATGAGTTATAAAAGCATTAAGGGTTATCACTGTAATCAAGCAATCAGAATAGCCGGCTGCTGTCCTTCAAGATGGTAGCCGGTCTCTTATTGCTGACTCAATATTTACTTGATACGCATTATGAGGGAACCGAGAGTTAAGCGATTACATCATTGCGATTGTTTGTGATTTGGGATATAATGAAAAAGAACACATCAGACGGTGAATGTCCGATGTGTCCTGTTAGAACTTGAGACACAGTAAAAACGTTAGTAATTACTTGTTTACTGCGGATGAAGGGACTCGAACCCCCACGGAGTCGCCCCCGGCAGATTTTGAGTCTGCTGCGTCTGCCATTCCGCCACATCCGCAATTGTGACGAGGATTATTCTATCACAATTGCTTATATTATTCAAGCAGGAAAATGAAAAACTGACGGGAATGAGGTATAACCGTTATGACATGCAGTAAAGCACAAAGCCTGATTACTCCTTTTATCAATGATAAGCTGGAGCTGAAGGAATTAGAGGAATTTATCAGTCATGTCCGCACCTGTAAGGAGTGTCGGGAGGAGCTTGAGGTATATTATGCCCTGCTGACGGCGATGAAGCAGTTGGATGAGGATCAGAATCTGTCTGATGACTTCAGTCTGGAGCTTTCCGAGAAGCTGGAAAGAGAGCAGGAGAAGATCGTTCATACTAAGTTCGTTTATTTTAGGAAGAAGGGCATCATGCTTTTGATTATTCTGCTTATGACCACCTTTTTCAGCCTCCAGCACTATTTCACACAGAAGGAGAATGCCAGGGTCACAGAGAGTCGATATCAGCTTAGGATATCCTTCCGCGAGAAATACTATGAAAGCCTGAAGCAGGAAGTGAACCGGCGGATGGAGGAAATGATTCGGGAGGCAGAGAGTAGGACGGAATAAAGATTTCGTTATCTGATCTATGACATAGGGTTATATGGAGATACACATCAGGAAAGGAGGATTCCGTAAGAGGATGATAACCCTTACGGATAGGATGGATGGATAAAAAGATTGTTTTAATAGATGGACACAGCATCTTAAACCGGGCATTTTACGGATTGCCCGATATGACTACCTCACAGGGGGAGCATACGAATGCGATTCTGGGTTTTCTGAATATTATGTTCCGTATTCTGGAGGAGGAGAAACCGGAATATCTGGCAGTGGCTTTTGATACCCATCATCCGACCTTCCGTCATGAGATGTTTACCGAATATAAGGGCACCAGAAAGGGTATGCCAGAGGAATTAAGAGAACAGGTGCCTGTGATGAAGGAAGTCCTTAAGTCCATGAACATCACAGTGATTGAGAAGCCGGGCTTTGAGGCAGATGATGTCCTGGGAACTCTGGCGAAGACAGCTGAGAGGGAAGGAAACCTGGTAGCTCTGGTATCCGGAGATAGAGATCTTCTGCAGTTGGCAAGTAAGAGGATTAAGATCCGTATTCCAAAGACGAAGAGAACGGGAACGGAGATTGAGGATTATATGGAGGAGGATGTCATAGAAAAATATCATGTGACACCTGAGCAGTTCATTGACCTCAAGGGACTGATGGGGGATACCTCGGATAATATCCCCGGAGTACCCGGCATCGGGGAGAAGACAGCCGGTAAACTGATCGAGAGCTATCAGTCGATTGAGAATATCTACGAACATCTTGAGGAAATGGCTCCCGGCAAAGTGACCACGGCCCTGAAGGAAAACCGTGAGCTGGCCTTCCTGTCCAAGAAGCTGGCAACGATCTGTACAGACTGCGACCTTGGTTTTCGGCTGGAGGATGCTGCTCTGAAACAGATGTATAATGAAGAGGTTTATCTCTGGTTTAAAAAGCTGGAGTTTAAGAGCCTGCTGTCCAAATTTCAGACCGATGCAGTCAAGCACAGCACTGGTATGGAGGAGCGCTTCGTGCTCATTGAGGATCTGCTTGAGTCGGACAAGGTATTTTCCAAGCTTGCTGAGAACACTGCCCGTCCCATCGGGTTACAGATGATTACAGAAGGAGACAAGCTGCTCGGTGTGTCCCTCTGTAAGGGTGAGGAGGAAATCTACTTTATCCGGAGTATAGGTTTTCTGACACCGGATTATCTGATCGAGAAGGTGAAGAAGGCAGGAGAGGGTTACCTACTGTCTGTAATCGGACTGAAGGAGCAGCTGCCCTTCCTTCCCGTAACCGAGAAGAATAATGTGTTTGATGCGGCTATCGCCGCTTATCTGCTCAATCCCTTGACAGATACCTATCATTATGATGATATCGCCAGGGACTACCTGGAGATGACCGTACCTTCCAGAGAGGATCTTCTGGGGAAGAGCTCCTTAACAGAAGCAGAGGAGCAGAAGCCTGAGAAGCTGGTGGCCTATGGCTGCTACTCTGCCTATGTGGCCTTTCGGGCTGCAGAGAAGCTGAAGGACCTGCTGTACCGAGCAGAGATGCTCCAGCTGTTTGAGACTGTGGAGATGCCTCTGATCTATACCCTCTATGATATGGAGGTTCGGGGAATCCGTGTGAATAAGGAGGCCCTGAAGGAGTATGGTGATAAGCTGGAGGTTGGTATTCTGGCTCTGGAGAAGGAAATCTATTCGATGGTGGGAGAAAGCTTCAATATCAATTCTCCCAAGCAGTTGGGAGTAATCCTGTTTGAGCAGCTTAGACTACCCTTTGGTAAGAAGACGAAGACAGGCTATTCTACCTCGGCAGACATTCTTGAGAAGCTCCAAGGAGAGCATCCGGTTGTCGCTAAGATATTGGAGTACCGTCAGCTGACAAAGCTCAAGTCTACCTATGCGGATGGACTGGCAGTCTATATCAGAGAGGATGGACGGATTCACGGACACTTCCACCAGACCATAGCAGCTACCGGCAGAATCAGCAGTAAGGACCCGAATCTACAGAATATACCCATTCGTATGGAGCTGGGCAGACAGATCCGCAAGGTATTTATACCGGAAGAGGGCTATGTGTTCCTGGATGCGGACTATTCACAAATTGAGCTTAGAGTACTTGCCCATATGTCCGGGGATGAGAGGCTGATCAATGCATATAAGGAAGCTAAGGACATCCACCGTATCACAGCCTCTGAGGTCTTCCATACACCCTTTGATGAAGTGACTCCGGCACAGCGCAGCAGTGCGAAGGCTGTAAACTTCGGAATTGTCTATGGTATCAGCTCCTTCGGCCTGGGACAGGATCTGAATATCACCAGGAAGGAAGCAGAGCGTTATATAGAGAAGTATTTTGAAACCTATCCTAAGATCAAGTATTATCTGGATCGATTGGTTGCCCTGGCCAAGGTGGAAGGCTATTCTAAGACCTTATTTGGCAGACGCAGACCCATACCGGAACTGACCTCCAGCAATTTCATGCAGCGCTCCTTCGGAGAAAGGGTAGCCATGAACTCTCCGATCCAGGGTACTGCTGCAGATATCATCAAGATCGCGATGATACGGGTGAATCAGAGGCTGAAGGAGAAGGGGATGCGATCCAGACTGCTGCTGCAGATACACGATGAGCTGCTGGTGGAGACCCACAAGGAGGAAATCCCGGAGGTATCCAAGATCATGTTGGATGAGATGCAGGGAGCGGCGGAGCTTCTGGTGCCCTTAGAGGTAGATGTGAAGGAAGGCGCGAACTGGTTCGAGGCAAAATAAGATACGCTGATAAGAGTACAATGATGTAAGATAATAAATAATGGACCGGTGATTGGATGAAGGTAATCGGAATTACAGGAGGAATCGGCAGCGGTAAATCCCTGGTAGCACAGATTCTGAAGGATAAGTATCATGCATATATTGTAAATACAGATCAGATCGCAAAGGAACAAATGGAGCCCGGAGGCATCAGTTATCCGGGGGTAGTCGAATATTTCGGTACAGGGATCTTAAGCGAGGATGGCTCTATCGACCGCAGAAAGCTCTCCCAGCTTGTATTCGAGGATAAGGATAAGCGGAATATGATCAACCGCCTGACCCATCCGAATGTTCTTCTGGCTGTAGAGCGGGAGAAGGAAGAGGTCAGGGCACAGGGAGAGCATCCTTACTTTATCATAGAGACAGCCCTGATGATTGAGTCGGGTTATGCATCTACCTGTGACGAGGTATGGTATGTTCAGGCATCACCGGAGGTCCGGCGGGAACGGCTGAAGGCTGACCGAAGCTACTCGGACGAGAAGATTGATTCCATCTTTCTTAGCCAGAGCAAGGATGAGGATTTCCTCCGACATTTTGCTATCGTAATAAATAACAACGGCGATCTTCCGCAACTGGAGGAGCAAATACACAGAATCATAAATAATATCGGTGACGGGCAAGCCCCCGGTAAATGAGGAAGGAATATAGTACAGCTGGTAGGTGTCATACGAGGATTGTATCAAATGAGGCCCGTTAAGGGGTCTTCACTGCAATCCGAAGTGATACTTACCAGCTGTAGCGCATGAAGTCAACATATTCAAGAGCTTTTCCGAAACACCAAGCTGATAAAAACAAACGTAATCTTGACAAAATACATCGAATGAGGGATACTCAGTTAGAATAAAAGGATGCCGCTAAGCGGTAGAATGAAGGATAGGTAGACTAACATGAAATTATGCAGTATAGCAAGCGGCAGCAGTGGAAATTGCATTTATGTCGGCAGCGAACAGACCAACCTTCTGGTGGATGCCGGCGTCAGTGCGAAGAAGATTGAGAGCGGATTGCATGGGATTGACATACGACCGGATAGTCTGGAGGGAATACTGATCACCCATGAGCATTCCGATCATATCTCAGGACTTGGAATTCTTGCGAGAAAATATCATATCCCTATTTTTGCGACCCTGGAGACCATCGGGGCAATCAGGAGGATCAAGGCAATCGGTGAGATAGAGGAGGGATTATTCCGTCCGGTTAAGCCACAGGAAGCCTTCCGGATTAATGACATCCTGGTGGAACCCTTCGCAACCTCTCATGATGCTTCTAACCCGGTCTGTTATACCATGTCCTCAGAGGGTCATAAGATTGGAATCGCTACAGACCTGGGGATGTATGATGATTATATTGTTAACAGCCTTCAGGGCTCTGATTTATTGATGATAGAGGCAAATCATGATGTGAATATGCTGATGGTGGGCCGTTACCCTTATTATCTGAAGCAAAGGATTCTGGGGGACCGGGGACATCTCTCCAATGATACCTCAGCAGATCTGATCAGTAAGCTATTAAGCCCCAGCTTACGATATATTCAACTGGCACACTTAAGCAAGGAGAATAATTATGAGGAGCTGGCCTATGAAACTGTGTGCTGTGAACTTTCCGGCAGGGGCTGTGATTTCTCATCCTTGAACTTAAGCGTAGCCCACCGGGATGTACCATCTCCGATGGTACTATTATAGCCTTATCGAGGAACTAAGGTTGGACCGAACATACAGAATAAGCCGGATACTTAGGCTTAGTCTGATTTACAGGACAAGCGAAGCGGATTTCGCACAGTCTGTTGAAATATTGAAAAAAGCTGCCTGTAAGCAAGCTTCAGGGGCAGAAATATTAGAAAATATCGAAAGGCATGGTGGATTTATGAAGCGGACAGTGATTACAGTAGTAGGTAAGGATAAGGTTGGCATTATCGCCAGAGTATGTACTTATCTGGCAGATAACAGCATCAACATTCTAGATATCTCCCAGACCATCGTTCAAGGCTTCTTTCATATGATGATGATCGTGGATGCGACAGCAGCACCGAAGAGCTTCGAGATTATTGCTGAGGAGTTGGAGAAGATCGGTGCGGAAATCGGAGTAATCATCCGTGCCCAGCATGAAGATATTTTCGATAAGATGCACAGAATATAGATGGGAGATTTGAGACATGATTAATATACAGGAAGTTATCGAAACCAATAAGATGATTGAGCAGGAAAACCTGGATGTCAGGACGATAACGCTCGGTATCAGTCTCCTGGATTGCGCGGGATCTGATCTGGCCCTGGTGAATCAGAGGATCTACGATAAAATCACCAGGATCGCGAAAGATCTGGTGTCTACCGGCAACAAGATACAGAGGGAATATGGCATTCCCATTGTGAATAAGAGAATATCCGTAACCCCGATTTCCCTGATCGGGGCTGCAGCCTGTAAGACTCCTGAGGATTATGTATCGATAGCACAAACCTTGGACAGGGCAGCCAAAGAGGTGGGAGTAAATTTCATCGGAGGGTATTCGGCTCTGGTATCAAAGGCCATGACTGAAAGTGACGAGCTTCTGATTCGCTCCATACCGCAGGCCTTAAGCTCTACCTTAAATGTCTGCAGCTCCATCAATGTTGGCTCTACGAAGACCGGGATTGATATGAACGCTGTCAAGCTTATGGGAGAGATTATCCTGAAAACAGCGGAGCTTACCAAGGAGGAGGATTCCATCGGCTGTGCCAAGCTGGTGGTATTTTGCAATGCACCGGATGATAATCCCTTCATGGCAGGAGCTTTCCATGGAGTAACTGAGGGAGATGCAGTGATTAATGTCGGTGTCAGCGGACCCGGAGTTGTAAAGAAGGCTCTGGAGAGTGTCCGTGGAGCCGATTTTGAGACTTTATGTGAGACGATTAAGAAGACAGCCTTCAAGATTACCCGAGTTGGTCAGCTGGTTGCCCAAGAGGCTTCGAAGCACTTGAATATTCCTTTCGGAATCGTAGACTTATCTCTGGCACCAACACCCGCAGTGGGGGACAGCGTGGCTGAAATCCTTGAGGAAATAGGCCTAGAGTATGCCGGCGCTCCGGGCACAACAGCAGCCTTAGCCCTGCTGAATGACCAGGTGAAGAAGGGTGGTGTAATGGCCTCGTCCTTCGTTGGCGGTTTAAGCGGAGCCTTCATACCGGTCAGCGAAGATCAGGGTATGATCAATGCGGTTGAAGTTGGGGCCTTGACATTGGAGAAGCTGGAAGCCATGACCTGTGTCTGCTCAGTCGGTCTTGATATGATTGCCATACCGGGTGATACAAAGGCAAGCACCATCTCCGGTATCATCGCCGATGAGATGGCCATCGGTATGATCAATCAGAAAACCACGGCAGTCCGTATTATTCCCGTGATTGGCAAGACAGTCGGTGAAAATGTGGAATTCGGAGGTCTCCTAGGTCATGCACCGATTATGCCGGTGAACCGTTTCTCCTGTGATAACTTCATTAACAGAGGCGGAAGGATACCGGCACCGATTCACAGCTTCAAGAATTAAGAGCTGATGATAAAAGCAGCATATATCCCAGCCCGCTGATTTGAGCTTACAGTATTTTCACCGAGCTGCCGGAATAGGCTTAATAATTGATTATGAATAAGATAAGAAAGGCAAGGGTTATGATGGATAAAAGCTTGGAACAACTGGATTATAAAGGAATTTTTGAGTATTTCAGTGAGATATCGAAGATACCCAGGGGCTCGGGAAACGAAGAGGAAATCAGTAAATTTCTGGTGACATTTGCAAAAGAGCATCAGCTGGAGTATACTAGAGATGAATCAAATAATGTTATTCTCATAAAAGAAGCTACACCGGGTTATGAGAACGAGCCTGCGATTTTGCTTCAGGGTCATATGGACATGGTCTGTGAGAAGCGAAAGGATTCGACGCATGATTTTCTGAAGGATGGTATTAAATTAATCGTAGACGGAGACTTTCTGAGAGCAGATGGGACAACCTTGGGAGCAGACAACGGAATTGCCATTGCTTATATCATGGCTCTTATGTCTGATGATAGCTTACCCCACCCCAGATTGGAAGCGGTTATCACTACCGATGAGGAAGTAGGAATGCATGGCGCTCATGCCTTAGATTGCTCCGGACTTCAGGCGAAGTATATGATCAATCTGGACTCAGAGGAGGAGGGTTACCTGCTGGCCAGCTGCGCCGGAGGCTTAAGAACGACCTGTAGCCTGCCGGTCAAGAGAATAAAACAGTACGGGAAAAGAATCAGAGTGAATATCGGAGGACTTCAGGGCGGACATTCCGGTATCGATATCATACACAACCGGTCCAATGCAGGCAAGCTTTTGGGACGGCTGCTCTATGACCTGAGAAAAACCCATGACTTTAGCCTGATCACAGCACTTGCCGGATATAAGGATAATGTAATCCCAAGAGAAGCCCAGGCAGAGCTTCTGCTTTCAACAGAGCATCTGACGGAAGAAGAGAACAAGGATATCAAGCAGCTGCTGACAGATGAGTTTAGCAGCTTCAATACGAAGCTGAAGGAATTGTTATCTGTCTATCAGAGGGAATTGGCAACCAGTGAGCCGGGTCTGACCATAGCAGCAGAGGACTTAGGAGATGGGGAAGCAGAACCCCTGCATCCGGTATCCTTTGAGAAGCTTCTCTTCCTGCTGATGCAAATACCCGATGGGATACAGGTGATGAGCTCGAATATCGAGGGCCTGGTGGAAAGCTCCCTGAACTTAGGGATTTTTCATATCCTTGAGGATAAAGCGGAATTTACAGATGCTGTAAGAAGCAGCTTCGGAAGCTATAAGACCTATATCAGTGATCAATTGAATTATCTGATCAGCTTCTTAGGCGGAGATTATGAGATACGGGCCGATTATCCGGCCTGGGAGTTCAGGAAGGAATCGCCCCTTAGAGAGCATCTGAAGAGAATTTATCAGGATATGACCGGAAAAGAGATGAAGGTTGAAGCGATTCATGCAGGACTGGAATGTGGATTGATTTATGAGAAGCTGCCCGGTATCGACATTGTTTCCATCGGTCCCGACATGGCCCGCGTACACACGATAGAAGAAGAACTAAGTATATCCTCCGCAGTCAGGGTATATCAGTTCCTGGAGCGGGTTCTTAAGGAAAAAATTAGATAATTAACATTTATTTGACACATATGCGTTTTATTCTTCAATTGGATTGCACTAATTGAAAGGTGTTATGTAGGAGAGGTTAAATGGATAAGGGAGCTAAGTATAACGTAGATACGGATCCGGATTTTGATGCAAATTTCTATAAAAACATCGAAAAGGTATTAAGTGATGCCTATATTGATCCGGGGGATGAGGCTGATACTGCAGTGGAAGCTGAAGCAAACGACAATGATGAAGCAGTCGATGAAGCTGATACAGCTGATGATGCTGTCACTTCTGACGAAGACAGATCCATTGAAGAGGAGGCATACACTGAGACAGCGGTAGCAGAGGAAGCTATATCTGCTGAGGAAGCGGATGGTCATGATGAAAAGGAAGGCTATGATGAAGCTGCACTGAATACAGAAGCTGCGGTAACTGCAGATGCTACGCATATGAGTGATGTCTTTGCTGACGAAGCAGATCTGGATGAGCTTATGCTCAGGGATGAGGTTTCAGCAGCCCTGTCGGGGAACCTTGCCTATGAGGACATTCCACAGCTGTCTGATCAGATGGAGCTTGAGGATGAAATCAGCCAAAACGTGGATGATGCCCTGATTGATATCAATGCCTCACTGGCAAAGCAGATTGACGAGGAGTTAGGTCAGCTGGATACCCAGAATGGTAAGAAGAAAATGTCCAAGGGCAAAAAGGCGATCATTGCTGCCCTGATAACGCTTGTCTGTTTGGTCGGCTTTGGTGCTTTCATGGCCTTTACGAAGCCGGGTCATCAGCTGGCAGTAAACATCAGCGGTTTGATTTGGGTAACCATGACCGATGAGTTTGAGAAAGATCCTGTCCAGATGGAGGATATTGACCATATTGAAGAATCGGATTTAGAATCGGATGAAGAGGACATTGACGTAACAACGATTAAGTGGCCCGATCATCCCGGAGAGGGCCGTCAGGAAGAGGGCGTATACAATATCCTTCTGTTGGGGGAGGAGGCCATCGGCTCCGGCTCTGCCAGAGGCAGGACAGATCTGATCATCGTCGCTACGATGAATACCAATACGAAGGAACTGAAATTAACCTCACTGATGAGAGATACCCTGGTTAAAATACCGGGTTATCTGGAGAATAAACTTAACACTGCCTATGAGAAGGGTGGTCTGGATCTGCTGTATGAAACCATTTCAATGAATTATAATATCAGACTGGATGGTTGTGTTATGGTGAATTTCGAAAGCTTTGAGAAAATTATTGATAAGCTTGGCGGAATTGAAATTACCCTGACCGCATCAGAAGCCAAATACCTGAATAGAACGAACTATATATCCAAGCCCCAGTATCGCAATGTTGTAGAGGGGAAGCAGCTGATGAACGGTAATCAGGTACTCGGCTATACCAGAGTACGTAAGAGAGCAAATATCAATGGGAATAACAATGATTATGGCAGGACAGAACGTCACCGTATTGTTCTGGAGGCCATCTTTGAGAAGTATAAGACCAAGAGTAAGATAGAGCTGGGAACATTGATGTTTAGCTTTCTGCCAATGTTTACGACTGATATTGATAAGGCTACCTTTGAAATGCTGTTGAATCACTTTATTGAGATGGGAACCACCAAGATAGACCAGTTACGGCTGCCTGCAGACGGAACCTTTACGGATAATGTGGAGGTCCGCGGTATGGATGTATTGATACCCGAATGGGATAAGAATATTACGCTTTTCCACAATTTTGTATTTGGAGATGATAAGACTGCTGCTCAGAAGCAATAAACGTATTCAGTGAGCAGTATTCAGAGAATGATCTACATAACATTTTCTGACAAGCCATAGAAGCTTTCAAGGGGCATTGTATGCTTCTCATAAGGTATTGTTTGTTGATCTCAGCCTTGTGAGGGAAGTATAGGGATGCCCCTTCAAATGATAAGAGGTATCAGACGACTTAGCTATCACACGATGTACTATAAGACTCCGGTGCGACATATAATACTATGTCCTATCCGGAAGGTGCCCTTTACATCAGCTGCATTCAGACACTTGCCTTCGGATCGGAACTATATCGTTCATCGGGTGATCTCATGGGAAAGCATCTGCATCGGTATCTGATCCTTCTGCTGTGTCTTATTCTTTATATTGTTAGCTTTGAAACCGAACTGTTACGGACACAGCTGCTGCTCGGTGATATCATGAGGTCTGGGATTAATTATGATGCTTTTCGGGAGATGAAGGTATCTGCCGTGACTCTGGAGCAGGGACAGCATAGGATGGCAAAATTACTTAGGAGGTATCCGGAATTAAAGAACGGTACCTATATTAATCCCATCGGCTATCTTACCTTTTCCATGCTGGCCAATGATTTTCAAACCGGGAATAAGGTACCTAAGGGAAGTAAGGCTTTCCTCCGTTGTATGGGAAGGCTGTCCGAAACTCATGATTTTAAGGAGCTGTACGGCTACTATAAAGCGATTTTTTCAGATCTATGCTTCTTTCCTGTTCCCCAAGTCCCGACCGGGGAGGCGGATATCAGTTATACGGATACCTGGTATGTACTCCGCAAGTACGGAGGGAACCGAAGACATGAAGGGACAGATCTCATGGCTTCAAATAATGAACCGGGATATTTTCCTGTGGTCAGCATGACAGACGGTATCGTTGAGAAGCTGGGATGGCTGGAGCAGGGAGGCTACCGGATCGGTATCAGGGGAGCTTCGGGAGCTTATTTTTATTATGCGCATCTGGATTCCTATGCAGCCGGGCTTAAGGAGGGGGACCCTGTTATCGCGGGCCAGTTGCTCGGCTTCATGGGGGATACCGGCTACGGTCCGGAAGGAACGAGGGGGAAGTTCGACGTACATCTTCATCTTGGCATTTATGTTGTTACGGACCATGGAGAAATGAGTGTTAATCCCTATTGGATCTTAAGACTTCTGGAGGGGAACAGAGGCCGATATTGCCTGGAATCATAAAGTACCGTAACAAAATCATATACACGGACCTGCTTGTGAGCGAAATCATAAGCTTAAAGCTCTTGTGAATTTATACTTTGCCTGCGGGGATCGGATATGGTATACTTGTTCGCATAATACATACTGTCCTGTGTTAATATAAGGATAGACTGAAAATGCGCAAGAGGTAACAAAGGAATGGAAGTATATCTGGATAATTCAGCAACAACAAAGATAACAGAAAAGGTCAGAGACCGGGTAATGAAGGTCTTATACGAGGATTACGGTAATCCCTCCTCCATGCACCGGCTTGGCATAAATGCAGAGGCATATATGAAGGAGGCAGCGATGAATTTGGCCGGCTGCCTGAAGGTTGATCCGAAGGAGCTGGTATTTACCTCGGGTGGAACCGAGTCCAATAATCTGGCCCTGATCGGAACGGCGATGGCTTATAAGCGGCGGGGTAAGCATATCATTACCAGTCGGATTGAGCATCCCTCAGTACATCAGCCCTTGCTTTATCTTGAGGAGAATGGCTTTGAAATCAGCTTTGCGCCGGTGGACGAAACAGGTAAGATCATCGAAGAGAAGCTATATGAGCTGATCAGAGAGGATACCATACTGGTTTCTGTCATGTATGTGAACAATGAAATCGGTTCGGTTCAGGAGGTCCGGGAGCTGGCCACCGGTCTGAAAAACAGAAAGAAGGACATCATCTTCCATGTGGATGCCGTTCAGGCCTTTGGTAAGTACCGCATTTACCCCAAGCGGGAGGGGATTGACCTGTTGACCATCAGTGGTCATAAGATTCATGGACCCAAGGGCAGCGGAGCCCTTTATATCAGTGATAAGGTAAGAGTGAATCCGGTCGTCTTTGGCGGAGGACATCAGAGAGGACTCCGTTCAGGCACAGAGAATGTACCGGCTATAGCAGGACTGGGACAGGCTGTCGCAGAGCTTTATGAGAACCATGAAGAGAAGCGTGCAAGGATGTATGGATTAAAGCAGAAATTCTTAAGAGAACTAAGTAAGCTGGAGGGTGTCAGCTTTAACGGGCTTCCCAAGGAATGCAGCAGTACATTTGAGATGGAGCTTTTAAAGACCACGGCTCCCCATATCATAAGTGTCAGCTTTGAAGGTGTTCGGAGCGAGGTGTTCCTTCATGCTCTGGAGGACCGTGGCGTATATGTCTCTGCCGGTTCTGCCTGCAGCTCCCACCATCCGCAGCCCAGTGTGACACTGACAGCGATAAAACTGCCGAAGGATCTGATGGATTCCACTCTGCGCATCTCTCTTTCGGATCTGACGACCGAGGAAGAGGTGGACTATGCTTTGGAGCAGTTCAGAGACCTTCTACCCTTCTTAAGAAGATATCAAAGGAAATAATATATGCTTTTGAGTAACAAGAGATAAGATCATCGTAGGAGCTACCGGATCGCAGCAGCAGTACCGGTAAGGAATACAGTACAGGAGGAAAGAATGTTTAAGGCATTTCTGATAAAGTACGCAGAGATCGGACTGAAGGGGAATAACCGCTATCTGTTCGAGAATGCATTGAGGGACCGGGTAAGCGATTCTCTAAAGCCCCTGGGCTCTTATCATGTCAGCAAGGAACAGGGCAGGATCTTCGTGGAATGCCCCGATGATTATGATTATGAGGAAACCGTGGAAGCCCTGCAGAGGGTATTCGGTATCTCCTCCATCTGTCCTGTGGTTGTGCTTGACGGTAATGACTGGGAGACCTTAACCCAAGGGGTGGGAGATTATGTGGAGGCCATGTATCCGAACAGGCATTTTACCTTCAAGGTAGAAGCAAAGCGGGCGGATAAGCAGTATCCGATGACCTCTCCCGAGATCTGTATCGAGATGGGAGCCTATCTGCTGAAGAGATTTAAGGAGCTTAAGGTGGATGTCCATGAACCCCAGGTCAGAGTAACCGTGGAAGTACGGACAAAAGCCTATGTATATTCAATCATAATCCCCGGACCCGGCGGCATGCCCGTCGGTACCAACGGTAAGGCCATGCTCCTGCTATCCGGCGGCATCGACAGTCCGGTTGCAGGCTATATGATCTCTAAGAGAGGAGTATCACTGGCTGCGACTTATTTTCATGCTCCGCCCTACACCAGTGACAGAGCCAAACAGAAGGTCGTGGACCTGGCAGAGAAGATCGCCAGATATACGGGACCGATGAAGCTCTTTGTGGTGAACTTCACTGATATTCAGCTTTATATCTATGAGAAATGCCCTCATGAGGAGCTTACCATCATCATGCGCAGATATATGATGAGACTGGCTGAGAAGCTGGCCGAGCAGGAGAACTGCCTCGGTCTGGTAACAGGAGAAAGCATCGGACAGGTCGCCAGCCAAACCATGCACAGCCTGGCAGCCACCAATGAGGTATGCACCATGCCGGTACATCGGCCTCTGATTGCCTTTGATAAGAAGGATATTGTGGAAATCGCCAATAAGATAGATACCTTTGAAACCTCCATCCAGCCCTTTGAGGATTGCTGCACCATCTTTGTGGCCAAGCACCCGGTAACCAAGCCCAGCCTGAAGATGATCCGTAATTCGGAGAAGAATCTGGAAGAAAAGATAGATGACCTGGTTGAGACAGCCTTAAGCACGGCAGAGGTGATCTGGATCAGACAGCATTAGGAATAGATATAAGTGTATCAGGGTATAAGCGTATAAGGGTATAAGGGTGAGAATAAGGATCTGTTTATAGAAAGAAAAAAGGAGTTGCCATCTTAGGTTTCCCTGATGGCAACTCCCATTAAGTCCCTGGTAATTAATCTACGATGTAAGGCTTTAATACGGACAGAATGTAGTCCATATTCTCCTCACTGTGGATGTTAAGGTCGATTACCTTGGATAAATCAAGACTAAAGATACCCATGATGGATTTTGCATCTATAACGTATCTTCCGGAAACTAAATCGAAGTCGGAATCGAATTTCGTAACATCGTTCACAAAGGCCTTCACCTTATCAATGGAATTTAAAGATATTTTAACAGTTTTCATGGCTCGTACTCCTCCTTTATTCGGTATATGTATATACTATATTTTAGCAAAATAAAAGTCAATATACAAAGTATCTAAAAAAATGAGGAAAAGTTGTATAGGTGGGAGAATCTTCTATGCAATATGGATAAGGGTTTCCGGAATGATGAAAGCGTGGATTTATTGGGTTGGAAAGGAACAAGAGCATAAATGAAGAAAACAGCGGCATTTTTAAACCTGGGCTGTAAAGTAAATTCCTATGAGACGGAAGCGATGAGGGGGATGTTTGAGAGAGCAGGCTATGAGATTGTGGATTTCAAGGAGCTTGCTGATGTCTATGTGGTCAATACCTGTACCGTCACCAATATTGCGGACCGCAAATCGCGCCAGATGCTGCATCAGGCCAAGAAGAGAAATCCGGGGGCTGTGATCGCTGCAGCCGGCTGCTATGTTCAGGCCAAGGAGGAGGAGCTCTTAGAGGACAGTGCGGTGGACCTGATCATCGGTAACAATAAAAAGTCAGATATCGTTACCATGGTGGAACGATATTTTGAGAGCAGGAATAAGGAGGAGCTGATAACGGATATCGGCGCGGAGCAGGGCTATGAGGAGCTGCTGCTAAGCGCAACCTATGAGAAGACCAGAGCCTTTATCAAGATTCAGGATGGCTGTGACCGCTTCTGCTCCTATTGTATCATCCCTTATGTCAGGGGAAGAGTGAGAAGCCGGGAGGAGCAGGATATTCTGAAGGAAATCGAGGGGCTGGCACAAAAGGGCTACCGGGAAATTGTGCTGACCGGGATCCATATCTCCTCCTACGGTAAGGACAAGCAGAAGCAGGGGGAGGAAGCAGGTCAGAATCCTTTGGCGGAGCTGATCAAAAGGGTGGCTGATATCCCCGGCATTGAGAGAATCAGGCTGGGGTCTCTGGAGCCTAGGATCATAACCGAAGACTTTGTTCAGACAATTGCGGGCATCAGGCAGTTCTGTCCCCATTTCCACCTGTCCCTGCAAAGCGGCAGCGATACGGTGCTAAGGAGAATGAACCGCAAATACAGTGCCTCTGAGTATGAGGAGAAGGTGCAGCTTATACGGCAGTATTTTGAGCATCCTGCCTTTACAACCGATGTGATCGTAGGCTTTCCCGGTGAGACGGAGGAGGAGTTTGAGGAGACCTGTGATTTTGTGAAGAGGATCGCTTTCTCCCATATTCATGTCTTCAAATATTCCATGAGGGAAGGTACCAAAGCTGCGGTCATGCCCGGACAGCTTTCCGAGGAGACCAAGCATCAGAGGAGCAATCAGCTGATTGCTCTGGCAGAGAGGATGTCAGCGGAATATAATGCCCTATTTATGGGCAGAATAGAGAAAATCCTGGTGGAGGAGGAAGTCACCGTGGATGGAGTGCAGTACCAGACCGGACACAATGAACGTTACCTGAAGCTGGCCCTGCGAAGCGGGGAGGACCTGACCAATCGGATAATAAGTGCGAAAGTCACAGGGACTATAAAGGATGATCTTCTGCTTTGTGAAATAATACATTGAATTTTTATATTAAATATATTAATATATAATAGATAAAGAATCTTTGGTCCCAAGGGATAATCCTATAGGAAAAGGAAGTGAGTCAATGCAGAAGGTTAATAACACACAATATTTTAAAGTGCAGAAGGATACCGAAGTAGTAGTGGGAGATGTCATCCGTTCCGTATATTCCGCATTAACCGAGAAAGGATATAATCCTGTCAATCAGATCGTCGGATATGTTATGTCGGGAGACCCGACCTACATAACGAGCCATAAGGGTGCTCGAAGCTTGGTTATGAAGGTAGAACGGGATGAGATATTAGAGGAACTGCTGCGCTTCTACATTGATAATGGATTACGTAATTAGGATGATACCACTGGGAGACGATAAATGAGAATCATGGGATTGGACTACGGATCGGTCACAGTCGGAGTAGCCATCAGCGATGAGCTGCTGCTTACTGCTCAGGGTCTTGAAGTAATCCGCAGGAAGCAAGAGAATAAGCTTAGGCAGACCCTTGCCAGAATCGAAGCCTTGATCGGAGAATACCGGGTAACCAAGCTTGTACTGGGTTATCCGAAGAATATGAATAATACCATCGGTGACCGGGCTCTGAAGGCTGAGGAATTCGCTGAAGCCTTAAGAAGAAGAACCGGGCTGGAGGTAATCCTCTGGGATGAGAGGTTGACGACGGTTGCAGCTCATCAGGTCCTGAAGGAAGGCGGACTGGATGATAAGAAGAGAGCTGCAGTGGTGGATAAGCTGGCTGCTGTTCTGATTTTGCAGGGCTATCTGGATAAATTATATCAGGAGGGTAAGCCTAAGGAATAAGTGGCTTTCCAGCCTGAGCATTATGGAGTAAAAGAAAGGTTTGGTATAGAGAATGGAGTATAAGCCGGATGAAATCACATTGACAACGGAGGATGGGGAAGCAGTGGTTTTCCAGGTCCTTGAGCAGACAAGATTGGGAGGAGTAGATTACCTTCTGGTCTCTACCGGCAATGAGGAAGAGGAAGGTGAGGAAGCGCTCATCTTAAAGGACATATCGCAGCCGACAGATGAGGAGGCGATATATGATATCGTGGAGGATGACCGGGAGTTGGAGATGGTCGCCGGAATATTCAAAGAATTATTGGACGATATAGATTTAAATTAAGTAAATGTAACTAACGAAACATATTAATTGCATGGATATCGAATTAGATGGATATGGTGAAAATATGCCGAACAATCAAGAACATTTCAAGACATTATTAAGGGATAACGGCCTTAAGATTACGACTCAGAGAACGGCGATTCTGGAGGTATTAAGTAACCGGCCCGGCAAGCATATGACCGCAGAGGAGATTTATGACTGTGTCAAGAAGAAGTACCCGGAGATCGGGCTTGCCACTGTATATCGTACGATTCAACTGCTGTCTGAGCTGCACCTGATTGATAAGCTTAATTTGGATGATGGATATGTAAGGTATGAGATCGGAAGACAAAGCCGGGAGGAAGCATGCCACCATCATCATCATTTAATATGCCTTGATTGTGGGAACATCTACGCTTTTCAGGACGACCTGTTAGAAACCCTGGAGGAACGGATCTTGGAATCCTTGGGTTTTGAAGTGGTGGATCATGAGGTGAAGCTGTACGGACACTGTAGAAATTGCAGAGAGGCAAATAAACTTAGCTAGCCATAGAACGGAGGGCTAGGAAATCTAATCACATATCATGCACTTAGTTAATGGATAAACAGTACATATTATACCATTGGAGGTGCAATTTTTGAAAGAAAACGAAACAACAGACAACAACATTAAGAGCAGAACAAGAAAGAAGAAAACCGAAGCAGAAGTTATGATAAATAAGAATGAGAATACAGCAGTAAACAGAAAGAGCAAAAGCAAGGACAACGGCACTCTGAAGAACGGTAATAACAAAGAAACCCTTAATCAGAAGAATAATAGAGACAACGAATTGGCAATCGTAAAGAACGGCAAGGAAGCATTGAATGGGAAGAATATGCCGAAGGATGCCAACGGTAAAAAAATCGGCGCGGATTTCCAGGGAGTGAAGATCATACCCCTCGGAGGCTTAGAAAAAATCGGTATGAATATCACAGCCATCGAATATGAGGACAGTATCATCGTAATCGACTGTGGCTTATCCTTCCCGGAGGATGAGATGCTGGGCATCGATCTGGTCATACCGGACGTAACCTATCTGAAGGACAATATCGATAAGGTGAAGGGCTTTGTCATTACCCACGGTCATGAAGACCATATCGGCTCTCTTCCCTATATCTTAAAGGATGTCAATGTTCCTGTATACGGAACCAGACTAACCATAGCTATTATAGAGAGTAAGCTGAAGGAACATAATCTGCTGAAGAATACGAAGAGAAAGATCATTAAGCATGGACAGTCCATCAATCTGGGCTGCTTTCGTATAGAATTCGTCCGCACGAACCATAGTATAGCGGACGCCTCTGCCTTGGCCATTTTCTCACCGGCAGGCATCATCTTCCATACCGGTGACTTTAAGGTGGACTACACCCCGGTATTCGGCAGCCCCATTGATCTGCAGAGAATCGGTGAGATCGGCAAGAAGGGCGTATTGGCCCTGCTTTGTGACAGCACGAACGCTGAACGTCCGGGCTATACCATGTCTGAAAAGACAGTTGGAAAAACCTTTGACAATATCTTTGCGGATTATTCCAAACAGAGAATCATCGTGGCAACCTTTGCCTCCAATGTGGACCGGGTACAGCAGATTATCAATTCCGCAGCAAAATACGGCAGGAAGGTAGTCATTGAAGGCCGCAGCATGGTGAACATCATCACCACAGCTACGGAACATGGCTATATCACGATGCCAGAAAATATGCTGATCGATATCGAACAGATGAAGAATTATACAGATGATCAGCTGGTTCTGATTACGACGGGAAGCCAGGGTGAGACCATGGCTGCCTTATCCCGTATCGCAGCATCCATTCATAAGAAGGTATCAATCCAGCCGGGTGATGTGGTGATCTTAAGCTCCACACCGATTCCGGGCAATGAAAAGGCGGTATCCAAGGTCATCAATGATCTGTCCATGAGGGGCGCCAAGGTGATTTATCAGGATACCCATGTATCCGGACACGCCTGCCAGGAGGAGATTAAGCTGATTTATGCCTTAACCAAACCGAAATATGCGATTCCGGTTCATGGAGAGTACAGACATCTGATCCGCCATGCGGAGATTGCTCAGATGATGGGGATACCGAAGGAGAATATCTTCCTCTTATCCTCGGGAGATGTATTGACTCTGTCAGAGGAGAAGGCAGCAATCACCGGAGAAGTAACCGCACAGGGCATCCTAGTGGATGGTCTGGGTGTCGGAGATGTAGGTAATATCGTACTCCGAGACAGACAGCTGCTGTCAGAGAACGGCCTGATCATCGTAGTGGTTTCTCTGGAGAAATACAGCAATCAGATTATGTCAGGCCCTGATATCGTATCCCGTGGCTTTGTATATGTCAGAGAGGCAGAAAACCTGATGGATGAGGCCAGAGAGGTAGTGGTCAGAGCCCTGGACAAATGCATGACCAGGAACAATTCCGATTGGGGTAAGATGAAGGTGGAGATCAAGGATTCCTTAAGTGATTTCATCTGGAAGAAGACGAAGCGGAATCCCATGATACTGCCGATCATCATGGAAGTTTAAGCTTAGTATAAGGATGATATCTTCTGAACCAGAAGGCTTTAGGTATGCTCCATAGAAAATCAAAAGGAAAGCCCTCTTAAAATCAGGGGAGGCTATGTATCGTACCCTTGGGGGCCGGTAGCATGTAAGGAGAATCATTATGTCGGATAAATCAACATCTTTAAAGGTTACATTGAAGGTATCCAGCTTTATCCTTCGTATGTTATTGAATACGGTGTTTTATGCCTTAGTGGTGATAGCGGTTATCTATGTCAGCAAGCTGGCTTATAACTTCACCTACCAGCTTTATGGGCCGGTAACGGTGGATGAGCCACCGGGAAGAGAGATCCGTATTGAGATCCTTAGGGGTGACTCTACCATGGATGTGGCAACAAAGCTGGAACTGAACCGTGCGATTGTAAATAAATATTCCTTTATGGTGAAGGCCAAGCTCCAGGATATGAACATCCTTGCAGGCACCTATAAGATCTATTCATCCATGACCTATGATGAGATACTGGACATCATTACTGACTATTCCAATTCCGAGGTTCAGGAAGTCGAAGAGGATAAGGATTAATTCAATGATAGTTGATGAGAGAATAACAGCATATATCAATTCCCTGGAAAAGGAGCTCCCAACGGAGCTCCTTGCTCTGGAAAAAGAGGCAATCAAAAACCAGGTTCCCATAATTAAGAAGGAAACCCAGGGCTTACTCCGTTTCTTACTGAAGCTACAGCAACCCGGGCGAATTCTGGAGGTCGGAACAGCCATCGGCTTTTCCGCCCTTTTTATGAGTGAATATACGAATCCGGAGTGTCGGATCACCACCATAGAGAAGGTGCCGATGCGACTGGTGGAGGCGGAGAAGAACCTGGCGGACCCCAGCTATCCTCATAAGGATAAGATAAGCCTAAGAAGGGGAGAAGCCCTGGAGGTGCTAAAGGCTTTGGTCATGGAGGGTGAGACCTATGATTTCATCTTTCTGGATGCAGCGAAGGCACAGTATATGAGCTTCCTGCCTGAGCTGCTCAAGCTACTGAGTGGTAAGGGTATGCTGGTGACGGATAATGTCCTCCAGGACGGTACCGTTACGAACTCCAGATACAGCATCACCAGAAGGGACCGCACGATTCATAGCAGAATGAGGGAATACCTCTATACCATTACCCACTGTGATGAGCTGGAGACGGTACTTCTGCCGGTAGGAGACGGAGTCGCGGTCAGCACCAGGAGATAGCGAGAGCGGAAAGCCTGCTTCAGGCAGGGCGGAAGCACAGTGTAAGGGCAAGAACACCCTGTAGATAGAAAGAAGGATAAGAATGAGTTCAAATAGAAAGAAACCGGAGCTTCTGATTCCCGCAGGTAATCTGGAAACCTTAAGGACTGCGGTGATGTATGGAGCAGATGCCATCTATATCGGTGGAGATATGTACGGCCTTCGGGCCAAGGCGAAGAACTTCTCCATGGAGGATATGAGGGAAGGGATTGCTTTTGCCCATGCGCATGGGAAGAAGGTCTATGTAACGGCCAACATTACTGCCCATAATAAGGATATGGACGGCATAAGACAGTACTTTAAGGAGCTGATGGTCTTTGGAGACCATAAGCCGGATGCCCTGATCATCTCGGATCCAGGCGTCTTCTCTGTAGCCATGGAGGCAGCACCGGAGATAGAAAAGCATATCAGTACCCAGGCGAATAACACGAATTATGAGACCTACCGTTTCTGGAACAAGCTGGGGGCAACCAGGGTGGTATCAGCCAGAGAATTATCCTTAGAGGAGCTGAAGGAGCTTCGGTCTAAGATACCGGAGCAGATGGAGATAGAGACCTTTGTCCATGGGGCCATGTGTATCGCCTATTCCGGCAGGTGTCTCTTAAGTAATTATTTCACCGGCAGAGATGCCAATCTCGGAGAATGTACGCACTCCTGTCGCTGGAGATATCATATCGTAGAGGAGACAAGACCGGGACAATATCTTCCGATTGAGGAGGACGAGCGGGGCACCTATATCTTTAATTCCAAGGACTTGTGCATGATCGAATATATACCGGAGCTGGTAGAAGCGGGGATAGACAGCTTCAAAATTGAGGGAAGGATGAAGACGGCCCTCTATGTGGCAACCGTGGCCAGAACCTACAGAAAAGCCATAGACGATTATTTCAGTGATCCCAAGGTGTATGAGGGGAAGAAAGCCTTCTATCTGGAGGAGCTGAAAAAGGGTGTAAACCGTCAATTCACCACCGGCTTCTTCTTCGGTAAACCCAAGCATGAGGACCAGATCTATGACCATAACACCTACGAGAAGGCTTATACCTATCTAGGTACCATCCAGGGAGTGAGGGACGGTCTGTACCGGTTGGAGCAGAAGAACAAGTTCTCTGTGGGTGAGACCATCGAAGCCATTCAGCCGGATGGAAGCACCCTAGAAACCGTAGTAGAAAGGATTATGGATGAAGAGGGAAATGACATGGAAAGCTGCCCTCATCCGAGACAGATCATCTATGTAGGTCTGGCGGCCAGGCTGGAGGAATATGACATCCTAAGGCGTAAGGAGTAGACCTGTTATAAATATGGCCCGGATGTGCACCCTGTAAAAATAAGTAGCTTGTGAAGGACGAACAGCATCACCTTATGTACTTTTTGGACACTTTAGAAAAATAAGCAGGCCTTTATGTCCTTTTTTAAGAAGGATAGGCACTTTATGTCATTAATACACATATGATAATAACGAACCATTTAAGCATTGAGGGTGCTTATCTTCGTGAAGTCTTTTCCTAAGCCGTTAAGCACCAAAGAGGAATCGGATTATCTGCTAAGATGCAAGGAAGGCGACAAGGAAGCAAGGGATAAACTGATTGAGCATAACCTAAGACTGGTAGCCCATATCGTCAAGAAATACAATATGTCAGATAAGGAAACAGATGATTTGATATCAATCGGAACGATCGGCTTGATCAAGGCGATCGATACCTTTGATGATGAGAAAGGAATCCGCTTGGCAACCTATGCCTCCCGTTGTATTGATAATGGAATACTATCATAACGGCTCCGACTGTTAAGGATGAAGCTATCCTAAGGTCGGAGCCTTTTTCTGCTCTGTGGCAACAGTTGGGTGAGGATACTTTAGTATTCTGTGGCTTCTTTCCGTTCAGAGCCCTTCGGCTTCATATCTTCTAAAATGGAACGAAGCAGCTCACTTAATTGTCGGTCAGAGTAGGGCAGACTGTAAAGCAGACCGGTAACCAGGTCTGCATGCACCCCGGCAACCCTTTGCTCCAACTCCTCACCGATCTCCTCCGTGTCAGCATAATGGACAAGCAGCTCCAAGGTCTCTGCCTCCTTCGTTACAACTGCGAAGCTGAGTTATCGCAGCTGTAATCAATCTACATTTAGTTTATGTTGATGGTCTTGTCCCATATTAGTAACACCAGAGGGTTTTGTTAAGGCAAGGGTATAGGGGTTCGGGTTTATGGCGACATGGAAATAAGTGAGAAATGTTTCCGTTAAAATAATGTCAAACATGAAAAGAAAAAAGGACAAGGAAAAACTTAAGAATTCTAAAAAATACTCTTGACATTTTATAGAAAAGGTAGTATTCTAACAAAAACACAACAATACATAGTAAATTAATATGAATAGTATGAAAGGAACCGACTTAAGTAAAGCAGGAGAAGAGGCAGGGCAATTCTTGGTTTTTGTGACAAGGATTTAACACAAAAAAGCAAACTGCAGCATGAAAAGGGGGATGATGAATGGAGGAGCTTAAGAGTTTGATACCAGACCAGTTTTATCCGAAGATTATAGAATTTCTGAAAACAACCGCCCATGGTTCCATTACCTTGATTCTTCAGGATGGCAAGGTAATACAGGTGGAGAGAAGCGAAAAGGTCAGGATAAGTAAATAAGCGACTGATTAGTAAACTAAAGGTCGAAAACATCATACCCTTGATGTTTTCGGCCTTTTTATCTTAGACGGAAGAAGTCAGTCGGTAAACAGCTTTTCAGGCAAGGGCATTTTCCATATGGAAGCTTTCGGCTAAGAATGATACTAAATCAAATAAAGGAGAATACAGATGGCTAAAAAAGTGACACAGATAGCAATTTATGGCAAGGGTGGCATCGGAAAATCCACGACTACCTCAAACCTTAGTGCCGCCTTATCAAAGCTGGGTTATAAGGTAATGCAGTTCGGCTGTGACCCGAAAAGTGATTCCACCAACACCTTAAGAGACGGAAAATACATACCAACTGTGTTGGATACCCTCAGAGAGAAGAGTAATGTGAATGCCAGGGATGTGATCTATGAAGGCTTTAACGGAATCTACTGTGTGGAAGCCGGAGGTCCTGCACCGGGAGTAGGGTGTGCAGGAAGAGGAATTATAACGGCGGTTGAATTGTTTAAGCAGCAGCAGGTGTTTGAAAATCTGGATTTAGATTATGTTATTTACGACGTATTGGGGGATGTGGTCTGCGGAGGATTTGCTGTACCGATCAGAGAGGGAATAGCGGAACATGTATTTACTGTTTCCTCCGCAGATTTCATGAGTATCTATGCTTCCAATAATTTGTTCAAGGGAATAAAGAAGTACTCCAATTCCGGCGGAGCCTTACTGGGAGGAGTCATTGCCAACTCCATTAATTACGGTTATTCCAAGGATATTGTGGATGATTTCACCAAAAGAACCCATACACAGGTAGTTGAGTATGTGCCTCGGTCCATTACTGTGACCCAATGTGAGCTGCAGGGGAAGACGACGATAGAAGCCGCCCCGGACTCAGAGCAGGCCAAGGTTTATCTGCGCTTGGCAAAGAAGATATCAGAGCATACAGAATCCAAGGTTCCCGCTCCTTTAGAGATTGGGGAGCTTAGGGAATGGGCATCCTCCTGGTCAGATCAGCTTCTGGCCCTGGAGACCGGAGTCGTTCCCGGAGGAGCTGCAGCAGGAATTTAACCCTTCATAGCCATGTTGGGTTAATTCAAGGAAGATATATCATTAATCAAATCAGGAGGAGGATTATGAAAAAGGTAGCACAAAATCTTACTGACTTAATCGGAAATACCCCCTTACTAAAGCCAAACCGCTTCTTACAGGAGGAGAAGATTAATTCTGAACTGTATTTTAAACTGGAATATTTTAATCCGGCAGGCAGCGTTAAGGACAGAATCGCCTATTCCATGATTATTGATGCGGAAGAGAAGGGCTTATTGAATAAGGACACGACCATCATAGAGCCCACCAGCGGAAATACGGGAGTTGGCTTAGCCTTTGTAGCGGCGGCCAGGGGTTACAAAATCATTCTGACCATGCCGGAGACCATGAGTGTTGAGCGCAGAACCCTGGTTAAGGCCTTAGGAGCAAGGGTAGAGCTGACACCCGGCACCCTGGGCATGAGGGGAGCGATACAGTTGGCAGATCAGTTGAATGCACAGATTCCCAACAGTATCATCCTGCAGCAATTTGAAAACTCGGCAAATCCCAAGATTCATCAGAACACCACAGCAGAGGAAATCTGGAGAGATACTGATGGAACAGTGGATATCTTTGTGGCAGGTGTCGGAACCGGAGGAACAGCCACCGGTGTTGCCAAGGGCCTGAAAGCAAAGAATCCCAAGATTCAGGTGGTAGCGGTAGAGCCCTTTGATTCTCCGGTCTTATCCGGAGGTCAGCCGGGAGCCCATAGGATCCAGGGCATCGGAGCAGGCTTTATTCCACAGGTATTCGAAAAGAAGTATATAGATGAAATTTTTAAGGTTCACAATGAGGAGGCCTTTGACACCTCAAGGCAGTTAGGCAGACAGGAGGGCTTGCTGGTGGGGATATCCTCCGGAGCCTGTGCCTTTGCTGCAAAACAGATCGCAAGGCGGAAGGAAAACCGTGGCAAGACAATTGTAGCACTGTTACCGGATACAGGGGAAAGATATCTGTCGGTCGGTCTGTATGACTAGGCGGATGGAGGATAAATCTTAGGAAGGAAGATGATGATGAGTTGTTTTATTGAAAGACCTCGAACCTCCTGCGCCCTGGGTGGGGCTCTGGTAACCATAGGCTCTTTGCCGAGGGTTGTGGCTGTTTCCCATACCGCTCTGGGTTGTGCAGGTAACTTAAGCGGAGCGATTTCCGCAGGTGCAGGTAATTATGGTGCGGGCTATTGCTCGGGACAAAGCACTCCCAGTTCCGGTATCACCGAATCGGAGATCGTATTCGGCGGCTATGACCGTCTGGTGGAGCAGCTGAAAAAAACAGAGGAATTAATCGATGCGGATTTATTTGTGGTGGCGACCGGCTGTATGACCGAGATGATCGGAGATGATGTCCAGGGAGCAGTCAGTGAATGTCAGGAGCTGGATACTCCGGTGATTGCCATCAGTACACCGAGCTTTAAGGGGGATGCCTATAAAGGCTATGAGATCGTATTGGAGGGGATATTTAACCGCTTTGTCAGACCTTACGGGAACAAGAAGGAAAGGTTAGTTAATCTGTTCGGAGTCATACCGGGCTATGATCCCTTCTTCAGGGGGAATCTGGAGGAGCTGCAAAGAGTCTTAAAGAGGCTGGGACTTGAGGTCAATACCTTCTTCACACCGGATCAGAGCTTTAACCACATTAAGGCTGCCTCCCAGGCGTCCTTAAATATTATCTTATCCCGCGTATATGGGCTTGAGTTTGCCAGAAATTTTGAGCAGAAGCATGGGGTTCCTTACTATGTGACCGATCTTCCCATCGGGGCCGAGGCTACAGATCAGTTCCTAAGGGGAATCGGAGAAAGACTGGGTATCGACGCTGATTTCATCGAAGCAGTGATCCGGGAAGAAAATGAGATTTACTATAAGTATTTTGAACGGACGGCGGACGTATTTGCAGACGGAGAGTTTAAATTCTATCTGAGTCTGGTTGCCAATGCCAATGAGCTTATTCCCTATGCTTCCTATTTGGAAAGGGAGTTGGGCTGGATCGCCAGCGATCTCTATGTAACCAATCTTTTAACCGAGGAGGAGAAGGAGAAGCTCAAGGAGGCCTATCGGAGCAAGGAGCTCTCGGGAGAAGTAATCTTTGAGACAGATACCTCCAGAATCGAGAAGGATATGGCCAACAGACATAAGAGATATGGCGGTGAGATTTATTTCGATGATGAGTATACGCCCCAGTTTCTGATCGGAAGCAGACTGGAGAGGGATTTGGCTGTCAAAAGAGGATTGAATTATCTGCCGGTCAGCTTTCCGCTTCAAAACCGCATCATCGTGGACAGAGGCTATGCCGGATATCGCGGCGGACTGCATCTTCTGGAGGATATCGTAGATGCCTTGATTGCGGGCAGATAAAGACCTGTTCGTAAATCAGGCTCAAGAAAGGAGATAGAATGAGTTATTATAATCAAAATATACCTCCGGTTCGAGATTTAAGACTCCGGATCGGGGATGCATTTCCGGAAGGAAAAAGCTGCGATTTGCTGGAATGCTCGAAAAGCGGGTGTCTGATAGGGAAGAAGCGCAGCTTCTGGCAGGCAAATGCCTGTCAGATGGCTCTCACGATCATGATGGCTGCCACGATTGACAATTCCGTAATTATCATGCACGGACCGATTGGCTGCGGCACTCAGCTGCATATGCTGGATACTGCCGTAAGAAAGGGCAACACCAGCAGAGGGAAGCAGGCAAGACCCCTGATCTGGCTAAGTACCAATTTAAGAGAAACCGATGTCATCGGCGGTGGGGAAGCTAAGCTGAAGGAAGCCATTGAATATGCGGATCGGGAATTCAGACCGGAGATCATATTTGTCGTAGCCACCTGTGCGCCTAATATCATCGGGGATGACATAGAAGAGGTGGTGAAGGCAGCCAAGGAAAGTGCCGCAGCCAAGATAGTTTCCCTCCATTGTCCGGGCTTTAAGAGCAGGGTTGTAGCAAGCGCTTATGATACCTTTTACCATGGTCTCTTAAGGCATTTGCCCTTTGAGCCCATCCCCTATAAGGATTATGTTCCCTTTGATCCTACAGAAGCGGGTTATGAGCTGGCTGTGAAAAAATATCATTATAAGAAGAGCCGTACGGTAAATCTCTTCAATGCCACCTCCATCGGGCCCGGGGATGAGAAGGAGCTGGTCCGGTTACTGAATGCGCTGGATTTAGAGGTTCAGATCTATGCAGAGTATGCTTCTGCAGATGAGCTTAGGCTGATCTCACAAGCTGCCCTGAATGTCAGTATGTGTAACGTCCATGATGATTACATACTAAAGTATCTGGAAGAGACCTATGGAATACCTTATGTAATTCAAGGGATGCCCATCGGTCTGCAGGCAACCAGAGACTGGCTTATGACAATCGCCAAGCACTTTGGTCTGGAGGACAGGGCGAAGAGACTGGCGGATGTGGAAGAGGAAAAGGTAAAAAGGGCAGTTGAGCCATACCTGGAGGCCATCAAGGATAAGAGGGTTCTGATCGGAGGAGGTGTCATCCGAGTCGCAGCGGAAGCGATCCTGCTGGAGGAGCTGGGGATGAAGGTAATCTCAATCCGGGCCTACCATTTTGACAATGGGGCGGAAGAGGTTTATGAGCTTCTGGAGAAGGAGTTGCCGGAAGTACCTGTCTCTGTCAGCAACCAGGCCTTTGAGCTGGTCAATCAGCTTCTGACCCTTAAGCCGGATCTGGCCGTCATCCATAATGGTACCAACGGACTGGTAGCAAAGCTGGGTATTCCCTCACTTCAGCTATTCCATGTGGATAAGGGCTTCTTTGGTTACCGGGGCTACTTCGACCTGACCAAACGGATCGGCTTTGCCATGAAGAATCCCTCCTATCAGAGAAGGTTGCGGGAGCATGTCAAGCAGCCCTATCGCCCGGAATGGTATGAGAAGGATGCGTTCAGCTATATCAAGGAGTAATTCATTTATATCAAGGATGGAATCAAGATATCAAGTTTGAATCCGGTTATAGCAAGGTTGGATTTCAGTTATCAGGAGTATAAATAAGAGAAGAAAGTATAAGCCGCTTTAAGCGGGATTATCTATGAGCTGCCATGCAGCAGAAGGAGGATATTATGAAGAGTGGAGGAAGAAGAATAGTAAGCTTTATATTATTAGCGATATTCATTATGGGCCTTGCCGTGGGATGCCAGAGGAAAAGCGAGACCGGCAGTCTAGGCAAGCAGGAGGATAAGGGTAAGACCGGTGAAGCTTCCGCTGATGGGGGTCAGAAGGAAGCTGCGGCAGAGCAGACAGCTGAAGATAAAGAAGCTGCTTACCTCAAGGAGCCTGCAGCCAGCAGGGTGATCCATATCGGATATGACGGAGGCTTATGCCAGGGAGCCATAGCGATCGCCCATGAGAAAGGATTTTTTGCCGAGGAAGGTCTGAACACAGAGCTGACCAAGTCAGAGAGCCCCAGAGATGCCATTGCCGGAGGTAAGATCGATACCTCTGCCGGGATGATCGCCGGATGGCTGAAGCCGATCACCAACGGAGTAAATCTGGTATTTACCCTGGGACTTCATACAGGCTGCACCTCAGCCATCGTACTGGCAGATTCTCCGATCAATACCTTTGCAGATGCCAAGGGTGGAATCGTCGGAATTAGCGGAGGCATCGGAGGCGTAAATCACAACATCGGTTATCGTATGATTGCCCATGATAATCTGAAGCCGGAGGATTTCACCTGGAAAGACTTCCCGGCAGACCAACTGCTGCTGCTCTTACAGAATAAAGAGGTAGATGTGGCAATTGCCGGTGATCAGATGGCAGAGAAATGGGTTCAGCAGGGGCTGGTCAAGAGAATCCGTTCCACCACCCTGGATGAAGATTTCTCGGATGAAACCTGCTGTGTACTGGGGCTGTCCGGTAAGTTTTTAGAGGAGAATCCCATCACATCGGAGAAGATCAACAGGGCTGTGTATAAGGCCAGTCTCTGGGTACAGGACCATAAGCAGGAAACGGCACAGATCTTGATTGAGAAGGGGCATGTGAGCGGTGAGGTGGAGTATATCACCAGCCTGCTGGAATTATATGATTTTGTCAGAACCAATGAGCAGACAGAGAAATCCATCTTAGATTCTACCCAGGAGTATAAGAATCTCGGTGTTATTGATGAGAAAATCAATGTAGACACCCTAAAACAGCAGATTTGGAATTCTTATGAGCTGGATTACCTGCTCAAGTAAGAAGCCGGGAGGTAAGTCATGAGCAGAGAGGCTAATATAACGGTAGGAGAACTGATTGAGCTGGAGGAAAAACCGAAAACCAGGCTGCAGACCCTGGTAAACCGCATCATATGCATTTCACCTGTGCTTGCGGCCGCCATACTTCTGTATCAGTATTACTATGTTCCGGATTTCGGACTAAATATCAGAACGAATGTCTATCCGGCCATCATCGCTTTTCTTACCCTTATTCTGATAGGAGTATTTATTGCAGGATTTTTTCAAAAGAAAGCATATAAGTTCTTGCTGAAGAATGCGCCGATCTATACGGCAGTGATTCTCGCCCTGATCTTATATGACTATAATACACTGAAAACAGGAAGGCTGATGATGCCATACTTTCCTTGGCCCGACCGGATCTTGAATGCCATCATAGAGGACCGTATGCTGTTGCTGGATTGCATCTCCAACTCATTGATTCTGCTCTTTGCCGGCTTCTTTTCGGGAGCAATTGCCGGCCTGCTTACCGGTGTACTGACCGGCTGGTATAAGAAGGTGAACTACTGGGTTGCACCCCTGCTGAAAATCATCGGTCCCATCCCTTCTACCACCTGGCTGCCGATCATTTTGATCGTGGCCAGCTCCCTCTTCAAGGGAAGCGTCTTTATCATAGCTTTAGGGGTATGGTATCCGGTTACGATGACCACCTTTGCAGGTGTGTCCAATGTGAAGAAGTCCTTCTTTGAGGTGGCAAAAACCCTAGGAGCGAAGGAGCCCAGATTAATCTTCAAGGTTGCCATTCCGGCAGCCCTGCCGAATATCTTCCAGGGCTTGACCCAGGGAATGAGTGTTGCCTGCACTACCTTAATCGTAGCTGAGATGATGGGCGTGGAATCAGGCTTGGGCTGGTACATTAACTGGCAGAGAGGCTGGGCGGAATTCGCCAAGATGTATTCGGCCGTGATTATCATCTGCCTGACCTTTACAGCAGTAAATTTAGTCTTCGGTTTTATCAAAAGAAGGGCATTACGCTGGCAGGAGGGAGTGATTCGATGAGTGAAGGCAGAGGACTTGTAAGGCTGGAGGAGATTACGAAGATATTTGCCAGATGTGACCTGAACAGTACGATTACAGCCCTGGACAGGATCAATATATCGATAGAACCCGGAGAATTTGTCTCTATCGTCGGGGCCAGCGGTTGTGGTAAGTCTACCTTGCTGCGACTGATTACCGGTCTGGAGTATCCTACCAAGGGAAAGGTTTTCTTCGATGGAGTGGAGATTACAGGACCCAATGAAAAAAGAGGCTTTGCCTTTCAGGAGCCTACCCTTTTCCCTTGGTTAACCGTCAGGGAGAACATTGCCTTTGGGTTGAAGGCGCAGGGTGTCTATAAACAGAAAAAGCAGATTGTGGATGAGTTATTAAAGCTGGTGGATCTGGAAGAGTTTCAGTGCTCTTATCCCCACCAGCTGTCAGGGGGAATGGCTCAGAGGGTATCCCTAGCTAGGGCCCTGGCCTCTGAGCCGGATGCCCTGTTCCTAGATGAACCCTTTGGTGCTTTGGATGCCTTTACCCGCATGAATATGCAGGATGAGCTGGTCAGGATATGGCAGGAAAAGAAGCCGACGGTTGTTATGATTACCCATGATGTGGATGAAGCCATCTATCTGTCCAATCGGATCATCATTATGTCTCCGAGACCGGGCAGGGTACGGAAGATCATCGAGGTCAGTAACTCCTATCCGAGAAATAGAAACGGCAGTGATTTTATCAATATCCGTAAGGAGATTCTGGAGATCCTGGATTTTGCCAGAGAGGAAACAGTGGATTTCTATTTATAAGTATCTTTATAGGAGTATCCTTATGAAATATCAAATAGTCGGGGAGGAATGAAAGAGATGAAGCTGGCCTTTGCCTCCAGTGATGGGATTGTGGTAAATCAGCATTTTGGGCACACTCCTTATTTCTGGATCATTGAGATAAATGAAGAGAAGGGAGACTGGAGTGTCCTTGAGAGGAGGGAGAATCAGCCCCCCTGCCGGTTTGGCGAGCATGATGAGGGCTCCTTGAAGAGCAGTGCGGAGCTGATCAAAGATTGCCGGGCAATCTTTGTTGTTAAGGCAGGGAACTATGTCCAGAACCTCCTACAGCAGCAATATGGGATGCAGGTATTGGAGATCAAAGGCTTTATACGTGAGCTTATGGAGGGTTATATCATCTACCTGAAGAAGGTGCATTATTTTGAGAAGAGAAACAAGGGGATGGAACTTTAATTTGACTGAGTATGGAATGGAGAAGCTATGGTACAGGAGCATGCAGCAGAGATAGAGAAGCAAATTAATCAGAAGGAGAGGCTCGGGCAAAACAGGGAAATTGACCATCCCTGCTTTAATGGCAGCATTCATGGGAAGAAGGGAAGGCTCCATCTGCCCATCAGTCCTTCCTGTAACATTCAATGTAAGTACTGTGTCCGAGCCTGCAACAAGTGTGAACAGCGGCCGGGGGTGGCCGGGGGTATCTTAAAGGTGGAAGAGGCGGTTGATACCGTTCGGCGAGCCCTGGAGCTATGTCCTGAGATCACAGTCGTGGGCATCGCAGGACCGGGGGATACCCTGGCCAGCAGACACGGACTGGAGGCCTTCCGCTTGGTTCATGAAGCCTATCCCCGATTAATCAAATGCTTGAGTACCAATGGCCTGGCCCTACCCGGTAAGGCCCGTGACCTCCTTACCGTAGGTGTGAAGACGATTACAATTACCTTGAATGCTGTCGATCCCCGGATCGGCGAACAGATTTATTCCCATGTCCTATGGGAAGGAAAAAGATATCAGGGAGCTGAAGCAGCCGCGCTCTTGCTGGACCATCAGCTAAAGGGGATCCGGGAGGTCAGAGAGAAGGGCATCCTGGTGAAGGTGAATACAGTCCTGATTCCCGGTATCAATGATGGTCATATCGGGAAAATCGCTGAAGCAGTCAGTAAGGCGGGAGCCTCCATACATAATATCATTCCTCTGATTCCACAGCATGAGATGAAGGATATCCCCGCCCCGACCTGCGGAGAGATCAATCGGGCCAGGGAGGCAGCAGGACAATATCTGCCACAGTTCCGTCATTGTATGCATTGCCGGGCTGACGCCTGTGGAATCATCGGTAAGGAGGACTTATCCTATCGGCTGTACGGAGAGAGAAGGATGGAGACCTTTTCTCATGGCTGACCTATTCGATTATACCTGTGACTGATCCGTCCTGGAATCACTTTAGGATGACCTGTCTAAGCAAATTAAGATGGATGGGTTCTGCTTTGCCTAAGACTGGTCAGTTCTGGCCTACCCAAGTTAAACAGACCCCATCTTTGCCTTTATAAGCAGTGTTATCCTAGTATCATCCAAGTACTGATCGCTCAATCTCAAGGTATATCTCTGCAGCCTCAGGTATATGTATAGATATACCCAGATAGGCGCATGAAATCAGCTAGGGAGGCAAGGAGCATGGGGAAAAGCATCGCAATCTATTCCCGTAAATCTAAGTTTACCGGTAAGGGAGAGAGCATCGAGAACCAGATAGAGCTATGCAGGCAATATATCGAGACTAATTATCAAAAGGAGGCACCACTGGAGCTATTGATCTACGAGGATGAGGGCTATTCGGGAAAAAATACAGCCCGCCCCCAGTTACGGAGGCTGCTTCAGGATGCCGGGAAGAAGAGATTCTCTGTCATTGTATGCTACCGCCTGGACAGAATCAGCAGAAATGTCGGTGACTTTGCAAAAATGATGGATGAATTAAACCGGATGGAGATCGCCTTTGTATCAATCCGGGAAGCCTTTGATACCTCAACTCCCATGGGGCGGGCAATGATGTATATCGCCTGTGTATTCGCCCAGTTAGAAAGAGAAACCATCGCGGAACGAATCCGGGATAATATGTATGAGCTTTCGAAAACCGGACGGTGGCTGGGAGGTACCACACCGACCGGTTATCTTTCTGAAGAAACAGAGCAGTTATCCGCGGATGGGAAGAGCAGAAAAGCCTTCCGCTTGAAGCTTCACCCGGAGGAGGCTAAACTGATTACCCTGATCTTCCGTAAATACATAGAAACAGGATCCCTCACGAAAACCGATGCCTTTCTTGTACAGAATCACTATGCTACGAAGAACGGGGTCAGCTTCTCCAGATATACCATTAAGAATATTCTGTCCAATCCCGTCTATATGATAGCAGACGAGGAGGCATATCAATATCTGAGTGAGAAACAAAAGTATCTGTATGCGGAGCATGCCGAATTTGACGGTTGCCATGGTATTATGGCCTATAACCGTACCAGACAGACGAGGGGCAAGACCCATATGGAAAGAGACAGATCGGAGTGGGTAGTGACTGTCGGTAAGCATGAGGGGATCATCAGTGGGAAGGATTTTGTAAGGGTCCAGGAGCTTTTGGAACGAAATAAAGCCAAGGCCTATAAGAAGCCCAGAAGCAATGTGGCATTATTGTCCGGACTCATTTACTGCAGCTGCGGAAGCCATATGAGGCCCAAGCTGACGAGAAGATATACGGCCACGGGGGACAGGGAATATGATTATCTCTGTATGATGAAGGAGAAAAGCAAGGGGCAGAATTGTCATACACGAAATCTCAAGGGTAATCTGCTGGATTATAAGATTTGTGAGGTCCTGGAAGCACTCCCGGAGGATACCGAGCATTACAGAAGGGAGCTTCTTACCCTATATCAGAGTATAACGGACAAGATAAGTAAGGTTGGAACGGAAGAGGACCGCTATCAAAAGCTTCTGGCCGAAAATGAGAAGGAAATCCATACCCTTGTGAAAACTCTGGCAAGAGCCGGGGAGAGTGCAGCGAAGCCCTATATCATACAGCAGGTGGAGGAGCTTCATAGAAAGGGAGAGCTCTTAAGAGGCCGGTTGGAGGAGGCCAGGAAAAGCAGCGGGGAAGCCGGCTTGTCAGAGCAAGAGCTTGGACCCATCAGGCAGGCCCTTATGGATTATGGGACTGCCCTGAAAAATGCTCCGGCAGAGCTCAAACGTCGGGCCATCCACTCCCTGGTCAACAAGGTGGTATGGGACGGAACGAAGCTGCAGCTATACCTAAAGGCTTCTCCAAAAGCGCCGTTGGGTGAGGATAGCAAATGAGCTGCTGATGATGCTTCGAAGCGGAAAACGTCTGTCTAAGGAAGTATATCTGTATGATCCGATCGGATCAGACCGGGAAGGCAATGAAATCAATCTGTTGGATATCATCGAGGAAGCAGATATCGATATTGTGGAAAATATCGTTCTGGAGGATGACATTAAAAAACTGTATCATATTATAGGTAAGGTTTTAACCGATAGAGAACGTGAAATCATATGCTTGCGTTATGGGCTGAGTAACAGAAAGGAAGTCACCCAGCGGGAAATAGCCACAAAGCTTGGCATCTCCAGGTCCTATGTCAGCAGGATAGAAAAGAAGGCCCTGAAGAAGCTGCGGGAGTGCTTCGATCAGTAAGAGGAGAAACAAGGAAGCTTCTTAGGGAGAAACATACCGGGATGAACAGATACCTTGAACAGAATGAATATGAGCATGTAAATATTGGAGCAGGCTGCTGCCTAAGTTGGAGAGACAGAAGGAAATACTTCCTTCGGTCTTTATTTCACTAAGGCAGCAGTTTTCTTCATAGTGAATATAGCATATTGTATGAAGAAGCTGGAAGTAGTAAGCTGTTGACAAGGCGAAGGAATAGGGTGATACATAAGTGCGGAAGTCTGATATCGGTGCTGGGCTTTCTGCTGCGGTAAGCTTGGAGCTGTAGGGAAGAGACGATAAGGAGGATATTATGACAAGAGTCGGAAGAGTAATCGATGCCATGACAAGGTATTATGCCGGAGATGTCAGGAGAATCAATCATTTCCTCAAGGTTTACGGATATGCCAAAGTGATCGGCGAGCTGGAAGGACTGGAGGAGGGGATGCAGGAGCTGCTGGAGATTGCGGCTCTGGTCCATGATATCGGTATTAAAATCAGTGAGGAGAAATATCATAGTTCTGCGGGAAAGTATCAGGAGCTGGAGGGACCGCCGGTTGCTGAGAAGCTATTGGCAGACTTGGGCTTCCCGGGAGAGCTGGTAGAAAGAGTATGTTATCTGGTGGGCCATCACCACACCTATAAGGGGATAGATGGAGCGGATTATCAGATCTTAGTGGAAGCAGACTTTCTGGTGAACATTCAGGAGGAAGAGCTGGGAGAGCGGGAGATTAATAGTATCAGAGAGAAAATCTTTCGGACCTCATCCGGTCTGGCTCTGTTAGACCGTCTGTTCCGGTAAATCAAATCTGAAATCAGAAGGAATGGGAAATGAAACATATAAGGGAGTATGATACATATGGAATACGCAATTGAAGTCGAGAAGCTGGTTAAGAGATATGGGAGCTTTACGGCTGTCCATCAGCTGTCCTTTGCTGTGGAAGAGGGAGAAATCTTCGCTCTGCTGGGGGCTAACGGAGCCGGAAAGACCACTACCCTGGAGTGTATCGAGGGCATACGACATTATAACGGGGGGAAGATTAGTGTGAAGGGGAAGATCGGAGTACAGCTCCAATCCTCGTCCCTACCCGGAACACTGACCGCCCTGGAAGCCTTCCGCTTATTTTGTAAATGGAATAGAGCCAAAGAGAATCTGACCTTATTGAAGGACTTTGGGGTAACGGAATTCAAGAATAAGCTGTATAAGTCCTTGTCAACCGGGCAGAAGAGAAGATTGCATCTGGCCATTGCGCTGATTAGCGCTCCTGATATCATCTTTCTGGATGAGCCTACAGCAGGACTGGATGTGGAGGGCAGGGTATCTCTGCATAAGGAGATTAAAAAGCTGAAGGAAATGGGTAAAACGATCCTCCTGGCCAGTCATGATATGGCAGAGGTAGAGAATCTCTGTGACCGGATCGCGATTCTGAAGGAAGGGAAGCTGGCCTTCCTCGGAAGCTCCAGAGAGCTTACGCAGACCGGCTTCGGAGAAAGCAGAATCACCCTTCAGACCAGGAATCCCTTCCCGGCCAGACAGCTTGTTAATAGCAGACACATACCCACAGAGCAGGCGGAGAGTAATCGCTTGACTGTGGCGACTACCGATATCGGAGATGCTCTACTGGAATTACTGACGATGCTGAAGGAAATGGATAATGATGTGTTGGACATAAAACTGGAACGGGCCTCTTTGGAGCAGCGTTTTCTGGAGATCGCAAAGGAGGGAAAATAGGATGGGAGCATTATTCTATGGTATCGTCCTGCGTTGGAAGCAGGATCTTAGGAATAAGGGAATTTTAATTACCTACTATATGGTTCCCCTGCTTTTCTTCGGCTTTGTAGGTTCGATATTTACCTCCATCAATCCGGAAGCAAAGGATACTCTGATCCAGACCATGACCATATTTGCGGTCACGATGGGAGCCTTTCTCGGAACACCGATCCCCTTGGTGGAGCTGTATTCGGGAGACATTAAGAAGGCCTATAAGGTAGGAGGGATCCCCTTATGGACAGGGGCAGCCGAGAATCTGATCTCGGCCTTCGTCCATCTCTTCCTTACCTGTATCATCATCTACATGACAGCACCTCTTATCTTTGATGCTAAGCTGCCTGAGAATGTGGTGCTCTACTTTGTATCCCTGGCAGTCTTTCTCCTGGTGAGCCTGTCCATAGGGACAGTCCTGGGTCTGCTGGTGAAAAATACCTCCAAGCTGACCATGGTCTCACAGCTTCTGTTTCTGCCGTCTCTGATGCTGTCCGGCATCATGTTTCCTGTGGAGCTCCTGCCGACGGTCTTACAGAAGATAGGCTACCTCTTCCCGGCAACCTGGGGACTGAAGCTTATGACAGCCTCTGCCTGGGAGCTGACGGCCTTTCTTCCGATGGCAGTTTATCTGATCGCTGCTATCGGTATCAGCAGCTATCGTCTCTCAAAGCTGGGTATAGACTGACACTTATTTCTTAGTTGTCCACTTGGAGCAGTCCCAGACCTGGGTTACAAGGTCTTCGTAGAAGTCCGGCTCATGGCAGATCAGCAGGACGCTGCCCTTATAGGTCTTCAGGGCCCGTTTCAGCTCTGCCTTCGCGTCTACATCCAGATGGTTTGTCGGCTCGTCCAGCAGCAGAATATTGGTTTCCCGGTTGATCAGCTTACATAGTCTAACCTTGGCCTGCTCACCGCCGCTTAAGACCCGGACCTGACTCTCGATATGCTTAGTGGTCAGACCGCATTTTGCCAGGGCAGAACGGACCTCATATTGGGTAAAGCCAGGAAACTCCTTCCAGATCTCATCAATACAGGTAGTGGTATTTCCGGGAGCCATCTCCTGCTCGAAATAACCGATATACAGGTAATCTCCCAGGGCAACCTTGCCGCTTAAGGATGGAATAAGACCCAGAATACTCTTCAGTAGGGTGGTCTTGCCGATTCCGTTGGCTCCGGTCAATGCGATCTTATCTCCCCGCGCCATCGTCAGATTCAGAGGAGAGGAGAGGGGCTCCTCATAACCGATGACCAGGTCTTCCGTCTGGAAGATATATCTTCCTGCTGCTCTGGCCTCTTTAAATTGAAACTCCGGCTTGGGCTTCTCCTTGGCAAGCTCGATCACTTCCATCTTATCCAGCTTCTTCTGACGGGACATGGCCATATTACGGGTGGATACCCTGGCCTTGTTCCTTGCTACAAAATCCTCCAGCTCCTCGATTTCCTTCTGCTGGCGTTTATAGGCAGATTCCAGCTGCGCCTTCTTCATCTCGTAGATTTCCAGGAATTTATCATAATTGCCCACATAGCGGTTCAGCTCCTGGTTTTCCATGTGATAGATGATATTCACCACACTGTTGAGAAAGGGTATATCATGGGAAATCAGAATAAAGGCATTCTCATAGTCATTCAGATAACGCTTCAGCCATTCGATGTGGGGCACATCCAGGTAGTTGGTGGGTTCATCCAGAAGCAGGATATCCGGCTTCTCTAAAAGGAGCTTACCCAGCAGAAGCTTGGTTCTCTGACCTCCGCTCAATTCATTCACATCCCTGTCCAGTCCGATCTCATCCAGACCTAAGGCATGGGCAATCTCATCCACCTTGGGATCAATATTATAAAAATCGTGCATGGTCAGCAGCTCCTGAATCACTCCCAGCTCCTCAATCAGCTCGGGAAGCTCTTCCTCTGTGGCTGATCCCATAGAGTCGCAGATTACGTTCATCTTCTCCTCCAGCTCGAAGAGGTAGGAAAAGGCAGACTGCAGCACACTTCTTAAGGTCATTCCGCTTTCCAGCACCGTATGCTGGTCCAGGTAGCCCGTATGGACATGCTTTGCCCATTCTACCTTGCCTTCATCCGGCATCAGCTTACCGGTCACGATATTCATAAAGGTAGATTTTCCTTCTCCGTTGGCTCCGATCAGGCCGATGTGCTCACCCTTAAGCAGGCGGAAATTTACCTCGTGAAATATGGCACGGTCTCCGAAACCATGGCTTAAATTCGTTACATTCAAAATACTCATGACTGACTCCTTTATGGAAAAACTCTGTTATCCTTCTTGGGCTGCCGTTTATACAAAAAAGTGGCAGCTTTTCTTATTTTTATGCATTGAGACGGTTGCACTACGAATTATCATTTTACACGAAGAGTCCCCTATGGTCAATCTGAAAATAGGAATTGGGAATGCAGGGAAATCCTGCAAAATACCCAAATAGGCCTTCAATAAGCGAGGTCAGGAATAAGCGATGGGATAATCACAAGTTTTCCTATCACCTTTCTTGTAGTTCTGTAGAAAAATGCACAATAATGAAATAAATTAGAAAAAAGGTATGGACTAATTCTGAATTATGTCTTACAATGTAAATTATGCGAAATACGCTTACAATTGACAGATGTCGAAAGAAAGCTGTCGCAACAGACAGTATAATCACTGAAATTGTCGGGTATTTTACCTACAATTCAAGAAAATTTATAGGAAGTAGAGCCTAAATTGTCGAAAAATGAGTAAAGTCTTTCATAATTGATAAAAAATTGTTGCAATTATGAAAATACTGTTTTATAATAATGGTGTATATAGTCAGGAGAGAGGCATATGGAGTTCAACAATAGAAAGAAGAGATTGGGCGACATCCTTATTGATGCCGGTGTTATTGATGAACAACAATTAACCGAAGCTCTGGCAGCACAGAGAGAAAAAGGACAGAAGCTTGGTGAGACTCTGATCGACTTAGGCTTCACGACCGAGGTAGAGATAGCCAACGCTTTACATAGACAGCTTAATTATGATTTTGTGAGATTATCAGACCGCAGAATCGATCCGGAAATTACGAAGCTGGTCGGAGAAGAGATTCTTAGAAAGAATTCGGTAATGCCCTTTGAATTCAAGCAGGGTTATCCGAATGTTCTTAGAGTGGCCATGTCCAACCCGCTGGATTACATCGCGATCGATGATATGGCGATCATTACGAATTTTCAGATCGAGCCGGCGGTAGCGACCTCTCAGGATATTGCGGCGGCGATTGATAAGTATTATGGCAATATCGAGGCGCTGAAGGTGGCACAGCGTTATACCCAGGAAAGGGACAGCCTGATTAAGGCAGAACAGCCGGAGCAGGAGACCTTATCTGAAGAAGTGGAGAATGCACCGATCGTAGTCTTGGTTCGGTCAATTATAGAGCAGGGCATCAGACAGCGGGCCAGCGATATCCATATCGAGCCCTTGGAGGATGATCTGCGGGTACGATACCGTATCGACGGTGTCTTAAGCAAGGGAAGAAGATACAGCTTAAGCCTGATGGCTGCTATTATTGCAAGAATAAAGATACTGTCCGGAATGGATATCTCGGAGAAGAGAAGACCACAGGACGGACGAATATCAATGATTGTGGGCAGGGCTGAATATGATATCCGTTCCTCAGTACTGCCAACGGTATACGGGGAGAAGGTGGTACTTCGTATCGCTTCTAAAGGCGGCTTTACCAGAGACAAGCGGGAGCTGGGCTTTACCGAGGAGGAGCTGCTGCGCTATGATAAGATGATCAGCCAGCCCCATGGGATTATCCTGATTACCGGACCGACCGGTAGCGGTAAGTCAACGACCTTGTATACCATGC
>JAEZNB010000017.1 GCA_023441965.1 Bacillota bacterium
ATTGAACCTTTGTTGATTGTTTTCCTGGGCTGCATTGTCGGGTTTATTATTCTGGCCGTGATGCTGCCCATGATCAGCAGCATGTCCCAGGGGTTGGGTTAAGGGATTAAATTGTTGGAGGTTGGCCATGAAAAGAAAAAGGGAACAGGGCTTCACCCTGGTGGAACTGCTTGTGGTCATTGCCATTATCGGCATTCTGGCGGCGGTGATTGCCCCCAACGCCTTCAGCGCCGTGGAGAAATCCAAGATCGCCCGGACGGCGGCGGACTTAAAGGCCATCAAAGGAGCGGCCATGGCCTATTACGCCGATACCGGCTTATTCCCCCCCAATGACGATACATACCCGGGGGGATCCACCGGCCACGACTACCGGGGCATTGACTTTTTAGAAAACCAGGCTAATCAGGAGGGCTGGAACGGCCCCTATCTGGAAAAATGGCCCGAAGCCCAGTACTGGGCGGGGAACCATGGCGGGACCTACCAGTGGCAGGGGGTCTACAGCGAGGGCGGCACCCCCCTGGACTTTAACGGGGACGGCACCGCAGACCCCTGCGTGGAGCTGAACTTTGGCGGGTCCGGTTTCAGTGATGCGGAAATTACCCGGATTGTAGAAAAGCTCGACAACCTCCTGGACGACGGAAATTTAAGCACCGGCCTGTTCAGATACCGTTCCACCGGCAGTTGGCCCCAGCATGCGGCCTATTATTGTGTGGCAATCAGCTAGTTAACATAAATTAAATAGGGGGGAAAGCGGATGTTAAAAAGAAAAAAGAAAAACCAGAAGGGATTTACCCTGGTGGAGCTGCTGGTGGTTATTGCCATCATTGGCATTCTGGCGGCAGTGATTGCTCCCAATGCCTTTAAAGCGGTAGAAAAGGGCAAGGTGGCGGCAGTCGAGGCGGATTTTAAAGCAATAAAAAGCGCGGCACTAAATTATTATACGGATACCGGTGTTTGGCCTGTAGATGGCGCTGACTCAATCGGTTTTATTACAACATCCGGTATTGATGGCTGGAACGGACCCTATCTGGAAAGATGGCCGGCCAGAAATCCGTGGGGTGGAGACTATACTTTTAGAAATGGAGTGGCTGTATCTGGTATATCCATAACATCTAGCTACAAATATCTTGAACTTGATGATTTAACCACCGACGCCCGGACCCGTCTGGAAGCGGACTTGGATGGCGGAACTGCGAATGGAGGCACAGGCGTTGTGAGATATACTGGAAATATGGTTTATATAGTTATCTCAATGGAGTAAAAGGGTTTCCCTGCTTGTTAATACGGATTCTTTTATACAGGGGGTTTGTTCATTGGACTATCGTAGGCATGTTAAAAATCAAAAAGGCTTTACCTTGGTGGAACTGCTGGTGGTCATTGCCATCATCGGCATCCTGGCGGCGGTGATTGCGCCCAATGCCTTTCGGGCGGTGGAAAAGGGCAAGGTGGCCGCGGCCGAAGCGGATTTTAAGGCAATAAAAAGTGCAACGCTAAATTATTATACTGATACCGGCGTCTGGCCTTTAGATGAAGCGGACGGAGGTTCGAGTGGTCGAACCGGTTTTCTTGTAAATGGCACGGGAACGAATGCAGTAAATGGTTGGAACGGGCCGTATCTGGAAAGATGGCCGGCCAGAAATCCCTGGGGTGGAACCTACACTTTTGAAAGAGGAACCTCTGTGGATCCGGCACACATAACAAGCAGCTATAAATTTCTTACGCTGAACAGCTTAACCAACGACGCGCGAACCCGTCTGGAAGCAGACCTGGACGGCGGGACCGCCAGCGGCACCACGGGAGTTGTAAGATATCACGCAAACAGTCCAACCACGGTTTTTCTCGTCATTTCAACGGAATAATATTTTGCCCAACGGATTCTTTTAATAGGAGGTTTGCTCCTTGAACAATCATAAGCAGGTTAAAAACAACAAAGGCTTTACCCTGGTGGAGCTCTTGGTGGTTATTGCCATCATTGGCATTCTGGCGGCGGTGATTGCGCCCAATGCCTTCCGGTCGGTGGAAAAATCCAAGCTGACCAAAGTGATTCAGGACTGCAAAGCCATTGAGGCCTCCGCCTTAAACCATTATGCCGATACCGGCCGGTTCCCCGAGGTTTATGCGATAAACCAGCCTAATATGCAGGACTTTCTGGTGGAACCCGGCTCCGGTGAACCCGGCGCCGGAAGCAACGCCAAGGAGGGCTGGAACGGTCCCTACCTGGAGCGCTGGCCCATCAATCCCTTTAATTCCGGCAACCTGGCCAGCGAGCAGGATTACCAGTGGGATTACCGGCGCATTGACGGACACGACAATTTTGTGGTGGAAGTCTCTTTGAACGGTGTGGAAAACTGGACGACTAAGGCGGAGTGGATTGACCGGACCATCGACAACGGGGACGGCGCTACCGCCGGTAAGATTCAGTGGAATAATGAGTGGATCAACTGGGTGGCGGCCCAGGATGCGCCCCGGAGCGGAGCGGCGGCCCATTAATACAGGAATATTATGTTAACTAAGCGGCAGGTGGTGGAAGATGTTCCCCAGGCGAAAAATTTTAACCAATGGCGGCTTTACCCTGGTGGAGGTCTTGGTGGCCACCACCCTGCTGGCAATGGTGGTCCTGGCGGTGGCCAATGTGCTGATTACCGGCCGGCTGACCGCCGGGACCTCCAAACAGCAGATTACCGCGGTAAATTTGGCCCAGGCGGTACTGGAAGAGCGATTGGCCGGGAGTAACCCCGGTTTTCCGGTTGCCGCTTCTCCATTGGACGGGAAGGCCGGATACCAGGCCTACAAAAACTATTTCTATCAAGTTGAGGTGGACCCGGAGCCGGTGATCCAAGGGAAACGGGACGCCAATTTCTATGGCCTTACGGTTCATGTTTACTACCAGGACCCCGGCAGTTCCCAGGCCCGCGGCAAGGTAACTCTATACACACTCAAGCGAAAAGGCTAAGGTGAGACGATGAAGCAC
>JAEZNB010000082.1 GCA_023441965.1 Bacillota bacterium
CTCGCAGTACTGGATGATCTTAAGGGGTCCACGGCTCCGGACACGCACCTCATATCAATTGCCGGTTCTGTCAAAGCAAGCGATATCAGTAAATACACCAACTTGCCTGTAAGTAAACTCATTCCGACTGTAACCTCAGAGGTACTGGACGGGGTTTCCCTCCTCTATCATGAGCCTTCTGTGGAGTATGAGGATGCAACCTTTATCGAGAACCTGCTAAGTAAAGTCAGCAAGCTGAAGCTGCTTAAAGAAGACAAATTTACATTGGCCGCTGAAGTCACCAGCTGTGGCCCCGGTCTGATTGCGGGAATCTTCAGAGAAATGCTTGAAGCAGCCGTAAGACATTCTGACTTCTACTCCAGAGAAGAACTTGAGGAAATGATGATCAGAACCCTATATGGAACAGCCAAGCTATTTCTTGAAAAAGGACTTAACTTTGACGAAACCATAGCAAGAGTGGCTTTAAAGGGTGGTATAACGGAAGAAGGTCTTCAGGTCTTCAGAAATCGTCTGCCTGCCGTATTCGATGAGATGTATGATCATATGCTGCAGAAGCGAATCGTTGCGGATCAGAAGGTTGAGGAAGCCCTCTCAAACAAATAAACCCGAAGATCCATCAGAGCAATGTGTAATAAAAACTGTGATAGAGGTAACTATGAAAAACAGACTGATCTTAATTGAAGGCATCCCCGGATCAGGAAAATCAACGATGGCAGGAAAACTGAAAGATTACCTTGACAGTAAGTGCATTCCTGCTAAAGTATATAGAGAAGGCGACTTGCATCCTGCGGATTTATCCTGGTGTGATTGCCTGACACGGGATGAGTATCAGATGCTTTTAGATTCCTATCCGGAGCATAGGGATAGCATTATGCAGCACACTCTTCTGGAGGATGGGCATGCCATCCTTGCTTATACCAGGCTTAGCTTACATCATAAGGATCCGAAGCTTAGGGAATATTTCGAGAACCATGAGATCCATGGTGGGAGAATCAGTCTGGATTCATTTCAGGCCTTACATCTGCAAAGATGGAAAAAGTTCACCCTGAACTGTGAGCAGGATATGGTCTATATCTTTGAATGCGCATATTTACAGAGCCATATTCAACAGCTAATGGGTATCTATGTTAAGGACTTAAGCTATATCACAGACTATATGCTGAAGCTGATTGATACTGTAATAAGCCTTCATCCAAAGCTCATATACCTATATCAGCCTGACGCCGCCGAAGCAATCAGACGTATTGCGGCGGAAAGAGTATCGGGGGATCAATCGGCTCTTCCTGATTGGATTGATATGACCAGCTATTATATAGAAGCCTCCCCATATGGTCAAGCGCATCAACTCAAAGGCCACATGGGCGTAGTCAAATTCTTTGAGACAAGAAGGGGACTTGATTTAGCTGTTCTCGATCAGCTGCCGATTGATAAGGCAATCCTTCATATCCATGACTTCAACTGGGATGAGGTTTATCAGCAGCTGATACAGGAAGCTGTCACAAATTGAACTCATGGGGACGATAAAAGACGGTGATATGGGCTTAAGTCAAGCCATAAGGCTGATTCTACCAGTACAGATTTGACATGAGGGGAGAATTGAATTGAAATTATACTTTATCAGACACGGACAAACCGATTGGAATACCGAAGGAAAAATCCAGGGGAGTGTTGACACTGAGCTGAATGCCACCGGTATCCTGCAAGCAGAAGAAATGAGCAGAAAAGTACTGGAGGATCAGATCCCTATCTCCAAAATATACACCAGCCGACAGAAAAGGGCTCTTAAGACAGCTCAGATTTTAAGTGAAGCAGCTGAGCTGGACTATGAGATTGCAGATGGTTTGGAAGAGATAAATCTGGGTGCCTGGGAGGGCCTGACCTGGGATGAGGTGAGAAGAAGCTATTCTGCCGAATATGAGGTATGGTATCATAATCGCAGGGATTCCAGACCTCCGAAGGCGGAATCCTATCAGGAAATGCTGGACCGAGTATTGACTGCCTTACATAGAATTATAAAGGAGAATGACCGAGATGTAGCGATCGTCACCCATAGCGCCGTTATTATGTGTCTGCAGTGCTTGATTACCGACACCCCCTTGGAGAAGATGGGCAGATTTAAGACCGAGAATACACATATATTCGAGATCGACAGCTCCTCCTTATGTCCGCATTTCAATTCATAGTCAGAAACATGCGACTTAATGAAAAATTCAGAAATGTTTTAGGTTGAATGCATATATTTATCTCATTTATCATGCTATGATATGAATGACACAGCTTTTAAAATGAAACCGGGAGGATATAGAAATGCGAAAAGATCAATTAAGAAGCATAGGCCGTAAGTTATTATCTATCATGTTATTCAGTATCGTGCTCTTTGCCCTCGGCTTAATCACAGCTGCAATCCTATCAAATAAAACCGGACAAAAAATGTATGATATCTTAACTTACGAAGGACTCCTACTCATTATAATCGGTATCTTTCTAGCCATGAAGGGTAATCCATCCGGAATTAATCTTAATGGAATGGGAAGTAAAAATGCCCAGGGAATATCCTATCTAAATCAGGAAGTAACCCGGCTCGAAAGAGAAACACAGCCCTATCATAAGGGCTATCTGAAAAATAACATTATACAATTTAGGTCTTATCATGCGGTCATAATCGTAAGCGGCTTACTGATGATAGCCGCCTGTTTGATTATGATCTACTGGGGATAGCGTTTGTCGTTGAGCATTACTCAAGTATGTTCAAGTAGTAATTGTATATCAAATTGAGAATTTCCTTTACGGATAGTGTTGCATCTATCTCCAATACCGGGCAAAAGAGCGAATTAGCTTGTTGTTTAATATCCTCTTCAGAACGTGATGCAACCATATCCCGGAATCGTTTTTGAGATTCATACATATCTCCCTCCTCTAAGACCCTGTCCCCAAATCGAGCTGTTTCACGCTGTTTTATTCGTTCTAATCTCACTTGAAGCGGAGCATAAAGCAGAATCGCCAGCTTATATGTAGAGACAATCTCAGGACCCCAATCACATCCAACAGATGCCAGTACATAGTGATGATATTTATTAATATCATCAAGCATTAACTGCATAACCTCTTCACGGGTACGACTTTTGGCATAGGGTATATCAGAATCGAGAAAATAATAATCTTCAACATCCATACGCTTATAGTTTAATAAGTCTGCAAGTTCAGTACTAATGGTTGATTTGCCACTCCCATTCAGTCCCATAATAATGATCCCATTTATCATTATCGCAATCTCCCCAGTATTATATAGCACGTATTCTTTCAATACTTTAACAGTTACTGCAGTTCTTTTCATCATAACGTTTACAGTTATTCAGAACAACGCTTCTGCAAGCCATATTTTACCACATTCCTTGAGGAAATAAAATTATTAATTGCTTATTTTCGAGTGCATGAACGAGTATGAAAATCAACAATTGAAAAGTCGTATTTCAGTTAATCTCCAAAATGGAATGTTAATCCAATCGTATCGGATAATAATATAAAGATACTTTTGCCCCGCTGTTGTCCAATAACCACCTGTAGCTGTAAAGCTTATGTTTTATTGAATTTCCGGAAATTTTATGTATAATAAACCATATATGGCACTAATTAGAAATACATTAATTTACATTTCCTGTGGAGGTATGTATATTGAAATCAATTTATAAATTAATATTGCTTATGTGCGTTTTATTAATAATATCATGGCTGTTTATTTATAACTATGATTATATGAATATTCCAATTTCTAAAATACATACAATGTTTTACTATTTGTGTGTGTCTTTGGTATATTTGATAAGTATAGGAATTGTTTTACTATGTATTGGCAGTAAAAGTTTTAAACTAGATGCTAATAAAAGAATAGTTCTTTGTTTGCTTTTAGTAATTCTGTCATTTAATACAATTATGTTAGTATATAATAGGTATGAAGTTACTTATTATAATGAGTGTTATATAGTGCGCAAAGAGATAAATAATTCACATTATTATTTAATTACGGATAATAATTGGATGCTAAAATGTTCACTTAATATATATAATAAAGTAGATCCTAATAAAGAGTATTTATTAACTTATCGAGGAAATAAACTACATTTATTTTATAGAGATATTCTTGTAAATGTTGAAGAATTGGAATGACTTACAAAACATAGCTATAAAACCGAGCCACCATTTTTCTACAAAATAGTGGCTCGGTTCACAACATTATTCTCTAGTTCATAACTTTATTACCTAGTTCACAACTTTATTCCCATTACACACATATCCCAACTCAATCCCTCTCCTACTCCACCGTCACGGACTTGGCCAGGTTTCTCGGCTTATCCAGGTCGATTCCCTTGCCGACTGCCACATAGTAGGATAAGAGCTGCAGGGGGAGCACTGCCAGGGAGGTGGTGAAATGCTGGTCGGTGACCGGAATCTTGATCATCATATCACAGACCTTTGCTGTATCCTCATAGCCCTCGTTGACCACTGCCAGAACTCTTGCACCCCTGGACTGGACTTCTACGATATTGCTGATGGTCTTCTTATATAATTCCTCCTGGGTGAGCAGGGCTGTAACCAGGGTTCCCTCTTCTATCAGTGCTATGGGACCATGCTTAAGCTCTCCTGCAGCGTAAGCCTCGGAATGGATATAGGAGATTTCCTTCAGCTTCAGGGATCCTTCCAATGCTGTGGTATAATCAATGCCTCGGCCGATAAAGAAGCTATCCTTTACAGCTACGAACTTGGAGGCAATATATTGAATCTCAGGTATATTATTGTCTAATATACTTTGGATCTGATCCGGTAATTCCTGAAGCTTCTTTAAGAGCGTATCAAAGGTATCCTGGTCCAGGGTTTTGCGTACCTTAGCAAAATACATCGCTAAGAGGTAGAGGGCTGACAGCTGGGTGGAATATGCCTTTGTGGTCGCTACCGCAATTTCCGGGCCTGCCCAGGTATACATCACATTGTCAGCTTCTCTGGCAATGGAGCTGCCGACTACATTAATGATTCCAAGGACCTTACAGCCCTGGCGCTTCGCTTCTCTAAGAGCCGCGAGAGAGTCTGCGGTTTCTCCGGACTGGCTGATAATGATGGTCAGGTTATCCTCCGTCAGGAGCGGTCTGCGGTAACGGAACTCGGAAGCCAGATCCACTTCTACCGGTATCTTGGCCAGATCCTCAAGCACATATTTGCCCGTAACTCCCGTATGGTAAGCAGATCCACAGGCTACGATGAAGATCTTCTTCAAACCCCTGATATCCTCTTCACTCATATTAAGCTCATCTATAACGATATCGTTGTCTCTGATTCTGGGGCGCAGAGTATCCCTTACTGCCTTGGGCTGCTCGTAAATCTCCTTCAGCATGAAGTGCTCATAGCCACCCTTCTCTGCTGCCGTGATATCCCATTCCACCGTTGACATGGCCTTCTCCACCGGTTCCAGATCGGAATTATAGAACTGGACAGAATCTCTCTTTAAGCGTACGATCTCGCCATTCTCAATATAATAAACATTTCTGGTATGCTTTAAAATCGCGGGAACATCGGAAGCGATATAGTTGCCTTCCTCAGATACACCGACGATCAGGGGACTGTCCTTCCTTACGGCATAAAACTCATCGGGCTGATCCTTGAAGATGATTCCCAATGCATAGGAGCCCTCCATCTTGGACATAGCCTTGGCAATGGCCTCCATCACATCTCCCTTATAATAATGGTCCAAAAGCTGAACCACGACCTCGGTATCCGTCTCACTTTGGAACTGGTAGCCCTTATCCATCAGCCTCTTCTTAAGCTTCAGGTAATTCTCTATGATTCCATTATGTACGACTGCAATCGATTCATTGGTGTTAAAATGAGGATGGGAGTTCATATCGGAGGGCGCTCCGTGGGTAGCCCATCTGGTATGTCCAATTCCTAAGGTTCCTGACAGAGTCTCCCCACCCTTGGTCAGGTCAGCGAGCACCTTCAGCCTTCCCTTGCACTTAGTTACCTGTATCTTTGACCCATCATTCACTGCCAGACCTGCCGAATCATAGCCTCTGTACTCCAGCTTTGATAGTCCCTCCAGCAGAATGGGTGCCGCTTGTTTCTTACCGATATAGCCTACAATTCCGCACATAACCCTTGTCTCCTTTTCATATTATTTATACTCTCTATCCTATTCCGGTATCCGGGAAAGTAAACTTGTTCCCAAAAATATCTTTTTCCGATATATTAGCACATTCTATTCCTCTTGTCACTAAAATTCCATAGATAAATCAGCTATAAAAACCGCAAAATTCTCTACCGCTTATCCCGGTAAAATGCAGCCGCCTCCTGAAAGCTTCCGGCTAAAGCATTTTGATTCTTCACAGCCTTCACTCCGTCTACCATGCGTCGTACAAAGCCTTCCAGCTTTTCCATATATTCCTCTGTTGTGATCTGGCCCGCTGATACATAAGTAAGGCCCTTCTCCCAGCTGGCAGTCAGTTCCGCATTCAGCAAGGACTTGATCGAAGCGTTCACCACTTCATAAATCAGTTCTCCCTGCAAGGTAGGTGTTATCACCTGTGTCTTCTTCGTCAGATGAAGATAGGATATCTTAATCAGCTTATTGAGAATCTCTGCCCTTGTAGCACTGGTTCCGATACCGCTGCCCTTAATCTGGGCCCGAAGCTCCTCATCCTCAATCAGCTGTCCCGCATTCTCCATGGCAAGAATCAGAGTACCTGAGGTATACCTCTTGGGAGGTACAGTCTCTCCCTCTTTGATATTCAGCGCCTTGACCGGCAGTAAGGCTCCCTTCTTCAGATTTGATACAAGCTGCAGTAAGGACTGATCCGAAGTCTCCTCCTCCGCATTCTCCTCCGGTCCTTCCTTTCCTTCTCCGGTTTCCTTCCCCTCGGTACTGCGCTCCTTCTTATCTGCGGGATTTCCCAATACCTTAAGGTAGCCCTCCTTCTCCAATACCTTGAAGCTGGCTAAAAAGCTTTCCTTCTTTATCCTGGCAGTGACATTGATCTTACGGTATTCAGCCGCCGGATAGAAGATACTTAAGAAGCGCTTCACGATGGTATCATAGATCCTGGCTGCCGTGGAAGACACACTGCCTAAGGCATTTAATCCCTGTCCTGTCGGAATGATGGCATAGTGGTCTGTAATCTGGCTGTCATTGACATAGCGGGTCTTGGCAATATTCCTATAGGAACCTTGATTCAGGATCTCTCTTGCATATTCTCCGGCACTGTTCAGGTTTTGGAGCCCTTTGAGATTCTTATCGATTTCCTTGGCTACGGCACTGGATAAAACTCTGGCATCGGTTCTCGGATAGGTCACCAGCTTCTTCTCATAAAGCTCCTGCACAAGCTTTAAGGTCTCATCGGGACTGATCTTGAACATTCTGGCACAGTCATTCTGAAGCTCTGCCAGATTATATAGTAACGGAGGATTCTTACTTTCCTTCTTCTTCTCCAGCTGGGTGATCTCTGCCAGCAGCTCTTCCGCGGACGCTTCCCCTGATGCCTGCTCCTGACTTCCCGCCTGCCCACCGATCGGCAGTATGGCTCTTGAAGTCTGCCTTCCGCTGCTATCTTCCCTTACGGCTGCCCAGGAGCCATCCTCCAAAAGCGTCGGAAGGTTCTCTGCCAGATTGGAGATCATTTTAATAGCTGTGGCCTTCTCCGAGAAGCCATTTTCCTTATAGAGCAGGGGGGACAGATAATAATCCGAGCCCTCCACGGCCCTGAATTCTCCCTGGAAGCTCTTATCCTCCACAGATAACTGGGCCATCACCCGGTAGAAGGGGGTTTTCACAAAGCTTCGGATTTCCCTCTCCCTTCTGACCACCATTCCGAGTACACAGGTCATTACCCTGCCCACGGAGATTGCAGACCAGCGGGAGGCGTTCAGGAACCTCTGTACCTCATTCCCGTATTTTAAGGTAAGGATTCTGGAGAAATTAATCCCCATCAAATAATCCTCCTTGGCCCTTAAGTAAGCGGCATTGGATAGATTATCATAGGCGGACAGGGGCTTTGCTTCCTTAATTCCCCGGAGGATCTCCTCCTCTGTCTGGGAATCGATCCAGACCCGCTTCCTGGTCTTGGAGGCCTGAACCTTGGCAGCCTGATCCACCAGGCGGTATATGTATTCTCCTTCTCTTCCGGAGTCCGTGCAGACATAGATGGTATCCACATCCTTCCGGTTCAAAAGCTCCTTCACGATACCGAACTGCTTCTTCACATTCGCTATCACTTCATACCTGAATTCCTTGGGTAGGAAGGGAAGCGTCTCCATGGTCCATTTCTTTAAGGAAGGATCATAGACCTCCGGATAGCTCATGGTAACCAGATGCCCTACGCACCAGGTCACGATTGCATTTTCCGATTCTATGTACCCGTCCTGCTTCCTTCCGGATATTTTCAGAGCCTTGGCAAATTCCGTGGCTACACTTGGTTTCTCTGCGATAAATAAACTTTTTGACATGTCTGACCAACTTTCTTCCCTACAAAAGCTTATTCTGCTTATGCTTCTCTTATGTGGCTTTAAGGGACCGATATTAGGCACTTATCCTATAAAACCAATTATAAGTATACCTTAAAAGTTCTGATAGGACAAACACAAATTCATTCGTGAATACAGAGAATATTCTCATTATTTTTATTGAATATTGATAGGGTATCGTTTACAATAGATGTAGTATTGAAAACTACTTGATGATGTGATTAGGAGGAAGCCATGAAGGAATACCGTTTATTCAGTGATTCAGCCTGTGACCTGCCGGAAAGCTTGATTAAGGAGCATGAAATCGGTCTCATTCCGTTCTATGTAAGCTTTGACAGGGAGACCTATTATAAGGAAAACATTGATATCACAAAAGAATCCTTTTATGAGACCCTCACGGATAAGCATATCTTTGCTACCACCTCCCTGCCCTCCGTTCAGGATTATATCAGTGCCTTCCGTCCTGCTTTGAAGGCAGGCTGCGATATCGTCTGCCTCTGCCTGACCCAGAAGTTCAGCGGCTCCTATCAGTCTGCGGTGAATGCCAAGCTTATCCTGGAGGAGCAGTTCCCGGAAGCAGCCATCCATATCATTGACAGCATTCAGGCTACAGGCGGACAGGGAATCCTACTGCTGCAGATGGCTGAAATGAAAAAGTCCGGCTATTCCATCACAGACCTGGTCGAAAGCACAAACAAGCTGAAGGCGACCGCACGGATCATGTTTACCGTTAATACCCTGGAGTACCTGGCACAGGGCAGGAGAATCGGTAAGGTAGTGGCACTGGCAAAGGATATGCTGGATTTAAAGCCTCTGATTCAGCTGAAGGAGGCCGAGCTGATTCCTTATTCCAATATTCGTGGGCGCAGGAAATCCCTGGATAAGGTGTTTGAGATGGTCGAAGAGTATTTCAGAGACTATCATGAGAAGCCAGAGGACTATGACTTTTGCATCGCGAATACCACAACACCTGACGATGCCATGATATTGCAGAAGCACATCGAGAACTTCACCGGACGTAAGCTGCCTTACCCGATCTTTCAGATCGGAGTTACCATCGGTACTTATACGGGACCCGGTGCGCTTGGGATCTGTTTTGTAAAGAGATACAATCGAATTTGAGGAGGAGGGATAGGATGACACCTAAGAAAATTTATTATGAGAACTTAGCGGACAGCCTGATCAGCAAATTTAATAAGAGGGGGATTGAGGGGTATTATTGCGAGAATGCGGAGGATGCCCTGCTCATGGCGAAACGCTTTCTTACCCCCGGCTGTTCTATCTCCTGGGGAGGCTCCGAAACCCTGAAGGAGATCGGACTGATAGAATACCTGAAGGAATCCGATTACATACTATATGATCGTGAAACAGCTAAGACTGCTGAGGAATCCTCGGCTATGTACAGTAAAATCGTTACTGCCGATTACTTCTTCATGAGCTCCAATGCCATTGCTCTGGATGGGCAGCTGGTGAATATCGACGGAAAGGGCAATCGTGTTGCCTGCCTGATTACCGGGCCGAAGAATGTCATCATAGTAGCCGGAATGAATAAGATCGTTACGGATGTTGAAAGCGGTATCGAACGGGTCCGCAATATGGCGACTCCTCCGAACACCGTCCGCCTGAATAGGAAGACCCCCTGTGCAGAACTGGGCAAATGCGCGAATTGTCTGGTGGACGACTGCATCTGCTGCCAAATCGTAATCACCAGAAAGTCACTGATTCCCGGCCGCATCAAGGTAATCCTTGTCGGTGAGGAGCTGGGCTACTAGGTCCGTCTCGGTCTGCACCCCTGCAGACAGCGCAGGGATTGCCGCAGCAGATGTACACCTAGGTTATCAACGGGCTTGGCTGAAAGAACGAATGAAAATGAATAAGAATTAATATGATATAGCAAGATAATAGAAGATTACTTGCAGAAAGGACGGTACCCATGTCAAAGGATAATAATGCTTCTTCAGATTCTAAAGCCTCCGTAACAATTACGGTGGATGTAACGAAAATAGTGAAGTATGTTTGCTGTGCCGGTGTATTCGTAGTAGGAATTATATTTGGAACGAAGTGCTATCATAAGATGCTGGAGGAAGGGTTCTTTAAGATCTGAACCTCAAATCAAGTACCTCAAGATTGACTGAAAGGGGCTGTTGTGAAACAGCCCCTAAGCTTTCCTCTTCCTTCAAGGCATGCTTCAGTATAATGCGATTATTCTAAGCCTTCACTGCTCTCCTTTGATTAAGGTGAAGCCTCCTTCCTCCTGTAAAGGAAGCTCCTCTCTTTTGACCTCCCGGACGGATGCCCTTTTTAGGGCCTTCATAAATCCGATCAGGAATTCTATCTTAGATCCTTCTCCCTGCAGCTCTGCCTCCACATTCTTATCCTTGGTATTTTTCACCCATCCGGTCAGGTTCAGGCGTTTGGAAAATTCGTATATCTCCAGCCGAAAGCCTACCTTCTGTACTCTTCCTGTGAATTTGATTCTTTCTCTGATGGTAGGAGATGGCGGAAAGTCAGGTAAGCGAGTGTTCTTAACCTGTCTGATGACATAACCGTCTCTGATTTTCTTCAGCTGATGAATGAAGCTCAAAACCTATACCTCCTATCTCTTTCCTCTATGATACCGATACTTCATCTCTATAATACCGAAATCGGAAAATACAGATCACACTCACAATAGTGCCTGCTGCATTTCGCATAATTAATCTGTTCGAAGCAAAACCGCTCGGTCAGATGAAATTCCATGGTAGGAATCCAGCTATTGTTTACAAACTGCCACAGATCCTTCAGCCTTTCCGCGGAGATCTCCTCCGGCCGATGGGGTGCCATATAGGTAAATACTCCGTACTTGTGGGGCTTGATGTGTTTCACAGTCATATTCGGACCCACGATGCTGTTCTGGTTGATCTTGACCGAGGGCTGATAGCGGGCATAGGAACCGGGCTTCCTCAGTGCGGGTATAAAGCCGATGTAGATATCCTTATCCACCGGATTAATGATCTCTGCTTTCCTGTGATAGAAGAAGTCAACTCCAAAGTCATGGGCCGTCCTCCCCTTACCGTCCTCCTCCTGTTCAGGCTGACACTCGATGCCGGCGATGGAGAAGGCAGGCAGTACGGTGATGGACTTAAAGAACATCAGACCCTCCCCGGAGCAGTTCATGAAGTCCGCATTAAATCTGTCCAAAATGTTTAATGGGCTGGGATTTCTTCTCCATTTAGCCGGTGTGATCTGATATTCCTCCTTGAATACCCTCTGATAGGTCCTCTCCCACCCCAGACAGTATTTTGAGGCAATGAACTCAATGCTGTTATTGTTATTGATCAGATCCCCTAAGGACTGGGCAATTCTTCTCCTTCTCACATACTCCATCAGTCCTGTCGAGGTAGCACCCTTCCAGATTCTTAAAAGATGGAACTTGGACAGGTTGACATTTTCAGAGATATTATCCAGATCCAGGTCCTCTAAAAGGTTACTCTCAATATATTCCGTTGTCTTCTTAATTATATCCAACAGATAATTGTCCATGCAGCCCCCTGATTCTCTGTTACCGTTTTACAGGTTTATCAACAAACATTATAACATAAGGGTCGGACTTTGCACGGAATAATTTAACAATTCTTTTATCTTAGCAATTTCTGTCCTGTTTTGGTCAGGATACCGCAATTTCTGTCCTGTATTCTGTCATCAGAGCGGTATAATGGTTGCCATAGATCAATAACACCCTGCCTAATGTCAACGAAAGGCGGAAAGGATGAGGGAATGGATACGAATATGCAACCTACGCTGAAGGAAAGATATCTGGCGGCTACCAAAAGCTTTATTGACAAGATCAAGAACGATCCGAATATCATCGCCGTCATCGTATGCGGAAGCCTGGCCTATGACCAGGTCTGGGAAAAAAGTGACATTGATATGACCGTAGTGGTTAGGGATCAGACCATTAAAACGGATTCCTACTGCATCCTTGAGGATGATATAACGATCAACGTCAGTATCGCACCCAGAAGCAACTTCAAGCGATTTATGGAGCGGTCAACCGGAGGCTCCTTTGAGCAGGCCTATTATGCCAAGGGTCAGATTGTATACTCCACGGACGAGAGCTTCAATGAGTATTTTGAAGAACAGAAAATCATGGGCAGTAATGATATCGCCCTGAACATCTTCTATGATGCCTGCAATCTGCTTTATGTCTATCAGAAGGCCACGAAATGGTTAACCGTTAAGAAGGATCCTGTATATGCTCAGTACTATCTTCTGGGGGCAGCGGAAAGTATGGCAAGGATTGAGGTTACCCTGCAGGGGGACCCGCCCACCAGAGAAGTAATTCAGCAAGCCCTTAAGCTTCATCCCGAGCTCATCACTCCTTATTATCAGACTGCCATGTCCCGTCTGTATACCGAGGAAGAATTACAGACTCTGATTGATGGTATTAACACCTATCTGTTGAAGCATCTGGACATCATCAAACAGCCGGTTCTGGAAAATATGCGGGATCAGGAGCTAAAGACTGTAACCATGTTGGCCAAGTATTTTCATACGGAGGGCCACTATATCATCAATCTTCTTGACTACCTGGCAGATCAGGGTGTTCTGGTCAAGGTTTCTCAGACCATCCGGATCACGCCCAGGGGCAAGAAGGCTGTGGAAGAGATCGGTTATCTCTATATTCCGAATGTCTGATAGAGAGGAGTACCTATATGACTGTACGTTCCAGCATCGAAATATCCGGTGCGAAGCAAAATAACCTAAAGAATATCTCTGTTGAGATCCCCCGGGATAAGCTGACTGTAATCACCGGTGTATCCGGCTCCGGTAAGTCCTCCCTGGCCTTTGATGTCTTGTATGGAGAAGGTCAAAGGCGTTTCCTGGACTCCATCTCCAACTTTGCCAAGAGCCGTATTACCCAGCTGAAGAAAGCGAAGGTAGATTACATCCGCGGCTTATCCCCGGTCATCGCCATCGAGCAGAAGAAGGGAAATAACAATCCCAGGTCCACTGTCGGAACTGTCACAGATATCAATGACTACCTAAGACTGCTCTATGCTACGGCAGGCATCGGCAGGTGTCCTGCCTGCTCCCATCCGCTGGAGCAGCTGTCTCCCGCTCAGATCGCAGAGCATATCTGCACCCTGCCCCTCGGTACCGTAGTGGAGCTTCGGGCTCCCGTATATAAGGTATATGGGGAGGACTATAATTATACCTTCCAAGGTTTGAGAGAAAAGGGCTTCAAGAAGCTGCTCCTGGATGGGGAGCCCTTCTCCCTATCGGATAAGCAGGAGGTAAATGAGGCAAAGGATTACCATATGGAGCTCATTATCGACCGCTTTACCTTAAGGAGCGATTCCTATATCCAGCTGACCAAGTCCATCGAGGCCTCCTTGCTCGCCCTGGAGGAGGATTTCATGATTCAGGTGGAGGTCGTGGGCGGTGTTCCTGCATCCTTCTACGAAGGACTTGCTTGTCCGGAGCATCATACCTTCCTCTGTGAAATGCAGCCCTTCCATTTCTCCTTCAATACCCCTGTCAGTGCCTGCCACACCTGCCTCGGTGTCGGTATGTCCTATGTCGTCGAACCCCGCTTCCTGGTCGTGGCACCGGAGAAAAGCATCAATAAGGGAGCCTTTAAGAATACCGTATACAACTTGAGCGGTAAGGACAGCTACCGTGGTGTCATGCTCTACAGCCTGTCTCAGCAGTATAACTTTAGCCTGGATACCCCCTTCAATGAGCTGCCCAATGAGATTCACGACCTCTTATTTTATGGCACCAAGGGAGAACCGGTTAAAATGCTTCAACCCCCGGACTCTACCAAGCGCAATTGGATCGTGGGCAGGGAGGTCCCCTTCAGCGGCTATGTCCATGAATTTGAACACTGGTACCGGTCCTATATCCGCAGGACCTCCACGACAGAAGCCTTTGAGCCTGCCTTTATCAAGGATTGTATGATCGAGAAGCTATGCCCGGAATGTCACGGGGCAAGACTGAAGAAGCAGCGTCTCCAGGTAACAGTCGGTGGAAAAAGCATTGATGAATTGAGCAAGCTGCAGCTGCCGGAGCTTCTGGCCTTCATCGAGTCCCTGACCTTCGAGGAGAGGATTCGGGAGGTTGCGCAGACGATTGTCAGGGAGTTGTCCACCAGGATACAGCTGCTGATCGATATCGGACTGCATTATATCAACCTGGGCAGAAGAAGCGACAGCATCTCCGGAGGAGAGATGCAAAGAATAAAGATGTCCACCCAGATCAGCAGTGAGCTGATGGGAATGCTTTATGTCATGGATGAACCCAGCATAGGGCTTCATCCGAGGGATTCCGGCAAGGTCATCGAGACGATGAAGAAGCTTAGGGACATCGGTAATACCGTGATTGTTGTTGAGCATGACCTGGATACAATCAGGAATGCAGACCATATCATTGAGATTGGACCCGGTCCCGGCATCCACGGAGGAACTGTCGTTGCCAGCGGACCGATCGAGGCCATCATGCAGGAGGAGGCTTCCGTCACGGGACGATACCTGTCCGGAAAGGCTTCCATCCCCGTACCCAAGCAACGGAGGAAGCTGGGGGATGAATTTCTGACCATCCAGGGAGCCAGAGAAAACAACCTGAAGAATGTGGATCTGGATATCCCCCTCGGGGTCTTTCTCTGCATCACCGGTGTATCCGGTTCCGGTAAGAGCTCTCTGATCAATGAAATCCTATATAAGCAGCTGAAGATCGACAAGACCGGGGCCCGAATCATGCCCGGAGTCCATGACTTTCTCTTCGGCTCAGAGCTGATCAACAATGTGATTAATATCGACCAGTCACCGATCGGCAGGAATTCCAAATCCAATCCGGCCACCTATATCGGTCTATATGATAAGATCCGTGAGCTTTTTGCCGCTCAGCCGGAAGCCATAGACCGCGGTTATAGCTCTCTGGACTTCTCTCTGACGCATGCCAACGGCTGCCGCTGCGAGCACTGCCAGGGAGATGGTATCATCGTGACCGATCTGCAATTTATGGCGGATATCGAGACCATCTGTCCCATGTGTAAGGGCAGACGCTTCTCAGAGGAGGGTCTGGAAGTCAAGTACCGTGGGAAGAGCATCTCAGATGTTCTGGAGATGACTGTGGAGGAGGCCCTGGTCTTCTTCAAGGATCACCATTACCTCAGGCATAAGCTTGGTATCATGAACGAGCTGGGCCTTGGATACCTGTGTCTGGGACAGAGCTCCACTACCCTGTCAGGCGGTGAAGCCCAGAGGGTGAAGCTGGCCTATGAGCTGGCGAAGATCAAAAGAGGGGCCCACAACCTGTATATCCTGGATGAGCCTACGACAGGCCTCCACCTCTCTGATATCGCCAAGCTTCTGGACTGCCTGAACAAGCTGGTGGATCAAGGACATTCCGTCATCGTCATCGAGCATCACTTGGATGTGATCAAGTCGGCAGACTACATCATAGACCTGGGCCCGGAGGGTGGCAACAAGGGCGGGTATATCGTAGCTGAGGGTACTCCTGAGCAGATCGTTAAGGTAGAGGAATCCTATACAGGAAGGTTCCTGAAGGAGGTTCTGAATTAAATCGTAAAAAAGATCCGGTAACCTCGTATGCCTGTAGTCATGCATATGAGGTTACCGGTTTTTAAGCGTAAAGGTCTGAACCTTGTATTATTAACTGATGTATTATGCCAGTACTGCTTCCGTATACTTCTTAGTGTAGGGACATACCTCTATGCATTTACCGCATAGGGTAATCTTCTTATCCAGGACCTTCGCTGCGATCTCCCTGGCCTTCTTTCTGCAAGCCATGGCATCATAGAAATCATCCCGTTCCAGGTCCGGGCTCCAGTTTCGGCCTGAAATAGCTCCTCCGGGACAGGCCTTCGTACAGAGCATACAGCTTCCGCATTTGGACTGGGGGATCGTCTTCGGATATTCCATCGGCATATCGGTCAGTACCGAGGTTAAGCGAACAGCGGAGCCATAGGCTTCGGTGAGAAATAGAGCACTCTTACCGATCCAGCCAAGGCCTGCTTTCACAGCAACCGTCTTGTGGGGCATGATGGTCCGGAAGATACCGAATTCCTTGGTTTCTCCTGTCTGGGGATAGGCCTTGTAACCCTGGGCCTTGATATATTCCGCACAGAGAACTGCCAGGTCGTCCAATTGATGCTTCGAGCTGTGATAAGCATCATAATATTCCATCGTAGGACCATCCTGAATCCCTTTGATGACCTCCTTGGGATAAGCCAGAGCAATCGAGACACCATAAGGATATTCCGGTATCTCAAAGGGCTCCTTCTCTGAATCCTCACTCTGTGGTCCCTCCAGATCGGCCTTATAATAAAGTCCTTCAATCTGCGCAAATCCCACCAGGGATGCTCCATGCTCCAATAGCATTTCTTTTAGTTTTAGATCCATATCCTTCCCCCTGACATCAAATTCTCTCTCTCGTATCGAAGTCAGTGTCTTCCTGTTCTCAAAGAGGAAACACCGTCCTACGATATTAATATCCCTATAATATCTTCTCTTGAAATTTATGTCAAGTATGTCAAAAAGATGCAGGCGGAGCTTAACCGTTCAGGGCCTTCACCGGTCTCGCCTCTATATAGCCGCGGTAACCCAACGGCGCCAGCTGGAATCGGGGGGCCTCCTCCGGGGCCAAGGCAAAGCCGTATCTTATTGATTACTTCTTGACTTTGATTGCGAAGTAGGTAATCCACCAGAATCATGTGATTCTGGTAAATATTGTTTGCATCCTTCACACAACGTTCACGATTTGTTAAAAACTAGAACACATTTGTGGATTAAGATAAGAACATAAGCAAGACAATCCCATTGTTAATTACAATCATTTGAATAAATACTTTTTCATGAACTCCCCTAGATAAAGCCAACTGTTACAGTTGGCTTTTCCTCTGCTCATATAGTTTTATCAATTCCTGCAGTTTATCTGCCAGCTGAAGCTTCAGCTCCCCATGAGCTTTCTCATTGAACTGATATTCCGGCAGGCTCCAGTTTTCCCTCGGATAATGCCAGACCGGCATCCTCTTTCGCTCTTCCTCTTCCCACTCATAGCGCGGAAATACATGGGCATGCAGGAAGGCATCCATATTGCCGAGTATCTCATAGTTCACCCGAAGGGGCTTGCATACATCCATAATCCCATCTCCCAGCAAGCTCATATCCAGCAGAAAATCCTGTCTTTCCTTCACCGTAAGCGCATTTAAGCTTGACACCTTTGGATAAGCCAACAGGATACAGTAGCCCGGCAGGAACTGCGGGTCTCCCAGCACAGCAAATCCACTCTTCATTCTGCAGATAACAGTGGGATTCTCACCCCGCAGAGCGGAACCGATCCGATTCTTCTTCCAATCCTCCATCCATATCTCTCCCTTCCTGATATCATGAATACGAAAGTACAATAAAGCCCCTGCTTTGATGCCTCCATCCAATATCATAGAAGAGCACAAGCAGGGGCATATGATTACATTCAATTAATATAAAGGATACTTGTCCGTCAGAGTCTTCACCATCTGCATGGCCTTTTCCTTATTGGCATTTACGTCGGAGATCAGCAGATAAATGGCTTCTGCAATCACATCCATATCCTCGGCATTTAAGCCTCTGGTCGTAACTGCTGCCGTACCGAGACGGATACCGCTGGTTACGAAGGGGGATGCCGGATCGTTCGGAATCGCATTCTTATTGCAGGTAATGTTCGCTGCATCCAGAAGCTTCTCCGCATCCTTACCGGTAACCTTCATATTTTGAAGATCCACCAGCATCAGATGGTTATCTGTTCCGCCGGAGACTAGGTTGAAGCCCCGCTTGCTAAGACCCTTCGCCAGAGCCTGGGCGTTCTCGATGATTCTTCTTGCATAATCCTTAAAGCTGGGATCCAGTGCTTCCTTAAAGCATACCGCCTTCGCTGCAATCACATGCATCAGAGGTCCGCCCTGGATACCGGGGAAGACTGCCTTGTTCAGCTTATATTCCTCTGCAAACTCCGCACTGGAGAGGATCATACCGCCTCTGGGTCCTCTTAAGGTCTTATGAGTGGTTGTCGTGGTCACATGGGCATAAGGAATAGGGCTCTCATGATAGCCTGCCGCTACCAGACCTGCGATATGGGCCATATCAACCATCAGGATCGCACCAACTTCATCGGCGATTTCTCTGAAACGCTTAAAATCTATCTTTCTTGCATAGGCGCTGGCACCCGCAACGATTAACTTGGGTTTACTTTCAAGGGCGATATTTCGAAGTGCTTCATAATCAATAAAGCCCTGATCGTCCACTCCATAGGGTACAATCTTATAGTAGCTTCCGCTCATGTTCACCGGACTTCCGTGTGTCAGATGTCCGCCATGGGCCAGGTTCATACCCATAACGGTATCACCGGGCTGAAGCAGTGCAAAGAAGACAGCCATATTGGCCTGTGCGCCGGAATGAGGCTGAACATTGGCATAGGTGCAGCCGAATAACTCCTTTGCGCGGTCAATCGCAAGATTCTCGGCAACGTCCACATATTCACAGCCACCATAGTATCTCTTGCCGGGATAACCCTCCGCGTATTTGTTCGTTAACTGGCTTCCCATCGCTGCCATGACAGCCTTGCTTACAAAGTTCTCTGAAGCAATCAGCTCGATATGGTCATTCTGCCTGCCGATTTCCTGGGAAATCGCATTGGCTAATTCGGGATCAAATGACTTCACTTCATCAAAAGAGTACATTTTCATCCATTCCTTTCTTGGCAATTTCTAATAACACTTACTATATCACATTAAATCGATAAAAAAAAGTAACTTTATAAAAATCCTTCGATATTTATTCATTACATTCTCTAATTTATTTTATAAGCTTCGATACAGCTCCTCGATTCTAGCCCGCTCGGGAGCTTCCTCCGCAAAGGCAGCAGCACTGCCGGCAGCTACGCCATATTTTAATGCCCGCAGATAATCCTCCTCGGAATAGTCCTCCTTAAGACTCTCCCTTCCGGCATGTGTTAAACCGTAGAGAAAGCCTGCTACCAGGGCATCTCCGGCTCCGACAGAATTCAGAACCTTCCCTTGCGGGGCTCTCTGCAGGTTGATCCTTCCGTTGGAATCCAGTAATATAGCTCCCTTCTCTGCCAAGGAGACTAACACATTCCGGGCTCCTTCCTCCTGAAGCTGTCTCGCACACGCTATGATGCTCTCCTCCTCGATCAGATGCTTGCCAAACAGCCTGCCCAGCTCATGGTGATTCGGCTTAATCAGAAAGGGCCTGAATTTCAGCGTATTTCTTAGAAGGCTTCCTTCCGCATCAATTACCAGCTTAAGCCTTCTGCCTGCCAGCCTGCCGCAGAGATCGGCATAGGTATCGTCACTGTCTGTCTCCATACTGCGTAGTTCAGCCTGGATCTTGCCCTTATTTCCAGGCTGACCGCAAGGCTCTGTATGGAGCTCGTCCTTGTCTGTCTGATGACAGTTTGCACCTGAATATCTGCTGTTCATACCCCGTCTGGGAGCACTGCCGGATAACACCAGGATATCCCCGTCCTTTAGCTTCTCCAGCTTCTGATACAGCAGCTCCATATCCTGGCTGCCGATTACAGGCCCTTGACCGTTTATCTCTGTCTCCATGGCCTGACCCGTTTTCAGCTTCACATTTATTCGGGACATCCCCTCAGCAACCGTGATAAAGTCCGTGGCCAAGCCCATCCGGCTAAGCCTTTGCTCAATCTCTCTGCCTGTAAAACCGGCAATAAATCCAAGGCTAAGACAGTCAGCTCCCAGCCCTGATAATACATTAGCGACGTTGATGCCCTTCCCTCCGACATATAGCTCTTCCTCCGCCGTCCTATGTAAATTACCGGGTGTCAATTCATGAACCCGCACCACATAATCCAGGGAGGGGTTTAACGTCACCGTATAAATCATATTCCTACTCTCCATCTTTTCTCCATGTCAGAAGCTACAGATGATCCGGTCCGAAGCTCATCGGAAGCAGCTCCTCCAGGAAGAACACTTGATAATCCTCTTCTGATTTCGCCAGTATAACCATAAACTTGTTCGGATCAACAAACTCTCTCATGACCTGTCTGCAAACGCCGCAGGGTGGGGTATAGTCCACAATCATACCATTCCTGCCTCCCACTACGGCAATCGCGGCAAAGCGCCTCTCTCCCTCACTGATTGCCTTGGAAAAGGCAGTTCTCTCCGCACAGATCGTCGGACCAAAGGAAGCATTCTCAATATTGCAGCCGGTATAGATCTTCTGGCTGGTAGTTAATAGGGCTGCTCCAACCAAAAAGTTCGAGTAAGGAGTATAGGCATACTTCATGCCTTCCATAGCCTCCCGAATCAGGTTCCTGATAACAGAGCGGCTGACCAGACTTTGCTTTCCGATCAGCTCTCCCTTTTCCTGACGTATAAGGCTGTTCTTTGGTTCATTTTCCTTCTGCATACATAAACCTCCTTATAAATCACTTATTCTATGCTCCAATACTACATGTGACTTATAGCATCACATGTGCTTAATAACCGGTCCCCTCCTGATTCTTTGCCAGCTTCACGATTCTGCTGGTACCAAGTCTCGAAGCGCCAAGTTCAATGAATCTCTTAGCATCCTCAAAGGAGGAGATGCCACCGGCCGCTTTAATCTTCACATCCTTGCCGATATGTTTGGCAAAGAGTTCAACATCCTCAAAGGTAGCTCCTGATTTAGAGAAGCCTGTAGAGGTCTTGATAAAATCCGCACCGGCATGGGTAACCACCTCGCAGAGCTTGATCTTCTCCTCCTCTGTCAGCAGGCAGGTTTCAATGATAACCTTAAGAAGCTTATCTCCGCAGGCAGTCTTCAGCTTCCTGATTTCCTCCAGAACCATATCATATGCCTGATCCTTCACCCATCCGAGATTAACCACCATATCAATCTCATCCGCTCCGTTGGCGATCGCATCCTTGGTCTCGAATACCTTTACCTCCGTTGTGTTATAACCGTTCGGAAATCCGATCACTGTACAGACCTTCATCCTGTCCCCGACATATTCCTTCACTCGTTTCACATATGAGGGGGGGATGCAGACGGAAGCAACCTGATATATCATCGCATCATCACAAATCTGCTTGATTTCCTCCCAGGTTGCCGTCTGTGTCAATAGGGTATGGTCTACCTTTTCAAATATGAATGTATTTTCCATCTATTCTATTCCTTCTTTTCTATTCATTATGCAACTGATCTTCTGCTCATATAAGTCTGCTGTCTATATGCTGTGAAGGGCCTTTGCTTTGTCCCTGCTCATCCCCATCCGATCTACAGGCAGACGGATTATGCGATCTCTAAGGCAATCTCCATCATATCCCGGAAGGTCAGCTGCCTGTCTTCCGCTGAGAGAGACTCTCCGGTAAATACATGATCGGATATCGTCAGTATACAGAGGGCCTTTTTTCCTGCTCTGGCAGCATTCATATACAGGGCTGCCGCCTCCATCTCAACTCCTAAGATGTTCATCTTCCTCCAGAGGGAATTGGCATCTCTGTTATCATCATAGAAGGTATCGGAGGATAGGATATTCCCGACCACCGTCTTGATGTTCATCTTCTCGGCTGCTTCCACTGCCTTCCTTAAGAGACCAAAATCCGCAATCGGAGCAAAGGTTCCCGGAAGCTTATATTGGGCCGCATAGTTAGAATTCGTGGATGCACCCATGGCAATCACGATATCCCGCAGCTTAATATTCTCAGCGATTCCTCCTGCCGAACCGATCCGGATAATATTATCCACATCATAAAAATGATATAACTCATAGGAATATATGCCAATGGAGGGCATACCCATGCCACTGCCCATTATGGTAATCTTCTTTCCCCGGAAGGTTCCGGTAAAGCCAAGCATATTTCTAACTTTATTAAAGCATACAACATCCTTCAGATAGTTTTCTGCAATAAATTGCGCTCTCAGGGGATCTCCCGGCATCAGGACCGTCTTAGCGATCTCACCATTTTTTGCATCATTATGTGGGGTAGGTACACTCATTCTACTCCGACCTCCTTCATCATTCTGTTATCAATTAGCACCTCTTATTTTAACACTTTTTAGACAAAAAGGCAATCTGCTTCCATACCCTACTGTGGATAATTCGTCTCTTTTTAACATTTTTATCATTATTTACAAATGCACTTATTATCATGCTTGTATCTCTGCGAAACTATGCATATGCGTGAATTATTTCCGCTTTTTTACCTGTAAGCTTCTGTATTTTTGTAAGAATGCTTACGAATCCTCGTTTTCCTTCCGAAAAGATTGTAAAATAACAACATTGATTTCATTTATAAAAGTGCTATAATCACAATATTAGCGCAATGAAAACCTTTTCTGATATTATATCACTTCGTTTGCCACAATCACCGGCACTGTTACGAAGGAGACCGACTGGAGAGAATCCTATGCAAAATTTACTAAGCGTGAAGAGTATGCTGAAGCCGAAGCAGATTGCAGGTGATCTGCCTTCTACTTCGGCTGCCTATAAAAATTTCTATCGTATTGCCTGGCCCTAAGCCCTGGAAGCCCTGCTGGTCGGACTTATCGGTGCAGTGGATACCATTATGGTAGGCACACTGGGAAAGGGTGCCATCGCTGCGGTCGGCATAACCAACCAGCCGAAATTCATCCTTCTCGCCATGATTACCTCCCTTAATATCGGAATCACGGCTGTTGCTGCTCGTCGTAAGGGGCAGTCCGATCAAAAAGGAGCCAATCAGGTCCTGCGGTCCGGAATCCTGCTCTCCACCATGATATCCCTGATCATGTCTTGCCTCGGTTTTCTCTTTGCTAAGCCGATTTTATTACTGGCAGGAGCGGAGGCTTCCTATCTTTCGGATGCCATGGATTACTTCCGTATCATCATGATCAGTATCTCCTTCCAATCCTTGAATCTGACCATCAATGCGGCACAAAGGGGCTGTGGAAAAACGAAAATATCCATGACGACCAATATTGTCAGCAATGTTGTTAACATTATATTTAACTATCTCTTGATCAATGGGATCGGCTTCTTTCCGAGATTGGGAGTAAAAGGTGCTGCCATAGCCACCACCTTAGGTGCCTGTGCTGCTTTTATCATATCCCTGACCACCCTCTTCCGTAAACAGAACTATCTGAGCTTTCATCAGAAGGCCAGCTGGTCCCTCGGCAAAAGGACTACCGGCCCTGTTATTAAGGTCAGCTCCAGCGCCTTCGTAGAGCAGGTCTTTATGAGAATTGGCTTTCTTGCTTATGCGGCGATTATCGCCAGACTAGGAACGACGGAATATGCGACCCACCTGATCTGTATGAATATTCTAAGCCTTTCCTTCTCCTTTGGGGATGGCTTATCCATCGCGGCCTCCTCTCTCGTCGGACAGAATCTGGGTGCTAAGCGGCCGGACTTATCCATCGTATATGGAAAGATCGGTCAAAGATTGGCCTTCCTGATCTCTACAGTAATCTTCTTTGTCTTCCTGTTCGGCAGAACCTTTCTGGTTTCTCTCTTCAGTACGGAAGAGGCTGTCGTGCTGCTTGGTGCCAATATCATGATTCTGGCTGCCCTCGGTACCCATGCACAAACCTCCCAGGTAGTAATGAGCGGTTGCTTAAGAGGTGCGGGAGATACCAGCTTTGTAGCCATTACTTCCTTCTTAAGTGTTGCCGTGATCCGTCCCTTACTCACCTATCTGCTCTGCTACCCTGTGGGTCTGGGTCTGTATGGAGCTTGGATAGCTCTGCTGGTAGATCAGATCTTCCGTGTCATAACCAGCTTCAAACGGTTCTCCGGCGGAAAATGGTCCACCATCAGTCTATAGGCTTCTCTCCTCAATCTGTCCGGTCCCTTTCTCCACTGTATACCAGCCATAAGTAACCGTATGCCCGACACCACTCTCTTCCTCATCCACTACAAACTCATAGAGGTGGATCAGGTAGTGGGTGTTGTCAACAAGGCCCTCACAGACCAGGTAATAATCCGCAATCTCCAATCTGTAATAATAGCTCTGCCCATCTTCCTTATACACTTTGATGAAGTTTGTGGCATAGCTCTCCTTCACTAAGTCCAAGGCTTCACCCTCTGTCAGATCAAGCTCAGCCGTCTGGGCATTCTCTTCCAGATCGATCCCTATCGCATGGGTAATCTCATTCAGATCAGTCCCTATCGTCTGGGCATTCATCTTCAAAAAAGTCTCCTCTTTCAGTAAAGCTGCCATCTCTCCACCGTTGAATGCTGTATTGCTGAATGGAATAATCATTATAAGTAGAAGCAAAAAAACCGCCCGATAAACCAGCAAAATTATGTCCCCCTCTCACCTATGCTTACTCTTATCTTAGCATCGGTTTACATAATTTACCAGTTCTTTCGGACGGTAGTATTCGACGTTTTCCTTCTGAAATCATATACTTCGTGGAATTGATCTGTTCTCTTTTCTCTACACTTTCTTTCTACTCTTTCTCTTCTACTCTTCCTCTCTTCTGTTCTTATTCTCTTCTACTCTTTCTCTCATCTGCTCATTTTCTTTACTCCTTCTTCTCTTTTCTGCCTTCCTCCATTCCGGCGAGACTGGCTCTCTGGATGGAGGTCTTGCCGTAACGACTCCGAATCAAATCAATGGTCGCCTCCAACTTAGCCTTCTTCTCATCTCTTGCGAAGCTGAATAGATTCATCTGCCGTTCCGAATCCTCATCTACCACCTTGCTGGTCTGAATCCCCAGATTACGGATCGGAGATTGATCCCAAAGCTCGTCAAAGAGAATGCAGGCAGCCTTATGAATCTCGTCTGTGCTCTGTGTCGGACTAAGCAGGGTCATTTGATGGGAGCTGTGACGGAACATGGAATCCACGATACTGACGGAGATGACATTTGCCATGACATTATCCTTCCGCAGTCTGGCCCCTACAGATTCGGCAAGGGTAAGCAGAATCATCTTTGCAGTGGATTCCTCCTCGACATCAAAGGAGATTGTGGTTGAATTGCCATACCCCTTATTCTTCGTTTCCTCCAATGCTATGACAGAAGCATCTATTCCGTTTGCAAAGCTGTGAATGAGTTCCCCATGCTTTTTCAAATGAGCCTTCAGAATCTCGACGTCTGTATTAGCCAGCTCCCCAATGGTTCTGATTCCTAAGGTATTCAGTTTCTTCACGGTTGACTGTCCGACAGAGTATAGCTCTCCCACGGGCAGGCCCCACATCTTCTCCCGGATCTCCCAGGGGAAAAGGGTGTGGACCATATCAGGCTTCTTAAAGTCGGAAGCCATCTTCGCCAGAAGCTTATTGGTGGAGATACCGATGTTTACAGTAAAATGCAGCTCCTCCCTTATCCTTCTTCTGATCTTCTCTGCTGCTTCCAGGGGAGGTCCGAATAAAGCCTCCATACCGGTCATATCACAGAAGGCTTCATCAATGGAAAACTTCTCGATAGAGGGAGAGAAATCCATCAGTATCCGAATAAAAGCTTCGGAATACTGCCGGTAGAGGCCATGGTTCGGTGGTACCAGCGTGAGTCCCGGACATTTCTTCAGGGCATCCACAATCGGTTCCCCGGTCTTCACCCCATACTGCTTCGCCAGGGGAGATTTCGCCAGGATAATCCCATGCCGTTTGCTCCTGTCTCCCGCTACGGCTGATGTTATCGTCCTTAGATCCAGCTCCTCCCCATTCGAAAGACGGTGGACTGCTTCCCAGCTTAAGAAGGCATTATTCACATCAATATGAAATATAACCTTATCCATTGAACTCCTCCAAATAAAAGAAAGCCTCTGCATTCTGTTGTTGCGGACAGATTAAGCCTACACTTGTCCTGACCAAGGTGTTCCTGTGGTCAGGATATGTCTTTCCTTCATCATATCAAAGCAGCTTTTGGCTGTAAAGATGAAATCCCTCTCCCATGCCTTACGCAGTATCGATATCATTCTTCATACAAACGATCATCCAATAAAAAGGGGCTGATCTCCAAAGGAAAGCTTAACGCTAACCGGCAGAATCAGCCCTGTTTTAAAGTATTTGATATAGTTCATTCATTTTTGACAATCACTTGCCGATTATCTTTTGAATATTCATCGATAATCTGAGCGATGCTCTAGTCGGATATCTATTCCCTGTTCCTATTGGTAATCCTTCGATGTCTTTATCTGCCAAGGATCATTGCATATGGTTCTGATTCCCATCCTGCTGATCCGGTTTCATCATCGCCTGCGTATCTGTGATTGTCCCTGTCAGTCTTCTTCTCTTGTATTTCCTGTAGGTCCTGATGCATAAGATCATAGCAACCAGGATCACAAAGAGCCAGAAGAGAATGTAGGGAGAGTTCACCGCAAAGCCGACCACGATATCCTTAAAGCCCTCACTGATGTTATACATGGTATCAGAGAAGCCTGTCTGAATTCTGGTGAATACTGTTTCCTTCACCTCTTTCGTCGGTGTCACTCGTTCTACTTCCTGAATCGAAAGAGACACCGTGCTGTAATCCACTTTATTATCATATAGCCTAAGCTGTGACTTATAGCTCTCCAGCTCGTAACGGATCGAGCTTAATCTGCTTTCAAGAGTCAGGATATCCTCCAGTGTGCCCGTCTTGCCAAGCAGCTCATACAGCTTCTCCTGTTCAAGCTCAAGGGTCTTAATGTGGCTCTCTGTATCCACATATTGCAGGGTTACGTTCTCGGTAGACTCTAACTTCATCACTACATTGGAGACATCTGAGACAGTACCTACAAACTCATCCAATTTATCCTTGGGAATTCTCGCTATGATACGGCCCCTGCGCATTTCTCCCGAATCATAATACCTCTTACCATTGATGCTGGAGTTCTCCACATAACCATCCAGTCGCTTAATCTCATCGTTAACAGCATTAATCAGGTCATCAAATTCCAGTGTTTCAATCTCCATATCGATACGACGGATGATTTTCTCCATGGTTCCGGCATTCGGAACCGGAGAAGATACTGTTGAGGTATTCTTGATTGCCCCACCGTTATCAACGATCGAATAGGCAACCTGCTCCCTAGGCGCCGCATCCGCTTTCATGGAAGCCCCTGCATACCCTGAAGAGCTTCCCGGATCGTTGTCGTAAGAATTATCAGCTTTCTTATCGGAGCTGATCCTGGGTGCTTCACTTTTAAAGTTTTCACTTCTGCTGCAACCGATCGTGCCAATGATAAGCAGTGCAGCCATACATAATGTTAGTATTACCTTGAATTTCTTCATGTACTCCCCTCCTCTAAATATGATCCAATCGATATTTCAGCCTCTAGCCTATGCTGTTATGTTCATCCTCATTGATCTCTTTCTGCTCATTAGACGAAGTATGATATCGCAAGGTTCCATATTTAATTTAAATATGTAAATTACCGGCGGTTAATGAATGCGAAAAGGAAAGCCACACCGTCTATTCCGTATCCTCTAGTGAATACCGGACTGTCCGGTATGACTTTCCTGTAATACTGATATGGTCAAATAACTTCCTATCTTACGATACTTTAATCTTCACCAGCGGGCCTCTGCCTGCCTTATTCGTCCCCCAGAGCTTAATGGCTGTACCAGCCTTCTGCTTCGGAATGATGATAATGAAATTACCCATGTTGTCAATGGTTCCTTCATAGGTCTTCTTGCCAATCTGTGCATAGATCCGGGTTTCTGTCGCTGCCACCTTCTCCGGAACCACCTTTATGGTCTCCGGTCTTGATGTCTCATCGGCTTCACCGGCCTCTGTCTGTGCAACCTCCTTCTCTGTCCCTGCCTTGCCCTGGTTCGCTACCACTGTGCTTCCTGTCCCGGCATGGGTATCCGCTTCCGTCTCTGCTGCTACTGTTTGATCCGTATCTTTCTTCTCGGACTCCTTCTTCGGCTGAATAGATTCTACTGTTTTTCCGGCTTTCTGGGGCTGTTCAGAAGCTTCACTGCCTGAAGGTGCTTGCGTAGGGGCAGGAGTAACAGCGGGAGTTACAGCCGGTTCAGCAGGTTCCGTATTCTTAGGAAGCACAGATGACCCCGTATGATCCAAGAGCTCAATGGTTCCTGTAATCTGCTGGTCACCAGCCTTCACCGACTTCACCAGAGGTGCATCAGGGGCTGCCTTAAGGACCTTGGATACCAGCACATCACTGCTGCCTGTTTCATTGGAGGCTGTCACCGTAACGGCTGATCCTGAAGCATCCCGGTCTATTTCAAAGGAATAGATATAACGTCCTGTTGCCTGATCCTGCTGATACTTCGTGGTGGTATAGGTTTTCTTCCCAATGGTTAAGATGAGCTCGCAATCCTTATCTGCCGCTACCTGCACCAGCTTATCCGCATTCGTAATTTCCTTGATCAGTGACGGCATTTCCGGTCTGCCGGGTAAAACAACAGCTCTGTTCGCCAGCAGGATTCTGCCCTGTGTGAATCTGGTCATTACATACACCCTCATACCCGGATCCAGCTTCTTATCCAGCTCCAGTTTAAATCTGAAAAGCTCATTGGTTTTAAGCGTATATAGGGTGCTCTTAAAGGCTTCTCCCGTTCCCTCAGTGATTGCCAGGAATACGGTCCCACCGTCATAATAATAGCCTGATAGAATGCTGGTCTTGCTTGTGACTCTGTTGAGTATCAGATTGGTGGAGTTTAGCTTAAGGTACTTCTCAATATCATTCACAATCACAGGTGTGGCAAAGCTGTCCCTCGGAACCCCGCCCTTCACATCAGATGCTTTCACTGTCAGACGCTGTCCTGCATAAAGCTGGTCTGTAAAGCTGAAGGAGAAGGCTCCGGTCTTATCTGTCTTCGTGGTATAAGTCTTATCAGCAATGGTAAGTGTGATCGTATATACCTTATTTTCTGCTCCCGGGACCTCTCCATTGATCTGCTTTTCAATATTGCTGACCTCATAGACAAGCGGAGCATTCGGCCCAGCCTCTGCGACCACTGCAGTGCTGACCCGGCTGACTCTCGCCAGATGGTCCATACTATATACGGTGATCGTTTTTCCTGCTTCCTGCGGAGGTAGGATAAGAGCAAAGTATCCGGACTCATAATTTGTCGCACTGGTTTCCACTACCTTAAGTCTGGGGTTATAGATTTCGCTTGCTTTCTCATATAGCGCTTTGCCGCCGTTTTCCGGCACATAGACCATATTGTCCACTATGGCAATCACGATGGCATCCTTGTCATGCGTATCACCCTGTATATAATTCATTCTGTTTGTTACCGGAAGAATACTGGGCTGGTTCGGTCCCGTACGTTTTACCGGAACCAGAACTCTTTCACTCACATGTCCCTTCTCCACATCCTTCAGATAAACACTTACGATGGAACCGGAAGGCTGGGCAGGTAAAGCATAAGAAAACTTACCGTCTGAACCGACCCTAGTCTCATAGCTGCCGGTATAGGCATCAAACACAATGGTCTTATTCGGTTCAGCTTTACCGGATATCTTCGTTTTCCGGTTCGTATAGGAGTCCACACTCGGTTTCGATAGCAGATTATCATCAAAATTGGTAACAATCAGCTTCTTCACCGCTTTATTCCCCTTGACGTCCTCTGCATAGATGCTATAGGTTCCGTTCTCATATACGGTAAACCTTTGATTATTGATGATTCTGCCTGCAGGCCAGCTTGGATCATTGACTCCGACATCTCCGGGAAGCATTCTGACAACCTTGATACCGGAAGCATCCGTAACCTGAAGGGCGACCTCATAGGGGCTGGCTGTGGCACTGGTTACCGACGGAGCCACAATTATCACCGGGCTTACCTTATCCCCGTTATATGGCTGACCGGAGGCAACATAATAACGGTATTGATTTACCTCGGTCAGAAAGCCTTTATAATAAGGGGATGCCTCAAACATATCCTCAGCATAGGAGGGGGTTTTTATGATAAAACGATATTCGGAAGGAAGGTTAACTCTCCAGTTATAGTCAACCTGGGGCATTAAGCTGCCACAATGATGCTCCTGTTCCAAATACCTACTAAGAACAGACTGGCTTCTGTTAAATCCGTTCAGAACAACCTGCTTCTCAACTCCCCTGTTCGCTTCCACCGGGATAGTGATCTTGTTTGTTGCCAGCAGGAAGACCATATCATCTGTCACATCTTCACCGTTCACCATCAGGCTCTTGACCCTTCGGTTCGTGCTGATCCGATTGCCGGAGAAATCATACCGGGCTTCCATGGTGGGATCGATCTCATAGTCAATTCCATCAAAGATGAAGAAATTACTCCAGTCATTCAGCCATTCCTCTTTGATCAGGGATTTCAATCCCTTCTGCTTCATCAGAGCGGACATAACTGTATCCTTCCAGGTCTTCCCCGCACTAAGGGTTTCATAGGCACTGGCGGACCACTCCAGCCATTCCTTCAGCTGCTTTCCTGTGATGGTATAAACATAGAGATAATTATTGTAAGGCTGTATCGCAGACAGATCGGATTCGGTGATCTGATCTCTTATATTAATGTAATCGTATACCGAGTTGGTACCGTAGCTCGCATAGGTAGAGGCTGCGATGATCGGGTAATTCTTATAGGCAGCTCCTGCGTTACTGGTGAAATTGATTGCATATTGAATCTTGGAATCGTTCAGCAGCTGAATGGCTGCATTATCTCCCAATAATCCGAACCAGTTCTGAATAACGGTATCCTTATCCAGCTCACCGAGGATGTCCGTCGAATACTCTAAAAGCTTAGCTTCCCAAGCACCATAAAGTCCGGCCAGGTCCTTATTCTCCTTCGTATTGTTGGCTGTTACCATCCGAAGCTCGGATTTCCGGTCAACAATCTCCACCCCATTTGCCGTAAGCTGAAGGGACAGATCAACTACACCGATCGCCTCACCACGGTCTCCTGCCATGATGACATTCTTCCCATTCATCAGATAGGTTTTCTTATCTACATTGGGAAGCTTATAATAAGGGGAGGACATATCCGTAGTAGGAAACAGATTATGCTCATGACCGCATACCACTACATCGATCTCGGGTATCTTAGTTAAAGCATAAGCGACATTCTTAAAATTCAGCTCAGGGTTCTCCGGTCCTATTCCGGTATGGGACAGGGCTATGATAATATCCGCTCCCATTTCCTTCAGATAAGCCGCCTTGGTCTTCGCATTCTGCACCATATCCTCTGTTTTCAGGATACCGGCATAGCTATGGGTCTTGGCAGTTAAGGTCGGTATCGTCTGTCCGATGATACCGATGGTAACTTCCGCAGTTTTACCGGAGCCGGTCTGCATCTGCCTGGTAATCAGCATCGTTTCCTTGAAGGGATGTGATCCGGTCTTGGAGTCGGTAACATTGGACACCACAGTGATATTCCTCAATCCGGAGCCGTCCAGCTGTCTAAGGATATATTCATAACCATAATCAAAATCATGATTACCTAGGGTAATCGCATCATAACCGATCCTGGTCATAGCCTGATAGATCGGCTGAATTGCATTCTGATCCTCTGAAAATATATATTCTGTCGTATAATCGTAAAGCACATCCCCTGCATCCAGGGTGATGATGTTCTCCTTAGGGAGCTCACTTCTGGTCTTTGTAATCAGGTCCATCACTCTGGCAAGACCACCATTGTTATAATCCACGCCCAGCTCGTAGTCCTTACTGTTCACCTGACCATGCAGATCCGTAGTCCCAATAATTCTGACATTCACCTTCTCAGCCTTCTGTACTGCGGCATCCGCTCTTTCTGACCTTGCTCCTCCGTATAAAAATATACCCAATAATATCATAATGAAAGAAATCCCGATCGTAAGAAACGTACCGGGATGTTGTCTATTCATTCGTGGCTTCTGAACATAATTTCTCTTCATTCATTCTCCTTGCCAGTAAGACCTGCGCCCTCGCTGATTCAGTACTCCGCGCCATGGCCTTTACTAATATAAGTCATCCTTGCCAGTTTTCACATCCTGACTTAATATTAGGAAAATAATAAGGCAAAAGAATGGCAAAGAGTTTAAGAAATACTTACCATTCTATGAAGAAAATGAGATGCATATATAAATGACAGCCTGCCTCCGTCAGCCGCCTTAAGGACCGCTCGGGGCCTCTCTTAATGGGACATCTGATAGAGGACGATTGTCGATATTGTGGCGACTCCGTTCAGGAGATTATGTATCAATATCGGGGCTAAGAGGCTTTTGGTCTTTAAGAACACGACGCCATAAGCGAGGGAACAGGCTACCACAGTCAGCTGCTGCATCAGGTCAAAATAGGTGATTCGAAAGGGAAACAGCTCAAATTGGATATGCCCAACCATAAACAGGAGGGTCGAGATCATAATAGCCGTTATATCTGCCCATCTTTGCTTCTGATAAATGTCCTTCAGCAAGGCTGATGTTATGCTTATGATAAAGGCTCGGAAGAATAATTCCTCACTGCTTCCTGACAGCAGAATCTCAAAGAGAAAATAACCGGTAAAATTTCTTGCATTCAGTGTATAGCTCATATCAAACACTGATCCGTTCCTTACCATCAGATACCCTAGAGTAAACTGAAGAGCCGTCCAGAACAGGAGAAAGCACAGGGAATACAGGAGACTGAAGCGATAGGCATTCAGATTAAAACCAAAGTCTCTCCACTTCCGGCGCATCAGTCTGCAAGCCAGGGCAATCAATAGTAAAAAGAAAATGCCCTGAAAGATATGATGCAAAAACAAATACATAAAGGCATCCTCCGGGTCGATGCCCTTATAAAGGGGATACATACGAAAGGCCAGTTGATACAGCCAACGGCTGCCATAGTTCAGAAATATTACACTCAATACAAAAATTCCTGCCACAGCTGTGATTTGCTTTAAGTTCTTCCGTGCTTCCATGCTATCCTCCTAAGTATAAACATTTTCATAATTGCTCATTAGCTTAATGGTATAAGGTTCAGAGCAGGCTTGATCAGTTCCAGAATACGGCTGATCTGATCCGTCAGATAGAGATAGCCGATCAGGGCCTCCAGACCGGTGGCGGTACGGTATTCCACGATTCCTGCATTCTTGGCAGAGGTAAAGGATTTGGCATTCCTACCCCTCTTATAGACAGCCAGCTCCTCCTCGGTCAGCTGCCCTTCTATCTTATGAAAGAGCTCTGCCTGGGCAGTCGCCTGAACCTGCCTGGTGACCTGTTTATGAAGCTTATTCACCGGAGCATTACCACTCTCTACGACCAGGGTCCGGATGATCAGATCATAGATAGAATCGCCGATATAGGCCAGGGTCAGCGGAGAATAGGTCTTCATATCCACCAGAGGCAGGTTCCACTGCTTTCTGATAATGCCCGCTAAGGTCTCTTCCTTATGATCGAACGTTAGCTCCTTTTCCATCTTACTCCCTCTCTGGTATCCTCCAGAAGTATGCCCTTCTCCAGTAACAGCTTTCTGATCTCATCTGCTCTGGCAAAATTCCTGTCCTTTCTGGCCTGCTGTCTTTCTTCGATCAGCTGCTCGATCTCATCATCCAGAAGCTCCTGCTCCTGCTTGGCCTTCAGACCAAGGACGTCACAGAGCTTTACGATCCTGTCATACATGGCCTGTACGAAGGCCTTGGTGGATTCGCCGGAGCAGTTGGTATTCGCGAGTCTTACCAGCTCGAAGATTGCAGTGATTGCATCGGCAGTATTAAAATCATCCTCCATCGCCAGGTCGAATTTCTCCCGGAAGCCTTCCGCTTCCTTTAAGAATGCCTGCTCATTTGAGCGGATCTCCTCCTCCTTCAGTACGCCACTCTTTAACAGATGCTCCAGCTGGCCTACCGAGGTATTGATTCTGGTCAGGGAATTCTTCGCCGCCTCCATCAGATCCCTGCTGAAATTCAGAGGACTGCGGTAGTGGGCGTTCAGCATGAAGAAACGAAGTACCTCTGACGGATACTGGGCCAGAATCTCACGAACCGTAAAGAAATTGCCTTCGGATTTTGACATTTTCTTATTATCAATATTTAAGAAGGCATTATGCATCCAATAACGGGCAAAGAGCTTACCGGAAGCTGCTTCGCTCTGTGCGATTTCATTTTCATGGTGGGGGAAGATCAGGTCCTCACCGCCTCCATGAATATCAATCTGCTCTCCGAGGTATTTGCTGCTCATGACAGAGCATTCGATATGCCAGCCCGGGCGGCCTTCACTCCAGGGAGAGTTCCAGTAAGGCTCCCCCTCCTTCTTCGGCTTCCAGAGCACGAAGTCCATGGGATCCTCCTTCTCCTCACTGACAGCGATGCGGGCTCCCGCCTCCAGGTCATCTATATTCTTCTTGGATAGCTTACCATATTCCTGAAAGCTTCTGGTCTTGAAATAGACGGTACCGTTCTTCTCATAGGCATGGCCCTTCTCGATCAGGGTGGAAATCATACGGATCATCCCATCGATTTCTTCCGTAGCCTTCGGATGGCAGGAGGCCTCTAAGACATTCAGGGCTTCTGTATCCTTCTGGTACTCCTGAATATAACGTTCGGAAATCTCTCTGGAATCAACACCCTCCTCCAGAGCTCGCTTGATGATTTTATCATCCACATCGGTAAAGTTCGTAACATAGTGGACCTGATAGCCCTTATATTCCAGAAATCTTCTGACGGTATCAAAGATGATAACCGGTCTTGCATTGCCGATATGGATATAATTATAAACGGTGGGTCCGCAGACATACATCCGGACCTTTCCTTCTTCAATCGGTATGAACTCCTCTTTCTTCTGGGTTAAGGTATTATAAATTTTCATAACAGGTTTTCTCCTTCTGAATGTATTAGTTTACTTCATCTGATTTACATCGGTATAAGCTGTAATGTTAATACCAATTGGTTGCTGTGTGTGTCAAATCAATCTGTCTTCAGTCTCTTCTCCAGCTCCCCAAACAGCTCCTTCAGCTTCTTCAATTCATCCTTAAGACAAACATTCTCCTTCCTTAAGGCTGCCAGCTCATTCTGGACAGGATCGGGAAGATGGACCTGATCCATGTCCTCTCTGGGTATCTTAACATTATCTCTTTTCACAACTCTGCCCGGCACACCTACCACAGTGGAATTTGGCGGAACCTCGGCCAATACCACGGATCCGGCTCCGATCTTGGAATTTTCCCCAATGGTAAAGGAGCCTAAAACCTTGGCACCGGCACTGATCATCACATTATTTCCGATGGTTGGATGACGTTTTCCCTGCTCCTTACCGGTACCTCCCAGGGTCACACCCTGGTAGAGGGTGACATTATCCCCGATGATGGCCGTCTCACCGATTACCACCCCATGCCCATGGTCAATGAACAGTCCCTTTCCTATTGTAGCTCCGGGATGAATCTCTATACCGGTCTTTCTGGCTGTTCTCTGAGAATACCACCTGGCCAGTAAATAATGCTGCTTCTTATATAGCTTATGTGCGATCCGATAACGGATAATTGCTTTAAAGCTGGGATAGAGGAAGACCTCCAGAGGCGTTTTGATAGCCGGATCCCGCTCTTTTATGATTTGCATTTCTTCTTTAATATATTTCATTAATCCCATAATCCACCCCCATAAGGATAATAAAAAACACCGCCTCTTGGGATAGAGGCGGTGAATACGCGGTTCCACTCTATTTGTCTGCCAAAGCATCGGCAGACATCTCATACAGATAACGGCTGTTACCGTACCCGGCTAAAAAATTCACCGGATCAGCTCCCGGACGCACTTCACTCATATCTTCGTAAGGAATGCTTTCAGCCGGTGACATTCCATCTCTGATACTCTACTATGAGCTACTTTTCCGTTCATCGCCTTTACATATAATAAATATTACATCAATTACTGTTTAATTCATTGTATGCATTCATGAATATTTTGTCAATACCTTATCAATAGATTCCCGGAGCCACAAGTCCTACCATCCGCTTATCTCCTAGAACAGCCCTGACAGCCGTCGCAACCGCCGTTTACCTGCCTCGGTGTCATATCCACCTGGTAATTCAGCATGGCTTCCAGCAGGCATACCGCATTGGCTGCGATTCCAAGGCCTTCACCGGTAAAGCCTAACCCTTCCTCTGTGGTAGCCTTAACACTTACCCTGTCCTCTTCGATCCCAAGAGCCTCGGCTATGTTGGAAACCATCTGCGGCAGATATGGTGCCAGCTTCGGCTTCTGGGCGATTATGGTTGCATCGATATTCTCTATCACATAGAGCTTATCTGCAAGCAATTCCCTCACCCTCTTTAATAGCTCTATACTGGAGATCCCCTTATAAGCTCCATCCGTATCAGGAAAATGCTTTCCGATATCTCCTAAGGCCGCTGCACCCAAGAGGGCATCCATGATTGCATGGACCAATACATCCGCATCCGAATGTCCCAAGAGCCCTTTCTCATAAGGAATATTGACTCCTCCCAGTATCAGGTCTCTCTCCGTAACCAATCTATGAACATCATAGCCTGTACCTATTCTCATTTCTTCATCCTCCAATATCTATCTGTAATGGGCCCTCCTTAGAAGGACATGGCCCCAATATAGCTTTCGTAGAAATCCCCTTCGTTGGATAGGTGGATCTCCTGTGAGACTGACCGAAGTCTCTCCAGCTCCGCTAAGTCTTCCTCCTTCGTTAAGCAACGGATGCTTCCTGCCAGGGCACTGTTACCGACCGCTTCGATCCTTCCCGCCAGCTCCGGGGGAAAGAGACCGATATGGACTGCCTTCGCCACATCCAGCTTATAACCAAAACCACCTGCCAGATATACCTTATGTATATCAGCATAGCTTATGCCATACCTGCGGGCCAATATCTCAATACCTGCCCTGATAGCAGCCTTTGCCATCTGCAGCTCGCGAATATCCTTCTGCAGGAAGCTCATCCCCGCCAGTTCAAAGCCCTGCTCAAAATAGGGCTCTGCCAGTAATCCGCTTTCGTCCATCCTACCGGTCCTAAGGAGCTCTGAAACCAGCTCAATGACTCCTGTTCCGCAGATACCGATTGCCGGTTTACCTCCGATGGTTTCATAAGAGCATGCTCCCTCTGCCAACATCACATGGCTGATTGCTCCCGGTATACTTCCTACCCCACAGGAAAGATTTCCTCCCTCAAAAGCAGGTCCGGCAGCAGTCGAGCTTACCAATATTTTATTCCGATTTCCCAAGGCCATCTCCCCATTCGTCCCAAGGTCCACGAACAGGCAAAGCTCCTCTGCTTTATCAAAGCCACAAGCCAATAAGCCTGCCAGAATGTCTCCGCCGACAAAGGCAGATACTCCGGGAAGTATGGTAATGGGTATACTGTATGCCTCTGATAAGAGCTCTCCCGTATCCTGCCTTACCATATTCACATTCACAGGGGTGAAAGGATAAATGCCCAGGCCCCTGCAGTCATACCCCATGAGCAGATGAATCATGGTGGTGTTCCCTGCCAGCATGATCTGCCCGATCAGCTCCGGCTCTTTCCCTTCCGGTTTCCTCTGCCTGATCTGCTCCGGTTCTTTCCCTTCCGGTTTCCTCTGCCTGATCTGCTCCGGCTCTGTTCCGTCCGGCTTAAGCAGTTCACGGATTCCCTGCTTGAGCTCTGTCCTGATCAGCTCCCTAAGGTGCTCCTTCCTACCTTCTGTGGAGGCCTTAATTCTGCTGATGACATCCGCCCCATAAACTCTCTGTGGATTCAGGGAGGCATGGGTTCTGATTACCCTGCCCGTCCGGTCCACAAGGGCAAAGGCTAGGGTTGTCGTTCCCAAATCTATTCCGATGGATAGGTCCTGTCCGTGCTTTCCGGCAGTAGCGGTGATTTGCTCTTCCTTAGCCGGAGATGATGGAGCTTCTGCCTCATGACCCTTTCCTGACATGGCTGTGATGATCTCATACCCCCGGTCTTCAAAGCCTGCAAAAAGTTCAATCAGGCAATCCTCCTCGGGATAAGCCTTACAGGACAGGCGATATCCCAGTTTTAGCTCCTCCTCCCGGAAGAAGGCTCTGTCCCAGGAGCTAATCCTAAGCTCACCCTCCAGAACCCGAATCCTGCATTTACCGCAGGTCCCCCTGCCTCCGCATTCCGCACGGTAAGGAAGCTTGTGGCGCAGCAAAGCCTCCAGCAGGCTTTCTCCCTCCCGGCAATCCAGGGTAATGCTTTGTTGGTTCTCCGGTAACCGGAGCCTAATCCTCGTGCTCAAGCTTAGGTCCACATCCTATCTATACTGATCATTTCTCATTTACAGAATACAGCTTTATTGTAAGTATTATTCATGCCCCCGTCAACCTTGAAAATCAACCTGATTCCTGTCATCCGTATAAATAGATGCTGAAGGAGCAGACTTCCTGAACGGTGAAGCTCTTTGATTACGGCCTTTTCACATAAAAATAGGGGCTGTGATATCACAACCCCTTCAACATAGCGAAGGACGGATTTGAACCGCCGACACTGCGGGTATGAACCGCATGCTCTCGCCAACTGAGCTACTTCGCCATAGATAGAATGAAATCCCAGCCCGATTCTTTCCTTCAGGCATACAGCATTTCATAAAATGGGACCTATAGGGCTCGAACCTATGACCCTCTGCTTGTAAGGCAGATGCTCTCCCAGCTGAGCTAAGATCCCATGCACCCGAAAAGTACTTATTCATTATATTAATTCCCCGGACGTTTGTCAAGAGTGCGTTTTCTTAATTTTTGATACATTTCGTACATTATCGATTGAATAAGTAAATTCCACCCCTTCACTATTTTGTAGTCGAAGAAGAGTGAGACCCGGTGGCAGATGAAAATCAGATGTGCTTATTCTAGTAATTTCGTCAGGGAGCCCTGATAGATGATATACAGCTCATGCATGGCCCGGGTAATCGCCACATAGAGGAGCTTGGCATCTCCGTCGCTTGCCTGGTAGCTCTTCTCATCGGGATTCCAGATCAGTACCGCGTCAAATTCCAGACCCTTGGTCATATGGATCGGCAGGACCATGATGCCGTTCATGAAGGTCATTTCCTCCAGCTTCTCCGGAAGCTGTTCCAGGGTAATATGAGGGGACAGGAGCTTCTGAACCCTTCTGGTCTCTTCAACGGTACGGCAGATAACGGCAATTGTATCATATCCCCTTTGAAGGATACCCTGCAGTATCCTTACGGCAGCGGCAACCATTTCCTTCTCTCCGGTCACCCTTGATATTGTGACCTCATTGCCATGGCGGAGAATGGGTTGGATCTCATAAGTCTTAAAGCTGCATTTCTTTAACACCCTGCCGGCAAATTCAGAGATCTCGACCGTATTACGGTAGCTCTTTGCCAGCACATAGAACTTATCCTTCTCCGGCAGGAAGACCTCCTGCTTCAGGGTTTCCCAGTCATTCATACCGGTATCATAATGGATATTCTGGGATACATCACCCATAATGGTATAGGTACAATCCCTGAATAAGGTCTTCAGCAGATAGAATACCATGACACCGAAATCCTGGGCTTCATCTATGATGATGTGGCTGACATATTCAAAATCCTTAGTCCGCTTCAACCGTTTCTTAATCAGGAGCAGCATCGCCAGATCGTACAGATCTATCTTTTTTTGCTGCAGGTCCTTACGGAGCAGCTCGATACCCTCCTTAGATAATACTTTCATTCCCTGCTTGCTGATTTCCTCCGGCCTCTGTTCCAGCTCCTCCAGAAACTCCAGATATACTTCCATCAGATTGATTTTCTTGCTCCGATTACCGAAGTAATTCCGATAGGGTTTCACCTCGGCATTGCTTATCTCCTTCCGCAGCTGTTCCTGCTCATGAATGGAGCTGATCCGGTAGGTCAATTGCTTATTCAACAGATCGATTTTCTCCTGCAAGGGCTTGTCTTCAAAGAAGTTCAGGAAATAGAGGATCTCCTCCTTCGTAAAGATGATCTCCCCCTTATAGATCGCCGGCTCCGTTACCACATTGCGAAAAGCATACTGCTTCAGATAGTAAGCCAGGGCTTTGATAAAATGCATGGAGCCCTTATAAGCCTTCAGCTCTGCTCTCCCAACCTCCGGTGCCTTCTCCTCCAGCTTCAGAAAGCTGTCGCCAAGGCGGTATCTGCTCTTCTTCGGATCAAAGTCTCCCTCCAAAAGAAGCAGGAAGAATTCCTGCAGGGTCATCTGATTCACGTTATATACATCCAGATTCGGCAGTACTCCGGTAATATAATTAAGGAGCATCTTATTGCTGCCGATGATATAGAATTCGTCCGGACTGAATTTATCCTTATAGTTATAAAGAATATAGGAGATCCTGTGCATCGCCACCGTGGTCTTGCCGCTGCCTGCGACTCCCTGAACGATAACATTGTGAAAGGGGGTATCCCGGATGATCTCATTCTGCTCCTTCTGAATGGTTGCTATGATCTCTCCCAGCACCACCTCTTTGTTCTTGCCCAGGTATTTGGTCAGGAATTCATCGTTGGTGATCGTGTCTGCATCATAGAAGTCAATCAGGGTTCCATCGCTGATCTCATAGGTCCGTTTCAGCTCCAGGGAAATATCGATGGTCTCTCCGTCGGGAGTTTGGTAAGAGCTTTCTCCCACCTCACTCTCATAATAGACGCTGGAGACAGGAGCCCTCCAGTCCACAATCAGGCTTTCCGTCTTGCTCTTGCGAACTCCGTTTTTTCCGATATAGAGGGAGAACTTCTCCTGATCCTCATGTTCATAATAGTCTATTCGTCCAAAATAAGGCTTTTTCAATGCTGCCTGATTTTTCAGCAGAATTCTTTCCACTTGCATCTTCAGGTTCAACCCAACATCAAGATCAAAATATAGCTCAGGGTTATTGGAACGGTAATTATCAAAAAGCTCCTTGGCCTCGTTATTTAGTCTCTTTAGCTCCAAAGAATAATGATCAATGTTTTTCTGTATCACTTCCAGACACTGCTCCAGGTGCTTCTCCTCCTGCTCTTGTGTCCCTGCATCCTGTATATATTGTACCTTCTCCATGACAGCCTCCTTAAACAAACTATTTCAACACCACAGTTACATCATAATAGATATAAAAAATATTACTAGACTTTTTCTTTTGGGTGTGCTATGATTGATACTGAAGTGTGGGCAAAAATAAGGGTACCGCTGGCAGATGGTTCTGGCAGCTTTTTTTGTACCCTTTTTGTGATGATGCTAGCCACCTCCAGCGGATCACCCATTACAAATGACATCAAAATTACCAGCCTTAGCGGTTTCCAAGGCTGTTATTCCATAAAGCATCCTCTTATAAAATTAAGCTTGTTTCGGGTTAACCCTATGAAGGTACATGGGGTCACGGATTCTGATTCTGTATCTTCTATGCTGCTTTTCTTCGCTTACAGGGATAGGAAAGATTCCGGCGCTTTGCCGGAGGGACAGATTGGTCCTGAAATTGCCGAATGCTTGAATCATCTTATTTTCCTCCTGGTAGTTATATTTCTTCAAATATCTTGCCAAGTAATAATGTACCTGTGAGGGTACATGATGCGGCAGGACAGAGCCTGCCGCAAACAGAATTATATTCTAGCACCGCTGTAAATGTATGTCAACCTATTTTTCATGCTTACAGATAGCTCTTATGTCCTAAGCTATCATGAGATGTGATCAACATTAAGAAGAGAAATAAGCTTGTTGAGATCTGAATGGGAAAGGTGTTCCGCTTAAACAGAGACTTGCCGGAAGGTGTTACAGACAAGCTACAGCTTCCTCTCCAGCTTCACAAGAAACTCCGGCTGTGTAACATATTCCATATAATTCACTTCACCCTTATAGTCAAGGTAAGCCTGAAATCTGGTCCGGTAGCTCATATTTTTTACTCTGTCCAGGACCTCATTTTTCGGAACCCAGCAAACCTCTGTGGTTTCTTCAGAGCAGGTCAGCTCCCCGCCCACATAGGTGCAGGCAAAATCCAGCATCAGCTTGGTTGGTACCTCTACATCATCCAAGCCCTTGTTAATTTTAGTATTGGAATAAAGTCCGATCAGATGGGATACCTCTGCGGTTACTCCGCTTTCTTCCTTAAGCTCTCTAAGGAGGGCCGTAATCAGATTCTCACCGACTTCTACTTGTCCCCCCGGAAACTCCCATCCCCTCCAGGGTGTTTTGACCAGCAGTATTTCATTCTTATCGTTCTCAACGATACCTCCGACTGCCAGTATATGAGTAGGCCATTTCATATCCTTCTCTCCTCTCCCCATTCTATCATTGTGATACATGCTACATGGTCATCCCATTGAAAAGTAACCTAACCGCCCTCTCTTCATCATATTCTGCTCATCCGGAACTCCTCTGGGGTCAGGTTACAGGCTTCCAGCTTAAGCGCCCCCTCCTGATAGGTTAAGATACTGATACAGGTGTTTTTTAGTCTGGTCTTACCGGAGCCCTGCTCACCTGCGGACAGCACCCAAATAACAGAATTGATCGCTGCTCCATGGGAAACCATAATAATATCCTCATCAGAATACTGGTCTGCCTTCTCCCGTATACACTTGATCAGTCTTTGGTGAAGCTCCTCGAAGGGTTCTATTCCCTCATCGATTCCAAAGGTATCAAAATATTTTTTTGAGTCATAGGCAACTCCGGCTATGATTCCGAAATCCCGTTCCGTCAGACCTTCCTCCACCACTACCTGAGATATGTCTGCGATCTCGGCGATGATTTCCGCTGTTCTCTTCGCACGGACCAAGGGGCTGGTGAGGATCGTCCTTATCCCTCTCCCCCGAAAAACCTGTCCGCAGGTCTTAGCCTGCTGAATGCCGGTCTCATTTAAGGGGATGTCTTCTCTGCCCTGGAGTCTGCCCTCAATATTCCAATCCGTCTCTCCGTGCCTGATCAAATAAATCCTCATTCGTTCCTCTCCTATCCTCAAGTAACCTGCTGCGATTAAAGCTATTGCATTTCATGATTCCATCGCATATGTCATATTATAACAAGGTCAGTCTGTGATTGTCACCTCTTTCTTTGTAAGTCTTCTCTCCTATGCAAATAAGTCTCAGCAGGAAGCAGACAGCCGACTTACTTACTGCCTTTCGTTCATTTGAAGAAATTTGGGTATCTTTATCCTGATGGGCAGATATCTCAATCCCATGAAACACATGTAAATCGGGTAGGAGGCTAACCATTAATTGATTAGCCGACCTCCCACACCGCACGTACGTACCGTTCGGTATACGGCGGTTCCTTAGTTTTCACAGATTTTCAGATA
>JAEZNB010000066.1 GCA_023441965.1 Bacillota bacterium
GTAGAGGGGTGTCAGTTCAGCCGGAGCTTCTAAAACCTCGAGGCGAAAGGCAACTCCCTTCCCCTCTGCCTTATGATGCATATACTCAGCCATCATATCAATCAGGGCCAGGTTCGTCTTAGGAAGCTTAGCGGAAGCCGGTATACTGTCCATTACCATCCCGGACCGCTCCTTAACCAATTCATTGAGCTGCTGTATCAGGATAAGGCTCTTTGTCTTCATATCAGCGCTTGTATGGTCTGTAAATATTATTCTTACGGCATTCTCCAGGGAAGGAATCAGCTTGTTGTCCCGGTGTATAATCTTTGCCATTTTCTCGTTGTCAGCTTGAAGCTTACGGATCAGCTCGTCCTTTTCCCGAAGGATGGAGTAGGCATATTCCAGTTCCTTTGCCTTTTGCCGTTCATGATACAGGATAGAGAGGTTTCCCTTTGTCCAGAAAAATAGCAGAACAGAAAAAACCGCTATCTGTAATAAGGCTTCCCCAATGACAATCGCTGAGTATCTGGAATTACTGGCGATGTCATAAAAGGACAAGATAAAAATACTAAGAATAATACCGATGGAGCGGGCACCGACCTTATACAGGAAGGGAAATCCGTTTCTGAAGCGCCTGATATGAAAAACCAACAGGGCCAAAGCACTGTGAAGGGCAAATAAAATCAGATATATGACAAAATCGGGTGGAAGAATAGGGTGTAAAAGAAGCTGAATCAGGGATGTTACAACGCTGGACAGCAGCTTCATACCCACAGAAGCGCCATAAGAGATAATAATAACTGAGATACAAAGCAAATAATCTGTGGCAAAAAGCTTATAAATCAACAGAAAGGACAGGGATAGTAGAATCAGAATGATCGTACCTGAGGAATCAACATAGTAGTAGTGGGTGAGAACTGCAGCGAGGACCGAGAGTAATATACTATAGATAGTCAAAGCAGCCTTTTTTGAAAGGGAGATCGGTCTGATCGGAAGAATTCTGACATAGCAATAAAATGCCCATAAAGTTATTGCCAGGAACTTAATGAAACTGGATAACATAGCGTATCACCACCACTTTTTCTAACATGATTATACAGAAACAGAAAAAAAACAATAACAAAAAGTAACTTACAAATATTAACATATGTATTATTATGATAGCATAAAATATTAGAATAAAGGAGATGAAATTATGTGGCAGATTTTCTGGGAAACCTTACTCAAATGCATGCGTAACTAATAATCTATAATAACTGTACGAGCTCTCGTACAGTTATTTTTTATGCATCCTTCAGCTTATTTGCGTAATAATAGACGAACTCCATCAGGGTCGGAACTCCCTTATCGGAACTGATCTTTGCCGTATAATAACGGCACAGATCATCGATGCAGGAGGTTCTCCAGGCTCTGTTAATTGCATTCTGCATGGCTCTCTCTATACTGGCATCGGATTTCTCATATTTCTTCGCCAGGGTTACACAAACATGTGTGGCCTGCTGCGTCATAATCAACTGAATGGCATCAATCAGATACTTTCTCCCAATGGCCTTAGGGCTGATTCCGATCAGATCCATCTCACGGTCAATTCGATTTGTGATATTAGGAGCCTTTAGGCTGTCCGGCGTAACCGATGAGGAGGGATGATTATCCCTGCGGGAAGCGTTTGCAGTGTGAAGGGTCTCTTTCATTATCGTCAAAAAATCAAATACATTTTTGGGACTGTAATCGTTCTGATATTTGGACATGATAAAGCCTGCCCCTAAGGCACGGGCCTGCTTATAGGTGATTTCACTGATATTGTTTGTTGTGACTAATATGTAAGGCTGCTTTGACAGGCCAAGCTCCTGCAAATGCTTGAGAAAGATAAGACCGTTGCCATCCCCCCGGTTTAATTCCAAATCAAGAATTACGGCGTCCGGAAGATACCGGCTCACAAGCCTGACTGCTGTGGAGGCGCTGTTCGTTACACCGACCAGCTTAATATCATTAATGGAAGCGGCATATTGTGTGAAGGCTTCACAATCATCAGAATCATCTTCAACTAAAAGCACAGTTAAAGCATCGCTCATAGCTACCCTCCTAAATTGGAATTATTTTCTATATTATATAACTTTAGTATACAGAAATCAACAGAAACCAATCATTCAGACCAATTTTACTTTTTATGGGATTATTGTACAAAAGAGGTAGACCGGAAAGGGCACATAATTCCACAGGTCAAAAAGGAAGGTTCCTAATCTGAAAAAGGGTTGGAGTATAGATTATTTTATTCATGAAAGGAGGTGTAAGGAATGGCAGAATTTGATATCACAAAGTTTGAGATCGAGGAGATCGAAGCTATTGAGGCTCCCGGTGAGGAAGCTTTTTGGGCTGGTGTAGTAGTTGGTGTTATTGTTGGCATCGCATTATGCTAAGAACCTATTGTGGGAAATAGGGGTTGTATGCATTCTGATACCTATCATATACAGAAGGTATAAGAAAAGGAATGTAGCACCAATGATTCATTGGACAAGCCTTATTTTAGGATTGGTACTATTTGTTTTATCGTATTGTTTTTAAAACATATGTGCATTATTAAGGTGGTTAGGAATTCGCTTTTACTCCAATCATTTTCGCCTCCTTAGTATGGCGCGGAAGGGAGGAAATATGAACGATTCTGTTATGTCTTTTGATATTACTGAAGTTGAATCTATCGAAGCTCCCAGCGATGCTCGCGATTTTATTGAGGGAGTAGTAGTAGGTCTGGCAATCGTTTCCTTCTTATGCGGTGGTTGCTAAATAAAATTTAGAGTTGGCGCTCCGGTATTTTGCCGGAGTGCCAACTCGCAATCATTAAGGTGGTGAAGACATGTCGTTACCCTGTATTAATCCCAATCTGGAAGTATATTTTGAGGGAAATGGAAAGGTTTCGGTTTTTCATAAGAAGCTATTAAAAACATATTCGCTCGGTAAGAATGAATACAATGTTCTAAAGGATCTGGATGGAGTAAAAACCATCGAAGATATCTCAAAGGCCAGCAAGATTTTCACAGCGGCTGAGATCATATATTTGATTGAGCAGTTTGAAAAGCTAGGGTTTATCAAAGGAAAGGAAATCAAAAAGAAGCATAATATTATAAAGATGAAGAAGCCACTCATCAATGGCAATCGTATCATAAACCCTGGGAATCCCATATGGAAATTAATCAACTTTATTCTGATAAATTTATCCATTCCCCTTTTGGTGTTGGGAATTGTGATAAACCTTCCTGATTTACCGCAGATTACTGCAAGAGTTCAAGAGAATCTCTTTACTCCCGGAGCCCTGCTTCTGGTGCCCGTTTCCCTGCTTGTCTTATCCCTGCATGAGCTGGGGCATGCTGTGGTTGCCAGATGTTTTGGGGTAAATGTACCTGAGATAGGGGTTATGCTTTATTGGTTTATGCCCTGCGCCTATACTAATCTCAGCGGGATTACCTTCCTGGAGCAGCGATGGAAGAGAATCCTTTCATTGTTCGCAGGTATTCTGGTAAATGTATTGCTGATGGGTATCGGTATGCTCTTGCTTCCTGCGGTCCCCACCCAATGGTATGATCTTGTCCTATGGTTTGCTGTATCTAATTTTAGCATTATTTTTGCAAACCTCTTGATTTTCATTAAGCTGGACGGGTATTTTCTGCTGGAAGAGCTGTTAGGCTTAAAGAGCTTGAGAAAAAAGGCATTTCTTTATGTGAGGAGCAGTATTTTTGGCGCCCTGGCCCGGAGAAAAGCTATCGGGAGAGGACGGATCAAGTATAAAGGAAGCATCCTGGAATCCGACCAGTCCGCCCTGGATCATATCGTATTTTCCCTGTATGTAGTGTTCTCCTGTATATACATACCGCTGATCTTTTTGTCAATCGGAATCGCCATTTATGGCTTTATATGGAGGTAATCGGATGCAGGAGCTGATATTAAATAAATATGTGCCTATATTAAAAGGTGAGCAGGGGTACATCTTCGGTACGGACGGTTACTTCTCCTTGGATTCCCAAGGAGTGAGGGTCTTTGATGAGAAGCAGGAGGCTGTTCTGGCGCAGCTGATAGACGGAGCTAGGCTGACCAGAGAGCAGCTGAAGGAAGTCTTTGGAGAAGAGCATTACGCATATTTTATGAAGAAGGGTCTGTTTGTAGCGGAGGAGGTGGATACGGAAAGTATCTATTCCCGTTCCAAGGCCTATTACTTCTTTCATAATATGGGGAATGTCCAGAAGAAGCTGGGATCGAAATCCGTTCTGGTCTTAGGCTGCGGTGGTATAGGGACCCATGTTGCCTGGAACCTGGCAGTCATGGGAGTAGGCAGACTGGTGATCGTTGATTTTGACACCGTAGAAGAAAGTAACCTGAACAGACAGTTACTATTTACCCGGGAGGATATCGGCAGAACCAAGGTTGAGGTCTTAAAGGAAAGGCTGGAGCAGATCAATCCGAACGTGGAGATCATCCCGATCAACAAGAAGCTATGGTCCGAAGAGGAGCTGGATGAGGTTGCCTCCTTATATCCCTATGATCTTATCATAAAATCTCTGGACTCACCGGCCAAGTTCCCCCTCTGGCTGGATCAGGTCTGTGAACGGCGCAAGCTTAAGTACATAGCGGGAATCACAGTAAGCACCTCCCCGATGATCGGACCAACCTATCTGCCGGGGATGTCAGCAAAATATTCGGACTTCTTTGACTCTAGGGAGGATGAATATAACCGCTTGTCGGGAATCTCTCAGTCCCTGGGAGTTGTGATGTACCATATCTCCAGTGAAGTATCGATGGAGGCCTTTAAGCTGCTTAGTGAGAGCGGTAACCTAAAGTATGTCAACTGTATCTATACTGAGGACCTGATGAACGGTAAGAAGCTGAAGCTGCAGCCGAAGAAGCCGCCGGTAAACCTGAAGGAGCATGACAGAATCAACCTGAATTTATTGGTCATCATTCTGATGCTAAGTATATGTATGGCAGCAGCCATACTGGATTTCTTTCCTTTGGTTATACTTAACTTCCCGCTCTGCATCCTTTCTCCCTTTTTCTTATACAGATCCAGAGAGAAGATAGCCAGAAGCGGACTGATTAACAGCTTTGTATTCTTTCCCTTATTAATGTTTTTCACCATGATCTATACGGATTTCCTGGAGGTCAATCGTTCGGTCAATCTGATAACCCTCTTGATGTCCTTATTCATTGCCTTCAGTATGAATATTATTTTTTCACAGCTGATGATTAATTTTGTTTTCTTAGTTACCCGAAGGGAGAAGCGGTCTTGATAATAGCGGAGCACATCTCAAAAAAATACCAAAAGGATTTTCTGGCACTTCATGAGGTCAGCTTTGAAGTAAAGCCTTCAACGATTGTGGGAGTAATCGGACGTAACGGAGCGGGAAAGAGCACGCTCTTTAAGATTATGGCGGGAGTTATCTCGGACTATACCGGGTCCTGCACTTTAAATGGGAGACCGGTCAGTCTGGACTATTCCGAAAGGGTCAGCTATCTTCCGGAGACCAGAGGGCTCGATGGACGGGCGCAGGTACTGGAGCATCTGACAGATATGATCCGTTATAAAGGGATCAGGAAGAGGACAGCAGAAGCTTATATTAAGGAGTGGCTGGTTAAATTTAAGCTTGAGGAGGCGAAGTATAAAAGAATCGATACCCTCTCGAAGGGAAACCAGCAAAAGCTGCAGTTTATCATTGCAGTAGCCAGCAGGCCGGAGATATTGATTCTGGATGAGCCCTTCAGCGGGCTGGACCCTATTACCAGCGATTTGTTCTGGCAGCACCTGGAGGAGCTAAGGGACCAGGGCTGTACCATACTTTTTTCCACCCACAATCTATCGGATAAGATGAGAAAATGTGACCAATTTCTCTTCATCAGAAAGGGGGAGCTGGTAGAGGACGGATCCCTGGAGGAGGTACAAAGGAAATATGATTTTATCCTGGAGCTAAAGAATGACAGCTTCTCACCTGAGCTGATAAAGGATATGGTTGACAGCGCAAAGATACAGGTAAATCAAGGGACCTATATGATCAAGCTGCCGAATGTAGAGATGGCTAAGATGATTCAAGGGAGATTGCAGGACTGCTTTTCAGAGCATTTTCAGGTAAGGAAGATGACGCTGGATGAACTCTTTCGCGAGATAAATCATGAGGGTGGTGAGACGGATTGAATATTCAGAGAAGAAAATTAGCCAATGCGGTATCCATTAAGTTCAAGAATATCATCACTTCCCCGGCGATTAAGGTCACCCTGCTGATTGCTTTTCTGATTTCCGGCATCATCAGCTTCTTGCCTTACCTAAGGAACAACCTGATGAAGGATACGATTAGGGTATATAGTGAGCTTCCCCTGGAGCTTTCCGCCGAGAATCTGGAGCTGCTGGCGGAAGACAGCGGTTCGGTAGATATTCTTGTTACCGCAGAAAAGGAAGGGATTCATGTAAAAGCCAATACGCAGAACGGTTATAGCCATATTGCAGTGGTTACCGAAGCGGTGCGGAAAAGGAATCTTAGCCTTTATCTGGACACCCATCCGCTGAAACCCGAGGAGCTTGCCGGCTTGACCGGCAGCAATATTTCCATTGAGGTGAAGCAGGATATCGTACAGATCGATGATAAATCCGCATCCTTTTTGATGATGCTGACCATGCTTTTCTTTCTGGTCATGACCCTGCTGGTCTCAAGAATCGGCACACAGGTTGCCTTTGAAAAGGGGAATAAGATCACAGAGACCATACTGACCTCCATAACCAAAAAGCAGCTGTTTTTCAGCCAGACCATAGCAAGTGTAATGGTAGCCATCATCAGCTTCACGGTGGCAAGCATCCCCATGATTCTCGCCTATTGGATCAATGACCCTAAGATAGTGAGTGACTTTACCTTCTTTACCCCCTTTACGATCCTGGCTTTCCTGTTTCACCTGATTGTGGTCGGAATTGCCTTGATTATCTTCTCGGTCGGAATCGGGAGCAGTGTAAAGCAGGCAGAGGATGCCAATACCATGTCGGTCCTGATCCTGATTCCAACTCTGGTATCCTATATATACTATATATATACCTTTGATCTCTACAAGGGTGTATGGTCCTTTTTGAATTATATCCCAATCTTCTCGGTCTACTCGATCTTTGGGGGGATTCTTAGGGGAACCTTAGCCCCTTATGCGATTCTGGGTTATTGCCTCGTTGATGTAGTGTTCCTGTTAGTAGCCTTTCTTACAATCAGAAGGATATATTGTAAGAGGCTGTAACCATATAAATATATATTGAATAAAGGAGGAAAGGTTATGGATTCATCAACGGTAGCATTTATCATCGGACTAGGGATTCCGCTGCTTATATGTATTGTATTCTGGAAGCAGCTGCGGGAGCGGCGTGACAGAATGCTTCACTGGTTCAAAAGTAAATTCAATAAATAGAAGTACCAGGATTCCATCAGAGGAATTAGGAAGGTAAGTGCATATGAACATATTGGATTATAAGCCATGCAGAACCATTAACTCATTTCGGCAGGATGAAACAGAGGACAGTGTAACCATTGTTACCTTTGAGGGCTTTATTACCTTACATGGTGCGGGCAAGTTGCTTTGGCTGTTCTCAGACGGAAAGCATACCATCAAGGATATCCTTGATACAATCATGGGGCTTCATCCCTCCACTGACTATGAGAAAACCAGGGTGGGGATATGTACCCTGGTTAAGCAGCTGCAGGCCAAGGGAATCATAATCGCAAATTGGGACCCTATCCTGAAGCATGAGCTGCCACAGGAAATAAACTTATAAAATATATGCCAATGCCCACTTCTGTGGGCATTGGTATCAGGGAGGAAGAATGAAAATGGAAGCTGTAGATGTCCTACTGATCAATTCACCATCGCCCAATCCGGGGGCAATCCTATCCCATAGGATCCAAGGGCTGGTGCCCCTTGGGATTGGATATATTGCAACGGTTCTAAATAATGATGGCTTCCGGACGAAGCTAATGGATTTTTACCTGAAAAGTGTAACCGGAAAAACCCTGTATGAGTTCATAGAGCAGCATCATCCCAGAATCATCGGTATCTCAACGACAACAGAAACCTACAAGAATGGTTTAAGACTTGCCAGGATGATCAAAGAAATGGATGGTGATGTTTTTGTTGTTATGGGCGGATACCATGTGACCTTTGAGTTCGAGCATGCCTTACATAGTGGATTTGTGGATTGTGTCGTGCGCGAGGAGGGGGAGATGACCTTCCTGGAGCTATGTAAGCACATCATCCGCGGAGAAGGTAAATTAGAGGAGATAGAGGGCATCTCCTACCTTAAGGATCAGGAGGTATGCAGTAATGCTGACCGGAAGTTTATCTGTGATTTGGACAAGCTGCCCTTTCCGGACAGAACCCTCTATGATCTGAAGAGCTATTCCGTTCCAAGCAGCATATCCACGAGCCGGGGCTGTCCCGGCAGGTGTATCTTCTGTGCGGCTTCGGGCTTATCCGGAGGGAAGTATCGGATCAGAAGTGCGGAAAATGTGGTGGAGGAGTTCCTTTATCTGAAAAGTTTGGGTTTTGACCGGGTTCAGATCATTGATGACACAATGACGGCGAACCTAAGACGGCTGGAAAAATTTATAAGTCTGATGAAGGAAAGAGAAGTGAATATGCTATGGGCCTGCGAATCCAGAGTAGATGTCGTTACCAGGTCTCTGCTGGAGAGAATGTATGAAGCCGGTTGCCGATCTCTCCAATTCGGAGTAGAAGCTGGGAACCAGGAGATGCTGGACTGCCTGAAGAAGCATATTACGCTGGAGCAAATCAGGAATGTATTTCACTGGTGCAATGAAATCGGTATTCACGCCTCCTCCTGCTTAATCATAGGACAACCCTTTGACACAGCAGAAACAATCAAAGAAACCGTGCAGATCGGACTGGAGCTGCAGCAGCTGGGAGCCCAGATCGTCTTTAGTATCTCAACCCCCTATCCCGGAACCTATATGTACAATCACACGGAGGAGCTGGGGCTTGAAATCATAGATTTCGATACAGACAACTATACAACGCAGAAGGCGGTGTATCATACGAAGAACCTGTCTGCCGTTGATATACAGAATCATTTCTTTGATGCCTGTATCTCTGTGGGGCGTGCCCTGAACAATCATACCCTGAAGGAAAAATATAAGCTGATTCGTGAGGAAGCGTTGCATCGTACCATATCATAGAAAAGAGGAAGAATTATGACGAAGTATCAGAACTGCCATTACAAGGAAGACAGCCCCCAAAATACGGTGGCGCGGATCAAGGGGATCTTAGCTAACCTGGGGATCAAATTGGAGGAGGAATGGATTAGGACAGGAACAATCAACACCTACTCCTTAAGAGTAAATGTGAAGAACACCTCAATCGGGTCCAACGGGAAGGGTGTTACCAAGGACTATGCCATGGCCAGTGCCTATTCAGAGTTCATGGAACGCTATCAGAATCTGTGGCTTGCCCGTTGGAACAACCTCTGGAAGGATGGGAATGGTTTCAGATATTATGTGGATGAAGCCTACCTGACCGCAGAAGAGATCGTTCGATCCGACAGTGCATTTATCAGGATGTACTTCAGGAACAGGGGAATGGCGGAGGCAGACTTTGAGGAGAAGGTTAAGGCCTTCCGCAAGATTCAGAAGATGGATTATAACTATACTGAGAAGGAAAACGAATATCTCTCGGTACCCTTCTATAACCTGCAGCAAAATAGGGTGGAGTATTTACCATATTATGCGTACTCCGCCTATTACCTAAGCAACGGAATGTGTGCGGGGAATACGCCGGAGGAGGCCCTGGTTCAAGGCTTGTCAGAGATTATGGAACGGGTGGTACAGAAAAAGCTTGCCCTTGAGAAGCCGGCCCTGCCGGATATACCGGAGGAATATCTGAAGGGCTATCCCTATGTTTACGAGCTATATCAGCAGCTCAAGTCCAAACCGGGTTATACCGTTTTTCTGAAGGACTGCTCCTTCGGAGGGGTCTATCCTGTCGCCGGTCTGGTGATCATTGAGAAAAACACCGGGTCTTATGGACTTAAGCTGGGATGCCATCCGGACTATGGCATTGCAATTGAGAGAACCCTGACGGAGGCTGCTCAGGGAAGCGACATATTGCAGTATTCCAAGAGAAGCAAGCTGGACTTTTCTAATAACAGGGTAACAGACGGGAATAATATTTTAAATGGTTTCAAATCCGGAGTGGCACAATACCCCTACGAGCTTCTGCTTGACACAGAGGAGCCCTTTGTTCCTGTAGAGGATGTCTCGAATCTAAACAATAAGCAGATCCTGAACAGATTGGTAGAGCGATTCAGTAAGGCTGGGTATGAAATCCTGATCAGGGATGTATCCTATCTGGGCTATCCCGCCTATCAGATCCTGATTCCGGGCTTGTCCGAGGTCTTTGAAATGACGGATCACTGGTATAATGCTGTGAACACTAAATTTCATATGATGAAGCTGTTAAATTTTCCTAGCAAAATCAATCAGGATAATGTAAAATATATCATAGGAATCATGGAATGCTACGCCAATTCTCAGTTGGAGAACAGCATGAGGTCCCATTACGGAGTATTGAGCAATATCCCTTGCCCTGCTGAGGAATATGGGCTGGGATGGACCTATTATACTGCGATGTGCTATGCCCTGATCGGAGATTATAAGAAGGCCGGTGAGCGCATGTTTCTGATTGTTACACAGAGCGGTAGGGATAACCACTTCTATTATGGGGTGTACCTATACTTCTGCGGGATGGCTTATGAGCATGATCACCACAAGGTAATCGCTTATCTGCAGCATTTCTTTGATGGGGATATCTGTGAAAGAATTGACCATATCTTTAGCAAGCCGGAGCAGATCTTTGTGAAGCAGTATCCGGAGCATGACTTCATGGACTTTGAAGCCTGTGAGAAGAACAGGTGCTGTGACTATTATGCATACAGGGACATAGTTACGAGATATAAGGAAGCACAGAAAGGACATCCGATCAAGCAGGAGGATATCATGGGAAGCTTCTCCTGTGATCCGGAGGAACTAAGGATACTGGCATAAGCTGGGTTTATCTGATGGAAGGAGGCAGACTGTATGAGGAACAGGAATATCTTCTTAGCCATAGGGTTCTTGATCTTTATCATAGCCTATATGGTCAATCGATTCATCCTGGAGCTATCCGACCCGATCTATATCGCGATACTGATATTATCCATCATCAGTATCATAATCGGAATGCTTGATATCAGGAAGAAGAGGGAAAGTAAAGAATAAGAGCATTATCTTTAAGCAGTAACCAAGGGGCTGTTTCAAAACGACCATTAATTGAAACAGCCCCTTCTTTCTCGGTTTAGATACCTATCTAACATTAGTGTTGACAATCATTAAACTATATGTTAGACTCTTATCTAACTTTAATTAGATGGAGGGGATGGGTATGGAAGAAAACAAAAGAGGTTATCGAGAGATTCTAAAGCAGAAGGAATATATAAAGACAGTGATCGCGGCTGTCATTAATCGCTTTGGTGATTCCATTGACAGTATCGCTTTTGCCTGGCTGGTATATCAGATTACCCAGAGTGCTGCCTGGTCAGCGATTATATTCGGCGTCAACAGGGTTCCGACTGTGCTTTTACAGCCCTTTGCAGGGGCAGCAGTGGAGGGAATGAATAAGAAGAGGATCATGGTGGTGACAGATGCCATTCGCGGTATCTGTGTTGGACTCGTTGCAACTGCCCATCTTGCAGGAAGCCTAAATCAATGGATGCTGCTTGCCAGTACAATCATCATCTCCAGTGCGGAGGCCTTCCGTAATCCGGCTTCCAGTGCGCTGCTTCCCAAGCTGTTGGATAAGAAGTACTATAGCTTTGGCCTCTCCTTTAGTACCAGTATTTGCAGTATCATGGAGCTGGTCGGCTTGGGACTGGCAGGAGTGATTATCTCAGCCTTTTCCTTATCAGTAGCAATCTACATCGATATGGCTACCTTCTTTCTATCGGCACTCATCATTCTTACGCTAAGAGTGAAGGAGGGGCATATGGCTAAGGTGAAGGTCAGCGCAAAGGAATTCGTCCATAATCTGAAGGACGGAGTGCATTATCTGAAGAAAAATGCCTTTTTAAAATATATGATTTCTATTGCAGTTTTCCTGAATGCTATTCTGGTACCCCTAAATAGTCTTCAGGCACCTCTGGTCAGTGAGGTTCTTCGTTCCAATGAGCTGATGCTGTCGGTCTTAAGTCTCGGCATCACCTTCGGAATGATCGTAGGAGCGATTCTCTATCCTTATATCAGCACTCTAATCAGCCGGCGGGTTATTCTGTATATCTGCGGATATACAATCGCAGGATATTATCTGAGCCTGGTAGCGGTTGGAGAATGGATACAGGTGGCGGCTTTGAAGTATAGCATCATTGCCTTTGCTTCCTTCCTGCTCGGTAGCGCCATAGCGATTGCCAATACCTTCGCCGGTGTTGAGTTTATGAAAGCGATTGAGGAAAGCTATGTCGCCAGAGTAAGCTCCATTATGAATGCAAGCAATGTGGCGGCCATGCCCATCGTATCCTTTATCCTTAGCGGTATAACCGGCCTTGTATCGACCGGAGGGATCTTCCTTGGTTTAGGAATCTTTGATATAATACTATGTATGCTTCTATTTAGAGGAAGCAGAATCGCAGTTATGGATCATATGGGAAAAGAGAGGGAGGATGTAAATGAAGGAGAACTTGAAGCTACTAAGGGGTGCTAATCTGGTAGATGAAGCTATCCTTATTCTTTATCAGTGGGCAAATAAAGATGCTTTGGAACAGATCAAAGAGGAGTATCGGGGCCTTTATCCGGAGGACCAGAAGAGATATGACCGTATCTGGGATATCCTTCTTGACATATATTATACTGTCAAAGAGGAGCTGAAACCGAAGAAGGATAGAATTGACTACTATTTTAAATCCCAGAACAATAATTATTTCTTTCTTGCATCCTTTGCATTTTTGTGGGATTTTCACTGTACTGAGAATAAACTCATCAGTTATGAAGAGCGGTTTGGGAAGCTGACAGAGGAGGAGATACTGAAGGCATATGCCCAGGTCATCAGCATCGACGAGGCTGATGTTATGGCAGCCGATGAAGTGCAGACCTATGATGATTTTATCAGTTTTCTTGATGCTTCCTCCTGCAGTAGGGAGATGAAATGGGATATCCTTAAGATCTTTCATCAGCAAAAGGAGGCCTATGAGGAAGTAGCCACACTGATCAGGGAAACAGTCAATTTGATCGAGAGGCAATTTGGCAGGCAGATTGCTGAATTGGAGCAAGGATTTTATGACTACTGGAGCGGATTACAGGAAAAAGAGGATATCCTGGCCTTGGTACAAAGGAACCTCAAAGTAACCTGGGAAGTAAATGAGAAGGGAACCATTCTGCTTCCCATGCTTTTTCAGCCGATCTCTGTAACCTTAGCTGTTCATACGGATACTAAAATTTATGATATTCTTCATATCGGAATCATTCTGGATCAACGTCTGATCACCAACGCAAGAAGGATGGGGCCGGAGGATATTGTGAACATCGGGAAGCTGCTCTGTGATAAGAGCAAGGTGGATATTCTAAAGATGACAGCAGAGAAGCCCTGCTATGGGAAAGAGATTGCAGCGGAGCTGGGGCTATCGACGGCAACGATATCCTACCATGTCAATGCCTTAATGAAGCTGGGGCTATTACAGGCAGAGCTTAGCTCCAATCGAGTGTATTACAGTATAAATCAGGAGAAGCTGACTGAGTACCTTGAGGATATCAGAAAGTACTTTACGAAAGAAATACGCTGACAATTCTCCTGCCGGGGATTGACACCCTAATCATCAATCCCCCGGCCTATATAGAGCTTGTCAGGAAGACATTGGACTAGAGCAATTTGATCAGTTGGTCAAGGATCGGAGCATAGTGGTCGTCAGTGATTCCAAAATCCTTTCCTTTATAGGTCCATGCAGCCCTTCCTATTCCATACGTTTCAAAGGTCATGTGAAGGTCTGAATACCAATTCAGGGTAGAGGTCAGGTTGGCTTGATCGATCACACCATACTCTCCGCAGTAGAGGGGAACATCCCTTTCTTGTGCTACTTGAATCGCTTCTGCAAAGGCCTTCTCAAAAAAGCTCTGATCAATCCTCCCCTGAGGCTGACTGCGATAGAGCTCACCATGTTCGATGGGAAGAAAGGCTTCCGTATCAGAGATATACTGGGCAAAGTCATTCGGATAGACCGTCCGATAATCGGCAGGCATCTTCTTCACCCAATAAGCGGATTGATGGGTAAAGATCAGGGGCTCGTAATAATGAAAGGTATAAACAATATTCTCATCATAGGGTGGATCAAGCAGCTTAACATAATCAACACTGTTATTCCTTGCACCGCCCACAATGATCTTAATGGTCGGTGCATATTGCCGGATCGCTGCTATGGTGCGTTTCGCCAGGTCATTCCATATGACCGCGACCGCCGGATCAACGATTTCATTCAGCAGCTCAAAGGTTAGTCGAGCTTCATACTTACCATATCTCTTCGCCAATTCAACCCATAGGGCTGTAAATCTCTCCTGTAGCTTTTTATTTTCAAAGAAACCGTAAGAGGTCTCATACTCATCAAAGGAATAGCCTGCTGTTTTATGCAGGTCAAGAATCATGTTCAATCCATATCTTTCACACCATTCCAGGCAGGAATCTATGTAGCGGAAGCCTTCTTCCGCATAGCTGCCGTCCTCTGCCTCTACAAGCTCATAATCAAAGGGCAATCTTATATGGTCAAGTCCCCACGTAGCAATGCGTTCCAGGTCCTTTTCCGTAAGGAAGGTGTTGTAGGTATGTTTGCTGTGGTCACACTGGGATAACCAGCCGCCTAGATTGATGCCCTTCCTATAACCGGTAAATGTCTTCATATACAGTCTCCTCTTTTTTATTCTTATCATAAGATTTCTAGCCCTATAAGTATATCAATATGGTTGCATTTATATCAAAATGGTGACATAATCAGAGAGAAAGGGGGCGTCAGTTTGAACATTCATAAGGAATGGAGCTTTAAGGAATTCATTATGCGGGAAGATGACATCACCCATGCACCCTATGGACAGGAATTTGATTTCTATGCAGCAGTGAAAGCCGGGGACGTGGATAAGGTGAAGAAGCTAAGTGAAAATGCCCTCATAGATACAGATGGAATGGGAAAGCTATCGGACAACCCCCTGCGAAATATCCGTTATCATTTCATTATAACAGTTGCGATGATTGCAAGATACTGTATCGAGGGCGGGATGGAGCACGAAGTAGCCTATAGACTCAGCGATTTCTACATACAGCAGGCGGATCTATGCACCGGTATAGACCAGGTTGCACGACTTCATGGCACCATGACGATGGACTATACGAAAAGAATGAGGGCCCTGAAATGGGAAAAGGTCTTCTCCAAGCCCATAGTGAAATGTATCGATTATATCTATAAGAATCTGAATACCAGAATTACGGTTGCGCTGCTTGCCGAGCATATCGGCCTGCATCCCAGCTATCTGTCTAAGCTTTTTAAGAAGGAGACAGGCAGCTCAATCAGTAGCTACATTCAAAAAAGAAAGATAGAAACCGCCCAGAATATGCTGAAATTCTCTGAGTATTCTCCCGCTCAGATAGCCTCCATTCTGGCCTTTCCGACACAGAGCTATTTCATTGAGGTGTTTAAAAAGCAGGTCGGAATGACCCCGAAGAAATTCCAGGAGCGCTGCTTTAGGGAGACCCAGATCAGAACAGAGCATATGGGATGAATCCTGCCTGTTGCAAGCATGGACATAAAGCTTTATAATGTGAGATATACAAATGTTGTCATATCCTGATGAAATATGGGGACATGATTCATAGAATAACATGCGTTTGGGGGGAAGCAACAGGATGGAGGATACCTTTACCTTAGTGGAGCAGCGTTTTCCTGCTGAGTTTGTGAGAGATTATGAAATTCTGGAAGCCTTGGCAGTAACAGAGGAATGTGAAACCCTTTATGTCAGGGAGCGTAAGCATAAGCAGTATGCCGTTGCCAAATGTTATATGGATAAAGCCCTCTTGTCAACCAGCAGAGAAAGCAGTATCTTACGGTCCTTGGTCCACCATGGACTACCCCGGTTTATCTGTGAATACGAAAATGAAAACTGCCTATGCGTGGTTCGGGAATATGTAAGTGGTATGCCGCTTTCGGACATGGCGAAGGAGCATCATTTTACCGAGCAGGAGGCAGTAGATATAACCCTGCAGCTCTGCGGTATTCTCTCCTACCTTCACAGCCAGAATCCTCCGGTAATCCATCGTGATATTAAGCCCCAGAACATCATCATTGACAATAGTGGAAAGGTTAAGCTGATAGACTTTGGTATCTCACGTAACTATGATGTGAATGCCAAAAAGGATACGGTATTCTTCGGTACACAGGAGTTTGCACCACCGGAGCAGTATGGCTTTTCACAAACCGATAACAGAGCCGATCTGTTTTCCCTGGGCATCGTCTTTGGCTGGCTGCTGACCGGCGAAACAGAGGTTGAGAAAGTATCGGAGCGGTTAGAGATAAGCCGCTTTGCCAAGATATATCGTAAGTGTACGGAGTTTTCACCTAAGGACAGATACCCCTCTGCCGACAAGCTGAAGGAAGCCCTGCTGCACTCCTGCGGAGAACAGCGTAGGTCCGTTCGAAGAGCAGCAGCTGTTCTGATCAGCATCCTACTTCTCATGACAGGCTTTGGCGTGGGCAGATATACGGACTGGCTGGCGCCTGCCGCAAAGGAGGTCACTTTTACAGAGCCCGCCATTGAAAAAGCAGTGCGGCTTCAGCTGGGAAAGAATGCTACAGAGCTCATTACTCAGAAGGAGTTATTGACGGTTTCGGAGCTATATATTTTCGGGAACAAGCTGATCGCCAAAACAGAGCAGGAGTTAGCTGATCAAGCAGATGAACTGATAAACTGTAACCAGATGAGGGAAGGAGATATTACCACCCTCGAGGATCTCGCAAAGATGCCAAACCTGATGTTTCTTACTGTCGCCATGCAGAACATCAGCGATCTTTCTCCCCTATCAGGACTGAAGAAGCTAGAAGCACTAACCCTGAAAAACAATCCGATCACAGACCTATCACCCTTAAGCGGACTTGAGAAGCTTCAAACGCTGTCCATATTCGGTACGGAGGTTACCGACTTGTCCCCCTTATCCTCCTGTCCGAAGCTGGCAACCCTTGATATCGGTGACACTCCCATCACTTCGATGGAACAGTTGAAACGTGTTCCGGGAATTAAGAATCTATTTATCTATAAAAATACAATAGATACCCTGACAGGAGCTGAGGCCTTTACCAAGCTTCAGTATATGGAAGTAAGCAGGGTTGCGGACGGAAACCTATCTCCTTTGCTGGCCTTGCCTACTTTTCAAGGAATAACCTTGGGAGAAGAGATGAGGGAGGCTGCAGAGACGATTAAGAACAAGGCTGCAATTGATATTATGTTTAGGTAATTCGGGCACAATTTACTACATATTACAATAAAAAATGTAGAAGTGAGCAAGGTGCTCACCTATTCCTGTTTTCCTTCTGATAAAATTAGGATAAGTAAGGAAGGTTTTGTATATATCAGAAAGGAGCAAATATGAATAGAAGAAAGTCGCTTTCAGTTATTTTATTAATTGGTTTTCTTATGGTTGGCTTCTGGCAGGAAGCATGGGCAGGTGTCGATTCGGGAGCCGTGGGTTCCGGTGATTCGAATACGGTAACGAATAGTGAGGCTATCGGACAAAAAGATGCTTTAACACTCAACAAAAGCAAGCTTCTGATGAAAATGGATGACAAAGTAAAGTTGAAGGCAGAGTATATCACGGAAAAGGCCGATAAGAGCCTGACCTGGAAATCCTCTGATACGAAGGTAGCCAAGGTCAGTTCAAAAGGGACAATAACAGCGGTCAACGTCGGAACGGCTACCATTACCTGTACTTCAAAAGCAGATGCCGGTTTTAAGGCAACCTGTAAGGTTACCGTTGTTACAGAAGCAACCGATATTAATATATCAAAAGAGTCGGTCAGCATCGACAAGGGCAGCAGCATTACACTGACGGCAGCCATAAAACCCTCCGGTGCCAAGAAGCAACCGATCATATGGAAGTCCTCTGATAAAACGATTGCAACAGTTACTGAAAAGGGAGTGGTAACGGGGATTAAGAAAGGAACCGTTAAGATTACGGCTACGGTTCAATATAGAAAAAAGGATACGGTGATTGCAGCCTGCCTGGTAACGGTTCAGGAGCCCGAAGCAAATGACCCGTCGGATGTTGAAATAAAGAGCGGACAGGGCAATGGCAACATCTTGGTGAAGTATCAGTATTCTGCCGGCTTCTGCTATGCAGCAGATGGTTACTACACCCTGAAGGTGGGAAATTATAAAGGAGACTTAGGTGTAACCTTTCAGCTGACCAATGGAAGTGATACGCAGATAATTACCGTAGAGCCGAACAGCACCTATTATCTGACGTATACCTATTCCTTTACGGAAGACAGAGGAACGATAAGAATGACTCCACAATACACCTATGAGTGGGGTCCCGTTACCGGCTCATTGAGACAGAAAACAACATATATCTATAGCACTGTCCCGGCCATTCCCAGGGATAGTGATCTTAGTGTATCGGTTTCCGGCAAGGTGTGTAAAAATACAATATCCGCTGCAGGATCCTTTGAGAAGGGAACCTTAAATTATATAAAGAAAGAATAGGCAGTCTGAATACCTGCCATAGGACAAAAGGGGAGAAGGCAATGCCAAAAGACAGTAATACGGCGAAGGGCACGCAAACCAGTACACTTCTGCGAAGAATCTTCAAGGCCAATAACCTTAATAGCTTTATGGATGAGAATGAGAGAGAGCTATCCATGTCTTCCTTCACAGAGCATATTGAGAAGCTGTGTGAAGAGAGAAGCATCATCCGAAGAGAGGTTATTGAGAGAGCGGGCATAGAGCGCAGCTTCGGCTATCAGCTCTTCCGAGGAGCACGTAAGCCTTCGAGGGATAATGTCATCCGGTTGGCCTTTGGCTTTGGTTTGGATGTAGAGGAAACACAAAGCTTATTGAAGACAGCAGGAAAGGCTACCCTGTATCCCAGGATTAAGCGAGATGCAATCATCCTGTTTTGTCTTTCTCATAAGCAGACGATCCTAGAGGTTCAGGACAGCCTGCACAGTCATGGCTTAACCCTGCTGGGCAGTGAAAATTATGAGAGTAATGAACGATGAGGCTGGAGCAAATATATGAATTAAGTGCAAACTTAAAGGACTGAGTCCGGTTCAATTCCGGATTCAGTCCCTAGAAGTTAATATAAACTGTCTAACATATTGGGTTCAGATCAAGTGAAACAGCCCTTGAATGATCCGTATCAGTCCTTTGTCGCTGTCTCTAACCAGAAGGCATCAGGCTTCGCGATCAGTCTGGCATTGTTATAGGCCATCTCCAGCGTAAGAATGGTAGTTCCGCGGTAAACCGTGGTCCGCCCGGATTCATCCAGAGAAAGCACCAGGGCACACTGGGGAATATCGGTCTCCTCTCTTTCTCCCAGATAGATCGGCAATAAGAATTGCATTCTGTCAGTCTCCGGCCAGTACTGGGGGAGAGCCAGCTTATAGTTTCTCTCTGCCAGTAAGACGGCTCTGTTAATTGCGCTTTCAAAGTCTCTCGCAATTCTGGCAAGTAATTGATCCTTCTCCGCTTCGTTATCGGCACAGGAATTGAATTCCGCTGCATATTTGGATAGTCTTCCTCTTCTGACTCCATCCTCAAAGATATGCTTATCATTTAAAACAACCTTATACTTCGTATTGAAGATGGCGATCGTTTTATCATCATTCGCAAAATAATTCGCTATGCCGGGAACAGGAAATTCATTGCCATCAAATACAGAGGTAATCACCTTGTCTGTTTCTACATAGGGCTCGGGATTCTTAATTAAGGTGAGGGTTCTCTTACCTAAGCCCGGAAGCTTAATCACAACCTTCTCACCGCAAATGATGATCTGCCTGAAATATCTCCGGTTAAGCAAGCCGGAATTAAAGTAAAGATTATCATTATAGCCCTGGACCTTATGCTTATTGGGATCAGCTTCTTCCGCATCCTCCTTTAACAGCTTGTCCAAGGTATGTGAAATATAAGAACGTAGGATGTCGTTCTTCGTATTGCCCTTAACGGAAGTCCACTTTTCCTTCATTGCCAATTGTGACAATTCCTCCAGGAACTTTTCGCCGTTACTGCTTGGAGTGAAAATCAGTCTGCCGTAGTGATAGAACTTCTCATCCAGAATATCGTCGATGAGTTCGTTTTCGGTTACAATATTAAGGCCAAACCAATTCTTTGGTCCGGAGCCTTTAAATTTCTCCATCACAGCCCACAGAGGATTGTTCTTCGCACATAAGGTGGTATTGAAGAAAGCAAATCTTGAGCACTCTCCCCACTCATCATTCTCTATCGCATCCAGAAAGGCTTTATTCAGAAAATCATGCCAATAGCTTTCTCTCTCGTTTCTTTCCAGCTCCCAGTTCAGCAGGTTCGAAAGAAAATCATAATCCGCATTATGGGTGTAATCATCCAGACTGGTCGGTTTATCGACGGCAGACCGTCCCCATTTTTCTATCAATGCGTCCTGCGTTCCAATCTCAACACCCATCCAGGTGGTAGCTTTCAGACCATTATACTGACATCCCGGCTTCCTTCGAAACCCTCCATAGATGGTTTCACCTGTATTAGGCACTACATATCCGGTTTCAATCATAAAGAATGCGATATCAGGCGTATCATGACTTACCTGCTGCACATCCGCAGTATAACAGATACAGGCGGCCTCACAATCGTTCCATTGTTGATCCACATGGTCATTGAGTAAGTTAAAATCAATATTATTTTTTGTGTATCTTCTTATATCAACAGGATATTCTCTTAAGTTATCGATTTTTCCTATTTGCAAAAAGCCGCGTTTCTCATTAGCCATCTTGATGTCCTCCACTCGATTTGGTTTATTCTTATTATAGAAAAAAACTGAAAAAAAGTAAAGAAAATCACCTGAATAAACGTAAAACAATGAAGAATGCTACTTAATGGTAAAGGATAGGCAGGCAGCATCAATTTTACAGCGAAAAGGCCGTAAGCCGTAACTTCTGTCTGCTCTGACATATATTATAACTAGAAGAGGATAGAAGTTAGGGGATGCTTATGAATCGTAACAGTTCCGCCCCCCAGGGTATTTTGATTTTAGGGGACGCCATAATGCATGCATATAATGCTCTGATCGAGGAAGTTGCAGCAAGTACCGGAAGAACGGGTTTTATCATAATAACTGCCGGAGTAACCGATGAAAACAGTGTATTTTATACTGAGGAAATCAGACTGAATGTTGGGAGGGATACCATCATTATAGATGAGGAGGGCAATCCGCTTTCTCTGCATGATTTGGAGAAAGGAATGCGGATCGATGCGGATTTCTCGGCTGCCATGACAAGAAGTATTCCACCCCAAGCCTATGCCTTCCGGATCGTGGCTTTTCAGGAAGAGATCACTGTGGATATAACCAGGGACCGTGTTGTAGGCTTGGATGTTGAGAATGGTTTTCTGCTCACCGGAAACCCCTATGATATCAACGATCAGATGATATTTACCATCTCTGACGAAACAATGATTCTAGGTCCCTATGGAAGAGTCATTCCCTTAGCTGCAATCCAAGCCGGGCAAATGGTGAGGGTGGAGCATGCCATATTTCAGACGGCAAGCATCCCTCCCCAATCACCGGCCTATCGGGTGCAGGTTCTATAGGATAAGATAAAGAACAGCAGTAGCATCTACGCCGATGCCACTGCTGTTTTCTTGTGTGCCCGGTGGGCACACGTTCTAACGGGTGAAAGTCCCCAATCCGCCCGGCAGTGGGAAGGATACAGCCAAAGCCAAGGGTGTCCATCGTGAGGTGGAATCTGAAGAAA
>JAEZNB010000115.1 GCA_023441965.1 Bacillota bacterium
GGGCGGGGGGTATTCGGGTGCTGGGTGTTTGTACGGGCTTAAGGTCGGGGGGCGCGGCCCCGCACCCCGCTGGAGGCGTGGCCTCCAGACCTCGGCTATATGTCATTCCGAGTGCAGCGAGGAATCCCCTGCTTTCGTGCATTGTAGCGGGGGGTTCCTCGTCGCTGACGCTCCTCGGAATGACAGCTTGGTCCGTGGCTGAGCGCCATGGTTTTTTTGTACTATTATGTAGAAATATGGCGGACTGGTATGATATAATATTCATACATTGAATCATTAAGGAGTTTATTTCAATGGATTTAAAATATTATAAAAAAGCACTATCTCTATATGTGAGTTTGATTCACTATTACCTTAAAGAAGGGGAACGCGTCCTAGATTACAATGATGAGCCATATATCAATTTTCTAAGTGTACTATATGATGTTTTGAAAAAAGATCCTTATTACGATGAAGATATATTTACAGGAATTATTGACAGGGAATTAAGAAGATTTGATAAATTTCCTGAGAATCTCAATGAGCAAACAATTAAGAGTTTAATAGAACTTATTAAGCGCACTTTTATTCTAAATAAGGACGTTCACTACCTAATATTACCTTTGTATGGTTCGAAATTTTCATCAGATATGATTTTTGATAACTTTTACTTTCTGACTAACAGAGAAGAAAATCAGTATCTTTCATTAATATCAGAATTAACAAGTATTGATAAAAATAAAGTAGAGTTCTTACTTAATCATACACGAAAAAGTCGTTCGCCAGATTTTCTAAAACATAATCTTGTTTTAGTTAAAATAGACAACCAGACGTCTTTAGTAAAAATGAAGGCAGCTAATATTGCTAAACATTTAGTATATATATTGAAATTAATACATTATAGTGAAGGTTTCCATGATGACATTTTTATCACCCACTCCGTTGTACCCTATGATCTAAACCATCATGTAGCAATTTTATCTGCGGATAGTTGGAGATGTGGACATGGAAATTGGTGGGACGATCTCTACTGTAGAATCGATCTTAATTTTTTAGCAGAAGGAAGGTATCAAGAAAAACTAATAAAGTTATATAATGATTTTGTTATCAGTAATGATACAGATTTACTGAATAATAAATTTCATAACGCTCTGATATTATTTAATCAAGCATTGCGACAAAGAGAATTCCCTGGAGATGATACATTGGCTTTGTTGATTTTCTTTGCTGCTGCGGAATCTTTGTTAACGGAAGATCAAAATGAAAAAAGATTAAGATTGAGTGCAATAATACCTCGTTTAGTTGATACACGTGGTGTCTCAATTTATGATACTGCAAAATTGATTGATGACTTATATATTAAGAGAAATAATTTTGTCCATGCAGGAAAAATGTCACCTTTTTTAGAAGAAAAGAATCCTATTGAAGTTTTGCAATATGTAATTGCAAGTTTAATATCTAAATATCTTGTAATAGATAAAATACTACCGGTTTGTGCGGGTGAGAAAAGAATTACAGCTTGGCTAAAATATATAGACTGCATTTTCAAAGATGTGATATTTGGGAAGGACGATAAGCATAAATCATAAAAATTAACTCTATAAACTCAAGAAGTCCCGATAGAATCCTTATTTGGTTGTCTAAACTAATAGATGATGCGCGTTGGCCGTTGCATCCTGAGGTTCAATCGTCAGATCAACCCTGCCCTCACCCCACAACCCCGCCCAAAAATATCGTGACCGTCAGCGCGCCCATGATGATGACGTAGTTCTGAACGGACACCACAAACGTCTTTGCCTTCACCTGCTCGGCGAAGAACTTATTGATGTTGCGCTGAACGGGGATAATGGTCAGCAGCGACAGCAGGCAGATGGGGGAGACGACACCCGCCACGATCATCACGATGATGGCGGCGTAGCACAGGTAGTACAGCCCCGCGAACAGATACACCGATTTGCGCCCGAGGTATTGGGGCAGCGTATGCCGCCCGGATATTTTGTCGCGCTCGATGTCGCAGATGTTGTTAGCCAGCATGATGTTCGCCGTGGTCAGCACCGGCACCACCGAAAGCAGCAGCAGATGCAGCAGTATGATGAGGTTGGTGGATATGTGCAGCGTCTGTCCCACGAGCGACAGCGCCAGCAGCGAGCCTGCGGGCAGGTTGATGTGCAGCAGCAGGAAGGGGATGAACAGGCCGTAGAACAGTCCGGACAGCGCCTCTCCGAACGGCGTCGCGGATATGGGTATCGGGCCGTATGAGTACAGTATGCCGAACAGGAAGCAAAGGCCGCCTGCCAGCAGCACCACGATGTCCGTCATGAAAACGAGCGTGAGCCCGCCCGCCACGCTGAGCGCTAATAGCGCCGCTATGATGAGCAGACCTGCTGTTTTGCTGTAATGCGGCGTCTCCCCATGTGACTTGCTGCCCATGTAGTTGTTGACCGCGGTGGTGGTGAGGTCGAACAGCAGCATCGCGGCAAAGAACAGCGCCGTCGCGCCCCATCTTATCGCATAACCCTTCGCCCAAAGGTACGCGATCGTCATCAGGAACGCAAACACGCTCGTTATCTTGGTCTGGATCTCCACAAAACTGAGGAAACGCTTCATCCCAAATCCCCTTTTTAGGTAGTCGGCTATATTATATTATCCCCGCTGCAACGCCGCAATCAGATATTAAAACTGCGCATAGCCATAATTGACAATATAGGGTATACTGGTTTGGGGCTGGCGGACGACAGGCTTGAAGACGGCTTCCTAAAACTCAAGAGGAGACACAAAGGTTAAATGATAAGCGCACAGGGAGTATCCCTGCAATACGGCGGAACGACGCTGTTTAAGGACGTGGATGTACAGTTTTCCGCGGGCAACTGCTATGGTGTAATCGGAGCGAACGGCACCGGGAAATCCACCTTTTTGAAGATACTGTCCGGCGAGATAGAACCGAGCACCGGCATGATATCCATTACGCCGGGTGAACGCCTCGCGGTGCTGAAGCAGGACCACTTCGCCTACAATGAATATACGGCGCTCCAAACGGTCATCATGGGGCACGCGCGACTGTATGAGGTGATGCAGGAGAAGGAGACTCTCTACGCCAAGGAGGATTTCAGCGACGAGGACGGCATACGCCTGGGCGAGTTGGAGGGCGAGTTCGCCGAGATGGACGGCTGGAACGCGGAATACAATGCGGAGACGCTGCTCAACGGCCTTGGCATCACGTCAGAATACCACGACCAGCAGATGGCGGAACTCGACGGCTCGCGCAAGGTGAAGGTGTTGCTGGCGCAGGCGCTGTTCGCGAGGCCGGACATACTGCTGCTGGACGAGCCGACCAACAACCTCGACCTGCGCGCGATACGCTGGC
>JAEZNB010000026.1 GCA_023441965.1 Bacillota bacterium
ATGGCTTCTATTGAACTCCGTACAATTTCCGAGGAGTATGCGCCATAGTGCAAACCCAAAGTGAGCACCCCGGCCTGCATGGCCGTTAATTCCACACCGAAAAAGGGTAATACAAAATAGGCCCAGAACAATTGCACCAGCAGGGATGTACCCCGGAAAAACTCCACAAAAACCGTTGCCGGAAATCGGATAATTGGTTTTTTGGAAAGACGTGCAAACCCGATGATAAAGGCGATGATAAAGGCCATGCACGCCGACAAAACGGTCAGCAACAAAGTGATACGTACGCCGGGCAGTAATCCCGGCAGCAGCTCGAAAATGATCATCACCCTCCTTTCACCAACTAGCCCCATCTAAAGTTCCTCTGAGAGGGTTTGGACAAGTTTAGAGTTTTCCGGAGATATCCAGGATACCTCCGGAAATTTTGCTTATTGGTTGGCCAACACTTTTTCCACCGTGATATCACCGGGATATTCCTGTTCGGTAAAGCCAAATTTCTTTAGAATCTCCAAAAGCTGTCCGGATTGCTTCATTTTTTCTAATTCCTGGTTATAAGCTTCAACAAATTCTTTGTCTTCTTTTCGGAAGGCAGCGGCACCGTAGGATTGGGCCGGCTTGCCGTCAATGACCGGTTGGGTGAAATCCATAACCCGTTCAATTTTAGAGTCCTTGGCATTTTCTAACATGGTTTGCAGCGCGGGGCCGGACATGGTGATCACGTCAACCCTCCCCGCCTGGAGGGCGGCTAAAGCGGCAGGTTGATCCGGTACGGTTACAATCTGCTCTTTGGCCACACCGGATTTTACAACCATATCAAATTCCACCGCCCCGGCCATAACTCCGATTTCTGCCTGAGCATTGGCTGCAATATCTTTATAACTGTGCAGGTTTAAAGGATTACCCGCCTTTACGGCGATGGCTTCGCCAATGGTATACTCGGGGTTAGCAAACTCCACTTCGTTGCTGCGGGGTTTCGTGATGTACATGCCGGCCGTAATAATATCAAATCGGTTGGCCTTCAAGCCGGGGATAAGAGATCCAAATTCGGTAAGAACACCATTCATTTCTTTAATACCCATATTGTTCAGAGCCACCCGGGCAATTTCAACCGCCTCACCGGTGAGTTTACCGTCCGGAGTGGCATAGGCATAAGGTGCCTCATTGGCAAAACCTACGGTTATGAAGCCCTGGCTCTTAGCCTTTTCCAAGGTCGTTTCAGCTTTCGCCGTATTATTTTCTTTTTCGGGACCGCCGGAACCACAGCCTGCCACCAGCAGAGCAGTAAAAAGAGTGAACAGCAAAGCAACCAGCATTCTTTTTTTCATTTGATCCTCTCCATTCTACTTATTTGATGCCGTACATAATTTCATTGATCCGTCCTTTTTAAATTCACCCGAACCCCCTTTGCTGTTTTAATCTCATTGCCACTTATAAGCTGTATTGGCATCCTGAATATTGACCGACAAAAAGATTAACCTCTGTTTTTATCTGTTCAGGATTTTCTTTATCAATAATGACTCTTCTAAAAAATTCAGCAATCTTTGCCATCTCCGATTCCCTCATGCCTCTGCGCGTGGCCTCGGCAGTACCGATTCTTAACTCTTTGTCCAACTGGCCAAAGTCATCCGAGCATAATATATCTGCTTTTTCAAGATCTCTGGAAATATGAAGTCCGCTGCCATATCTGCTGACATCCACCAGAATCAGGTGCGTTTCCGAATAGCCTTTCCCAGCGCCAATGACCCTTAACCCGGCTTCTTCCATGGCCCTTCCCAGCGCTTTGGAATTTTTGACAACCTGCTCCCCGTAGGCCCGGCCGTATTCTTTCATCTCCAGCATCCCCGCGGCCAGGGCCGGCAGCCGGTTTAGATGATGGCTGGTAACCAACGACGCCAGCACCCTGCCAACCCGCTCATAAAGCTTGAAATCTCGGGTGGCAATAAAGCCTCCCTGGGGCCCTGGAAAGGATTTATGGGTACTGCCAAACATAATGTCCGCTCCCTGTTCAAGGGGGTTTGGATAAACCCCGCCGGCAATTAAACCGGTAACATGAGAGGCATCATGGGCCACCAAAATTCCCATTTCTTCCGCCTCTGCTTTTATTTCTGCCACCGGTTCGGCAAATAACATGCCGGACCCTCCGAAAATAACCATGGCCGGCTGGCATTCTTTCATTTTGCCCATCAGTTTTTTCCGGTCAACCCTTCTGGTTTCATCAAAGGGAATGGCGTCAAACCTCAGCGTTTGTCCAAAGTGAGGGGCTTCCACCATCAGTTCCGCCAGACCATGCCCCCAATCCCTCAGATGGATTTCTAAAACAAGATCGCCGGGCGCCAGCAGCCCTAGTAACGTTGCTATACCGGCAACATGACCGCTGACAGGCCGCAAGTCTACAAAATCTGCCTTGAAGATTTCTCCCACCAGTTTTTGTGTCTTCTCTTCAATCTCCTGTATGTATCGATTGCCCCTGTATTCTCTGGCGTCTAAATCCACTCCAGCATAACACCCGTACCGGTTTCCTAAATCGGAGGCAAGGTAATTGCGAACCGTCTGACTGGAGTAATTCTCCGAAGCAATCAGGTTTAAGCATTGCTGCCGATATTGCTCATGTTTTTTAATTAAGTGGTCGATATCTTCCAAACTGTTGAACATTCTCCAC
>JAEZNB010000033.1 GCA_023441965.1 Bacillota bacterium
TCAACGACCTTGTATACCATGCTTACCTCCCTGAATAAGGAAGGGGTCAATCTGATTACGATAGAAGATCCGGTGGAGGCCCATATCCCCGGAGTAAACCAGATACAGGTAAATGACAAGGTGAATCTTACCTTTGCCTCAGCCCTTCGCTCCATCCTAAGACAGGACCCGGATATCATCATGATCGGTGAGATCCGTGACCAGGAAACGGCAGATATAGCGGTGCGGGCATCCATTACCGGCCATCTCGTTGCCAGTACCCTGCATACGAATTCGGCAGCCAGCACGGTTACCCGTATGACTGATATGGGTGTTGAGCCCTATCTCTTATCGGAAGCTCTGGCAGGAATCATCGCCCAGCGACTGGTCAGAAAGCTCTGTCCGGATTGTAAGAGGAGGAGGGAAGCAAATGAACTGGAGAAGCATATTCTCGGTTTTCCTGCGACTCAGTCCTTACAGATCTATGAGGCTGTCGGCTGTGTGAAGTGCAATGATACCGGATATAACGGCCGAATCGGAGTATATGAGATTCTCCAGACCTCAGTCAGAGTCAGAGAGGCCATCCGTAAGAAATGGCCGACCGATGCAATTGCAGAAATCGCAGAATCAGAGGGAATGAAGCCCTTAAGAGTAAGGGCGATGGAGCTGGTATTAGCCGGAATCACCTCTGTGGAAGAGTTGATGAGAATCTCAATTGAAGATGATTAAGCCTGGGGAAGCGTAGAATAGAAGGGTGGAGGTATGACAGATGCTGACAATAGATGACCTGCTGATAGACGCACAGAACCGGAAGGCATCCGATCTGCATCTGACGGTCGGCATATCACCGAAGTGCAGAATTCATGGGGAATTGGTGGATATGGGTTATCCCAGCATGACACCGGAGGATACGGCAAGGATTATTATGCCGATCATACCGGAGCGGCTGCTGGATACCTTTGCAGCCAAGGGAGAAGTGGATTTCTCCTATTCCATTCCGGCCAGAGGCAGATATCGTGTGAATGTGTTCCGGCAGAGAGGTTCTCTGGCATTGGTCATCCGTATCATAAATACAACAATACCCAGACCGGAGGTCCTGGGCTTGCCTCTCTCAGTCGTTGAACTGACAAAGAAGAAGAGGGGACTGGTGCTGGTCACCGGACCGACCGGAAGCGGTAAGTCTACTACGCTGGCTTCCCTACTGGACATTATTAATAGCTATTATAATTGCCATATCATCACCCTGGAGGACCCGATCGAGTATCTGCACTCCCACAAGAAATCCGTGGTGAATCAGAGAGAGATCGGAACCGACTCTCAATCCTTTGCCAATGCGCTCCGCGTGGTGCTCCGTGAGGACCCGGATGTCATCCTGGTCGGGGAGATGAGAGATTTTGAGACCATAGAGATTGCGATTACTGCCGCCGAAACAGGCCATTTGGTCTTCTCCACACTGCATACCATCGGCGCAGTAAGTACCATAGACCGTATCATCGATGTATTTCCGCCCCATCAGCAGCAACAGATACGGGTCCAGCTGGCCTCCGTACTGGAGGGGGTTATCTCCCAGCAGCTGATACCGACAATTGACGATAAGGGAAGGGTTGCTGCCTTTGAGATTATGTTAACCTCACCGGCGATACGGAACCTGATCCGGGAGGGTAAGAATCATCAGATTGCCTCCTTTATCCAAACCAATAAGAAGCTGGGAATGCAGACCATGGATGATGCGATATTTGACCTGTATCTGAAGGGAGCGATCAGCAGAGAACAGGCGCTGGCATTCTCACAGGATATCGTGACCATGGAGCGGAAGATGCTATAGTTAGGAGGGGATTCCTTTGGCCGGTTATGCTTATGTTGCCATAGATGAAGAGGGCAAAGAAAGAAAGGGCAAGATGGAAGCGCCGGATGAAAACCGCGTGTTCCATACCTTGAGAGCGGAAGGCTTGTTCCCTGTTACGATTAAGCAGCTGGGCATTCTGCAGCGTGATATTAACATCCAGCTGACAAATCCCGTAAAGCCCAGGGATTTGGGTATATTTGCAAGACAGTTTGTCAGTATCCTCCAAGCCGGTGTACCGATTGTTGCGGCACTGGATATGCTGGTGGAGCAAACAGAGAATAAAACCCTAAGGAAGGCCATCTCCAATACTCTGACCATGGTTGAGAAGGGCGAGGGTCTTGCCGATGCTATGCGAAATCAGGGGAAGATATTCCCGCCTATTTTAATCAACATGGTGGAGGCCGGAGAGGTCTCCGGTAATCTGGAGACCTCATTGGAGAGAATGGCAGTCCATTTTGAGAAGGAGGCCAAGCTGAAGGCCCTGCTGAAAAAGGCCATGGTCTACCCGATGGCACTGGGCCTGATCTCTGTGGCGGTACTGATCTTAATGGTAGTAGTCGTTATTCCAAACTTCATGAAGATGTTTGAAGATATGGATATGAAGCTGCCTCCTGCGACCCTAGCCATCATGGAAGTAAGTAAGTTTATAACAAGCAAGTGGTATCTTATCCTTGGTGTCATCTTACTGATCATCGCCGGAATCATTGCCTTTAAGAATACCTATCGGGGTGAGGTGTTATTTGCCAGACTGTCCCTTAAGGCTCCCATGATCGGTAAGCTGAGGGTAAAGACTGCCAGTGCCAGATTCAGCAGAACCTTGAGTACTCTGCTGGCAGCCGGTATTCCCTTGATGGAAGCGATTGATATTACTGCCAGAACCATGGATAACATCATCATCAAGAAGCTGCTGATGGACACCAGGGAAGAGGTAGCCAGAGGTATTCCCATTTCAGTTCCCTTATGGGCCAGCAAAATATTTCCACCGATGGTCTACCATATGGTTAAGATTGGTGAGGATACCGGTAAGCTGGAGCAGATGCTGGCAAAGATCGCAGATTACTATGATGAGGAGGTGGAGGTGTCTACCCAAGGCATGACAGCAGCTTTGGAGCCGGTCATCATCATCTTCCTGGCCTTGGTCGTCGGTGCTTTGATCATAGCTGTCCTTCAACCGATGATGTCCATGTACGACCAGATGGATTCCTTCTTAGGGGGAGGAGATCCCGGAGTCGGAATAGAATAGTTTAAGATATTAATGCTCATGGTCCTAAGACGGAAGCAGATCGTTACTAATCACAAAACAAGAAAGCTCCGTTTTGACAATAAAACAAATCATATGAAATGAATAGGAGAGAGAAGAGAATGAAAAAGTTAAGAAAGAACAACAAAGGATTTTCCCTTGTCGAGCTGATCGTGGTTATGGCTATCATGGCCATCTTAGCGGTTACCTTGACACCCAGACTGACACAGTACATTGATAAGGCTAGACAGTCAAACGACAGAGAAATACCGAATGCAGTATTTACAGCAGTAAAGCTGGCATTACTGGATGATACCATTCGGACTGATATCGCTGCTACGAATGGAACCGGAAATCCGACATATGATTGGTCAGCAGCTCCTGGTGTTGATATTTTAGACATTTTCTATAATCGTGTTATGTCAGGTGATCCTGCAAGAGGTACTGACGAATATAATAGAGTCTCTACACCAGCTGCAACGGATGCTCCTGACATGCTTGCAAATGAGATTATCGCTACCTTAGGTGATTCCATCAGATTTCAATCTAATTTAGCGGATGATCATGCTGCCAGAATTTTTGTAAGAATAACAGATGCCGCAGCCGGAGAATTTTCTGTAAGCTTTAGCTACGAGGGTACCAATGTAGCAGCATACACTATGAGTACAGCTGATCTTCGGTAATATCAAGAAGTATATTTAGTAATATCTTTAATACTAACCATCAAACAGGGCTTAGCCCTGTTTGATGGTATTTCAAAAGTCTAAAGGTGGAATTGATATGAATGATTACTTCGTTTACGGAATTACACTTATTTATGGCTTATTAATAGGAAGTTTTTTAAATGTATGTATATCTCGTATCCCGGAAGAGTCAAGTATTGTTACCGGAAGATCCCATTGTGTTAATTGCAATACTCAGTTAAAATGGTATGAACTCATACCTGTATTTAGTTATCTCTTTTTACTGGGGAAATGCAGGACCTGTAAGTCGAAAATTTCAATTCAATATCCGATCATTGAAGCACTGAACGGTTTCTTTTATGTGCTTGTTTTTTATTTATTCGGCTGGAGTGCACCACATATTATCCTGCTTAACGTCGTTTATTGCTTGGTCATTTCGGCACTCATCGTACTTAGTATAATTGATTTCAGAACGAATATTATACCGGTTGGTATTAACATATTTATCATGATCATGGGACTTGCTGCAGCACTGATTCAGTATTTCTGGTTTGGAAGAAATACGGAGATGATGTTAGATCATGCCATAGGATTCTTTGCAGTCAGTTCCTTCTTATTACTTCTTTTTTATGCTTCTAAGGGCAGAGGAATCGGTGGAGGAGATATTAAACTGATGGCAGGTGCCGGCTTGCTGCTGGGATGGGAGCTCATTCTTTTGGCCTTCTTTATTGGTTGTGTATTGGCTGCCATCATTCATCCGATTCGCATGAGACTTAATCATCTGAACAGAATATTAGCATTTGGTCCTTACCTGTCTGTTGGAATAACAATTGCTATGCTATTTGGAGATCAGATTGTAACCTGGTATTTGGGCACATTCTTTATTTATTAATTCATCGTAGTGAGGGAGCAGTATGGCTAAGAAAGTATTGAGTATCGTAATCGGAACGGACATTACCAAGGTATGTGAGGTTTCCTATAGGAAGAACTATAAGAATAAGGGGATTCGGGTATATCGGAGCATCTCTTTTCCTACTCCGCCGAATACGATTGAAGACGGCTACATCAGAGATAAGGCCGGCTTCGGTGAAGAGCTGAAGAATCAGCTGAAGGCCAACAAGATGAAATCCTATAAGGTGATCTTCTCCGTCAACTCCAGTAAGATTGCCAACAGGGAAGTAATCCTTCCTCCGGTTAAGGAAAAGAGGATCATGGAGATCATTAAGACCGGGGCGACGGAATATTTTCCGATTGAATTGAAGGATTATATCCTTTCTTATCAGATACTGGAGAAGCTAAGCTCTGACCGTAAGGAGAAGGCCTATAGGAAGAAGCAGGATAAGCTGGAGAAGAAGGAAAGGAAAGCACAGAAGAAGAAAAGCCAGACTGAGATCATCGCAGAGAATATGGAGCTGATGGAAGCCAGACAGCTGAACGCTTCCGAGGATGAGGATAATGAGGATAAAAAGGAAAATCGTACGGATCATGCCAAGAAGAGTATGCGCATATCCGTATTTGCTGCGCCTTCAACCCTGATCAAGAATTATTACAGCTTTGCCAAGCAGCTGCATCTGGATATCGTTGCCATCGATTGCTCCGGTAACAGCAGCTATCAGGCGATCCAGCGTCAGGGAAAGAGAGGAACAAATGTATTCGTGCAGATCAATCAGAAGGACTCCCTGATCAGTATTCTCAGGGATGATGTATTGATTTTGCAGAGGACGGTTAGTTACGGCTTGACTACCTTGGTGGAGACAGTGATGGAGCAGGAATGCTTCGGCGTGAAAACCCCAGAGGAAGCCATACAACTCCTGCATTCCAAGAATCTGTTCTCCCTGGAGTCAGATAAGGGAGATGCCCCTAAACTGGAGGCCTTCTGGACTAAGGGAGAGGCGGCTGCGGCCAGCGAATATATCAAGATCCTGTCCGACCTGAACCCGCAGGCAAATGATCCTGAACTATTTGCCAAGAATAATATCCGGGATTCCCTGCACATTTTGGCAAGCAGTATTGCCAGAATGCTGGACTACTATAAATCAAACCATAAACAGATCGATATTGATACCATCTATCTGACCGGTTCCGGTGTTCATATTCAGGGAATCGAGGATTTCTTTACGAAGGAGATCGGTATCACGCACAAGAACATGGAGAAGCTGCATTCCTTCAGTGCCAAGAAGAAGGCTGCCGCTTATCGCAATAATCCCAGTGATTTTATCAGCTGCGTGGGTGCAGTGATAAAGCCGGTGGATTTTGTCCCCATGGAATTTGCCCTAAAGAGGCAGAAACGGAGTGCCATTATCGGAACCATCGTCTTCTGTATGGTCTGTCTGGCAGGATCTGCCGGAACGGTTTATGTGGGCTTCACCGATTATCAGGTAGCCAAGGAGGAGCTTGATCAGATCAAAGGGGAGTATAATGCCTTACCCGCCTTAAGCGGTGCGCATGAGGAATACGAAACCGCTTTGAAGGAGCTGGCGAATCTGGAGGAGCTGGAGAGCAAGACCAAGAGCAACAATGATTATATTACTGATGTCATAGCTGAACTTGAGAACAAGCTCCCGAAGGGAACGGTCATTCATAGCATGCAATTTACCGACCGGGCTGTGACCATGAGTGTAACAGCCACGGCAGGGGATATAGGACCGAATGCCTTGGTGGCAGTGATCTACAGACAGCTGAAGGGGATTGATTATTTCAAGGAAAATGTGGAGATATCAGGTATATCAGTGGTAGAGCAGGATGGTATTTCTCTCGTGAGCTTCACGATTCTGTGTACCTATGCGGAATAGATCAGCCGATAAAGGAAGGGTATAAGATATGGGTAATATGGATATCAAGAAGGATAAGAAGAAAGGCACAATAAGCGGGAAGCAGGTCAAGCTTATTATAAATTTCATCAGTTTGGGCATCTTTATCTTCTCTTATTTCTATCTATATGAGAGCTATGTTGAGAAGACGGATAACAGCTATCTGGAGGTAGAGCAGACCAAGGTAGCGATTCAGGAAAGAGAGCGGATGCTCAAGGAAGAGGATAGTGTAAGAGAGCGGATCGCGGAAGTCAATGAGAAAAAGCAGAAGATCATTGACAGCTTTCCGGTCTATATCGGTAATGAGGATAATTTTCTGTTTGTAGAGCAGATGGAAAAGAAGCTCAAGGTGAAGACCTCCTCTGTAATCCCCTCGGATAACACGGAATTTTTCAGAACCATCCTTCCGGCAAAGGAAAAAGCGGATGGAGCAGGTCAAGGAGCTGCGGAAGCCGGTAACCAAGGCACTTCCGGCAATGCTGTTGCTCAGGATAAGAGCAAGGCAGGCACAGACCAACAGGCTGTCATGACTGCTACCGTGAGTTCCTTAAGCATGAGTTTTGTTACGGATTATCAGGGCTTTAAGGATATGATGGATTATATCGGAAACTATCCTGACCATACCATCGTTGACAGTGTATCCGTAAGTGCCGATAATATCAGCGGAATCCTGGCCGGGAATCTGGTTTTAAAGAGATTTGCGCTGACAGGTACCGGTAAGGAGTATCAGGAGCCTTCCTTTGATAAGATAGATATCGGTACGGATAACATCTTTGGTGCAGGCAAGAACAAAGAAAATGCAGCTGCGGATCCCGAGGCGGAATGACAGCGGATCACGAATCAGAACCCGCAGACTTAGGATCCCCATGCTTGAAAGGAAGACCAGAAAATGAAAAGGGAGAAGTGCAAGAAAACAGGAGAGGGGCTGAATAACCGGGGTTTTTCTCTGGTTGAACTCTTAATCAGCATCGCAATTCTTGTAATCGTTATGGTCCCTTTGATGAGTAATTTCTTTCGGTCCACGCAGATGAACAAGAAGGCGGAGAGGCTTCAGATACAGAGTAACCTCGCTGCCAGTATTCTGGAGGGGTTGAAGGCCTCTGATATGACTGCAATTCTGGAGCAGTTCACCGGAGCCAGACCTTTTGAGCTGATATCGGAGAGCATTAGCGGCGGTGTAAGCCGTTTATATTATGAGGATGGTGTTCTGCAGGATACTCCTCCGCCGGGAGAGCAGACAGACTATTATTTCGCGATCAATGGCATACAGGCAGGAGGTTCTGTCTATCATGCCTTTATTACCATAGACCCCTTAAGCTATAAGGATGAGTCTGCAGGAAAGATGAATAGCTATCCTATGCCGGAGCCGATTAATCTGGATGGGAAGATGAATGCCCTCTTATTCTCAAGCGGTTCTGAAAGCGGTGAGGCTACTGCTTACGACGAGCATGCGCTTACCTCCTTTGGTCAATGGGGAAGGGCTTATGCTCAGAGGAAGCTGGAGCAATCCCCGGAATACCAGAGCTATCTGACAGATTATAACCGCTATCTGGATATCATTGAAGAAAATGCTCTTAAAACTCCCAGACCTGCAGACCCGCCGATGCCGACCGAGCCTACCTTGGAAAGCTATGCTGCTCTGCCCGGTAAGGGAGATTATCTATATTATTTTGACCAGGGATATCTTAGGCAGATCATAACGAAAACCATGAGAGTTACGGTAAATATGGAGACGGTTACTTATGAGCTTGAGTACAACTGTGCCTGGCCCAAGGGACCCCAAGCTCCGCAGGAGATCGGGGAAGATAACGTACAGTCTTCTATTGTCCATTCTATTTCTGTGAAGACTTATGCCAAGCCGGTTCAGAATGTATATCTGTTCTATACGCCTTCCGAATTTCAGGCGGTGCATCAGGCGGACACAGCATTGCTTCGCAATATGGATGCTGCCAATCCTGTAAGCTTCTATGTAGCAAAGCAGGGAACAGTCACCAATCCGATCACCATATCCAGAGAGGGAGGCAACATCTCGGCGTATACCGACATACTCTTTTTCCATTCCTATGTGGATGGTGCGATTGAGGCCGGGCAAGGTACAGTAAATAGTAACATAATCAGAACACAGCCTAAGGACAGAATATATCAGGTTAAGATAGACATCTGCAAGTATGTGGATACGCCATACCTAAATCAGATGTATAAAGAGGTGGAATATACCTTAGAAGGTACCATGGAAGAATAGGAAAGGATGGGAGCAGTATGAGAAGAAGGCATAGAAAACTGAATAATCAGGGCTCAACACTGCTTACTGTCATCATATGCATTGCCTTTGTCGGAATATTGGGGTCCATGATCCTTTCTGTTACTATGACAAATCTTCAGATGAAGATCATTGAGAGTAAGTCTAAGGAGAACTTCTATACCTGTGAGGTTGCCATGGAGGAGATCCGGACCGGTATTGCAGAGATCGCTGCGACCAGTATCCAGGAGGTTTATGCAACCAAGGTAATCAGCAATTTTGCTGATTTCCTCTTCCGGTACCCGAATCAGGTGGATAAAAATACTTATATCAAGCAGCAGATCAGTGTTGCAATCGTCAGATATCTCGGAGACGTTGATACCGAAACAGAGGAACAGCTATGGTCGGGAACCCCGGTAAAGGAAAAGGGAGATGATATCTTTCAGACCTATCTGTCCGCTCCGCCGGCCGGTGCAGTCTTGACCGTATCGATCGGAAGGGATGAGACCCATCTGCCGATCTATTCTGACGGCAGTACTGTTACCATCGAGGATATCCGGGTCAGTATGTTAAAGAATGATTATGAGACCTCAATTACCACGGATATCGTAATCACTCTGCCCGATTTTACTTTTGACGATGTGGCGCAGACAGAGGAGACGGTCTACACCCTGGACCGGCCCTTCCGCAATTATGCTTTGGCTGCGGATGGCCTCATCCTGTCAGAACAGGCCAATGGTGAGAGTCATATATGGGGAAATGTTTATGCCGGAGCAGGCATCACTGTGGATGGGCTCAATATGCAGAATCATACCCTTAACCTCACTTCCGATCTGGTCATTACCAGAGGCACGATTAAGGTGGAGGATACGGGAAAGCTCATGATCAGGGGATCAGGCACCGGAATAGACAGTAAGCCTGCCGTGGTATGGGCTGATGAGCTGCAGACAGCTACCACGCTGGACAGCATGGTATATGAAGCCTTTCTCCCGACAGCCCTGGATATCTACGGTATTTGCTTCATCAAGGATGATCTGACCCTGGAGGGCAGCTTCAGCAGTGTGAAGCTAAAGGGAGCCTATGTGGGATATTCCGCTGCCCATACGGCACAGGGCAGCTCTATCATAATCAACGGAACCGGATCCTCCATGGATCTGTCCGAACTGGATTCTCTCATCCTTGCAGGCAGGGCAAATATCTCTCCTGACGGTATGGGCATAGAAGAGGATATTATGACCGGAGAGTCCATCGCTTTCAAGAGCAACCAAAGGGCTTATCTCATTCCCGGTAATTTTATCGATTTGATTAAGCGTAATCCTGTTACTAATGCGGATATCAGCGCGTTCGGTCTGCCCCGGGTGGACTTTGATTTAGAAGCCTCCCCAATCGTTTATGCTGATTATGTGGAGCCGGCGCATTCCTATAAGATTGCATCAAAGCTTACGAATCCGGCTGATACGGATTCTCTGCTCCGTTATTATTATCTGAACCTGGCCAGTGGTAAAAAGGCGGATGAATATCTGGAGAAGTTTGTGACAGAGTATCCGAATGCTTTAAATCTGCTGGATCCCTTCAAGCTGGGAGAGGTTACTCTGCCGAATGCCTCGGATCCGACGAAGGAGGTCTATACGGTCGGAAACCGTATGGCCTATGATGGCTCAACTGTCAGTCTGGAAGCCGGAATGAGTAAGGGATATACTACAGATTTCCTTCTGGATAGTGAGTTAAGCAGTAAGCTATTAAATCATCAGATCTATACTGCGAAGGCAGGGCTTCCCAGCTTAAGAGTAGGCATGCTGCCCGGTCTCTATTCGAAAGTCAGCCACTTATTATCCATGGATAGCAGCCGACTCTATCAGGAAACAGATCCTACAGTCGGAGCCGTTCTCAATCCTGCAGGTATTACAGTGCTAGCCGGAGATACCTTGGTCAAATACTATGATGGGCCTACGGTCATAAATTCCGCTGATATCGATGCAAGCGGAACCAATCTCATCGTCGTTAACGGTCCGGTTACTGTGAATACGGGCTTCCATGGGATATTGGCAGCGAGCGGAGACATCACGATCAACAGCGGTATTCAGGTGGATGGGCTGGTAATCGCTCTGGGATCAACTACCGGCACGACGGCTGATATTACCTTATCAGATCAGGTCACAGTAAACGGCTGCCTGGCTGCAAGCGGCAATATTTCCTTGGGCCAGAGAAGCAGTATTACGGCAGTGAATGATCCTGTCATCGAGGCTTTGTTTCAGAATCATGCTGCCACCCTGCGGCACCTGTTTAAGAATGCAACGATGACGATTCATTATCGCTCGGATGGGGCAATCGATGCCCGAACCGTAGATCTGTCAGCTATGATTACTTATAATAATTGGCGAATAAATTAACGCTTCAGAGAGGTGGTTTAGAAGCGTATGAGGAACAATCAAGGCATTACATTAGTGGAATTGATTATTGTAATGGCAATCATTGGTGTCATATCGGCAGGATCCTTTATCAGTGCAAATATGCTGGGGCTGGGTACTGCAAAAAGTACGGTCAGAAGAATTGCTTCCATGCTGGACTCTGTCCAGATTGAGAATATGACTAAGAGCAAGTCCACTGATCTGATTATTTCCGAAGACGGAGGCTCTTATTATCTGACCATAAAATCCGGTACTTTGGAGCTGGGAAGGGAGAAGCTGAAGCTGGTAAAGGGGCAGATTACCTACACAAGGAATGATGGTACGACCTGGCTCATCAGTGCCGGACCTGAACCTGTGACAGCTGAGCTTTGCTTTCGGAAGGATACCGGAGGTTTTGCGCCCAATTCAAAGGGTGAGATCATCAGGCGGATCGAAGTATCCTCGGCAGGAAGTACCTACGCAATACATCTTGTTGAAGCAACGGGGAAGTACTATATTGAATAATGAGGTGAATGCGATTGCATCTGTCCAAAGATAACAGAGGAGCAACCTTAATAGAGCTGGTAATTGCCATGATGATTGCTGCCATTGTACTGGGAATGATTATGTTCTTTATTAATGGGGTGGCGAAGAGCTTTCAGCGGACTTCCGATGAAGTGAATCTGCAGATAGAGGCCCAGACAACGATAAACCATATCAGTAATATCGTTATGAAGGCCAAGGATATGGAAGTGTATCCTGCCACAGGTGTACCGGACCCGGTAACCGGAGTAATCCGATATACCTTCAGCTGTAACAACAATGAGTTTTATACCCTAATATTTGACAGCAATGAGGATAAGCTCTATCAGGTCCAGACCGGTGGATTTGCGGAAGGTCAAACAGTGGCTTATAGCCTTCAGGACCACTTTCTGGCGGAATATATTGATCGACTGATGATAACGAAGAATGCGAATAACTCAGCCACGATTGAACTGTTTCTGGTGCTGGGAAACGATAGCTACAATGTGAAGAAGACCATGAAGATGCGAAATGCGGAATAAGGAGCCGGGGGCATGGCATTGATGCCAGCAGCCGAAGTAACTGTGATATCACAAGTCAGGAGGTGTTAACCATGAGGAATATATTAAAGGGGATCTTGCTTATGTCGCTCATTCTCAGCATCTCCCTGTTAATACCGGGATTCATGGAGAATACCACAAGAGCAGCGGATGAAGCAGAATGGTCCGAGGGTGGAGGAGCCCAGTTTGACGGCTTTACCATCCTGGAGATCATGCCTTATAAAGGGATGGGTGAGCTGGGTTATCTGATTGATGGGCAGGAACCGGTGGATGACGAGCTGTTTGACTATAATTCCGGCTCCGGTAATTTCTCCCATGTGTGGGGCGCTCATAAGTTCTTTCCTTCCTATGTGATGGCGGATCAAATACCTGCTGGACAGACGAATTTCGACTGGAGGGTCGCCTTCACCGAGGTAAGGATAAATGGTTACTTTGAAAATACAGGCTCTGGCTCGGGACCAGATTTATATACTGTTGCGAGGAACAAGACAGTATATCAACCGGTAGCTGAGGGAACGGGTACCCACAAAGCAGTTTTACCGGCGAATGCCCGATTGGATAAGGAATATGGCCGATACTATAATGAGCCTATGCTGAGAAAGAACGTGATTGCTTATTTTACGGATCAGCTTCCGGAGGATGAGAGTCTGATCTTTAGCAGGAATGTGAAGTATAAACCTTACTGCGTCACAGCATCGGACGATAAGACCGGTGACTATGATTATGATGCGGAAAGAGATGTCTTTTTCTTGGATCCCGGCCATGGGTCCTATGATGTGATCTTTGAGCAGGATGATAACGGTAAGTACTATATGCTCAGTAATTATAGGATCGTAGAGGATAATTCGGGAGACTACGGCTATAACGATATCAGATATGTTGCTCAGAGTGGTGGGAATTATATCGAGATCAAAAACGCCATGACCTTCGAGTATTTGAAAGATTGGGGAGGTAATTACAGATTTGTTGAAGATAACAGCGCTTTAAGCAAGGCGAATTTCTCAGAGGAGACAGTAGGAGGAAGGAGCAGAATCTGGGTTCATGGGCAGAAAGTCAAAAAAAGAATCTATATCAGTGCTCGGCTTGGAATCGTTAATAATGAGTGGTTCAAGCGTTTTACTCTGGGGATTCCGGCTGCATTGGCCAATAATTACCCTGTCAGGGTGATTACAGTAACCCCGGATGAACTGAATGCGAACCTTCACAATGAACAGGATCTGATTGATAAGGCAGATTTGATCTATATCAATGACTATATGCACGATGAGCTTTATATACGCTTATATGAAAAGTATAGTTATGAAGGCTTAGCGTTGCCAAGCAGTAGTAAGTATGATTATGACACAAATAGAGTAAAGAATGAGTTAAATTTTGCAAAGCATGATATTAACTGGACGGTGACCGAGAAGCTCTTTAAGAAGATTGCCGGTATCGGTTGTAAGAAAGCGGCAGCAGTCGTAGATTCCACCTTATTTTTTAATGCAATGGGAAATTCGGATGGGAATAATAATACACCCTACAACCCTTACAGGAAAGAGATTAATTTAGGGGTAAACTACAGTGACTGGGGTGCTGATAAGGATGCCAGTTCCATTAATATGGCTAAGCTCTACATCATGATCTACCAAAGGAATAAGATAGATTTCTATAACTCCTTTATGAATCCGGAAACCACACAGGAAGCCAATCGTATCAAGGCCCGAAACGTAGCGACGAGTGTGTCTCCTACCGGGACGACAGGGAGCTTTGTCAGACCGCAGGCCAGCTATAGTGCCGGTAGTGATCTTGCCCTGTATTGGAATGGTAACACCTTCCTTCCCTGGGGCTTGAATGCGGAAGGTCAAATGGTACAATTTCCTGTTGCAAATTTTAGGCAGATGGGAATTTATCATGCGGATTTGGTCAATCACACTGAAAAGAATACCCTGACAGATAATGTTCTCACCCTATTCGGAGATATCGGCCGTATCCTGGGGCAAAGGTTTATCGATATAGTGAAAGTCGTTGATAAGGATGGGCAACAGATCGATCTTCCAAGATATGAATTGGGAGAGATAATCACCGGAGGAGGCAGCGGCTATGGTGATACCGGAGGAGTGTCATATCCAGACGGAGGAGATGTGGAAGGAGCTCCGGATGCCCCGGAGGATCTTCCTGATGATCCCGGCGTAATTCCGGAGGATGGCAGCTCGGGCAGCAACATACGCTCCTATAAACGAGTACTGAATATTCAGCCAACCGCTTATTTCATTCAGTCTGAAGCAGCGATCCGCGACATCCTGTCCGATTATGAGGTTCAGATCATAAATATGACCAGTACCCAGTTTAATGGTAGTCTGGAGGACATTAATTCCAATTATGATATGATCTTTATGGGGAGTGCTGTTCATAGCGGTATCAGCTATAATAGGTTTCATATCTATAACAATAAGACAGATTTTAATGATAACAGCTTAGACAGTTATTTTTATATGGCGATTGGCGACCAGATGAAGCTGGCAGGGGACAGCGGTCCCATCGTCCGTTACCAGAACAATGATATCAGTGAGCAGAAGATGAATGAATTGACCGACTTCTTAAAAGCCGGATATCCGATTGTACTGGATTCCTATTTGTATGGACTTAACCTTTCAGACGGAAGAGTGAAGTCAGATAGCAATATCTATTCCTTTGTATATGATTGTAAAGGCGTAAGCAGCTATAAGCTCTTAAATCTTGCCAATAAAGGGGAGACTGTCTTTAAGAATAAGCTTACAGAAGGTCTGACCGTAACAAAACCCAGGATTTCGCTGATATCACCGGCTAGCACAGGGGGAGCTCCGCTTGAGACCGCCGAGTTGGATATTGAATTTGTCTTATATCCTTGGACAGACATGCCCAATTACTACAGGTATAATGCCTTCTTCTATGTGGACCGGGATGCAGATGGCGTCTTTGAGGCAACCGACCGAATCAATATTACATCAAGAGACGGCTCCAATTGGCAGAACATATTATTAAGCACCAACTCCCGTATGCTCAGCTATAGGGTACCCGACCTGAATGGAGTCTACCAGTGGAAGCTGTTGGTGGAGCGGGCGGACAACCCGAATATCCGTGCTTGTATAACAGGTTATGTCTCTCATACCAATAAGGAGACCCTGAACATCCTTCAGATCAGGGATAACTCCGGCAGCTATAACCTAAAGGTCAATACAGAGAATAATCTGACCACCTTAATGTATCAGGTGGCCGGAGAGGGAAAGCTGGATCAGTATAGCCTTAAGTTTGATTCCATGACCGTCGCTGAATATGAAGCCTTATTCCTACCGCCCAATGTCCCTTATTCATCGGCAAATCCGGAGTCGACAGGGAAACTATCAAAGTATCATTTGTTAATTCTGGATAATCCTACAGATGAGATTGATAACACCTATGGTGCGGCAGCAAATATTAAGGATGAGATAGTAAGGAACCTTGGAGTCATCTATACGAAGAATGCTTTGGGCTATGACAGACAGAAGCTCTATTACAGCACGAACTACTACAGCTTTATCAATCATGGTTCCGGACCTGCAGAGTATACCTATACCTACAATTACATTAACCGTAATGCTATAGGCTCGGGCTACAAAATGATTTATAGAGATATAGTTGGGGAAAAAAGCAATGACCTTAGATCAGATGAGGCCTACACCACCAATTATCTGACGAAGACCAATGAGGGCACAATTACCAGATATCCTTATCCGATAGGGAAGGCGATCAGTATCGCAGACAATTCCTATTCCAGGGATGCAGTGATTGACTATGACCTTTCGGGTATGGTGAAGAAAACTCTGGTAGGCTGGTACTGTCTGTCCGACAGCTATAGCCCTGTAATCAGGGAGGAATTCAGTCTCGGCGGTACTGACGATACCCTTTACCGGGGGGTATATAGCTCCTCCCCCAATGATGTAAGAAATAACTATTACCTCTTCAGTAATGGTAACTGCTTCTACTCCGGAATTAATCTTACTAAGGCTGAGCTAGGCGGAAATATAGAGGAGATGAAGCTCTTTGTCAATACCATTTATGCTGCCAGAAAGGTGACTGAAAGCAGAACAGCAGTCCTGGCACCGGTGGTTGAGATTACCAGTCCCCCCACGGACACAGTCCTGATCAGCTCTGCCGATCTGACAGGAGATGCTTATCTGGTAGCCTTCCAGCTAAAGGAGAGTCTGTCCAGGATGAGTCTGGATATTCAGTTTGGCAGCGAGGAGGAGCCTGAGGGTTCCTGGGATGATACGATTTATACGTATTATTCCAACGGTACGCTTGGTCCTGCCATACTTACATCGGCAGGTATGGTGTTCGAAGCCGGTACGATCTATGCGGTATTGGTTCCGGGCAATCTATTGAGCCAGACGCCACAGATACTAAGAGTTACTGCAAGGAATGTCCAGGGGTATACCGGAACGGATGCTGTCAGCATTGCATTCAGTCAGCCACCGCAGATCACGATCCTGGATCCGCTTCCCGTGACCAGTCATTCGACCCTGTATCTGTATATGGATCTTGATTATCTTCAGGAAGCCGCAAATGAGGAATATCTTAATTCCGAAGCTCCTCTGCGGGTGGTATTCCGGGTATCGGAGGCAGTTACTCCGACGGTTCATCTAAGCTTTTACTCAGGAACCGATAGCCTGACGGATGGGGAAACAGATGATATCGTGCTGAAGCTGATCACAGGCAGCGGTGATGAAACCACTGTCACACCACCTACCGCAGCTACAGCATCAGAAGCGTCTTACGCGCTTTATATTCCGGCTGCCTTTATGAAGAACCGGAATGTTCGGGAGCTGACCATAACTGCCACAGATACGGCGGGAGCTTCTGCTGATGCCTCCGTGGTGATACAGCGAAGAAGTCTCTTCCCTCTTGACTAATCGGCTGAAAAGGGCTACTGTTATCTATGCGGGTTCCTATGCGGACATATCATCATAGCTTACGGCAGAAATAGGCATGGAAAATACAGAACCCTTGGAGGATAAAATGAAGAATTTGATCCGAAGAATGATGGATAACAGGATATATAAAATGCTGGTCAACAGGGAGACAATTACCTATGCCATAGCCGGTGTTATGACCACGATTGTTAACTTTATCAGCTATGAAATCATGTACCGCTTAGCGTTCTCTAATCTGAATGCCAACTGGATCGCCTGGGTAATCGCTGTCACCTTTGCCTATGTGGTAAATAAATGGGGCGTCTTCCGCTCCAAGAGCAAAACGGCGAAGGATGAGACCCTCAAGCTGCTGAAATTTTACGGAGCCAGATTGGTATCCCTGGGCGTGGAGCAGCTGGGCATCTACATCTTCATAGAGCAGCTGGGCATCTACCGCTGGATTGTGAAGGGCTGTTTATCCGTCATTGTAATCATACTGAACTATATCTTCAGTAAGCTATATATCTTTCGTAAGAAATAAAAAGGATACGGATTGTATCCTATCGTCATACTGAAATAAGAGGCTCCTCTATCCCTCCATACAGCTTGATCATCAAGTGATGCAGGGCATAAGGAGCTTCTTGTTGTTACTGTAAGATTTTTATTGCATTTATACCACCTTATGGTAGACTGTTATAGTAAATCAGGAACAGGAGAAGGAAGGGATAGCCATAGATGTATGCAGACAGGCAATCTGTGAAATCCTGTTTCTTATAGATGGAGCCGGGTTAGCCAGGTGAACCGGCTTGACCGTATGAGCTGCGGAGGGATATGAGAATGGATTATAAAGCAATTGTGAAGTTGAAAAAGGGTGAGGGGCGAAGCCTGAAGGGTGGCGGGCTCTGGATATATGATAATGAGATTGATCAGATCAGTGGTACGTATGAGAACGGAGATTTGGTGTATGTCCATGACTTCGATGATTATTATCTGGGATGCGGTTTCATCAATACCAAATCCAAGATTACCGTCCGTATCCTGTCCAGGGTCAAGGGACAGGAGATTGGCCATGCATTTCTGACCATGAGAGTAAAGAATGCCTGGGAATACCGGAAGGCAGTGGTGGATACGGCAAGCTGCAGGATCATCTTCGGAGAAGCGGACTTCCTGCCCGGTCTGGTTGTGGATAAGTACTCCGATGTGCTGGTGGTGCAGTCCCTGGCTCTGGGGATTGACCGGAGGAAGGAAGAGATTCTCGGGATATTGAAGGACCTGCTGGCGGAGGATGGGATTAAGCTCCGGGGTATCTATGAGCGCAGTGATGCGAAGGTCAGACAGAATGAAGGGATGGAACGGGTCAAGGGCTTTATCGGTGACCCCTTCGATACAAAGGTAGAAATACTTGAGAACGGCGTGAAATATCTGGTGGATGTAGCTGAGGGCCAGAAGACCGGCTTCTTCCTGGATCAGAAGTATAACCGGGCAGCAGTCGCAAGACTTTGCAGGGGAGCAAGGGTTCTGGACTGCTTTACCCATACCGGCTCCTTCGCCCTCAATGCCGGGCTGGCCGGAGCGAGGGAGGTTACGGGAGTGGATGCCTCTGAGCTGGGTGTTGCTCAGGCAAGGGAGAATGCTGCCCTGAACGGACTATCCGAAAGGGTGAAGTTTCTCTGTGAGGATGTCTTTGAATTGTTACCGAGACTGGAGGCAGAGGGAGAACAATATGATGTGGTGATACTGGATCCACCCGCTTTCACCAAATCCCGTGATTCCCTGAAGAATGCCATCAAGGGCTATCGGGAGATCAATCTTCGGGCAATGAAGCTGGTGAAGGACGGAGGCTATCTGGCGACCTGCTCCTGTTCCCACTTCATGACACCGGACCTCTTTGCCGAGACCATCGGCCAGGCGGCGAAGCATGTAAGGAAGAGAATCCGGCAGGTAGAATACCGCACTCAGGCACCGGATCATCCGATTCTGTGGGCAGCAGAGGAATCCTATTATTTGAAATTTTTCATTTTTCAAGTAATGAATGAGAAGTAGATAATTAATTGAGATTGAGTATGTATGTTTTTGATTTAAAGCATAGCAGGGAGTAATCGTATGACCTATGACAATGCCATGGAATTCATCCATCAATCCATTCAGTACGGATGGGTACCGGGACTGGAGACAGTAACAGGGCTTTTAAAGCGTCTTGGGAATCCGCAGGAGCAGCTGAACATCATTCATGTGGCGGGAACGAACGGCAAGGGCTCCACCTGTGCCTTTCTTACGGCGATCTTAAATCAGGCAGGCTACAGGGTCGGAAGGTATCTCTCACCTTCCGTATTCTCTTACCGGGAGAAGATCCAGATCTCTTGTCCTGAAGCTCTAGCGGAATACATCACGGAAGAAGGGGTCAGCCGGACCATAGAGCGGATCAAGCCGGCTTGCGAAGGTATGGTAAGGGAGGGCTTCCCCCATCCGACGACCTTCGAGATCGAGACAGCGATGGCCTTCCTCTATTTTCTCCGGGAGAAGGTTGATCTGGTAGTCCTGGAGGTGGGGATGGGTGGCAGGCTGGATGCGACCAATGTGATTGACAAACCGGTCTGCAGTGTCATAAGCTCCATCAGTATGGACCATATGCAGTTTCTGGGCGATACCTTAAATATGATTGCTACAGAGAAGGCAGGAATCATTAAGCCAGGCTGTCCGGTCATTACCTGTGAGCAGGAGCCGGAGGTCCTACAGGTCTTTCGTAATAAAGCGGCTGAGAGTAAATCGGAATTTCGGATTGCCGATTCCGGCAGTGCAAAGGATATCCGGTACTCTCTGGAGGGAACACGGTTCACCTATGGGGAGGGGTTAAACTATCAAATCAGTCTTCTTGGAAAGCACCAGGTGAAGAATGCTGTTCTGGCTATTGAGACTGCCGGAGTAATCGGACAAGCAGGATATCCGATTGGAGAGGAAGCCATTCGGGCAGGTCTGGCCGCTGCCCGCTGGAGCGGAAGGCTGGAGCTTTTATCGACCAGACCCTATCTGTTGGTGGACGGAGCTCATAATGAGGATGCGGCTCTTATGTTGCGGGACTCCCTTGATATCTACTTTTCCGGACGCAGAAAGCTCTTTCTCATAGGGGTATTGGCAGATAAGGAGTATCAGAAGCTGCTTCAGCTCACGGCTCCCCTGGCAGATCGGATCTTCACACTGACACCGGAGAATCCCAGAGCCTTAAGCTCTGACCTGCTGGCAGAGGAGGCAGGGAAGTATTGTGACAGAGTGACTGATGCGGGAAATGCAACACAGGCATTACGGCTTGCCTATGAAGAGGCGGGAGAAGAGGATGTGATTCTGGCCTTTGGTTCCCTCTCCTTCCTGGGAGAGCTGTTGGAAGCCCTAAGGAAGTAAAGGAACCCCGGCAGTGCAAACGAAGGAAGTAAGCTTCATTGCACAGCCGGGGCTTTATTGACCATTATTTCTTGATATGACAGTTGATCGGGATGTTATTTCGTCTCTCCCAGATTCGGAGGATCGAAGGTTCCCAGCTTGGAGCTTCCGTCCGCTGACAGGATATAGGTATGGGAGTTGTCATAATCCTTGAAGAACACGTAATTGTCAGTCACATGTATCTGCTTATAATAACCCTCCAATAAGGCTTCATGCTCCATGGTTTCCAGATTCAGACGGCTGATTCCGCTCTTACCTTCCTCGTCCACCTGATAATAGAGGAACTTGCCGGAATTGGTGATATTGTAGGTGGAACAGAGCCTGTCCACCAGGACTGTTCTCTCGGAACCATCCGGCTTCATCCGGTTCAGGGAGTAATTGTTATCCAGATCCAGATAATAGATATACTCCTGTGTGAAGATGGGGTAAGCAAAGCTTCCTTTGATCACAATACTGGTTACATAGCTGGAAAGATCCAGAGCATGGAGGTCATGATCCTTCTCGGTGCCTGCGTAATACAGTTTATTATTCTCAACATAGGAGGGAATGACTGCTTCCTCCAGCAATAACTTCTCTGCGGTGGTATCGATCTTCTTGCGGAAAAGGTACAGACCGCTATTCACATCATAATTCTGATAATATACGAAGTTCCCCTTTAGGGTCAAATAAGAGCCGGGATTGTAGGAGATGATCTTCAGCTCCTTCCCCCGATGGGTGATCCGGTACATGCCGGAATTGTTGAACATCAGTAAACTTCCGGAGTTATTCTCTCTGGTATTATTTGCCCTTAGGTAGTAGAGATAGTTCTCATCGGCATTGATATAGACTGCTTTATCAGGATGAACCTTTTTAATATTCGTGCAATCGGAATTCATAACATAAAGAGCACCGTCGTCATTATCGTTGCTGAAGTAAATCCTCCCGTCCTGTTCGCAGAAGAGACCACCATTGAAGATGTTACCGGCACTGTTGCCGACTTCTTCTTCCTCATTGAAAAAGGTTCTTCCTCTTGCGTATAGGAAAACCCAGAGAAAAGCAATGAGGGTCACGGTAACTAAAAAAATGAAAAATTTCTTGAGTGATGCCAGCATAAGAACCTCCGGTGCGGAATAGTTTATCACTTTATCCAAGATAATTATATATCGACATAAGCTTTTATGCAATACGCAGATAAGGTTGCATACGGGGGCGGTTAATAGTATAATGAGGCATAAACGAAAGAGAATGAGTAAAATCACTGCTTGTTAAGCATAGGAGCGGAGGAATAGAAATGGTGGATTTACAGGAGAGCAGGAGAAAAATCGATGCAGTGGACAGACAGCTTCTGGAGCTGTTCGAGTACCGGATGCAGTTGGCCTGTGAGGTGGCTGAGTATAAGAGGAGCACCGGAATACCGGTCTTTGACCCTGCCAGAGAGGAAGATAAGCTGAAGGAGCTGAAGGCTCTTGCCAAGGAGGAGGAGAATCAGACAGCTGTGGTAGATCTGTTCACACAGATTATCTCCATGAGCCGAAGAAAGCAGTATGAGCTGCTGGATCAGTCCTTCCATCTGGGCTTTCGTGCTGTTGCCAGGATCGTAGCGGATCAGCATACAAAAGTCGTTTTCTTCGGTGAAAGGGGCTCCTATACAGAGCAGGCCATGCTGGAATATTTTCAGCAGGAGGTAAGTGGTATTCCTGCCGCTACCTTCGGTGAAATCATGCAGGCAGTGAAGGAAGGCAAGGCGGAATACGGTGTTCTTCCCCTGGAGAATTCCTCAACAGGAACCTTATCCGATATCTTTGATCTCCTGGCGGAGTATGACAACGTGATTGTCGGAGAACATGTCATTAAGATTGAGCATCATCTCTGGGGACTTCCCGGAGCCAAGCTGTCTGATATCAGGAGGGTATATTCCCACCGTCAGGGTCTGCTGCAATGCTCCGGCTTCTTAAGTAACCATCCCGGGATTGAGCAGGAAGAGTATGGCAGTACCGCCGCATGCGCACGAAGGATTCTGGAGGAGAGGGACCCCACCCAGGCTGCTATCGCCAGCCGGAAAGCCGGTGAAGCTCTTGGACTTAGCCTGCTTCAGGCCTCCATCCATAATGATGCGACAAACTCCACCAGGTTTATCATTATCTCTAACCAAAGGATATACTATAAGGATGCTGAGCGAACCAGCCTATGCTTCGTTCTCCCTCATAAGAGCGGTTCCCTCTACCATATGCTTTCTCATTTTATATATAATAAGATCAATATGACCAGAATCGAATCCAGGCCGATCACGGGGAAAGCCTTTGAATATCGGTTTTTCGTAGATATTGAGGGCAGCTTGGAGAACCCCGCTGTGAAAAATGCCCTGCATTGCATTGAGCTGGAGGCTCTGGAAATGAAAATACTAGGCAGCTTCCTGCCGGTGAGAGCATAAATTTTCATCATATCTTCAAAATATAATCACAAAGTGAACATAATTTCCTGATAGAATGCTCTTAAGAAGCAAGAGATCAAGAGCAAACGGTTTCTTGCATTAGCATCCAGAAAGGAGAGTTGCTATGGACGGAAATAATGACAACGGATTCCAAGAGCAATATAATGATAATACAAATCAGGATCAGAACAACAAACAGTATCCGGAGCAGCAAAGGCAGTATCATTTCATAGATAGCGCATATAGCGGATATGGCAGTACTTATCCGTATTACCCGGCAGATCAGCCCAAACAGAAAAAGAAAAGGCCCAGAAGAAGGTGGTTTTTAAGGTTTGTCAGATTCACGGCGGCGGCCTTAGTCTTCGGTGTGCTGGCAGGTGCAGCGGCATCAGGCTATGATTATTTTACCAGACCCGATCAGCAGGCCCCGGCAGTGATAACGGATGATATGGAGCAGGATCCGATCACAGCAGTACCCACCAAGGATACGACACAGGAGCCGACAGTGGTTCAAAGTGCAGAAGCTGAGGGGATCGTTTCCGATGTATCCGATGTCGTAGATAAGGTTATGCCTGCGATTGTAGCGATCAATTCCTCTGCCACCATTACCAGCTATGATTTCTTTACCGGCAGAAAATTCTATGAGCCTTACGAGGGAAGCGGTTCCGGTATCATCATCGGTCAGAACGATAAGGCTTTATTGGTCTTGACGAACAATCATGTAATAGAATCCGCGGATAACGTAGAAATCGTATTTGTGGATGATAGTAAAGCCACGGCTACCGTAAAGGGAGCCGATGCCAGATCGGATATTGCGGTTCTGGAAGTCAAGCTGAAGGATTTATCAGAGGATACTCTGAAAGCCATAAGAGTCGCAAGCCTGGGGAACTCGAATCAGGTGAGGGCAGGAGAGATGGTCATTGCCATCGGAAATGCGCTTGGATACGGACAATCGGTAACCGTAGGTTATGTCAGTGCGATAAATCGCAAGGTGAACATTGATGGTGTATCCATGGGCCTGATCCAGACCGACGCAGCAATTAACCCCGGCAATAGCGGAGGTGCCTTAATCAATTCGGTTGGTGAGGTTATCGGAATGAACTCCGTCAAATATGCTTCCTACGAGGTAGAGGGTATGGGCTATGCAATCCCGATTACCGATGCGGTACCCATCATCGAACAGCTGATGAAACGGGAGCTGCTCAATGACAATGAGGTTGGTTATCTGGGAGTAAATCTTGAAACTGCCCAGGAGATCACAGAGATCTTCTCCCAGCAGTTCCATATGCCGATCGGTGTCTACATCAATGATGTTATTGAGAATTCTCCGGCGCAAGAGGCTGGCCTGAAGACAGGCCATATCATCGTCGGCCTGAACGGAGTAAAGATAGAAACCATTGAAGATCTGGTGAATGCCATCTCCTATTGCAGAGCCGGAGAGACAATCAGCCTTAAGGTGAGCGAGCTGGAGAGAGGCAGATACAGCGAGAAGGAGCTTAAGGTAGTCCTTGGCAAGAAGTAAGCAATCATATGAAACTTAAGAAGGGCGTGTTTCGAAACTAACTTTTTAGTTGGGATTGAAGCACGTTCTTTTTATTTGCGTACTAATGGGACAGAAGCCACTTTCTGCTTAGAGCGCTCCATCCATGCCGGACCATATAGGCTATCCCCTGTATCGGTGCATATTGCGAATACTTACATATTATAGTAGAATAGAAAGAAATCGGTAGAGGGGATGGGGAGGTTAGAGATGCTGTTTCAAAGTATCTTGGGAATAAATAGATTAGAAGAGCTTGAGCCGGAGAAAATAGTTATGCCAAAGCACTTCTATGATCTGAACCTGGATCAGGTGGTGCAGGATATCATGGATGAGCAGAAGCTTTATGATCTGCACAGGTATTATTATTTTACTGCCGGGCAGGAGGATATCTCTTATCGGCTGGAGGTCTTAAAGGACCTGGAGCGGGAGGAGCTTCTTCAGAGTGTGACGGATTTTACGATTGGTATCCGGAAGGCCAAGGAGTATCTGGCATATAGTAAGGATACAGAGTATATCGTGCAGAAGAGGAAATGGAGGCTGGATGCGGCAGACAGCTACATGAGCAGCATACTGAAGCTAAAGCAGGCGCTGGAGGAGGAAGAAATCAATTCCAGCGGCTTTTACTCCTTTCTGGAATGGCTGAAGCAATATACGCTAAGTGAGGAATTCCTGCTATTAAAGGAGGATACGGAGCGTCTTGTTGCCAAATTCGAGCAGATGACCTTTCAACTGCAGCTGAAACGAGACAGAATTATCATCCATCCGAAGTATCTTGAGGAGGACTATTGTAAGCAGCTGCAGGACACCTTCCGGGAGGAATCCGAGGAGAAGCATTACTACCAGAAGAATCCCTTCGGCACCCCCCTTCTGTCAGCTCTGGAAGGGACCATACTGGAGGTGATGAACCGGAATTATTCCCAGACCTTCCTTGATCTGGAGGATTATGATAAGAAGCATCAGGATTTCTTCAGTCAGATGATTCTGGACTTCGAGTGTGAGAGTCAGTTCTACCTCGCTTTCATCCGTTATCGGAAGAGAATGGAGGATATGGGCTTTCATTTCTGCTATCCGGAGGTGAAGGACCGGGGAGGCTTTCGGATCACCGAGGGCTACGATCTGGCCTTAGCCAAAAAGAACGGGGGACAGAAGAAGCCCGTCGTTTTCAATGACTGCTATCTGGAGAAAGGGGAGCGTTTCTTCGTCATTACCGGTCCCAACCAGGGAGGCAAGACCACCTTTGCCAGGGCTTTGGGACAAATCGTATATTTCAGCTCCCTGGGTCTGATGGTACCCTGCCGGACTGCAAGTCTTCCATATTTTGCGGGGATCTATACCCATTTTGCTTCGGAAGAGAACCTGGATACCGGAGCAGGCAAGCTGAAGGAGGAATTGCTCCGCTTAAAGGAGATGCTCCCCTATGTATCAAAGCACAGCTTCATTATTATCAATGAGATTTTTACCTCTGCAACCTCCTATGATGCATATATCATGGGGAAGCGGGTCATTAACCGTTTCGTTGAGGAGGATTGTTTGGGGGCCTATGTGACCCACATCCATGAGCTGACGAAGGGGGATGACAGGATCGTCAGTCTTGTAGCCGCTCTGCTAAGTGAGGACAGCAATATCCGCACCTTCAAGCTGGAACGGAAGCCGGCAGAGGGAAAGAGCTATGCCAATACCGTTGTGGAGAAGCATCGGATGACCTATCAGGCGATAAAGGAGCGCTTACAAAGATGAAGGTATGGTTATTATATGAGAACAGCGAATATGGGCCTAAGCAGGCGATGATGAACCGGAATGAGGTCATCAAGGACCTGAATATGGACATTATCTATAAATTCATGTCACGAAACGATAAATACATCTACCAGACTGTCCGCTCCGTTATGACGGATTGTGTTACCAGTCAGGCCACCGTATTGTATCGGCAGAGGATTCTGGAGGACTGTGTCAGTCATTATGAGGAATTTCAGGAGATATATCAGATTACCTCACAGGCCATGGTGGAAGCAGAGCAGTTCTTAGAATCCGTTAAGAAGGCAAATGTAACCAAGCTGTCCGCAACCGTAAGTGTACTGCATTCTCTGGAGCTGCTGGGCATCCTGGTGAAGCATCTGGAGAGACTGAAGGATTTCATAGACAGTGTGGAGCAGAAATTCAGCTCTCAGGGGATGAAGGCCTTCTATGACCGTCTGGTATTTGATTATAGTGCGGAGTTCGTGGAGAAGGTCAAAAGCTCCATCAGTGAGATGAATTTTCTGACCACAGGCGGTGAGATAACCTTCAGCGGCAGCATCGGGCAGGGTCTGAAGGCGACGAACCTTATCGTCAATCATCTGACCAAGGAAGAATTCAAGAAGAAAAAGAAGAATAGCCTGGCAACCATTCTGTACTACCGTTTTCTGAAGAAGAATGTGATTTTACTGACGGATCCCAAGCTGGAGCAGGAGGTAAGGGAGATGGAGGCAGCAGGATTGGCTCATGTGATGAAGATGTATCAGAATTTCATCAAAGAGTTGACCGCCTTCTTTGAAAACCTGCATTTCCAGATCGCCTTCTATATCGGTGGAGCCAATCTGAAGAACCGGCTGTCCCAGATGCATATTCCGACCTGTATGCCACAGGTGGTCAGCAAGGACCTGAAGCTCTTTAAGTTCCGCGGGCTGTATGATCTTAGCATGGCAATCTATAACCGATCCATGCCGGTCAGCAACGACCTGGAAACCGAGGAGAAACAGCTCTATATCATCACGGGAGCCAACCAGGGCGGTAAGTCCACTTACTTAAGAAGCATCGGAATCGCCCAGGTGATGCTGCAGAGCGGTTTATTCGTCCCGGCCTTTTACTACTGCAACTGTCTGTATGACGGAATCTATACCCACTTTACCAGGCGGGAGGATACTGCCATGAACAGCGGTAAGCTGGATGAGGAGCTGAAGCGGATGAGCCTGATTCTGAATGATATCACACCGGATTCCCTGCTTCTGATGAATGAGTCCTTTGCGACCACGACGGAACGGGAGGGCTCCAAGATCGCCTCCGATGTCGTAACTGCCTTGTATGAGAACGGAACCCGCATCCTCATGGTTACCCATCTGTTTGAATTTACCAAAGCCATGTATGAGAAGAAGCCCGACAGAGCCATGTTCTTAAGTGCGGAACGGCTTTCGGACGGAACCAGAACCTATAAGATATATGAGAGAGAACCGGAGCGGACCAGCTATGGACTGGACCTGTATGATCAGATCATGATGTGACAGGGGGACGTGTGACAGGGGGACGTGTGACAGGGGGACGGAGTTACTGTCACCAAAAGTGACAGAGGGGCGGTAGGTGCCACCATCCCCCTGTCACCGGAGAAAAGCAATTTCGATGTGACATATGTGACAGGGGGACGGAGTAATTGTCACCTTCCCTGCCATCGGAGAAATATCAATTCCCAACAAAGCATAAGACCTATAGAGTTCGGACAGTAATCTATATGATAAGTATATGGGGCATATATCACTTAGTCTTATGCTTTATTGGAAACTGAGCTTTTTATGTACTCAATCCTTTGATTTGCTTTCAAGCTCCTTCATTTTGGACAAGATATCCTCCTTCTTCGATTTGTCTAGCAGCTTTATGGCTTGAAGGATTTTATGGAGCTCTTTGTCTTCCTGCGGAAGCGGTTTTTCCTTTTTCATAGCTCACCCTCATATACAATACATGACTAAGACAAGTCCAATACTTGACTATGCCAATATTATACATAAATACACATTACTTGTCAATGAGGCAGACTGGTTATATTTGACTATTTTTTGAATTATTGTTAATATCAGATTGGAAAGGGTGAGTGATATTGAATATGAGAGTTCGGCTTCTTAGACAGAAGCTTAATATGAGTCAGACAGCCTTCGGCAATCGATTGGGAGTTACAGGAGCAGGTATATCAAAAATTGAGAGCGGTCAACGGAATCTGACAGAGCAGATGCTGCTGATGATATGCAGGGAGTTCCATGTGAACGAGCCTTGGTTAAGGTATGGGAAGGGAGAGGTCTTCAAGGAGCAGTTACCCACAGGAATAGAGCAGTTGGCTGCATATTATCAGCTGGATGACCTTGATCAGCGGATTATCTATGAGTATGTCAGTTTGGAGGAACAGAAAAGGAAGGTCATTAAGGAGTATATCCTTAGACTTGCTTATGGGTATGCCAGCACAATCGGCAAAGACAGCAGAGAGGAAATACTGACCTGTGCAGAGGGACCGGAAAGCAGTCAGTAAATCCTGACAGATGCGATGGGGCTAGGAGGAGGTCAGTAGTCCCTTATCTGTGTGGAGGATCGCATAATGGTCATGAGAGTCAGACCCGTGCTGAGGGATGGACAAAGATCAGCAGGTTCTGACCTACGCGAAGGGACCGGAAGTAGTCCGAAAACCTGACAGATGCGAAGGTGCCTGGATTTGATTAATAGCCCCTTACCTGTGACGAGGAATCAAACAGGGAGTCATGATAAAATGAGTTGATTGCAGACATAAAGTCCGGATCAAGTTCGCTGGCCCTCTTAACGTCGATTGCTTCGTAGTACTGTGCCCTAATCTCCCCGGGAACGCTGTCATGATATTTTAAGGAGAGAGCCTGATAGCCCTCCTTAAGTTCCTTTCGGTAGAGGTAAGCAGCCTCGGAGATACATAGGTTCCTATGGTCATTTCTATCAGGAGTATCGCAAACCTTATAGATAACCTTGGGATTTATGATCCGGTCGCGATATGCGATTATTCCTGAACCGTCGTAGGTGACTGACATATCCTGTTTGCCGTGAATGATCATGACAGGGGTATCGGTGCGGTTTATGCCATCAATGGCCTGTAGGAAGGCAGTTTTGCCATACATCAGGGCCTGATAAGCCCATAGGAAGGGATACTCCAGATAGGCCAGACAGCCGATGTACTGACTGGATCGTTCTATCATGGCATCCATGGGAGTGTTAAAGCCAGCCACACTAACAACGGCAGCAATATCATAATCATAATTCAGGACAGAGCTAACGGCATAGCCACCCATACTGTGACCATAAAGCATCAGAGGGAGCCGCCGTAAGGAGCTGTCCTTCTTTATATAATCAAGAGCTGCCCTTAAGTCCAGGAGGGATTGGGACAGCCCACCGATACCACTTCCCTCGCTGCCAAAGCTACCGGTACAGTCAAAGGCAAATACTCTCCAACCCTGATCCACAAAATATAGGGTTTCTGCCAGATAGCTGTCGGCACCGCCACCGAGTCCGTGAACAATAACAATCAGTCCCTTCTGATGGGTTTCCCCGTACAGATAACCCTTGAGACGATTTTTACCAGAGGGGAAGCTGATCTTTGTCCTGCTGTAATGAGTCTTTATATCCTCATAGGACAGATAACCGGTATTATGATTCTCACCAAAGCGGCCAAAGAAGGTCTGGAAGAGAAAGAGGATTCCGGTCATAGAGACAAAAGCGAAGAGTACGAGGGCTGCAAGGAAGACCTTAATCAGCTTCTTCATATGAAATTTTACTCTAACACGATACCTTCTCATATTAACTCACTGCCTTTCATAAATTAGGATTTGCAGGGAGTATGAAAATATGAGAGGGTATTATTGTATAAATGAGGAATAGAATTTTGTTTGGACTAACTGACGGTGAACTATGTCTAAACCAGACTGGATTATCGTAATAAGATATTTGGATAGGTTGGTTATAAATATCCTGAAGATAGAGCAGGCTTCAGAAGATCATATGCCGCAACGATTTCTGTATTGATACAGGCACAACCATCCCGGGAGAAGATATATTAGTAGAGGTAAGATATTTATTTCTGGGAGGGCATCAATGAAACGAAAGTTGATCTGCATACTTGCTGTAATTACAATGGCAGCTTCTTTATTTGCCGGCTGCAAGAGTAAGGACGGACTGACAGAAATTACGTTGAATGAAGTTGCTCATTCGATCTTCTATGCACCTATGTATGTGGCATTTGAAGAGGGATACTTTGAGGAGGAAGGGCTGAAGGTTAACCTGGTTAACGGACTGGGAGCCGACAAGACAATGACGGCGGTCTTGAGTGGCGACTGCGATATCGGTTTCATGGGGGCTGAAGCATCCATCTATGTATACAATGAAGGCGCAGAGGATTATGTCATTAATTTCGCCCAGTTGACCCAGCGGGCCGGTAACTTCCTGGTATCCAGGGACAAGGCAGAGGTATTCTCATGGGATAATGTGAAGGGTAAAACGATCATTGGTGGAAGACCGGGCGGTATGCCCCAGATGGTATTTGAGTACATTTTAAAGAAGCAGGATCTTGATCCTAAGAAGGACCTGACGATTATCCAGAATATCGACTTTGGTTTGACCTCCCAGGCCTTCGCCGCCGGTACCGGTGACTATACGATTGAGTTTGAACCGGCTGCTACCGGACTTGAGCTGGAGGGTGTGGGTAAGGTGGTTGCTTCTCTGGGAGTAGACAGCGGTAAGGTTCCCTATACTGCCTTCTCGGCCAAGAAGAGCTATATTTCGAAGAATCCTGATGTGATACAGAAGTTTACGAATGCGATTCAGAAGGGCATGGATTATGTTCAGACCCATACGCCGGAGCAAATCGCTGCTGCTATCGCACCTCAGTTCAAGGAAACCAATAAGGACACATTGATTAAGATTGTTACAAGATATTATGAGCAGGACACATGGAAG
>JAEZNB010000038.1 GCA_023441965.1 Bacillota bacterium
GGTCTTACCATGGTCAACGTGACCGATGGTTCCGATATTACAATGCGGTTTCGTTCTGTTAAATTTAGCCTTAGCCATTTTTACAACGTCCTCCTTTAAAATAAATGCTTGTAAGCAAATGTTTTCAAAATCCCCGTAGTACAGGGCTTGTTTATATATTGCCTCATATGCCCTATTATATTTCAAGTTAGAAATATTTTCAAGCACAATCAACTGATAACATAACTTTTTTGCTCAGATTTTATCTTTTGCAGTGTAAATTACTAGTTCTTTCCTTTTGCGGACAGTACCTTCTCCATTACATTCTTCGGAACCTGCTCATAGGAGTGGAAGAACATGGAATAAGCACCACGTCCCTGGGTCTTGGAACGCAGGGTTGTGGAATATCCGAACATCTCGGACAAGGGAACATAGCCTCTGATCAGCTTGGTACCGTTAACGTCTTCTGTACCTTCGATACGGCCACGGCGGGAGCTGATATCACCGATAACATCACCCATATAATCCTCGGGAACCGTAACCTCAACTCTCATGATAGGCTCTAAGAGTGTTGCTCCGCCCTTCTGCATCGCATCCTTAAATGCCATGGAACCGGCAATCTTAAAGGCCATTTCACTGGAGTCTACCTCATGGTAGGAACCATCAAATACCGTAGCCTTGATACCGAGTACCGGATAACCGCCAAGTACACCGGCCTTTGTAGCCTCTTCGATACCTGCTCCGACAGCCGGGATGTATTCCTTCGGAATCGCACCACCGACAATTTCGGAAACAAACTCGAAGGTCTTCTCAGCATTGGCATCCATGGGCTCAAAGCGAACCTTACAGTGACCATACTGACCACGTCCACCGGACTGCTTCGCGTACTTGGAATCAACCTCAACGGTCTTGGTAAAGGTCTCCTTATATGCAACCTGAGGTGCACCTACATTGGCCTCTACCTTGTATTCACGGAGAAGTCTGTCAACGATGATTTCCAGATGAAGCTCACCCATACCGGCAATAATGGTCTGGCCTGTCTCTTCATTGGTATAGGTCTTGAAGGTAGGATCTTCTTCAGCAAGCTTTGCCAAAGCCTCACCCATCTTATCCTGACCGGCCTTTGTCTTAGGCTCAATTGCAACATTGATAACCGGCTCAGGGAATTCCATGGACTCAAGAACTACAGGGAACTTCTCATCACAGATGGTATCACCTGTGGTGGTCACCTTCAGACCTACTGCTGCAGCAATATCACCGGAATAAACCTTCTCCAGATCCAATCTCTTATTGGCATGCATCTGCAGGATACGTCCTACGCGCTCTTTCTTATTCTTTGTAGAGTTCAGAACATAAGAACCGGAGTTTAAGGTTCCGGAGTAAACACGGAAGAACGCCAGCTTTCCTACGAAGGGATCGGCCATGATCTTGAAGGCCAAAGCTGCGAAAGGCTCCTCATCGGAGGACTTTCTGTGAACCTCATTACCATCCTCATCCACACCCTTGATATCCTCGATATCCGTCGGTGCAGGCAAGTATTCAAGAACAGCATCCAAAAGCTTCTGTACGCCCTTGTTTCTGTAAGCGGAACCACAGCATACCGGAATGATCTGAACGGCAATGGTTGCCTTTCTTAAGGCTACCTTAAGCTCCTCGGTTGTAGGCTCTTCCCCTTCAAGGAACTTCTCGATCAGGTCATCATCGGTCTCACAGATGGATTCAATCATAGCAGCCCTGTACTCCTCTGCCATATCCTTCATATCATCGGGAATCTCTTTGATGGTGATATCCTCACCCTTATCATCATTGTAGAAGTAAGCCTTCATCTCGAACAGATCGATGATTCCCTTAAAGGTATCCTCTTTTCCGATCGGTAACTGGATCGGAACCGGATTCTTACCTAATCTGGTTCTGATCATTTTAACAACATTGAAGAAATCAGCACCGGATATGTCCATCTTATTTACAAATGCCATTCTCGGTACGTTATATTTGTCTGCCTGACGCCATACGGTTTCAGACTGCGGCTCAACGCCTCCCTTAGCGCAGAATACACCCACTGCACTATCCAGTACACGTAAGGAACGCTCTACCTCAACGGTAAAGTCAACGTGTCCCGGTGTATCAATGATGTTGATACGATGGGCCAAAGCTCCGGGAGCTTTCTTGTGTTCTACCTCTAGGGTCCAATGACATGTAGTCGCCGCTGATGTGATTGTGATACCTCTTTCCTGCTCCTGTTCCATCCAGTCCATGGTAGCAGTTCCTTCATGAGTATCACCGATTTTGTAGTTAACACCGGTATAATATAGGATACGTTCGGTAAGTGTTGTCTTACCGGCATCGATATGCGCCATAATACCGATATTTCTAGTCCTCTCTAACGGATATTCTCTTCCTGCCAAGGATAATTCCTCCTTAATTCATGACAAGTGAATACGCTGGGTATTCACTTGTATTTTGACATAAATACTTCTGCAAATCTGATGTTAATCAAGAATTAAAGAAGAAAATGCCATGATAATTTGTTACCACCTATAATGAGCAAATGCCTTATTCGCGTCTGCCATCTTATGCATATCTTCTTTTCTCTTTACTGACGCACCAGTATTGTTTGCAGCATCCATAATTTCATTCGCAAGCTTATCCTGCATGGTCTTATCCCCTCTTTTACGGGAGAACATGGTAATCCAGCGTAACGCCAGCGTCTGTCTTCTTTCAGGTCTGACTTCGATCGGAACCTGGTAGGTTGCACCACCGATACGTCTTGCTTTTACTTCCAGCACGGGCATGATATTGTTCATAGCCTCTTCAAAAACCTCAAGAGGATTCTTGCCGGTCTTCGCTGCAATCTTATCAAAAGCACCGTAAACGATCTTCTGGGCAGTACCCTTCTTACCGTCTAACATAATGTTATTGATGAGCTTTGTTACAACCTTATTGTTGTATAACGGATCTGCCAATACATCTCTTTTTTGTATATGTCCTTTTCTTGGCACGTTTCTTCCCTCCTTAACGATACTTAACGAAAACAGATTTCGTCAGTCAATTAATTCCTCGGTACTCACATGCATGAAAACCCTCGCAGGTCTTCAGCTGATTGTGTTCGTGCTCAGATAACTTCGTTTTCCATAAGCCAAACTGTAACCACAGAAATACAATTCAAGCGGAAATAAAAAATTAATCCGGCACTTAACTTATGACTTACCTGGCAATTATATTATTTCTTTGCATCCTTAGGTCTCTTTGCACCATACTTGGAGCGTGCCTGTCTTCTCTTAGCAACGCCTGCTGTATCAAGAGTACCTCTGACAATGTGGTATCTGGTACCGGGTAAATCCTTAACCCTGCCACCTCTGATCAGAACAACGCTATGCTCCTGAAGGTTGTGGCCTTCGCCGGGAATGTAGCTTGTTACTTCAATACCATTGGAAAGACGAACTCTGGCAATCTTACGGAGCGCGGAGTTAGGCTTCTTCGGTGTAGCAGTTCTTACTGCTGTACAAACGCCTCTCTTCTGCGGTGAGGAAACATCCGTAGTTCTCTTACTGAGTGAGTTAAATCCCTTCTGCAGAGCAGGTGATGTGGACTTATACTCTACTGTCTTTCTGCCTTTTCTAACAAGTTGGTTAAATGTGGGCATTAATTTTTCACCTCCTGAAAATTTGGATAAAGCGATACATTTTCTGTGGTTTTAAACAGCGCACTTGGATACTATATAAGCATCAGCAAAATGTGCATAAAAAATACATAGCATGCAGAAATTTGCACGCTAAATGATTATACTTTTTTCATAGCGAAATGTCAAGGACTATTTTAATGCTTCGGAAGCAAAATAAAAAACCGGAGAACCGTATGGCAGGCAGGAACACAAAATCCATCCCCGCCGGCCCCGGATCCGGCCTAAATTATCCGGAATATCTACGACTCATTACAAGCTGTTGATCAGGAAGATCTCCTCAATATCTCTCTCCGGAATCGGTCTGCCGAAGTAATAGCCCTGTATCTCATCGCAGCCCATTTCCTTCAGTCTTTCGTACTGATCCTTCAGCTCCACACCCTCCGCTATCACCCTAAGTCCTCTGGTCTTGGCTACCGAAACCAAGGATTTTACCAGCTGATAATCGAAGCTGTCCTCATGAATTTTACCGATCAGTTCTCTCGCGATCTTAATCCTGTCCATAGATAGCTTTCTTAAATAGGATAGGGTTGAGTAACCGGTGCCAAAGTCATCGATGGAGATACTGACTCCAAGCTCTCTGATCCGATTCAGCATCTTTGCAATCATCTTATTCTCCTGCAGCTGGAGCGTCTCGGTAATCTCAATATCAATCCATTCCGGCTGCAGCTTCAGACTGGCAATTTCCTCTTTCAGCTGCATCAGGAACTGATCCGTCTCCAGCTGTTTGATGGAAACATTGATGCCCATGGTAAATTTCCGGTCACTTCCGTGATTCCAAATGGCCAGCTGGTCCAAAGCCTTATGAAGTACCCAGGCACCCAGTGGAACAATCAATCCGGTCTCCTCTGCCACCGAGATAAATTCACCGGGAAGGATATACTCCCCTGATGGTGTGTTCCAACGAAGTAAGGCCTCAAAACCAAAAACCTGTTTACTGCTTACATCCACCTGTGGCTGATAATACAGCATGAACTCCTGATCAAACACCGCTCTTTTCAGCATCAGCTCGATGGAATTTCTGCGGAACATCACTTCACTCAGCTTGGAATCATAGGCCTTAGTCATATTAAAGCCAAACTGCTTAGCCTGAGTCCTGGCGGCATCCGCATGCATGATCAGCTCCTCCTGACTATGGGCGTCATAAGGATAGATGGAGATTCCGATGTTGACCGTGATTCTGATACGGGTCTCATCCATCTCATACATATCACTGCATAGCCGGATCGCCTCCTGGGCTATGTCATAACCATGGTGGTAGTTGTTCTTTCCATGAACCGCCACGATGAAAATATCCCTTCCGTAGGAAGCCAAAACCGAAGTCCCCTCGATGCCCTTCAGCTCCCGCAGTCTCTCTCCTACCTGGCGAAGCAGCTGATCACTGGTGTTATAACCAAACATGGTCAGGATCATCTTAAATTTATTGATATCGATATAGAGAAGCAGGATTGTTTCCTCTGACTCCAGCTTCCCTATACTGTCCTCCAGGAAATCAGTAAGATACTTCCTATTATACAGGCCTGTAATTTCATCTCTGTGGAGCATCCGCTCCAATTCATTATTTTTTCTCTGAAGCTCCTGCGTCCTCTCATTCACCAGCTTCTCCAGATGATCGTTCTCTTTCTTCAGGATATCTTCCTTATATAGATCGCTTTGAATATAATAGGATAGTACATAGTATATGGTCAGCACTGTCATCAAAAGAAGTAGCTGGTAGGGCCGGAAGCCCTTAAACATAAGCAGTATAAGGGGAGCACCTATAAGGACGACTCCGTTGATTTTGCGCCTGATCGGATAGTCCGGTACCGCTTCTGCTTCTATCCTGTCCCTACTCCTTTCCAGAAGAGTCCCTCCGATTGCGATCAGAAGGAAAGAGGAATAATAAAGGACATCCACAAAGGAATGAGGTCTATACTCACCTTGAAAATATCGATAAAAATAAAAGAGATCCGTGACTGCATACAGAAAGGCTCCTGACGTAGTGAAACGGAGGAATAAAGGTACCCGTTCCCTGAATACGGAGATGTACCAGATTGCTACCCATACAATAATGATAAAGTCAGCAATCACAGACGCAGTGGATACCCAGTCCGCTTGAACATCCAGGAGCTTCCGAAGATCCTCTTCCAATACAATCGTCCAGATGAGGAACATGGTACAGAAGGAAATCACCAGCGTGTCCAAAAGCGTCTGGACCATACTCCATTTTCGGAAGACTCCGAAGCCGATAATGGTGAAGGCGATCGAAAAGAAGAGGTTCGTCAGGGCATAGCTGTATTCCAAGAAACCAAGCTCAAGCGGGTTTACTTGATAGAATACATCCGCCACGGTCCACACAATGTCAGATAAGGCCCACAGGAAGATACCAAGACTTAAGGAGAGGCCGAAAAGCCACCGAGATCCACTCCCGCTCTTCATAACAAAGCATTGGAAGCAAATAAGAAAAACAGCCGTAGAAAAGAAAGGTGCAGTCATATTCCCTAACAAATCCGAGCCTGTGATTGCAGCTATCAGGTAAAACAAAAACAGTATTATCACCGCTGAAGACCGAAGCAGCTTCATAGCCCACCATCCCGTCTTTTCTGTGACCTAAGACATATTAATATATATCGACACAATTATACCATTTTCGGCACTATAATCATAGCCCTATAATGCGCTTTTTTCTTCCTTATACCCTGATACCCATAGTTCAATATGCCCATATTCCTTGATTCCCTAAGATCCATATAGTAAGATAGAAGAACAAGTATGTATTCCGATCCCTATGCCGGATGTATAGGATCAGTATGGAAGGATGAGGAGGAGACCCCATGAAGGATATGGCACAGACAGAAAGGCAGATTTTTATTCTGCTGTTACTTTCTGAGAATAAACGTGGCTATACCATCAATGACATTCATGATTCTCTGGAGAAGTGGAATGTAATCGTCGATAAAAAGACCATTATGCGGGATATAGACAGCTTATCCGGTATCTGTTTTATTTCCGAGGAAGAGAGAAACGGCAAAACCTATTATACCGCAGATAAGTTCCGCTTGCGTGACATCACCTTCACCTCGCCGGAGCTGATCTCCCTTGCCTTCCTCCTGGAGCTGTTGAAGCCCTACCAATACATGACCATGGGAAGGACCTCAAGAGAGCTGATCCATAAGCTGCTCGATAACACGACCAACCTGAATCGTGAATTTATTCGCCATTTTACCGGCCTGGTGACCGTCAACAGCAATGACTATATCAGTGATGATATCAATCCCGAGATCGAGGAACGGCTTCAGGATGCCATCCGTAACAAATGGAAGGTAAGAATCATCTACCACAGCTTTGGCAGTGATGAGGATACCATCCGAGTCATTCATCCCTACGAGCTCTCCATTAACGATGGTGCCTTAAGTGTTGTGGGCTACTGTGAGCTGCGGGGTGAGCTGAGGGATTTCCGGGTCTCCAGAATTCGCGCTCTTACCTTATTAGAGCAGACCTTTACCGTACCGGAGGAATATTATCAGAAGAAGCCGCGGCAAAAATTTATCCACCTGTCCGGCTCCGTCATCGAACAGATCATCATCTCCTTTGATAAGAATACGGCTAAATATATCACAGAGTATGAGGCAGACCGGGCCGATGAGATCATAAGCACCGGGGAGGGAATCACCTTCATCCGGAATACTGCCGTGACAGAAGAACTGATCCGCTGGATCCTGCAGTTCGGTCAGGGGGCTAAGGTGCTAAACCCGGCTCATCTGAAGGAAAGGGTGAAGCAGGAGCTGATGAACAGCCTCAAGCAATATGACTAAGTACTTCTGCCCCGGCAGACAGAAGCTCCGATCAAGCTTCATAAATTACAGGCATTATTTAGCATGATTTGAAAATTATTTATAAAAAATGGTTGACTTTTTAACATAAAGTGGATACACTATATAACAAGCAAAACCGTTGAGTAAGAATAGTAGGTATGGCGATTTATTACCAGAGAGCTGCGAAGGGTGAGAAGCAGCAATAATAGCTATATTGAATGGACTTACGAGGGCAGGAAGAAAAGCAGGATTGATGCCGAGTAATGCCTGACGGAATCTCCATCCGTTAACAAGGGAGCATATATGATCGTATATGGAACGAGTGGATGCATCGCATCAAACCGGGTGGTACCGCAGAAGTTGATATTCAAGGCTTTTGTCCCAGTAAAGAACTGAGACAGGAGCTTTTTTTATGCACATAATGCCGCGCTGCAGCATTTCGTGCAGGAACAGGGAAGAGCTTACCGGGTTTTGCTTTTTCCCAAGATACATAAAGGTGGCCCATGACCGGCCAATCACTACGGTGAATATGAAAGGAGAAGAGTTATGTCAAAGAAAATCCCACACAGACTTTATCTGACCGAGGATCAGATGCCGAAGCAATGGTATAATCTCAGAGCAGATATGAAGGAGCAGCCCGCTCCCCTGCTTAATCCGGGTACGTTACAGCCGGTGAAGGTTGAGGAGCTTTATCCGGTATTCTGTGAGAAGCTTGCCGCACAGGAGCTGGACAGCACGAATCGTTACATTGATATTCCCGAGGAGGTACAGGACTTTTACAAGATGTACCGTCCGTCGCCTTTGATTCGTGCCTACCATCTGGAGAAGGCTCTGGATACACCGGCAAAGATCTACTTCAAGTTCGAGGGTAATAATACCTCCGGAAGCCATAAGCTGAATTCCGCCATTGCACAGGCATATTATGCCAAGGAGCAGGGTCTTAAGGGTCTGACCACGGAAACCGGAGCAGGCCAATGGGGAACCGCTCTGTCCGAAGCATGCTCCTACTATAATCTCCCGCTTACGGTTTATATGGTAAAGGTTTCCTATGAGCAGAAGCCCTTCCGTAAATCCGTAATGCAGACCTTCGGAGCAGAGATTATTCCGAGTCCCAGCACCGCTACCAATGCAGGACGCATGATCCTCGAGCAGAATCCGACCACCGGAGGCAGCTTAGGCTGTGCGATATCCGAAGCAGTCGAGCATGCAGTGACCACCGAGGGCTATCGTTATGTTCTGGGCTCCGTGCTGAATCAGGTTCTGCTTCATCAGTCCATCATCGGTCTGGAGACGAAGCAGGCTATGGAAATGCTTGACGAATATCCGGATATCGTGATCGGCTGTGCCGGAGGCGGCTCCAATTTAGGTGGTCTGATTGCACCCTTTATGCAGGATAAGCTGACAGGCAAAGCCAATCCCAGAATCATTGCTGTTGAGCCGGCTTCCTGCCCGTCCTTCACCCGGGGCAGATATGTATATGACTTCTGCGATACCGGTAAGGTTACCCCTCTGGCGAAGATGTATACCCTGGGCAGCAGCTTTATTCCTTCTGCAAACCATGCGGGAGGACTTCGTTATCATGGAATGGCTCCGATTCTCTCCAAGCTCTATCATGATGGTTATATGGAGGCAGTTGCTGTGGAGCAGACCAAGGTCTTTGAAGCAGCCGTCTTCTTTGCGAAGCAGGAAACCATCCTTCCGGCACCGGAATCTGCCCATGCCATCCGTACAGCAATCGACGAAGCACTGAAATGTAAAGAAACCGGTGAAGCCAAGACCATCCTCTTCGGTCTGACCGGTACCGGCTACTTTGATATGACTGCTTACAATGCTTACTTAAACGGCACCATGTCAGATTATATTCCTACAGATGAGGACCTTCAGAAGGGCTTTGATCAGCTTCCTCAGGTTCCCGAGAATCTATAAATCTTGCCAAAACACTTGCCCTAAATAAATCGGGAGCGGTTTCAACCGCTCCCCTTTTTGTGCTTTCATTGAATTTAATTTATGACCCGGACCCGGATGCTCTGATTCGGCGAAGATAAAGGCTTGTCAGTATCACCGCCACCGCAATCAGATAGCCCGCGATCCATACCAGCATCCCCTTCAGATCCGTTGTCCCCAGGATAAAACCCAGTACGCCAAAGCTTAATATACCGTACAGATTATTGGATAGTGAAATTAGGGAGTGGACCGTTGACCTTCCCTCATCCTCAATGCTCTGCTGAATATAGTCCTCATGAAGCACCTCGGATACGGACATAATCAAATAAAAGAAGCCATAACACCCAATGGCTGTGAAACTTCCGATCAGACCGGCTGCTGCCAGACTGACTGAAGCTATGACAGCAAGTAAGGCAATGATCATAAAACGGCTTCTCTGCTTGAAGATTCTCTCAGTTACCCTTCGCACCTTGTGCGCAAAATAGCTTCCGAGGGCTGCCAGAAGAAAGCGTATCGCCATCCAGATTCCGACTCCGGTCATCGGCAGCCCATAGTCCGTGGCAATGATTGCATCGTATTCGTCCAATACCCCCGCCATCGTAATGACCAGAATACCCAAGCTGACAAAGAGCAGAATTTCCTTCCTCCCGATCAGGAAGGCCATCGCCTCCCGGAAGGTTTCCTGTTTCTCCTGTTCTTCCAGGATTCGTTCCCGATAATAATTCACTTCCTGATACAGACAGGCTATCCCCGCAGAGATCAGCCCGGATGCCACAGAAAGGCAGAGGGCCCAGTGTATGCCCAGGTATGTACCGATAAAACCGCCACTGACCGCAGCCAGGATATTCCCGACTCCGGACAGAAATCTTCCTCTTCCCAGATAGAGCTCAAAGCGCTCCTGCTGCCCCATCTGCTTCAGAGAGTCAAAGAGCAAGGCCTCCTCTGCTCCGGAGATAAAAGCTCCGCCGGCTCCCCACAGGATAAAGCCAAAGGCGAAAGGCACAAAAGAATTAGAAAAAATCCATACAAAATAACAGGCAGCCTTACACAGACTTTCCCATGATGATTAGCCTTCTCCTGCTCAGACGATCGGCCATGACTCCGCTCGGAACCTCCAATAGAACAACAGAGACACTCCAGATAGCCAACAAAGCAGATATTTGCTGTACCGACATACCCTTGTTCTCAAAATAAAGAAGATACAGGGGATAGATCGGCATAAGATCCTTAAATAATTGTCTAAGAATATATTTCTTCGTATTCATCCTATGTTTCCTCCAGCTTGATTCATATACTTCAAAGTCCCTTCAGCTGGCGGACCTCAGACCTGTCGGTGTTACTGGCCAGTATCAAACCATTTCTTCATTCAATACTCCTCCTTACGATTCATTCACTCTGCTTTATATGACAGTGCCCCATGTCTTCAGATGCTTTCCATCTCTTACCAAGATATCATTCCTGTCGGGCTTCTGTCAATTGATGCCTGATATCACAGGCATGTCGAGTTTACATGCAAGTCTCTTATTGTCTTGTCTGATCCTGCATAGCACATCCCTCTTAAGCTTCTCCTTTGATCTGACGATTCAGCCTCTTAAGCTCTATCATGAGAAAGCTTCCTGTGATGAGAAAGGTGATTGCATCCGAGATCGGGGCGGAAATCAGGATTCCTCTCAGTCCGAACAGGTTCGGCAGAATCAGAAGCAGCGGTATTAGTATTAAGATCTGCCTGCACAGGGTAAGAAGCAGGGAGATCTTCGGTCTGCCAACTGCCTGAAAATACAGGGCTCCGATAATCTGAACTCCCAGAACGGGAAGCATCATCAGCCATATCCCAATGGCCCTCCCTCCGAACTCCAGGAATTCCTTTTCCTTACCGAAGAAACCAATTAAGGCAGTGGGGAAGAGCCTGGTTGCCGTAAAGCCCAACAGGGCTACCACGGTCGCAGCAGCAATCGCTTTCCCCAGGGTCTCCTTAATACGGCGGTAATTTCCTGCTCCCCGATTGTAGCCAATGATCGGCTGGGCGCCGTGACTGATTCCGATTGTGGGGAGAACCAAAAGCTGCTGCAGGCTGCCGATGGCTCCCATTCCTCCGATTGCCACATCTCCTCCATAGATTCGAAGGCTGTTATTCAGTATCAGGTTCAGCAGACTTCCACTGATCTGATTCGTAAAGGATGGCAGTCCTGCCAGTAGGATAGAAAACACTCTGCGAGCCTTCAGCTTCATATATTTTAAGCGCAGCTTCATATTACTGCGTTTTGAGACAAAGTAGGTAATTCCCCAGATGGCAGATAACCCCTGTCCTCCGATGGTAGCCAGAGCCGCTCCGGTCATTCCCATATGGAAGAGATAGATAAATACATAATCAAATATGATGTTAAAGCCTGCACCGATGAACATGGAGACCATGGCTGTCTTCGGGCTTCCATCCGCCCGCATAAAATGGTTCATGCCTACGGAGGGTCCCTGCAGTACTGAAGCATATAATATGATTCTCATATATTCCACCGCATAAGGCATACTGTTCTCCCTGGCACCAAAGAGCCAGAGCAGCTTTTCCAGATTCAGCAGGGCAAGCACCATGAACAGAAAGGAGGTCAGAAAAATCATCATAATGGAATTTCCCAGAATCTGCTCTGCCTCATCCCGGTCTCTCTCACCTAAGCGAATGGAAAAGAGGGCCGCTCCCCCTGCACCGAACATCAGGGCCATACCCATCATAATCATCATGATCGGAAAGGACACTGTTAAAGCCGTCAGACCGATAGATCCGATTCCTTCCGCATTTCCGATAAATATGCGGTCCACGATATTATAGATTGCATTCACCAGCATGCCAACCGTGGCTGGAATTGAGAATTCCGCCAGAAGGGCACCCACACTTTTCGTTCCCAGTCTATCCTGGTTCGCTTTCACCTTCAATGCTTTTCCCGGCATAGTTGCTCCCTTTCTTATGTCCATTAAGATATGAAATCGTCGAAATATAGTACCAGCTTATTATAACTTCCGATTTCGGATTAGTAAAGCTTAATCCCTCTACTATGATTAACGCTTTTTGAACGGTTATCCGATGTAATTTTCATATTTCTTTATTATTCAGCCTATGATATAATTGTTTAGTGCATTTTTAATCCAAAAGATGGAGGAGCTTAAATGAACGAGCAACCGATTCATGACATCCAGGAAGAAAAGTTCAGGGAACTGGTTATGACTGCTAATTATCAGAAGGGTATTCTGGATGCGGATAAGGTGAACACCTTCATCAGTGATCTGAATTTAGATAATAAGCAGATTGATAAAATATTTGAGAGGCTGGAGGCTTATAATATTGTTATTATGAACACCTCCGAGGAGGAGCCGGAGCCGGGTGATGAGCTCCTTCTTGAACTGGATCAGGACTCCGATGACCTGCCCTCAGAGGCAGAACTCATATCCGATCTATCCTCTTCGGCTATGACAGACGATCCTGTTCATCTGTACCTGAAGGAAATCGGCCACTATCCCCTGCTTTCTTTGGCCGATGAGATAGAGCTGTCTAAACGTATCGAGCAGGGTGACGAGGCAGCCAAGCAGCTGCTGGCCGAATCCAACCTGCGCCTGGTGGTCAGCATCGCGAAAAGATATGTGGGTCGGGGCTTATCCTTTCTGGACCTGATTCAGGAGGGTAATCTGGGATTGATTAAGGCTGTGGAGAAGTTTGATTATACCAAGGGCTTTAAGTTCAGTACCTATGCGACCTGGTGGATCAGGCAGGCAATTACAAGATCTATCGCAGATCAGTCCAGAACAATCAGAATTCCGGTACATATGTCCGAGGTCATCAATAAAACCTACCGTGTTTCCAGAAACCTGCTGCAGGATCTTGGAAGAGAACCTACCGAGCAGGAATTGGCCGATGCCCTAAGCCTCCCGATTGACAAGGTAAGGGAAATTCTTAAGGTGTCAGCCGATCCCATCTCCCTCGACACGCCGATCGGGGAAGAGGATGACAGCCACCTCGGGGATTTTATCCGCGACGACAATATTTTGGGACCGGAGGATGCCGCATCCTATTCCATCCTAAGGGATCAGATCTTAAAGCTTCTTGATACCCTGACAGAACGGGAACAGCGGGTACTGATCCTACGCTTCGGTCTTAAGGATGGCAGAAGCAGGACCCTGGAGGAAGTCGGCAGAGAATTTAACGTCACCCGTGAAAGAATCCGACAGATAGAGGCGAAGGCCTTGAGGAAACTACGACATCCGAGTAGGGCTAAGATGCTGAAGGGCTATGAAATTGTATAGAGTTAGAAAGGTTGAGCAATGAAACGAATCCTATTGATGGTATTACGCTGTATCTTTATACTGCCTTATTGGCTGATCCGGCTGTGTCAGCTGGGTAAAACCGAAAAATATGATGCCAAGACAAGATATGCCTTTCTCCATAGGATCACACCTATTGTAATCAGACGGGGCAGAATTAAGATCGAATGCCACGGCTTAGAAAATCTGCCCATCCAAACGGGCTATATCATGTTTCCCAATCACCAGGGTCTATTTGATGCTCTGGCTTTTCTGCAGACCCATGAGCGCCCTCTCGTTACCGTTATGAAGAAGGAGGTAAAGGATATCTTCCTAATAAAACAGATCATCCGTCTCCTGCAGGCAGAAATCATTGACCGGGAGGATGTACGGCAATCCATGCAGGTCATTATGAACATGACCAGAAGGGTGAAGGAGGGAGAGAACTTTATCATCTTTGCAGAAGGAACCAGATCCAAGAACGGTAATCAGCTTGGGGAGTTTAAGGGCGGAAGCTTCAAGAGTGCCATGAATGCCCGTTGCCCGATCGTCCCCGTAGCCTTGATCGATTCCTTCCAAGCCTTTGATACCCATTCGATCAAAAAGCTGACCGTTCAGATACACTATCTGAAGCCGCTCTATTATGAGGATTACCAGGGAATGAAATCCATGGAGATAGCCGCCCTGGTATCTTCCCGTATTACCGAAACCATTGAGAATCACCTCAGATCATAAACCGAAGAAAAGGATAAAGGACCATCAGAGAGAATGCTTTGTGCATAATGATGATATCTTTATCCTTTTTTCTGTTATTATGACGAATCTAATGCCATTTTCTGCTTTTTATTATCATCTGTTTCCAGTGAAATACCAAAACAGTTGATTTTACGGGCTTCATAAGCTATAATTACTTGTGCAATGCAAATCCAATCCATTTGGAAGGTGAATGAATGAGAACGAAACGAACCATATATTCCATGGTTGTTTTTCTGTCCGTCCTTTGGTTGTCCCTAATATTCGATATAAAGAAGCCATTTTCCACAGAGCAGGAAAGCATGCCGACTGTTGAAGCTTCCATATCCATAATGAAAAGTGATATCGGTGAGCTTGCTCCCGGTGTCATGTCCTATTCCTATGACAGTAGCAGAACCGCATCCCGGAGTAATAGGTTATATGGATCCCGGTATATGATTGAGGATATAGAGGAGACAAAGCCGAAAGAGGAGGCAGAAGATTCCGATCAAGCCGCCGAAGATACTGTGGCAGCGGATACCGAAGAAGCACTGAATGCCCGCATTACCTCACTTACTGCAGATACATCTCTTACCGGCGAAGAAGCCTCCGTCGACCCGGAGACCTCTGACGGGGAAGCAGAAGCCTCTTCTACCGCCACGGAGGAAGGTACTGCCCCTACAGAGAATGCTCCCCTACCCGAGGAAACACAGGAGGAGCCCTCAGAGTATGCGAATATCGGTATCTCCATTGCAAATGATTATGTAAATGTCCGTGAGAAGGCCGATACAGATAGTAAGGTCCTCGGTAAGCTTTTTAAGGATTCTGCCGCAGAGATACTGAATACACAGGGCGACTGGTACTATGTAGAATCCGGTAGTGTGAAGGGCTATGTAAAAGCGGATTATATCAAAACCGGAATTCCGGAGGAGGAACTGATTAAGAGCTATGGCGTCCTCCGCATCCGCGTCATAGTGGACGGACTCAATGTCAGGAAAGAGCCCACTACAGAGTCAGATAAGCTGACTACCATCTATGAGAATGAAAGATACCCTGTCATGGAGCTTCAGGATCAATGGGTCAAGGTTGATATCAAGGATGACCATGTCATCGGCTATGTAAGACGGGATCTGGTTGATCTGATTGTAGATTTTAAGAAGGCCGTTTCCAAAGAGGAAGAAGCAGAGCTCTTACGGCTTCAGGCCGAAGAAAGGGCTAAGAAGGAAACCACAATCAAATACAGGGATGAGGTAGCCTATACGAAGGAAGATCTGAAGCTTTTGGCTTGTCTGGTCCATTCGGAAGCAGGAGACCAATGCTATGAAGGAAAGCTCGCTGTGGCGAATGTTGTACTGAACAGAATAAAATCCTCTATCTATCCCAACAACATGAAGGATGTCATTTACCAGCCGGGCCAGTTTACCGTTGCAAAAAGCGGCTCCCTGGCAAAGCAGCTGGCAAACTACGATAACTATACCTCCAACTCACAGAAGCTGTCCATCAAGGCAGCAAGAGCTGCCCTGGAGGGAGCCAATAATATCGGTAACCGTTTATACTTCCACTCCTATAAGGCGGCTAAGCGGAAGGGCTATGTGAATAAGCCGAATGCCGTGAAAATCGAAGATCATCTTTTCTGGTAAATAAATAGCGCCGGCAAAACCGGCGCTATACTTATGCCTGTCAGTGGAACCGGCTTACCGACTCCTCTGATCTCACTTCAACGTAACTTAGGATATTGGATTAATACAGCTTGATCTGCTTGGGAATTCCGTTCTCATACTTTAAGTTGGTCTCACCCTGAATCAGAGGCAGAAGGTATGCCATCATTTCTTCGGTAACATCATTTCCTCTCTCATTGATCCAATTCATAGGAACGATCTTCTCATGGTTTGCCACTTCGTTCACCGGAACAGGAACGAACTCTACCAGATAAGGCTTATCGCTAATTCTCTTGATGGCAGCCATCTTACCGGTCTCTCCGTCCAGTGCCAGTCCCAGTGCCTTCTGTCCAAGCATCTGTGATTCCACGATATCTGTCTCACTGGCGATATGGGCAGCAGCTCTCTGCATCAGGTTAAGCTCTACGGACCGGGTCTTACAGCCGATCTCCTCTCTCACCATCTGCTCCAGTGCACGGGCCGCACCGGCGATATACTTATGGCCAAAGTTATCAACCGCACCGCTGGACATGGAATCGGATACATAAGCTCCCGTACTGTCCTTAACACCTTCACTGACAGCTACCAGTATGCCGGGCTTCTTCTCCTGAAGCTTTCTGATATCCTCAATAAACTGTGCCTTGTCAAATACCTTCTCGCAAAGATAGATCAGGTCCGCACCGCTACCGCCGTTCACTCTGGCTAGAGCAGCCGCAGCTGTCAGCCAGCCTGCATTTCTTCCCATGATCTCCACGATAGTTACCGCAGGAATATCATATACATTAATGTCTCTTTCCAGCTCGGCAATGGTGGTTGCGATATATTTCGCAGCTGAACCGAAGCCGGGGCTGTGGTCTGTTAAATTCAGGTCATTATCTACGGTCTTGGGTGCGCCGATTACCTTAATATCATCGACATTATTCATCATGCAGTACTCGGACAGCTTATCCACGGTATCCATGGAATCATTTCCGCCGATATAGATAAAATACTTAATCTCATGTTTTCTGAAGGTCTCGAGGATTTTCTTATAAGGCTCATCATCCTTACGCCAATCCTTCATCTTATATCTACAGGAGCCAAGAGCTGAAGAGGGGGTGTAAATCAAGGTATCCAGCGCCTGGGTATCCTTAATCAGTTCATTTAAGTCGATCAGGTTATCCTTAATCGCACCTTCGATTCCGTTTTTCGCTCCATATACCTTATCCACTTTGCCACTGGCACGGACGCCTTGTAATACGCCTGCTAAGGTAGCATTAATTGCGGCTGTGGGTCCGCCGGATTGTGCCACTAATAAATTCCTCATTTTCTTCCTCCTTAAACTATCCTATCTTAGTATATTATTACAATTACACATTCTATCATGCATAGGAAGCATTCGTCAAGACACTGAACTAATGTCTGTGCGATTGCCTATGCTAGAAGTTTGCGCCATTCCAGCCCCAGTACTTAACCTCCTCATACTTGACATAGATCTGTGCAGGAGGAATCGAAAGCTCCTCATTCAGAATCTTAGTAATCGCTGCCGTCAGCTTATCACACGCTGCTCCGTTTGCGCTTCCGAACAGCTTTACCTCCACGAAGGCTATGGGCTTGTCCCCCTGCCCCTTAAAATACATCGAAAGCTTATCCTCAAAGGACAGCATCAGCCAAGCTTCACTTTTTCCCGGAATCAACTCAATGGCCTTCCCCAGCTTCTGTTTGACGGCCGCCTCACTTGTCTTTGTAATCTCAATATTGGTTTTTGTACTGATAAATGGCATATGATTACTTCCTTTCATACTTTTTTGTAGAAGGTGAAAGCATATCCTGCTCTCACACTTCGTTTACATTTTTTTCAAATCCTATATGGATATATTATAATACAAAGTATGGTAATTCAAAAGAAGAAAAAGAAAAAATCATACTTCATCCTTTTGGATGATGTAGGATTTCCCTTCTTCCTATAATATAAATCATAATAAGTCGATGAAGAGATTGCATCCATCGAGCTGTTGCTATGTCAGCATTCATACAAGATACGTAAAAGTGTTATGTGATAGGAGAAGGAGATACCATGAAAAAATATCATCTTGTACTTATAGCTTTTGCTATATTCGTTGTCCTCACTGCCTGCAGTAAGAATAAGCCTAAGGAGCCTACTGTGTCTCTTGACGATAATTCTAATCATGCCTCTGCAAGCGACGACTTAAATGAGGATAGCAGCGTATCAGGTGATAAGGATAGTATGCACAAAGACCGTACTCCGGGGGAATACAGTGTGTCAGGTCAAAATGTCATCTATCATGCAGCTGATGGTGTATCCATTGATTTTGGCTGCCTGCTTGAAGAAGGAGCTGAGGTTACCGTTGAGAAGGTTGAACCTGCTCCGATCGATGAGGATGTTGCAATCTATGCCTACAACATCAGTCTTTCCTCCGGTCAGCCAAACGGAGCCATTGAAATTGTGATCCCCTATGATGATACCGGGTTAAATAAAGAGGAAGAGCACCTTTCTGTATGTGGTAAATACCTGAACGAGAAGACCAATCAATGGGAGGATGTATTTTACACGGTGGACACCGAAGCCAACGAGGTACATATATTCACGGATCATCTCTCCATCTTTAGTGCCTTCACATTCACCAACTCCAAAAAAAGAAATGAATACATTTCAGAGGTGAATTCTTATGCCGTAACGATGCCAAATGAACGGGCTCTGTTTATACTGGATACCTATGCCAAGCAAGGTTTTAACTGGCAAGCGGAGGTCATTGGAGCGTATTTAGATACCTCTGATACTCTTCCCGCCTACTTGCTTACCAACGCTTCTACCCTGCTAAGCTTAGGGGAAGCCTATGATTCTTTGATTTCTAAGCCCATTCAGAATGCCATGACAGGCCTTAGCATCAGTACCGCCTGCACTCAGCTGGCTTATAGCCTCTACATGAATGGTATTCAAACTCCGCAAACAGCCACTACGGCCATGAAGTCTGCGCTTAGTGTTGCCATTAACTTTGCGACCCCCTCTATTAAGCTGGCCTATTTCGGCGTAGGAATTGTCGATATCGCACTGACGGAGGTAAAAACCTTTGCCATTGCAGAAAGATACAGAAGCACGAAAAATATGTATGATGCTTATTATAAACGCAAGGAGATACATCGAAGCTTTTTAGACTGGAAGGATCTATTTGATAAAATATACAAGAAAAACAAGGAAACTCCTCAAATAGCTCTTGATCTTATGAAGGGGGAGATCGATACCTATGTCAATGCATATTGGAAGGTCGCAGCGGTAGATTGGGAATCCTGGATTGATTCCTATGATAAGAACGGAAATGCTTCCAAATACCCTTGGCCCTCAGAAGCTGACCGAAAGAACATCTCAGAGACTCATAAAAGGAGTATCTATGTTGATCTGCAGGCCTTATTCAATCAGATGTACCGTAATATATATCTTGACTGCTTAATCACCCGTCAAAGCGAGTATGAAAAGCTTGCAAGCTATTTCAACCAGCAATATTCAGTTGTAATTCGTGAGGATATTCCATCCGGCAAGAACGCCACCTGGGCCGGTTATTATGTCAGGTTTGCACCACTTTCTTCAGACGCCGATCCTTATTCTTGGACCGGCACACTTGACAAGGAAGGTAGCGGCAGAATCAGCTTCACCCTCCTGGCCCATAAGAAAGCGGGATTTCCTAAGATCTTGGAGCTCTATCGTACAAAAGCAGATGTTGAAAGCGGCAATAAGCTGCGTACGATTACACTGAAGCCCTTTATCGACAGAGAGCAGACTGTTATCTTAGAACCCCGCATCATAGAGGAAGCTAAAGATATCGAGGAAGAGGATCAGACACCTATAGATGACAACGGCCCCAAGGATGACTCCTCAGGTAGCAAACCGGAAAAGGAAGATTCTCCCAAAGAAGACCCGCCGAAGGATAATCCTCCGAAGGAAGATCCGCCGAAGGAGGATCCGCCGAAAAAGAATCAACCGGTTCGAGTAAATAACCCCTGGTATGATGTTACGATTGTGTCGCAGGATGCGGAGCGTCCGAATGCCTTCGCCGGCTGGTATGCCGTTCTGGCTTACCCACAGGATATGGAGGTCAGCCTACAGGATATGTACGGAAGCTTTAATCTTGCGGGTAAATGTACCATCTACTTCCAAGAGTCTGATTATGATGCACTTGATCGGCCCTCCCGTATTTGGCTTTACAGTGATGTGACCGACTTACTTAACAAGAAGAAACCAAATGTGACGGCAACCTTTTCTATAGCCTCCGGCTCCTATGAGGGAGAAAGGGATGGGCAAGCTGTGTATTCCGTTCTGGTTAGGGCTAAGCCTCCGGTACAAAAGAAGGATCCCCTCGACGAAATCAACGGTTACTATTCCTCCTATATGGAATATAGTGAGCAATTTATTCCGGGGGAAGGTATGATGCAAATCGACAATAAGAAATCCTATGCACCCTATGAGAAACCGTCAGGTGAGGCTTGGTTGCATTATAATGGACCTTCTCTTACCTATAAGAGTATGCAGGACCCTTATTTAACTGAGCATGTACTGGAGAAGCAATCTGATTCACGATATGAGATCTTGTATAATGAAAATGGTACCAAGATGATACATAGTATCATCATCTATTCACCGGGACAATCGGCTCAGTATACCTACTCCTCCGAGACCGAGAATGGGACCAAGTACTTAGCCAGATATTATTTATATAAATAGATATGGCGATCGACGACTTATCCTAATAATATAAAGTAGGCTCCATCACGATTTAATGGGCTGTTTCATCATAGCCTAATCGCTCCCTGTCAAATAGACTGGGAGCGATTGAATATGGCATAATAAAGACAAATATAATTATATCTATTTTTACACTTATAGATTAATAATAATTATGCTATAATGACGATATTTCAAATTGGAAGGATGTGAGTTATATGTTATTTGTAAAGAGCATTGTTTTTAAGGTGGTTACTGAGTAACACATAAGGGTATATTTTTGCATTTTAATATCCTTTACGTGTTATTCTTAACCATAAAATTAGTTTATGGTAATTAAGTTAATTTTAGTTTAGGAGAAATCGAATGATAATACGTAAAGAAACAAATCAAGATTATGAAAAAGTAAAGGAAGTCATTCAGTCTGCATTTCCATTTCGTTTGGAACTGGGACATGATTTTAACGAATGGGTCGTTGTAGACGCCGTTAGAAATAGTAATTCTTACATAAACGAGCTATCCTTGGTAGCCGAGGATAACGGTACTATCATAGGTCATGTAATGTTTACACCGTTAAAAATTAAGTATGAAGCAACTTCGTTTGACTCACTTGCTTTAGCGCCAGTTTCAATACATAATGATTTTCAAAACAGAGGAATAGGAACGCAATTAGTGAGTGCCGGCATTATGGCTGCAAAAGAATTAGGTTATCAATCAATTATTGTTTTAGGAGATTACAAGTATTACTCAAGGTTTGGATTTCAACCCGCTTCCAAGTGGCATATAGGTATAGATGGAGATTTTAACTGTGAACATCTTTTAGCTATGGAGTTGGTTGATAATGGACTTGAAGGAATAAGTGGCAATGTAGAATATTGCTCTGAATTTTATAACGAAAAAGGTGAATTAATCTAAAGCTATGGGGCTGTTTCATTATAACCATGTAGCTGCAAGAGGCCCCTCTTATAGCTCTATAGTTATTTCGAAACAGCCCCTTCCTTTTACTGACTATTAAAGCCGCATTATCTTCAGGTAAGATTTAGATACCGGAAAAATGCGAGACCTTGAACAAAATCCGCCTTATGAGGCCGGTTAAAATAAAGAGTGATAAATATGTAAATCCCCGAGGATATACGAAACCCATATATAAATAGGTTTTCATATCCTTCGGGGATGGTTTTTATTCGGCTATTTACATATATCCGCAGGGAAGGCAGGATTGAAAGCATAGAAGTTCTTGAAGTCCAGATCATCCTGAATGATTCTTAAGCACTCACCAAATCTCTGGAAATGATTGATTTCTCTCTGTCTTAAGAACTTGATCGGATCACAGACCTCCTGATCATGAACGAGGCGGAGGATGTTATCATAGGTGGTTCTGGCCTTCTGCTCTGCTGCCATATCCTCAACCAGATCGGTGATCGGATCTCCCTTGCTCTGGAAGAAGCAGCTGTTAAAGGGGATGCCACCGGCGGACTGTGGCCATAGACCTAAGGTATGGTCAACATAATACCGTTCAAAGCTGCCGGCTATGATTTCCTCCGGAGTAAGGTTCTTCGTCAGCTGGTGAACAATGGCACTCACCATCTCCATATGTGCCAATTCCTCTGTACCGATATCATTCAGAACGGCAACGCATTTTTTATTGGTCATCGTATATCTTTGTGACAGATAACGCATGGAGGCAGCAAGCTCTCCGTCGGGACCGCCGAACTGGCTCATGATCACCTGGGCCAGTCTCGGATTACACTGAGTAATATTTACAGGATGTTGTAATCTCTTCTCATAACTCCACATGCACTAGCACCTACCTTCCCACGGCCAAGGCTCATCGATCCAGGTCCACCTGTTTTTCACATTTACATCATACATATTGATGGGCCCATAGCACTTGGTATACTCTTCTACTGCTTCATTTCTTACTCTCTCTACCTTTTCCCAGTAGTCTAGTGCTGCCTGATCGGTCGGATGGGTATCCAGAAAAAGTCTTAGGTCGTCAAGGACAAAGCTCGTAGCAGTGATGCAGGCAAACAATTTCTCCCTATTATTATCCATACTATTTGCAACCCCTTCCATACCAGTCATAATCCAGTTCCTTAAATAGTGTTCCGTTGGCTAATGCAGCAAACTCATTCTCATACAGGTCTCTGAAGCATTGCCATGGAACGTAGCACATTCCGATCGGAAAACGATCCGGGTTAAAATTATCTTCACAGTAGTCTTTGTCTTTTCTGCAGTCGTCGCCAGGCTCATATCTGCCTAATACTTTGTCACAAACAGGTTCGTTTGCTCTATAGGGTGAAACATTTCTGTTATACCCCATATTGCCACGATACATCCGTCTATCCATAAATCTGTCTCTCCTTTCAGGATCTTAAGAGCAACATCCCACACGATTGTTGTTCTATATATATTATGAGAAGAGGACAGTTCTGTGCCTGTTTGTGATAGCTGAAAAATAAGCGGATGCAGATTTTTTATTAATTTGTTGAATTGAGGAATTCTGTCCTTCAAATGATTGACAATAAATCTGAATTAATATAATATTTATCTATAGGGAAACCGTACGATACGGTAAGGGAGCGAGAACAGCATGTATCATTTTATCATTAACCCCAAATCCAGTTCCGGTAAAGGAATCCGTCATTGGTGGAGTGTAAAGAACGAGCTGGATGCCAGACAGATACCTTATACCGCAGAATTCACTAAACATGCGGGACATGCCAGCCAGCTTGCAGGTCAGATCTGCAGCCAGTATGCGGGCATTAAAAATATCGTTGTATTAGGCGGTGACGGAACACTGAACGAAGTATTGAACGGGCTTGGCGACTTCGATCAGATTCTTCTCGGATATATACCTTCCGGCTCCAGTAACGACCTGGCCAGAAGCCTTCGTATTCCGAAGGACCCCTTGAAGGCATTGGAGAATATTTTAAAACCGACCCGCTTTCAATATTTGGATTACGGCATTATCAGCTTTCCCGATACTGAGACCGAACCCCATAGATTCTGCTGTTCCAGCGGAATAGGGTATGATGCGGAGGTCTGTGTGGAAGTACAGGCATCCCCGTTAAAGAAGCGTTTGAACCGTTTCGGGGCAGGAAAGCTGATTTATCTTGCCATTGCGATCAAGCAGCTTGTGGCTCTTAAAGCTATTGACGTAACGCTTCATGTCGATGGAATTCAAAAAGGCAGCTACCAGAATGTATTTCTGATGTCTGCCATGATTCATAAATATGAAGGCGGCGGTCTTATGATTGCCCCTGATGCCGACCCTACCGACGGCAAGTTAAGTGTATGTCTTGCCCACGGCCTTGGCCGTATGAAGGCCCTGCTCCTTCTTCCGACATTGGTATTCGGCAAGCATGTTAAGTTTAAAGGTATTGAAACCTTCCACTGCCATACCCTTGAAATCACAGCAAACAGAGCAGCTGCTGTCCATACGGATGGCGAAGTCCCTGCTTTCAGCTCTCATATTCAGGTAAACTGTATGCAAGGCAGGATTAGGATGATTTTATAATGAAAGCAGGTGCTTTAATGCAGAAACGCTCTCACATCGAGATATCTTCATTAATTGTAATACTTAGTATCATTACCATCCTGATACAATTTGCGACCTATTACTTCTTCTCCTCCGTGTATATCGTGATCGGGATTGCCTGTCTGATTACAGCCCTATGTACCCACATATTGCTGGAACAGACCCTGACTTACCAGTCCTGCTTTATTTATCTGCTGCTAACAGTTTTCATCTCACTGGTAATCGTCCTCTTGTCTTATACCGGTGAGAATCAGAACATCATCCCCTATACGGATGTATTACTCGGTATAATAGCTGTAAATTGGCTTATCCCCTCACTGCATTGCTATTTTCGCAATATGCTGGACTACGGGACCCGCATTGAAGAGTTTACTCCCTTCTTCCGGAATGCCGGCATTATGTTTAACCTTTTTTACTTTAGCTTTGTCCTTTATGCTGCACTGGCAACAGAGGTATTCCCCTGGGCATACCGTGCACTGCCGGAGCAGGCTAATTTTACTCCCTTCTGGTCAATCGCAACCCAGATCGAGGATTACCTGAACCATATGATTCCCTTAAGTGATATCTTCACCTACCTGGCAAGCCGGATCCTGCTGTACATACCTTATGGGTATTACGGTATTCTCCTGTTACGAAGACAATCCCGGCTCTCAAGATTTTTGAGCCTGTTCCTGCTTCCTGTGCTGGTTGAAGTCCTGCAGTATTTCCTGGTCCCCAACCGTTGTGACATTGATGATATCATTTACGGCTTTATCGGCGGTCTTGTAGGTGCCCTGTGGTTCCATCTGAATAATGTGATCTTTCATGCAGTATCGGGCAAACCCTTCCTCGCGAAGGACTCGGATTTCAGATACAGCAACAATTCGCTGCACTTCTAAGTGATCGGCTTGATATTGTTCCAGAAATCATATAGCATTGTTTTCATTTCAGGATAGTTCACCGTATGGAAGGGATACCATTCCTTGGGGAACAGATTATAGTACTGGGGTTGGATGAATCTCTCATCCAACAGCAGAATGGCTCCTCGGTCCTCCTTCGTCCGGATCACTCTTCCGGCCGATTGCAGGACCTTATTCATGCCCTGATAGAGGTAAGCATAATCAAAGCCCATTCCATTTCTCTGATCAAAATAACCACGGAAGAGCTCTCTTTCATTGCAGACCATCGGTAGTCCGGTTCCTACAATCACTGCACCGATCAGCCTGTCGTTCTTCAGGTCGATACCCTCACTGAAGATTCCACCCATGACGCAGAAGCCCACCCGGCTTGTCTTGGGATCGTCTACAAATTCCTCGAGAAAGGCTTCCTTCTCCGCTTCGCTCATCTGGCTGTTCTGAACCACCAGCCCATCAAGCTCATCTCCTGCCAGGTCTGCGATCGCCTGCAGCATCTGATGGGAGGGGAAGAATACCATATAGTTTCCTCTTTTGGCTTGGATAAAGCTCTTGATATACTCAAGTATTTTTCTATACTCCCTCTCATTTCTCCGGGTATACCTGCTGCTAACATCCGAAGCGACCATAATCAGCCGATTCTCCGGAGAGAAGGAGGAAGGTGCGTAGACGGCATAATCGTCCTGTCTTCCGCCCAGCTGTTCCATGTAATACTTAATCGGGAGCAGGGTGGCGGAGAATAATATCGCACTTCTTCCCCTGTCCATACAGCCGGCAAGATTCTTCGAAGGGTCCATGCACTGGAGCTTGATCCGGAAGCTGTCCCCCTCCTCATAATCCGTATAAATGGTATAGTTATCATCATGAATTTCATACATATTCAGAAAATGTCTGATGTCCAGATAAAGCCTTACCAGTTCATCCTTTCCCTCGGAAATAAACTCCTCCTTCAGAAAGAGCTCCAGCTCTGCCATACATCCCAGTAAATGCATGCAGAAGGGGTCTATATTATCAACTATCTCAAATTCATCGCATTCCCTCCGAAGCTTCAGCAGCTCGCTGTTACAGTTGTCCAACTGCTTCGCCAGCTTTTTGCTCTTGTCCTTCACGAGCCTCTTCGCTTCCAGAAAGCTGTCCTTGTAGAGGACTGCGCTGAACATTTCCCGTGCCCGTTCCACCAGATTATGAGCCTCATCAATCAGGAAAACATAATCATTGGGGCGGTTATCGGAGAAGAAGCGTCTAAGGTAAACATTCGGATCAAATACATAATTATAGTCACAGATCACCACATCCGACCAAAGGGTTACATCCAGTCCCATTTCAAAGGGACATACCCTATGCTTTGCGGCATAGGCTATGATCAGCTCTCTGCTGATTTCATGCTCCTTGGTCAGAAGGTCATAGACTGCATCATTTACCCGGTCAAAAAAGCCCTTCGCCCGTTCACAGGCACCCGGATTACAATCCGGTTTATCGAGAATACAGACCTTCTCCTTCGCTGTAATCGTTACCACCTTCAGTTCCAGCCCCTTGTCCTTCAGGACCCGAAAGGTATCCTCCGCAACCGTGCGGGTAATGGTCTTGGCTGTCAGATAGAAGATCTTCTCAGTCAACCCCTCCCCCATGGCCTTTACCGATGGAAAAACCGTGGAGATTGTCTTGCCGACACCGGTCGGTGCTTCGATAAAAAGCTTCTTCTTCCGAAGGATGGTCTTATAGACTCCGGTCACCAGATCCTTCTGACCCTCCCGGTAAAGAAAAGGGAAATCCAACTCCTTAATCGCTTTGGTACGGCTTTCCGTCCACTTAATCTGCCAGACCGCCCATTTCGCATACTCGTCGGTCAGTTTTCCGAACCACTCTGTCAGCTCTGACAGGGTCAGGGTCTCTTCGAAAAACTTAATGCTTTCTGTCTCCAGATTACAATAGGTCAGCCTGATTCCCATCCTGGAGTGCCCATATTTCACGGCATAGATATAGGCATAGCACATGGCTTGTGCCCGGTGGACTCCCATAGGCTCAGTCAGGTGGCTTAAGTCCAGGTATACGCCCTTTATCTCATCTATCGTAATTTCCGGCGGATTCATCTCCTCCTCTTCGAAGATCAATACGGAGAAGTCCTCTTTTAGGGTACTGTTCACAATCACACCGTCGGCCCGTCCCTCTATGGTCAGGTCAAAGACTACTCCCTCCCTGGTAATGGGAACTGTGAGGCTTAAGGGAACCTCGGCCGTATAATTCGCCCCCATCTGCTTCTGCAGCTTGCGGTGAAGCCTGCTGCCAGCCTGCATGGCATCCATCTCACCCCTGGCTCTGGTATTATCCAGGTCCCCTGAGCGCATGATGAATTCCACCAGATTTCTTACCGATATTTTTATGCCGGGGTAATTCTCTGCCATGGATATCCTCCGCTTTTATCATGATCGAAGGGATGGTCTTCTATAAAAACCGCTACGGTTACGATAGAAAGCATCCTGTTTGATTATATCATAAAGCTGCTGCTTCATCTAATGTTTTGTACTTGATTTTCATAGCCTGAACAATATTTTTATTTCGCTATTACCTCTTGCATTTTTTTCCTCAATCTGATACATTCTAGTTATAATCCTCTGTTCTTTATTTAGGAGGATATCAAGTGATGTTAGGCTAAACACTTGTCATTAATTATAAAAAGCGAGGTAGTATTATGAGCGAGCACAATCACGGCGATAGCTGCGGCTGCGGGCATGATCATGAATTTGAGCATGACTCCATCACATTATCTTTAGATGACGGTACAGATATCAATTGCATCGTACTGGATATTTTCACTGTAGATGGGAAAGAATATATCGCACTCCAGCCTGAGGAGAGTGAGGAAGAGGAGGATAATGTCTTCCTTTACCGTTATATCCAGGAGGGGGATGATGATCCCCAGCTGCTGAACATCGATGATGACGATGAATTCGAAGCAGTTGCCGACGCCTTTGAGGAATTACTGGATGCACAGGAATATGATGAAATGTTCGATGATGATTACGAGATTGATGAAGAGGACGAAGAGGAATAACCCTTTACGAGCAGACCTTATCATGGAAGTAAGTATTTCATAGGAACCATAGGATGTTGTATAATGATATCAGCTACTATCATTATTGCAACGTCCTTTTTTTACCTGTAGCATAGAGACAGGTCCGGAGTGGGATCGGTAAGCTCCCTGCCTCCCTCTGCTTAAGAAAAAATTAAGACTTTCCTAAGAAAGACTGTTTAAATTCTTACGATAACACTGTTATAATAAAGATAAACGAAGGAGAGGCAGGCATGTCATGGATACGAAGATTCTGATTGTAGATGATGAAGCCGAAATAACGGATTTAGTTCAGGTATATCTGAGTAATGAAGGCTACCAGGTATATAAGTTTCATAATGCAGGAGATGCCCTGGAGTGCATCCGGACCGAAACACTTGATTTGGCCATACTGGATATTATGCTGCCTGATATGGACGGCTTCACCCTATGCCGTAAGATCAGGGAGCAATATCATTATCCAATCATCATGCTTACGGCCAAGGATGCCGAGACAGATAAAATCTCCGGTCTTTCTTTGGGAGCCGATGATTATGTCACTAAGCCCTTCCGCCCCCTTGAATTGGTTGCCCGGGTAAAGGCCCAGCTTCGGCGATATACCAGATATAATGCCGCACCCCAAGAGCAGGAGGAGAATGTGATCGCCTTCTCCGGTCTTTTCATGGAGAAGAGCACTCATACCTGCCTGCTGAACGAAAAGCCTCTCGCCCTTACCCCCACTGAGTTTTCCATCCTATGGCTGCTCTGCAGTAACCGTGGCAAGGTTGTCAGCTCGGAACAGCTGTTTTATAAGGTATGGGGAGAAAAATATTTTTCCAATAACAATACTGTCATGGTTCATATCAGGCATCTGAGGGAAAAGATGAATGATTCACCGGATAACCCAAAGTATATCAAAACTGTCTGGGGAGTGGGGTATAAAATTGAGAAGTGATTTTTCTAAACTGAAGAGAAAAATGATTCTTTGGGTCATCCTGACGGCTGTTCTTGCCCTTATCTTCCTATGGCTGCTCATGAAGCTGCTGATCGACGGCGTTCTTCAGGACCCTTTCGCAGACAGCTTCCTTTTTATCTGCAGAAGGCTGTTCGGAATGGGACGGGAGGAAGCGATTCTGCTCTACCAAAAACTCTTTCGGAACAATAAAAGCATCTGGGTCTTTCTCGGTTATTTTCTTGTTATGCTCTTTGTCTTCTATCAGGTACTCGCCAGGTTCACCAAATACTTTCATCAGATGAATAAGGGCTTAGACCAACTGCTGGAGGAGACAGAGCACGAGATCGTACTTTCTCCGGAGATGAATTTCATGGAAAGAAAGCTGAATCAGATCAAGGGCTATCTCCGCCAGAAAACTCACGCGGCCCTGGAAGCAGAGCAGAGGAAGAATGACCTTGTCATGTATCTGGCCCATGATATCCGGACACCGCTGACCTCTGTCATCGGTTACTTAAGCCTCCTGGATGAGGCTCCTGATTTACCTGAAGACCAGCGGATCAAATATACCCGGATTACCCTGGAGAAGTCCTACCGATTGGAAAAGCTGATCAACGAGTTCTTTGATATTACCAGATATAATCTCCAGACCATACTTCTGGAGAAGCAGACCATCCATCTTTCTTATATGCTGATGCAGATGGCAGACGAATTCTATCCAACCCTGTCCCAGTCCGGGAAGCAGGTCCGGGTAGAGGCGGAAGAAGACCTTACCTATTACGGAGATCCTGATAAATTGGCCCGGGTCTTTCAAAACATCCTGAAGAATGCCGTCACTTACAGCTATGATAACAGTACGATCCTCATTCGTGCCGGGTACTCCGGTGATCACATCCTCATTACCTTTGAAAACCATGGCCATCAGATCCCAGAACAGAGGCTGAACGCCATATTTGATAAATTCTACCGGTTGGACGAAGCCCGGTCCAGCTCCAACGGAGGCTCCGGCCTGGGCCTGGCAATTGCAAGGAACATCGTAAATGCTCATGGCGGAGAAATAACAGCCGAAAGCGATGCTGAACGGACAATATTTTCCATTACTCTTCCTGGGAAATCATGAGAGAAGGTAAGAAATAAGAAACGATAGAAAATCATAAGAGATTCCTAAGAACTTCATAAGGCTAAGTTTATGTATGACTCCTTTCTGTATGCTTTAATGGATAACAGAAAGGAGTTTTTTATATGAGAAGAAAGAAAAAAGTCTCTGCCAGGTTAGCCGCAATCTTGATCATGACCTTCCTCCTTCTGATGGGACGGAGTGCTCTGTCTGAAATGCTGGGAGCTGATCCTCTATCGCCCTCCCCTTCTCCCGGAAGAGCTTCCATGGACCCAGCCTGCGCTCCGGAATCAGCTTATCCTTCTCCCTCCCCGGTAGCAGAAGAAGCTACAGCCAGATTAACCTTTCATAAGGACCCTGCTTCGGATCACCCCCTGCTGTCAGAAACCGAATTATACAGCTCCAATGCCATTGTGATTGCCTTAGATAGCAAGGAGCTGCTACTGGACAAGGGGAGCAGGGATAAAGTATACCCTGCCTCCCTTACAAAGCTTATGACCGTAATCACTGCCATAGAAAGCCTTGATGATTTGAAGAGCAGAATACTGATTACAAAGGAACTGATAAATAAGCTGACTGCCGAGAATTCCTCCATGGCAGGCTTCCTTCCGGGAGAAGAGGTCCCTGCGATCGATCTCCTCTACGGAGCCATGCTGCCTTCGGGCGGAGAATGCTGTATGAGCTTGGCAGAGTATATCGCCGGTTCTGAGACAAGCTTCGTTCAGCTCATGAATGAGAAGGCTACAGAGCTTGGGATGGACCAGACCCATTTTGTAAATACCACAGGTCTTCATGACAGCAAGCACTATACCACTGTCTGGGATCTGGCTCTTTTATTGCAGTACGCACTTCAGAATGATACCTTCCGGCAGATCTTCACCTCACAGAGACATAGCACCACCCCTACCAATCTACATCCGGATGGAATCACCCTATACAGCACCATGTTCAAAAAACTCCCCCAGGATACCTCCGATTCCTTTCAGCTCTTAGGAGGAAAAACCGGTTATACCGCTAAGGCCGGCTTGTGCCTGGCCAGTTTGGCTAAGATCGGTGGAAGCGAGTATATCATGATCTCAGCCGGTGCCGAGGGTAACCATGCCAGCGAGCAGTATAATCTTACGGATGCCCTAACGGTCTACGGTCAGATCAGCAGCAAGCAGTTCGTCTACAAAGCGGGACCTTAGCATGCCCTTATTATACCGTTCCTTGGCATAATAAATATAGAGATGGTCCCTGGCCCGGGTCATGGCAACATAGAAGAGACGCCGTTCTTCCTCGATATCTGAGGGGAGAGCGGCTTTCTTATGGGGTATGATCCCCTCATTCACATCCGGAAGAAATACAGCCCTGTATTCCAGACCCTTGGAGCTATGCATGGTCGCGACTGTCAGGCTGTCCCTCTGAAGCAGCTGCCCTTCCTCTGCCTGTCTCTTCAGCTCCTCCCTGTATTTCTCGATGTGGTTAAACCACTCCGAATGACTTTTGAACTCCTTCGCATTCTCCTGCAGCTCCTCCAGGATATCCTGCAGCTCCTCCACCTTCATCCTTCTCTGATCGGCATACTCCTTCAGATAGTCCTCATAACCGATTCCCCTCCGGACATAATTAACTGCGGCATAGGGGCTCATGCCAGACAGAAGGGCAAGATCATATTCCAGCTGATCGATCCGTTCCAGCATCCAGTTCTTATCCTCGTAATACTCTCTGATATCCTCCAGGTCTACCTCCTGCTTATCCAGGCATTCGCGGCTGATATAACGCTTCGGCCGGTTCATGATCTGCAGAAATAAGCCTCTCTCCCTGTTTCCTAAAGCGATTCTGATATAGGTCAGAATATCCTGAGCAATGAAATGGTCATAAAGATTCGGCAGGCTGTCCTTCAGCCGGAAGGGAATATTATATTCCATCAGCTTTCTAAGGATGGGACCTGAGGCAAGATTCGTTCTTAAGAGTACCGCCATCTCAGACAGCTTCAATCCTTCCCTGTTCAGCTTCAGAATATCATTCACGAGCATCTGATTCTGTTCCTTCATGGCTGGAAGCTCCGTGACCCTGACCTCCCCCGGCACCTTGCGCGCAGCCTCAGCTTCCTTCTGAAAGCGATTCTGATTATGGCTGATCAGCCGAACCGCGCTGTCAACGATAGCTCCTGCCGAGCGGTAATTCACCGGAAGGACCAAGCTGCTGCAGCCCGGATAATCCGTAGGGAAATGTAGCATCAGCTCAGGCTTTGCACCACGGAAGCGATAGATGGACTGATCGTCGTCCCCCACTGCAAAGAGATTGTTTTCCGGTGCACTTAGCATCCGAATGATATCATATTGAACCTGATTGATATCCTGAAACTCATCAATCAGAATATAGCGAAAACGCTTCTGCCAGCTCTGCAGAATATCCTTTCGCTCCGTAAGGAGCTCATAGCAGAGCAGCAGCATATCATCAAAATCAATCTTATTCGCTCTTCGAAGGGTTCTGTGATATTCCCCGTAAAGGGAACGGAAAACCTCATCGGCACAATTGATAGAATAATAATTCTGAATGTCCATCCGGTTACCCTTCACCAGGCTGATTTCCGATAAGAGCTCCGCAGTGAACTCCTTCTCATCCTCATAGACCAGGTCTGTTCTGCGAAGGAGCTCCTTCATGTACTGGAACCGTTCCTCCTCCCGAAGAATATTCTCAGCACCCAGATGATAGGCATGTCTTAATATCATATAAAAAATCGCATGAAAGGTACCGAAGTAAACCTTACTCCGGTCTGAACCGATTGCCTTCAGAAAACGCTCTTTCATTTCCGTTGCCGCAGCCTTGGAAAAGGTAATGACAAGAATGTTGTCCTCGGGAATCTGATACTTATAAATGAGAACCTTGGTCCGTTCGGTAATTACAAGAGTTTTCCCCGATCCGGGTCCGGCAAGAACCAACATCGGTCCGTCCTTGTGTAGGATTGCCTGCCGCTGGGCTTGATTGATCTGCATAATGTTACTCCTGTTCTGAACCTGCGCATGTGCTACTGATAATAATGAAACAAGAAGAAAAAACAAGCCGGTTCACTTGTCATAAATAGGATGAAACCATAGAATTCATACTAATGAACTTTGTGATAAGGACGAATAAAAGATGAACAGAATAGGGGAGGTAAAACCAGACACTGCAGTTTTGATCCCATCTTCAGGCTGTCTCCGGGCTATCCTGAAGATAGCATCGGAGACAGTCCTGTTTAGGGATTCATCTTTCCTGCTTCAATTTCCGCAGACTTATTTTGATAATTTCTCGATGGCGATGCGTATTCTTCTTAAGCTTTCTTCCTTACCGAGAATATTCATAATTTCATATGCACCACCGGGGGTAGACTGCTTACCGGATACGGCAGTTCTTACAGGCCATAAGCCTTGACCATTCTTGATGCCCTTCTCTCCGATATAGGACATGATGACCTGCTCTATGGCTGCTTCAGAGTAGTCCGTAAGCTCCTCAAAGCGGGGCAGAAGCTCCTGTAATACCGTGAGGGAGCTCTCCGCATCCGTCTTCATCTTCTTATGGCTATACATCGTGATATCATACTCAGGAAGTTCTTCAAAGAAATCAATGATTCCCTTGATATCTACCAGGGTCTCAACCCTTGTCTTCACCAGGGCGGCGATCTTCTTCAGCTCCAGCTCCTTATGAATGACCTCTTTGATATAAGGAAGGGCCAGTTCATAGAACTTCTCATCCTCCATCGCCTTCAGGTATTCTCCGTTCATCCAGCGCAGCTTTACCATATCGAATACAGCCGGTGCCTTATTGATATGGCGGTAATCAAATTCTTCAATCAGCTCCTTTAAGGACATGATCTCCTTATTGCTGGAGGAGCTCCAGCCCAATAAGGCTACAAAATTTACGATAGCCTCCGATACAAAGCCCTGCTCTAACAGATCCTCATAGGAGGAGTGTCCGCTTCTCTTACTGAGCTTCTTATGCTCTTCATTGGTAATCAGCGGCAAATGAACATAAACCGGCTCCTCCCAGCCAAAATCCTGATATAATCTGGTATATTTGGGAGTGGAGGACAGATACTCATTCCCTCTGACCACATGGGTAATCTTCATCAGATGGTCATCCACAACATTGGCGAAATTGTAAGTCGGATAGCCGTCCGATTTGATCAGGATCATATCGTCCAGCTCCTCATTCTCTACTGTGATGTCACCGAAGATCACATCATGGAAGGTGGTTGAACCCTCTGTCGGATTGTTCTGCCGGATAACATAAGGTATTCCGGCTGCCAATTTCTCTGCAATCTCCTCCTTGGACAGATGGAGACAGTGCTTGTCATAGCGGGTGATTACCTTAGTCTCCTCATCCTCATCCTCCTCGGAGCTTCCGACTGTGCTCTTTAAGCCGGCCAGCCTCTCCTTGGTGCAGAAGCAGTAATAAGCCGCTCCCTTCTCTACCAGCTGCTTGGCATACTCCAGGTACATACCGGTAGCCTTACGCTCACTCTGAACATAGGGGCCATAACCGCCGTCCTTATCCGGACCCTCATCATGGATCAGTCCCGTTCCCTCCATGGTCCGGTAGATAATCTCCAGGGCACCTTCAACATAACGCTCCTGGTCGGTATCTTCTATTCTAAGAATGAAGGTTCCATTCTCATGCTTTGCGATCAAATACTCATATAAGGCTGTTCTTAGGTTTCCGACATGCATCCTGCCTGTGGGACTGGGAGCATATCTGGTTCTGATTCCGCTCATCGTATTACTTCCTTTCTTTCTTTATTTATTTACATACCGTAATATTCTCTTAACTGCCTGATAAATTCACCGCTGTCGATATTTCCCTTCAATAATTCCTGAAAAGCCGGGATCATTAGGGCATCCAGCAGCATATAAACGATATACATAAAAAACAGAATGATAAAAATCAAGGTTGCCCTTGCCCAGTTCTTCTTGGTCGCCGATACCTTACTGCTAAAGGACCATACCAACAGCATAATCGGAAAAAGTAAGGATCCGATGACCGGAATGAAGAAGATCCCATAGGAACCTAAAAAGCTTAGGAAGGTTAAGGGCTTGTCTTCCTTTTCCTGCACCACTGCAAGCTGCTTCGGAAGAATCGGATTAGGAAGAACCGGATTCACGGCTGCCTGCTGCTGTTGTTCTCGGAAGGAGTGACCACAGTACTCACAAAAGTTTGCTTCCTCGTTCCTGATCTGCCTTCCGCAGTTATTACATACCATGATTTCCACCTCTTCTTAGCATTTGTTTCCCATTATACCACATCTTTTTTAAAAATCAAATTAGGAATATCGCAAGTCTCATTTAGACCAAGGGGCCGTTTCTTCATAGTAAAAGCCCTTTATACTCCCCTCACTCGTCAGAAGACACAATACCATGTTTTCTATATCGAATATTATGGGAAATATAAAAGGCCTTATGTATGCTATCAGTCTGTAAATCAGTAATTAGGCTTCGTTCTTCATTGCCTCGATGGCACTGATCTTCGTTGCCCTTCTTGCCGGGAAATATCCGAAGACGATTCCGACACCTGTGGAGATAGCCAGGGCTAACAGGGGCAGGTAGGGTGGTATGATCGATATGGTAGCGGAAGTGGCACCGGCTGAATCATACATATAGGTAAATGCACCGGGCATCAGCTTTCCGAAAATCGGCTGTCCATATTTATTGATCAGGTGGGAGAATACATAGGCAAGGACAACACCGATTACCCCTCCCATGAAGCCGATCAGTCCCGCTTCAAAAAGGAAGAGCTTTTTGATGTCTCTGATGATACAACCCAGCACCTTCATAATACCGATTTCCTTGGTCCGCTCATAGATCGCCATCACCATCGTGTTCGCGATGCTGATCGCGGATATGAACAAGGATACCAAACCAAGTCCCAGCATAACCAGCTGCAGAGTATCAGAGGCCTCAATGGTAGGCTTCATCATCTGCACATAGCTGAAGGAGGTGAAGCCCATCTCCCGGATCTTATCCTGTACTTCCTCCACATTTCTCATGGAATCTACTGTCAGCCTGATCTGTTGGTATTCCGACAAGATCTTAATGGCCTTCTTACGGTCTTCCAGGGACAGGGTATTGCAGTATTTCAGATAGATCTCCTTGAAGTAATTCATGTCCATATAGGTTCTGTCATCATATTCCCAGGACTTGGTCTCCTCCATCTTGGCAATATTCGTCAGAGGAAGGACAAATTCCTTCTTTCTGCCGCTGGGCATGTATTGCTCAAACTTAAGGGATATCTTATCCTTGGCCAGATCAATGGTTTTCTGTCCACCTCGCCAATTCATGGGGTCATAAAAGGGATAGGGATGGTTATATCCAAATACGATTGCGGTGTTATCCGCTTCTGTAGGATACGCCCCCATGGTCAGTCCCGGAAAGCCGAATTCCTCTGCTACACTCATATCAATTGCCGTGATATTGCTCCAACCCCGATACTTTCCCGAAATCAGGCTGGCAGAGGCACTGATGACCGGGGTGACTGCCTTGACATGGTCCAAGCCCCGAATCTGCTCTACCAATCTGTCATCCAGCTTCTGCTGCTTTGAACTGACCCAATTCCCATTTTCATCATAGATATCTCCATAGGTATCTACTGTTACCAGATTCATGCTGCCGTTCTGCATGACCTGGGTTTCATAGTAATTATTCATCCCATGGCCGATGGAACGCATGATGATAATGAACAGGGTACCGATGACGACACCTAATACGGTTAGGATGGTTCTGACCTTTCTGCGGAAGAGATTCCGCAGACCCATTTTGATCAGATCACTAATCTTCATATAGCTCAATTCCTTTTTTGATTTTTCTGCGGGCTAATAATGCACCTAATACCATACTGATCAGCAGAACCCCTGCCGAGATGCCAATCACAAAGGGCCAGGAGGATAATAAGGGGTCCTTGACCTGTGCCATTCCTGTCTCCATAACAGGGTCCATATACATATCCCCGTCTTTGCCGATAAATCCTCCGTCCATAATTGGTGCCGGCTCTGAAATTACCATTGTATCTGTCATATTCGTAATTACACCATCCTCTGCTGTGGACGCCTCGACCGGCGCCACTTCTCCTGCTTCCTCCGCAGCGATTGCTTCCTCGCTTACGACCGTATCCTCCGGTACCACTGTCTCCGCAGCCTCTGTATCTGCTGCAGCCTGCTCCTCTTTTGCAACCGGGACTTTATCTTCCTTAGCTACACTGGCCGCCACATCCCGGCTTACTGTACTTTTCGCCCTGGCGTCAGAGGAAATCTTACTCTTAAACTCCTTTTCACTGACAGCCGTTGCTGTCTGTGTGCTTGTATTCATAACGAAATCCCTCATTGAGAACCTCCATATATTACTTTAATATTTCGCTTCTTCCCTCTTTTGAAGCTTTCTTCTGTACACTGTGATAATTGTCTTTCTTGTTACGGGAAGGAATATCACGAAGATCAGTATCTGGAGGACGATAAACATCCAGGGCTTCAAAATCTCCTTCTTGGCCTGTGGCACATTCGGATTAAAGACATCCATTCCTCCGTCACCCATATCAAATCCGGGATCAAAAATCTGTGCCCCGCTCACAAATGTCTCAAATTCTTTCAGATAGTCCACCTTATCACCGTTACTATCCTCATAAGTAATTCTTAAGATACCCTTTGCCATGCCTTCCATGTTGGGAGTTACCTCGAATTCCTCATACCTGGAGGTTCCCTCCGGAACAGTACCTAAGAAATACATATTACCGTCCGCCTTGGAAAAGTCCCCTTCCACGGTTGCAACAACATTATTCAGAGGGGATCTGCCCATATTATAGAACTCAAAGGAGAGGAAGGCAGATGATCCCACGGACACGTTACCGTCAAAGGAATAAATATTCACATAATCTACGACAGGTCTTGCATTTTCTACTGCCTGGAGGGTCAGCTCATTGTTTCTGGTATAACCCTCATCGCTGTTTTCCTTAGGTTTATAGCCATCGAATTCATACTCCAAAACAACCAGAATCTTATAGGCTCCTGTCTTTGTATCAGACTTTACCTTCATCTCTAAGGTCTTCTGAACTGTCTCACCGGGTGCGATTTTTTCGATAAAGAAGCTGTTGCTTCCTCCTGTCGGAGCAAAAATCTCTTCTGCCTGCGTATCCGGCTTCTTAATCGTTACCGTAATATTCTTCGCACTGACAGAGGAATGTGTATTCGTTATATCAAAGGAAAAATTAAAGGTAGAGCCTGCCATAAGCTGCTCCTGATCAGCAAAATACTGGCTGATAATCAGCTTCGGTATACTGACGCTGTCTTCGACTACGGTATTCTGAACATTCAGCACCGGTATTCTAACCGAGTCTGCTACACCGCCCTTGTAGCTGTACTTCAGATCTACATAATTGAGTCCTTCCGGGATATCCTCCGATACCTTCAGAGGTATGGTAAATGCTTTGCTTTCGCCTGCCTTCAGAAGCTCTATATAGAGGTAGGGATCTGTATTGACCGGGATAAATGTTTTACCGGTGAGACCCTCTAGGGCAAGCTTCAGCTCCTTGATGTCTGTATTACCCTTATTCTCCAGTTCAAAGGAAACCTTCAGATCCCCACCGGCTACGGGCTTCGCAGGAGTCTGACTTACATTCTTGATAATGATGGAGGTCTCCTCCTTTGCAGGCTCCTCTTCCTCTTCCTTCGCAGCAACCTTCAGGTAAAGCGTCTTGGTCTGTGAGTAAGTAACGCCTTGGGCATCCGTATAGGCTATTTTTAATGTTAACTTGTTCAGTTTTCCTGATGCTCCTTCGCCAAGGATAAGGGGAAGCTCCAGATTCTTGGAACCGGCCTGGTCTAAGTTGCCAATCTTAATGAAATCACTGTAATAGTTCTTTACCATATTTTCAGTTTCTGCATTCTCAAGGGTCACCTTTAGATCCTTTGCCCTAGCATCACCGGTATTGCTAAGCACAGCCTTAAGAACAAATTCATCCCCGGGCTTCATATCTTTCGGATAATCGATATTATCAATTTCAATATAGGGTGCCTGAGAATTAACGCCTCGTATATTCACATAGATCTGATAGGCAGAGGTTTTCGCATTACCTTCTGCATCCTTGTAACTGAAATTCACAGTCAGCGTCTTTATGCCTTCTTTCGTGCTGTCAAGGATCGTTACGGGAAGCTTCACAGAGCTTCTCCCACCCGGCGCAATATCTCCCAGCTTCATATTATCAGCTGTATAGTTCTTTATGATTCCGCTGTCTCCGTAGTTTATGCTGTAGTAAGCATTATAAGCAGTAATCTCTCCTTCGTTTTTCACATAGAAGGACAGATCGATTGCTTCTCCCGGATAACTGTTGTTATAGTCCAAGCCGCTGACAGTCAGCTGGGCAGGAGCCTTCTCTTCCAATATCTTAAATATCAGCCCCAGAGAAGAACTGCAGGGGGTTTCATCAAAAAGCTTGCCTTCAACAATCATGGAAATGGGATAGGTCTTTATCGTAGCCGTATCCTTCACAGCTACGTCAAACTCCGCATAGGTTTTTACCGTAGTATTGATATGATTTGCCAGCTCACCAAACTCTGTTTTGAGTGCCAGATTAGAATAAACAAAGGGTGAATTTTCATTCTCATCCCTTACCTTCAGCTTAGGATTAAAAATAAAATTACCTGATGCCTTAAAGGGTATCCGCATATGAACTGTCTCACCGGGTTTCAGGACATAGGTGGTATCTCCATCCTCTGTTACTGCAAGCGCAGGTCCCTCATCGGCTTTTGCTATGTATAGATCTCCTATCATTCCCGTTGCGAGCATACATATGGTCAGTATCGCAACTACTAATCTCTTCATCTTCATTCTTGCTCCCTCTGCTTCCTATAAAATAATATTTCAGTATCCGATCCGGTTATCAGGATATTTCCTTCTCAAGCAGCTCCTCCTTGAGGGGTTGCTCCTCCTTGAGAGGTTGCTCCTCCTGGGGAGATTGTTCCTCTTGGTAAGCCAGCTCCTCCCGGGAAGCTTGCTCTTCCTGGGATTCTTGCTCCGCCCGGGAAACCTGTTCCTCCGGATCAGGATCTTCCTCCTGCTTTCTCACATATTCTATCTCTTCAATCTTACCATCGAAGATATGGATAATCCGATCCGCATATTCCGTGAGTCTCTTATCATGAGTTACCATGACGATGGTCTGGTGTTTGGCTTCAGCCATGGATTTAATCAGATCCATAACCTCCTTGGAGGTCTTGGAATCCAGGTTACCGGTCGGTTCATCGGCGAATACAATCTCGGGATCACTTACAAAGGCCCTCGCGATACCGACTCTCTGCTGCTGACCACCGCTCATCTGCTTGGGCTTATGCTTCAGTCTCGCTCCCAGCCCTACCTTCTTAAGCATTTCCCTGGCCAGCCGCTTCCTCTTCCTTGCACCGATATGCTTGAATATCAGGGGAAGCTCCACATTCTCTAAGGCAGTCATGGAATTCATCAGGTTATAGGATTGAAATACAAAGCCCAGATAATTCTGCCGGAACTTTGCCAGACTTTTCTCGCTCATTTTATGTATATGTCTTCCTTTTATGATAATCTGGCCACCGGAAATCTTCTCTATCCCAGCCATCAGATTCAGCAGGGTCGATTTACCGGAACCGGACGCACCATAAAGGCAGCAGAACTCACCCTTTTTAATGGTGAAGCTGACATCGTCCACGGCACAGATCCGTTCATTTCCCATCCGGTAGATCTTCTTCACATTTTTAAGTTCAATGATATTCTCTTCCTTATTCTTCATTCAGCACCTTCTCTGCTCATATAAGTCGAATCACCTCAGCTGGTGAGCTCCTCTCCCCACCATGCTACACTATAATTATTAAGTATTGACTAACTATTTTCTTAAGATTTTCTTACGCTATGTTAAATATTATTAAAGGCTGTCAGCTTTATCGTTTTCGGTCTGGAGCCCAGGGTTGGCTCCTTCCTTTTTGGCCATTCTGTTATCGATAAAGCGGACAAATACCAGCTTCACATAAGCACCCACCGGAACTGCCAGCAGCATCCCAAGGAAGCCTCCGATTGCACTTCCAAAGATCAGGGAGATGATGATGACCAAGGGGTGGATCTTGATCGACCGGCTAAGAAGCTTGGGTCCGATCATATTTCCATCAATAAATTGGATCACAGCCAGTGCCAGAATGGATACGAAGAGAACCCGCGTCTCTCCATTGATCAGGCACACGACTGTGGTACCGATATAGGCAATAATCGGACCGAAGTAAGGGATCAGATTGCCGATTCCCGCCAGGATTCCGATTACAATCGCAAAATTAACACCGGTAATGGATAAGGTCAGACTGATCAGAATCATCATGACAAAGGCATCCGTCAGCTGTCCTCTGATATAGCCTGAGAAAACCTGATCCAGATCACGGATGACCGAAACGGTCTTTTTGTTAAAGCTTTCCGGAAAAAGTGCCTTCCAGACCCTACGGACATATTCCATAAACATTCTTCCGTCGATCATAAAGTAAAAACCGATGATAAAGCTGAAGATGATCGTGGTCAGATAGCTTGAGATATTGGTCAGGGAGTTCACGGTTCCCTTCACGAAATTCAGCAGGGAACTCATAATATATTCCGTCGCATCCTTCACATATTCCTCCAGTTCCTCGGACCGGATCTCCAGGTTCCCCAGCTTACTTTTGATGGAGTTATAGAAGCCTTCGAAGCTATCCAGAAATTCTTCGCCCAACCGGATAATATCATCAAAATTAGCCAGCCGCAGCTGTCTGGTCACACTATAGACCAGCATGGTAATCAGCCCTACTATGGCTATAAAGAGAAGGGCGACGGACAGTACTGCGGATATGGTTCTGGGCCGCTTGATTTTTTTAAGGATTTTGGTTTTTCTGATTTTTCTTTCAAACAGACTGACCACCGGGTCCATGAGATATGCAAATACATAGCCCAGGATCACCGGCTTAATCACCCGCAGAATCCATCCGATGCCATTCATAAATTTTCGCGCCAGCAAAGGGGCATTGTCCGCAATTAAGGACAGACAATAAATGATGACACAGGTGATGATTACATATAAGGATATCTGAGCATATTTTCTGTTGAACTTATCCCTCCAATTCATACTTGACCGCTAGCCCCTTTCTCCATATTCCAGGAAGCCTGCGATCAGCTGAACTGCGTTATCGATACCGACGTAGTCGCTCTTGATGGAAAGGTGGTAGTTCTCAGCTCTTCCCCATTTCTCGCTGGCGTGATAGTTATAGTAATTTGCCCTTCGTTTATCTGTCTTCAGGATCTCATCCTCTGCCTTATTCTCAGGAAGCTGATATAGGCGGACTGCCCTATCCTTCCGGAAGGAAAGGTCTGCCCATATAAAGACATGCACCACTTGGGGATGGTCCCTAAGAATGTAATCGGCACATCTGCCGACAATGACGCAGGGTCCCTCCTTTGCCACCTTCCGTATCACATTGGATTGGGCCAGATAGATCTGGTCATCCAGAGACAGGTGGGTAAAACCGATTTCCTGATTTCCATAAGCATTCATACCCATGGCGATCGAATACAGGAGGCTGTTGCTCGCCTTCTTCTCCGCATTCTCAAACACACTTTCCGAGAAGCCGCTCTCCTTCGCTGCCCGTGTGATGATCTCCTTATCGTAAAATGGAATCCCCAGCTTCTTTGCCAGCTTCTCACCGATTTCTCTGCCGCCGCTGCCAAACTGTCTGCTGATGGTGATAATTTTATTCATATTGGTCACTCCATTCATTTCTGATGATTATGCTTCCATATAAGTATACCACAGAAGAAGGTAAGTAAGAAGCGTTTTTTCCTGTATTTGTCTATCTGAACATGAGCTTTAAGTAGCCCCGCTTCAGTGGTGAGGCAGCCTCTATGAGCTTACTCCTGGCCTCCCCATAAAATGCTTCCACTTCCTGCAGCTCTCTCTCACTGATGGTACTTCTTCCGAATCTGGCCTTCCTTACATGGTCCATGCAGGACTCAAAGGTCTCTTGATCTATAGATACACAATGCTCCTTCACATAGGCCAGGTTATCCTCCAGGCACCTGCTTTTCTTCGGCAGCAGCCTGCAATGGAGCAGCAGCCGTTCCAGCCGTCGGTAGAGGAAGAGGGCATTCTTGTTGCGGTCACTGATTGCTGCCCGTCTTCTCCTTTGATGAACGATCAGGAAGAAAATAATTCCAAGGGAGACCGGAAGCGCCCCGACCAGCAGCAGGAAGGGCAGCTTTGAGGCCTTCGAATCCTTCTTTGTACCAGGCGGTAAGGTTCCCTTGGATTGATCCTCTTCCTTTACCTCCGGTGTCGTCGTAGGGGTGGGGGTAGGCTCCTGCTTCTCCTCCTCCGGCTTCGTAGGTTCGGGAGCCGTGGTAGGGGTTGCCTTTGCCTCCTCCTCAGGTCTGTTCTCATTCACATCCATCGCCTCTCCGACCACCCGTTCGGCATTCTCCACACTGGCACCGGGGGTAAACTCCACGGGAAACCAGCCAAAGCCATCCACATATACCTCTGCCCAGGCATGGGCATTATAATCCTTGACAGTAATCTCTACCTGGGTATCCTTCTGATCAAAATAGCGTATATTCGAATAGGTTGAAACCATTTCATAATCCAGCTGCTTCTCAAACCTGATATCTGTTGTATTGATTGCATATCCCTCCACATATCTGGCGGGATAGCCCAGGGATCTCAGCATCATTACACCTGCGGAAGCAAAGTGGGAGCAGTAGCCAACCTTATTCTCATAGAGGAAGTATTCCACGAAATCCTTATCCTTGGGAAGCTTACCCGGGGATAAGGTATACTGAGCGTTATTGTGCAGATAATCCTTCACATAGGAAACTGCCTTGTCCAGGGTGTCTACCCGAGACCCAATCCTCCCCCTGGTAAATTCACTTCTCAAACGGTCCAATCCTTGATCAGGAAGCTTGGTGTAGTTATCATAAACAAAATCCCTGTAAAGCTTCTCATACTTATCGTAGTCACTCAGCCTACTCTGCGAGTACTTCAGATAATCCGCCAGCTTGTCATCCATCCTTAAGGAAAAATAAAAGTCAAATTCATAGCTTTCGTCCTTACCGGCAGGAACAGCATATAGGTCATTCTTATATTTCGCAGCTTCACTGTCTGCAAAAATCGTCATGTAGGGCGCATAAATGTGATTCTTATTGGCATTCTCGTAATCAATCCTGATGATACCCTTCTTAAACTCATAAAGAAAGGAATCAGTAACCCGATTGGGATTACCTGAAGCATCACTGACAATCAGGGGGATCTGGCTAAGAAAATAGGACGTCATATTCATCGGCTGAAGGCGCTCCGAAGGCAGGAGCTTTAGAATCTCTTCGTACCGCTTCTCTGTCTCCTTGGAATAGCCTTCCCAACTGTTTCCCGTATAGACAGCTCCGGCAAAGCCCTTCAGATAGATTCCCTCTGAGATGGACTTTAAGGGCACCGAGATTGTCATCTGCTCGGTCTCGTTGTAGCTGACCTGGTCTACTTGTCCCAGCTTACCGGAATTTAAGCCACCGCTGCCACTGCTATTGCGGCTGGGAAGCCAGTCTGCCTCGTTGATTTTATCCGATACATCCTCCCAGGAGAAGTTAAATAGGAAGTCCTGTATCTCACTCTTCGCTGTCCTTATCCCTTCCAGTTCCTCATATTTCTCCTCCGGTACGGCCAGCTTCATCATCTGGAACAGAACAAATACCAGGATGGTTAGAATTAGGGCTGCATTGCAGTTAATCCTGTGAAGCATGTGTTTCTGCTCCTTATAGGAGGCTTGTCCTGCCCCATAAGATCTGCTGATAAATATCACTGTAAGGAAATAGATCAGAAGATTGGTCTCTGAAGGCGTTATTCCCAGGGCGAAGCTTCCTGCGACCGGCAGCAGCAGGATGATATCACATAGGGACAGTAGTTTGCTCCGTACCACAGAATAAGCCAGTAAAGCAATAATCGGTATGACAATCATGATAATCAGCAGCGTCACATCCTCCATAGCGGTGGAGTAACGGGCCTTAAAGTGGATGACAACCGTCTCGTAGTAGGAAGAGACCTGCTCCAGGATGGCATTCTCCAGGATATAAAAGCCATTTTGCAGCTGCCCGAAATACTTCTTTCCAACAGCCAGATAAAGGACCAGTGAAGCAATCAGCTTAAGGATATCATAATGGGGATAGAGTACCATAAGATAAATCATAATCCCGCATAGGAGCAATACCGTCAGTAAGCGGCTACCTACTACGGGCAGGGATAGGGAATCAATTAGGATAGAGACAGCACAATAGCTTCCCGCCAGAACGGCTAAGAGCTGAAGGCATCTTAAGAAGGCAGGAAACCCCGCCTTCTTCGTATCTACCATGTAGATCGTATTGTTTATGACAATTCCGTCCTTTATTTTATGACTCAAATCCACACCAACCTTCTATCCAAGCTTCAGACTCTCCAGATTCCCACTCACATTTCCGGTGTCTACCGATAAGAGGCCTATTCCCATCTCACCAAGCTTCTTCATCACTTCCTCTGCAATCGGAAGCTTGATTCTGATACTCCCGTTATGGACCTCAGAATATCTGGCAGTATCATTGACATATATGATCTGTCTTATATTCGCCTTAATAAAGGACAGGGATTCCAGCTGGGGCCCGTTCACCTCTCCGGTAACATAGAAGAGGTCTGTATATTGGTCGTTCGGATGCTCTGCCAGATAGGCAGTCATCACATCGACTCCCCCGGAATAAGGTCCGGTCTGCAGTAATCCATCCACTGCCTCGAACAGATCCTTCTCATTCACGATACGAACCCGTCTGCAGCAGCCATGTCCTTCATCATACCAGGAGAAATAATGAATTTGTCCCTTCAGCAGGAAGGAGTAGGATAAGGACAGGGCACATTCCATCAGGGCATCCATATATACCAGGAGATCCTCCTCAGTGGGGATACTCAAATTAGCAAAAATCAGCATGGAGCAGTTTAAGGGATCGCTGAACTCCTTGATCATCAGCTGGTCCTGCTTCATGCTGAGCTTCCAATGGATTCTGGTAGGTCTGTCCCCCTCCCTGTATTCCCGGATCATGAATACTTCGGAGGGATCATCTCCACTCTTTACCGTCGAGAAGTAATCGCTTTCCACCTGCATCCGGGAACGGTTCAGCAGCTCATCCTCGGTAAGCTCATGAAACGCCGGCAGAATGGCTATTTTCAGTTCTCCCTTCAGCCTTCTTCTTAAGGAGAACAGCTTCAGATAATCATAAATTTTTACCTTTGACAGGGATATCTCCAGATTGCCTGCATGCTCCGACATCAGGTTAATGGTTACGGTTGCCCTGCTTTTGGCATCTGCCGATGCCATAAACTCCTTCTTATATGTCTTACCTGAGAAGGAGTTGCTGTAGCTTATGGTGAGCTGTATACCGGACGCCGGGAAGATCGAAGAATTGGTAATCTGGATAGAAAGCGGAATCATCTCTCCCTTGCCTGCAACATGGATGGCAGAAACCAGCTCTACCCTTACCATCCCATAGACATAGCTTAATAAGGCAAACATCAGGAACGGCAGTCCGACAACCGTAAGAAAAATGATTCCCATAAAATATACATTATATAAAATTGAGAGAAGGCCGATCGTGGCCAATAAAACGAGATATCTGATCTTATTCTGTATCATCTGCTGCACCTGCTTCTTATGCTTCCATCCTTAGGTCTGAAGACTGCTCCGCTCTATCCTGCCTTCCGCCTTCCTGATCAGGGCTTTCTATACGTTCTTCGCTATGATTTTGGGAGGCCGTACGATACGCAGGATGTCATCCAGAAGGTTGTCCACGGTGACATTATTCACCCGGGCCTTGGCCTTTAGGATCATACGATGGGCGGCAACATCCTTGAAGATATACTGCACATCACCGGGTACGACATAATCTCTGCCGCTTAAAAAGGCGGTCGCCTTGACCATATTCATCAGCGCCAGAGACCCTCTCGGGCTGACTCCCAGCTCAATCAGGGGGTTGTCCCTCGTCTGCTGGACCAATAAGGTAATATATTCATAGATGGAGTCATGGATAAATACATCCTCCACCAGATTCTGCATGATAAGAATCTCCTCCTTGTCCACCACCTGTACTGCCTTATCAAGAGGATTGGTGCTCTGTCTCTCCTTTAAAATCCCGATCTCACTCTTCATATCCGGATATCCCATGCTCAGTCTGACCATAAAGCGGTCCAACTGGGACTCCGGCAGCATCTGGGTACCGACAGAACCGATCGGGTTCTGTGTTGCCATGACCACGAAGGGCTTGGGGACCTCTCTGGTCACCGCATCCACGGTAACCTTCCCTTCCTCCATAACCTCCAATAAGGCTGACTGGGTCTTCGAGGAGGTACGGTTGATCTCGTCCGCCAGAAACAGATTACACATGATTGCGCCCGGTCTGTACTGATAGCTGTCTCCTTCCTTATTCAACAGATGAAAACCCACTACGTCAGTGGGAAGCACATCCGGAGTAAACTGAAGCCTATGGTAATCCAGAGCCATGGCTCTGGAGAAGGCGAGGGCAAGGGTTGTCTTTCCCACTCCCGGATGATCCTCCAGGAGGATGTGTCCCCTGGCCAGGATGGCAGTAAGCACCTTTCCGATGATGACTCTCTTTCCGATGACCACCTTATTCACTTCATCCATGATTTGTATTGCTTTTGCCTGATACGGTCCCATAAGTATTCTCCTGATCTCTATGGTTTGTGGTTATATTTTATGTACTATATGAATGATGGCTCGAGGAGCCTGATGAGGATATCTTAGGAGTCCGCGGAGGGCTCCTCTCGCTCGCGTTGCGCGCCCCATAAATCCGTCTGTTGGCCTACCATGTCATATTTGGCTGGTTAAGTGTCCGTGTATTTATCTGTTTTATCGCTTACGACTGCTGCTGATTGGTCGGACTAGTTGGTAGTGTGGTTTGTGGTGTATGATTGAACCTCTTCCGCCTCGGGGATGAACTCCGGAACCCGTCGGAGCCCATCCCCTTCGTTGCAGAGGACCCGCCTCCGCCCTGGAAGCAAGCTTCCGGCGGAAGGCAGATCCCCTGCAACTTTGGAAGTAAACTTCCGGCGGAAGAGGGGATTGCGGTCATAGCCTGTATTGAGGTTATAGCCTGAGGTGATGATGTAGTACTACTTTAGCCGTTTGGCTATAGTAGTGATTTATGGGGCTTTGCTTATCGCGAACATTATAACATATTTTTCTGTTTTATGTCCATAGCATTATACAAATTATGTAACCCCTTCCCTCTTCCTCCAAGGGCGCAGACGGAGTGCCCCAGCATTTTTTATTTGAATTATCGGAGGGTTTTTGATATAATTAGTAATCTGAACGCCTTTTCTATATTTGTATATTTTGTGAACTGGTCCAAGCCTATTGACTAATATACAGAAAAGTTTACAATTATGGTCAAGAGAATATTATGGAGGTAGCAATAAGGTGAATAAATCTAAGAAACCAATTAAAAAAGTCCATGCAAAGCAGGATCCTGTAGTAAAGCGGAAATACTGGCTGATCCCTTCCATTATTTTAGGGGTATTATTAATTGCCGCACTGCTGTTTGACCAGCTATATGAAAGAGTATTAATTAAGATTGATGATACAAACTATCATCTAAGCGATCTGACCTATTATTTTTATGATGTGGAAAGTGGCTATAACACCTATGCTCAGATCTTTGGACCCATTAACTGGTCCACCCCCTATGATGAGACAGGCAATGTTACCCTCGGAGATTTAGCCAAGCAGGAGGCAATGGGAATTGCTATCTTTAATGAACTCATGTATAAGGAAGCCGTGGCGGCAGGCTACTCCCTGACCGAAGACGAAACGAATAAGATCAATGACGAGATCTTTTCTCTGCTCTATGAATCAGGCTTATCCAGCAAAGCGATCAAGGAAAACGGTTTTACGGGAGACTATCTGAAGAAGGTGAAGGAGAAGGTCACCCTGTCACAACGCTACCGTGATGATATCATAGATACCCTCGAGGTTGATGATGAAGAAATCAAGGCCGGTATCTCTTATGAGGAAAACAGGCAGTATGACATAGAATATCTCTTCATCCCCACTTCAAAGACAGACGAGTCCGGCAATAGGACAGATTTGACTGAGGATGAGAAGAAGGCCGCTTATGCGAAGATTGAGGCCAAGTATCAGGATGCCGTAACTACAGAGGACTGGTCTACCCTGGTTCCTGAAGATGAGGAAGAGCTGCAGTATACAAAGAACAATTTTATAAAGACGGATACCACCTACCCTGTGGACCTGATGACCATGATGATGGAGATGGAAAACGGTGAAATCAGCGAGATCGTTACCGCAGAAACCGGCTACTATATCATCAAGATGCTGAATAACGACAATCCCGATACCTATAACACCGCAGTTGATAATGCGATCAAGGATGCCGAGGAAGCTGCTTTTGAAACCTATTATGGCGATAATATCCTGGCGAAGCATGAGATCAAGATGAATGAAAGAGCCATCAAGAATCTGCAGATGGGTTCCTTCACCGGTGCGAATTAATTCAATATTTTTCGTATAATATTCTCCATTCCTGCCATACTAAGGGATAAAAGCAAGGAAAGGAGACAGTTATGGCAAAGAATAGGAATAACAGTCCGAGGAACAATAGCAAGAATTCCTCCAAGAACAGGGCAAACAATTCTTCCCAGAACTCCGTGAAGGACACTCATGCACAGGTCCCGGACGGTTCCCCCGGCCGCAGCGGTCCCGGCGGAAACTAAGATACCTATCAGAGAAACCATTGAGCATCATACTCAGATAAAGCGGCCCCGGTCTTAATACGAAGAGGTTTTCCTCTTCCTTAGGACCGGGGCTATTATTGTCTGCTTTCTTATGTACTATAGGCATTTCGGAGCCTGGGGACCTCCGGCCGCATATGGAAGCAAGAAGGTCGGAAGACCGCTGGCATAGGGAGCGATGTCATACTCTTGGAAATATAGCACCACTCCCTCAGGAGTCAGATAGAACTGATTGATCTTCAGGGTATCGCTAACCAATTTTGCATAATCCTCAAAGTAAATTCCCTCTTCCTTATGATAAACCGCATCAATCTGGGAGATAATGCTATCAGCCAGCTGCTCCTTCAGATGCTCCCTTGAGGGGAAGAGATCTGCCAGCTCTATCTTCCTGCTTTTCTGAATATTCCAGGAATCGGAGGAACGAATCGTTAGTCCGTGGGCGCCCCCCGCATATTCATATTGATCAAAATACAAGCTTAAGGCACAATTCCTGTTATAAGTAACCTGATAATCCACATATGCCTCAAACTGTCTGATCGGGAATTGATTCGCTACAGAATACTCATATTCCACCATTGCCATCTGATACAGATTCATGACATTGGATCTTTCATACATAACGGCTCTCGTACGGTAAAAGGCATTTAATTTATCCAAAAACACCTGTGCATATACCGAGATAAACTGCGGGTACTTAATCGTATATCTCAAGATAATCTGATCTTTGTAATACATATCCTGCTGTATCACTTTTTCTCTGACAACAACCTGATAAAGCGGCAAGCTGCTTCTCCCCTTTAGCCTCCCTTTTGTACATCTTATGCTTGAGTCCGGCTTACTATTCGTGGGCTCTGAAGGAGGGGAGAAAATGAGAATGAAATCGTACAGGGGATCAGCGGATCGGGCAGACCCCGGTGGAGCATTCCTGATCAATGATATCATGCTCATCGTCGTCATCCAGTCTGGCTAAGAGCTCATAATCAATCGGCTTTATCTGCTGCAGCCTCCGCTCATAATCCTCCTTGTCGGTGCATTCATAGGGAAGCAGAGGGTAAGTCTCCTCCATCAGAGGCAGGAAGGTGATTCCTACGATATCCTCGAAGTTATCATATACCCACTGTGCTACCTCCTCCCACTCATGCTCTCTGACATGAACCGTAATGGAGGTGTTGTGATCTGTCCAGTTCTCCATGGATAATTTATATAATTCCAGCTGCTCTATGGCGCTGACCTCATATTTGGTTCTTCCTTCCGGAGCCTTGACAGGGAACTCAATCACCTTAATGGAAGCATTCTCATCTGTCTGTCCGATCTCATTGTAGATCGGATAGCTGCCCTGGCTGGCAATCATCTTATACAAAGGATCCGAGGCCGATATTCTTACTCTGCGGATATAGTAATTGGAGTGGGCATAATGAATCCCTGAGCTTACTCCGGGCAGGGTTGACAGACTTCCCTCCGGTTTTATGGTGGTCATAAGCTCCGGTGGTGTAATCCCCAGCTCTCTGCTGTAACGGCTACCTTCCTCCCGAACGGTCTGATGGAGCCTTTTTAGTAACGCAGCCAGCTCTTCCCTGCTCATTCCGCATTTATTCATCATATCCATCATTCCGGTTAAGGAGATCCCGATAATTCTGTCCTCATGCATCACCTTATTCCATTCCGGCAGCTCCACCTCTACCAGGGTCATGCGAATGGCCACTCTGGTGGAAAGCTTTAATACCTCATGGAAGCCAGCCTCATCGAAAGCACCTTCCTCTGCAAATGCCATCATATTGTTGGTCGTTAGATTACAGCATTGCTTTGACCGAAGGAGAATCTCTCCGCAGGGATTACAGCCCCGGAAGGAAGGCTTCCGTCTGCTTGCCTCTCCTGCATTGATAAAGCCCGGTTCCCCGTTGACACGGATGGAATCTAGGATTTCCTTGATTCTCTCCAGGGACGGCTTATGCTGATACAGGATGGAGTTGTTGCTCATCTTCCTGTGAGAAATTTCAGGATCCTCTATCCAATTACCATCCACCACCTGATAAATGTTTCTCTTGGCATTGATGACCTCTTCATCATCCTCGTCACAGATTACCATCATGGCGCTCCGTCTGACTCCTCCGGACACGACATTTTCACTGATGATCGTAGCAATGTCCAGTATATCGATCGTCTTCAGCTCCTGGCCATCTCGCCGAAGGAAGACCCGATTCATCTTCTCAAACATCCTCTGCATGGACCGATGTCCCGAGGCTCTGCCTCCGAACCGCTTCAGCCTTTCCCCTTCCGGACGCACGAAGCTGTAATCTATGATTACCTTTTTGATTTCTTCATACTCCTTGTGTGTCAGCAGCCTGAAATAGTATTCCAGAGCAGAGCACCAGCCCTCCTTGCTATCCCCGACCTGAAGTACTGCTGTATCGGCTTCCTCTTCCCCGATGCTTAAGAGGGTGTGCTCCATCTCCTCCTTGGTAAGCCTCTTACGGACAGTGCTGTCATAGCGGCTCTCCAGCCGGACAGGTCTTACCCGGGGCAGCTTCGCCACCAGCTGTCTGTCAATACGGATTCCGACACCGCTGCCTACCATCAACAGATAAAATACATCCACCAGGTCTCTGAAGGCTTCTATATTGGTAAAGGAGCAGTTGTAGTTCGACAGGGGATACTGCCTTACCACCTCGGTGCCGCCCATATACAGCGTTCTGCCCGAGGTGAAGGTTCTTAAGTGGAAGAGATGGTCAAATAAGGCTTCCGCCTCCTTCCTCTCCTCTTCCGGGTCGAGGGGCAGGCCCATTTCCCTTCTGTACTCCACTCCTAAGCCGATATTATACTCAGTGGTCCGAAGAACCGTCTCGAACCAATTCTCCCTCCGCTTCTTATCCTCCAGGTATCTGGAATAGGTTCTCAAATATACAAACTCACCCATAGGGCTGAGGGGACTTTTCTTATTACGATATGCATTTAAAAATTCTTCTGATAAAATATGTTCCATACTCATTCCTCCGTATTCTAGTCTCTCTCTCATGATGTAAGCACTACATATTGTGTTAACATTATACAAAAGTACAATATATATGTCAACTTTATCTTTTTATAGAATTATAGCATAATCTTACCCACAAAGCCCCGGCATGAATTTAAGGCATCCCTTCCCTCCCACAGCCATGTATACCTAGTGTGGAAGTAAGGGATGCCTCTCTCTCATGGTTCGACCGATCCTTACCTTTTATTATGTCCTGCCGAACGTCTCTTTATTACATAGAATTACTTGCTCCAAAGCTTCAGGGCCAGAGCCAGTTCCTCTTTCTCTTTCGCAGCTTCGGTCAGAGCAGCTCCGTCCATTACAGCATCGATTGCCTGCATCATGGCTCTGGCGCCTCCCGCTGCTCCCATAGGATGACCCTGGATGGCACCGCCTGCAGCCAGAATAATATCTGTGCCCATCTCGCGGATATAGCGTTCCACCATACCCGGATGTACACCTCCTCCGATGGAAGGCATGGAGGGCTTGATCTGATACATGGGTAAGGTAAGCTGGGCTGCTGTCTGAACATACTTCTGATATCGCAACGGATAGCCTCCGTAAGGGGTATTGATCATGACCATATCGGCACCGGCCAGTCTGGTCAGCTTACCGACGGCTAAGGGAGAGCTCATACCGCTGTCACTACCCTCATAATACATGCCTGCTCCCGCACAATGAGCCAAAATCGGTACCTGAACCGTCCGAGCAATCTGACGGAGCACACTGTAGCCGACAGCGGCGAAATTCACCATGATGGCTTCCGCTCCTGCTTCGATGACACGCTCCACCGTATCCATAATCCTTTCGGCACCATCGGTTACATTTACGATATATCTGACCTTCTTTCCGGTCTTCTCATAGGCAGCTTCTGCCGCTTTTTTAAAGGCCCTGACTCTGTCGGCAGCCTTACTGTAGCTCGGACTTCCGAGGAGCTCATCATCCTTAATCAGATCCACGCCTCCCAGGGCAGTCTCATAGAAGATCTTTGCTCCCTCCTCCGGCTTAAGGCCTGTACAGGGCTTGATCATATTGAGTAAGATCGGGCGCTTCTCAATCCCTGTAAGCTTGCGGACTCCCTCCATGCCGAAATTGGGCCCGCCAAACTCTTCTGCGAAGGCTTTGGGGAATTCTATATCCAATAGCTTCACCTGTGCTGAAGTGGAAGCATCGTTACCAAGCAGAGCTGTAATCAGCAGGGGAAAGTCCGGTGTGAAATTAATCACCGGATAAGCAATCTGAAGCAGGTACTGACTCTCCTCAGAGCTGATCTGGGTAGATAGATCAAGGGAGGGGACATCATAGATCTGGACCACCTTGCCCATATGCCTCTCTCTGATTTCCTCCGTAATTCCCGGGATCGGCAGCCAGGTTCCGATGGTCTGTCCGATTGCCAACGAGGCAGCCTTCGCCATGATATCCGTATTCTTGTCCACTTTTATATAGTAGGTTGCGGTAATATATTCCTTATCCCTGATATTCTCCGGGAGACAATACAATTTATCATCCATCTTCCTTTCCTCCTAAAAAGGGCTGCTGCACAAACATCCGATTTTGATTCCACAGACTTTTCTGCGGTTCCAAAACCTATTTATACAACAGCCGAAATGTACTTACCTGCTATTTTCCTGATCATTAAAATATGCCGTGGCTTCATAGGGAATGTCTCTGATGCGCTTATCCAGGTTATCGTAGAGCAGTCTGTACAGGCACTCTGAATCCCTGTTTCTCAATGCATCCAGATAAGAGTCATGCTCTTTGATCATACTCTCCCTGGACTCACGGTCGCTGATAAATTTCTGTCCGTAAATCAGCTTAAAGAAGCATAGGCTGTCCCAGAGGGACTCGATCATCGTACACAGCCGTTCCATCTTACTCATGCTGTATATGGTGAAATGATAATATCTGTTCATCATGTAGACTTCCTTACCATGGACCTCGTCCTGGCGTACCAGCTTGGCATAGCTGTCATTGATCCTCTCAAGAAGCTCCAAGTGCGCCTCGGTTACATTCTGGCATGCATAGCTGGCAGTTATGGGCTCCAGAGCTTGACGTGCAATATAAATCTGCTTTACATCATCTTGAGTCAGTTTAATCAGCCGGGACCCTACATAGGGTATGGATTCTGCAAGACCCTTCTTTTCCAGGTTGCTAAGCGCTTCACGAATTGGCATTCGGCTGACACCTAATTGATTTGCGATTTCCTCTGTGTTCAGCTTCTCACCCATGTGCAGCTTCCCATCCATAATCCAATCCATCAGCTTGTCCAACACCAAATCGGGTAATTTATTGTGCTGGATGGTGTCAGTGTTCATATTGTTCATCGTAATACGCATATTTAAGTCCATACTATCCTCCATGATGCTTTCTTGGCTCCTTCGTCAGGATGCACCATATTTATATTCTTATAGCTCTAGTTTAGCTACAATTCCTCTTAAAATCGCCACCTGGGCGGTCTCTTCAATTAATTCGGCTGCGTGCTCGGCATTGATGGCATCGGGTCCGACTGCTACGACTCCATGATCAACCAGAATAAAGCCCGGTAAATCCGGATTCTCTGCATATATCTTCTCTATCATGGGAAAATCTTCTCTTCTGACCATGGGGGAAGGAACGTCCAGTGTCGGGATATCCGCACACATCTTAAGCCTCGAATGCCAGGTTACTCTTGGCAGATCCTTTTTCGTGGAAGCCCATCCGATGGCATAGGGAGAATGAACATGGAGAATTGCATTTACCTCGGGGCAAATACTGTAGATATAACCGTGCAGCAATGCTTCTCTGGTAGGCTTACCCGTCCCCTCTACCAGATTACCGTCAAAATCGGTAATTACAAAGCCCTCCGGAGTACTGTCTCCAAAGGAGCTGCCGCTTGCCTTGACCAGCATCAGATTTTTTCCGGGTATTCTGGCGCTGGCGTTACCGCCGCTTCCGGTCTGTATTCCTCTATTATAAGCTCTTTTGCAAGCCAATACAAGCTCCTCAGCAAGATTTTTTACTTCATTTGTCATTACTCTCATTTACCTCCAGTTTTGTTATTTTTTGAAAAAAAGAGCGGCATGACAGCGCGGATGATGCTGTTAAGGTTCTTCGCATCCCAGGCGCTCCGTCCTATAAATAATCCATCAATATGGGGTTTACGAATGAGCAGCTCTGCATTTTCATTATTGACACTTCCCCCATACAGAACAGGAATCGCCTCGGCACATTCCTTACCAAACATGGAGGTTAGTGTCTGCTTGATAAAAGCATGCTTCTCATCGGCATAGCCTTCATCTGCCGGTATTCCGTTGACACCGATGGCCCATACCGGCTCATATGCGATCCAAACCTTCGCTGCCTGCTCCTTACTTAACTGGCTAAGTCCTATTTTCAATTGTATACTAAGGATCTCATTGCTGATTCCATAGTTCTTCTGTTCCAGGGTTTCTCCGATGCAAAGTAAAGGAGTGAAGCCATGGTGGATGGCAGAGGTGACCTTCAGCTTCTCATCCTCATCCGTCTCACCAAGGACATGCCGACGCTCCGAATGACCGATTTCAATAATGTCGATTCCGATTTCCTTGAGCATCAGAGGTGATATCTCACCGGTATACTGTCCCTTCTCCTCCCAGCACATATTCTGGGCACCCAGTTTGATCTCTCCTCCGGCCACAAGCTTCCTGGCAGCATCCAGAGCAGTGAAGGATGGAATAACAAACAGCTCCAGCTGATTGCGGTCGATATCAGCCGTCAGGCTCTTAAGCTCCGTCAGAAAGCTGACCGTATCCGCAATGGTTTTATACATCTTTGTGTTGGTTCCAAGGTATAGTTTATCAAGTCCAGCCATTACGAAGCCTCCGTTTCTTATGAAAGGTTCAGGGAACATCTGATAGGGAATAGGAGAGTATCAGCTGCATCAGTTGCTATTATTATTAGAGTATGTTCCCTGAACCCGGTATGGAAGAGGCGCGTATTAAGCGCTCTCCTCAAAAAAGGGGATAGCTCATTATCTTAAGTTCTGCTGTTCAATCTCAAGGATTGCCTGAACCTTAGGGGTAGAGCTGCCATCTTTAAAGGTAAGTCCCAGCCACTCATCCAGCAGCCTCTTGGCTACCTCGCTTCCGATGACCCTCTCTCCAAAGCAGATCACATTTGCATTGTTGCTTAATCTGGCTCTTTCCGCAGAGAAAATATCATGGCAGACTGCTGCTCGGATACCCTTGAATTTATTGGCTGTCATGGCCATTCCGATGCCGGTTCCGCAGATCAGTACGCCTTCCTTGTCATAATTGCTCTCAATGATACGATCACAGACCTTTTTGGCAATCATCGGATAGTAGGTGGGATCCTCAGTCGAATCGCAACCCATGTCCTCTACCGTTATGCCATGGTCTCGCATATGCTTTACCAATATGTTTTTCAGATTGACAGCTGCATTGTCGCAGCCAACAACGATTGTCTTCATAGCTTTTGCCTCTCTTTCAATGCTTGAATCATGTAGCCGGCGGCTATCACTCCCCATTCCCTGGTATCCAGGTTGCCGGGCACTGTGATTACTTCAATATGGTCATTTCCATTCTTCTTCAGGCGGTTGATCAGGATGTCATCCACTTCCCTGTAATACAGCTCTTCTCCCTGCCTTGTGTTATGCCGCATACCCTCTGTCGGCAGCAGCAGCCTTACCTTATAGTCAATGGTCTTTAGTCTCTGTACGACGGCTTCCGCAACCTCCTCGGCTTCATCGGGAAGGATCTTGATATGGGCTGTCGTTGCATTATGCATCATGTAGACCCTTTCCTCCATCCTGGAAGGGAACTCACCCACTGAGAAGTCCACAAAATCCAGTCCTCCCGGACAGATTACCATGGGGACTTTATGGGAGGACGCCGTCAGGAGCCGTTCCCCTGCTTTGACACCATAGGAGAAGCCCCCGCCGAAGTATCCTGAGGTAATCTCATGGATGGTAAGATCCAGAATTCCGTCCACCAGTCCATCCACAGCCATCTGTTCCATTGTTGCTCCGCCCACACCGGTGGTATGGAAGCCGATGGCCTCCACGCCCCGCCGCTCCAGCTCTTCGATTGCGGCACAAGCCCCGGTATTGGTAATTCCCATCAGGGAGACTGCGACTACCGGCTTCTCTCCCTTCTTAATCACTCCACCGGAGTTTTCTGTCATTCCGATGCAGCAAGCGCAGGCATTGGCGATGATTTGTCTGGTCACCAGATTCAGTCCTGTAAAATCACAGATGGAGGGGATCATAACGATATCGGAGCCTCCCAGCAGACTTTCAAAGGTTCTCTTGCCGCTGGCGACCGTAGAAGATATCACCTTAGGGAAACCGATCGGAAGCCTCTGCATGGCGGTAGTTGCAATCACGGTATTCTGTAGACCACCGACAGAAATGGCTCCATCTATCTTATGCTCCGTATATAGCTGAAGCAAACAGCCCGCTGTAGCCTCTGCCATATAAGCGATCTTTTCACCCTTGGTCCTGCTGCTGATCTCCTCCCAGGAGCTTCCTCCGAATAGAGCGACCTCTTCTCTGGAAATATCATATCCCTGGGAATCGGATGGTCCTGTGGCAATATTGATCACCAGGGCTCTTAAACCCCTGCCCTCGATCAACTCCCTCATATACGCAATTTCCTTGTATTTTGTGTCACAGCTTCCGATGATTGCAATTGTTTTCATATACTGCAGGACCTCCTAATCTTTCATCCCTGTTTCTTATGACATACCTCTATGCGAGAGTGAAAACTCCCGCATAGAGATATCAAATGATCTTATTTCTTTCCTAATACAGGCCTTGTCTTAATTCTTTCCAACAAGCTCATATCATGGGTCAGCAGCAGGAAGGAGCTGTCCTTGGCTCTGGCCTTCTGATTTTCAATGCTCTTCCAGGCTTCAACGATATTATAGAAACGTCCCGGAGGTGTAATGTTATAGTGAAGCTCAGGAATGGGCTCCAGATTGCCCAATACGAAGATGGAATCTCCGGCACAGATGTAGGAGCCTTCCTCTGTATCAACCTCTACTGACATATGTCCGGGAGAGTGTCCAAAGGATTCAAATACTCTGATGCCCGGAATAATCTCAGTCTCTCCCTCTACCGTCTCAAAGGTGCGGCCGGTAAGGGGTGATACGATTCCTAAAGCGGGAGCCTCATAAGATTTATAATATAAGGGAATCGGATCAATTGCAAATTCATATTCTCTCTTATGTACAATCAGTTTTGCATTGGTAAACTTCTCAAGATAGAACATGTGATCCCAGTGTAAGTGGGTGAAGATAACAATATCAATATCAGCTGGCTGATAACCGACTGCTTTCAGCAGACTTTCGATATCCTGTCCCTCTTCCTGCCAGGAGCCCGGATGATGATATGCATTGGCACGATCTGTCCAAGACATTCCCGTATCTACCAGTACAAGCTTGTCCCCACCTTCAATCAGGAAGGTGAATACCGGCAAAGGTACCTTTTCCTTAGGCACATCCTTTAAGTAAGGTGCGCAAGAGTGATGATAATGATATTGAAGCGGATAAGTTGGTACATATCCTGTGTTGAGTGGTCTGACTGTTAATCCCATAGTAATACATCCTTTCTGTATGTTTATTATTTTTGTAAAACAGAATAACCTATCTCTGTATCCTTTTTACGGCCTCTTATGCAGCCTTCTCCTGCTTACGCTTGGAGTTGATATCAAACAATACCATGGCGATAATTACGATACCTACTACCATTGGCTGAGCGAAGGAGGATACACCCTTCAAATTCATGACATTTACAATGATGGTCAGGATCAGGGCTCCGATAACGGTTCCTCCGATACCTCCCTGACCTCCCAGCATGGAGGTACCTCCGATGACAACCGCTGCTACAGTCTGAAGACCGTAAGCATCACCCATAGCCGCATCAGCGGCATTCAGTCTGGCAGTGATTACCATACCGGCAATTCCGGCGCAGACGCTGCAGATCACAAAGCTGGACAGCATAACCCTCTTCACCGGCATACCGGAATATCTTGCCGCTTCCGCATTGGAGCCATAAGCATATACCTGTCTGCCGAAGGTTGTCCTCTGCAGCAGTATATAGAGTATAAGCACGATTATCCCTGCGATAATAACGAGATTTGGTATAGGTCCGATGTAGCCGACACCAACCTGTGTGAAATTCTTCGGAAGGTTATAGATGACGGAACCATTCATAACCATGATGGCCAAGCCGCTCATAACCCAGTTCGTGGCATAGGTCGCAATAAAGCTGGGAAGAATTCCGGCCAAGGCTCCGTTGATCAATCCGACCAGGACACCGATACCGATGCCGATCAGAAATGCTACCACAATGGGTACCCCTGCCTTTAAGAATCTTGCGCAGATGCAGCCGATGAAGCCGGCAGTGGCTCCAACCGACAAATCCATGCTGCCGGTCAGCAGTACCGCTGTTAAGCCGGAGCTTAAAATCAGTAAAACGCTGGCCTGTCGGAATATAGTAATCATATTGTTCATGGTTCTGAAGTTCGGTGCAATGATCGAGGAGATGAGGATCAATCCGATCAGTCCGATCAGGCTGTAAAAGGATTTGGATTTCTTTAACTCTTCAAAAAATCTTCGCATCTTTCTCCCTCCTACTCTTTTGACCGAATACGGATGACCGCATCTATGATAATTGCACTAAGTACGATAGAACCGATAATGGCATTCTGATAAATGGATTTCACACCGATGATGTTCAGGCCATTCTTTACAATGGTAATCATCAGGACACCAAAGATCGTTCCTGTAACTCCACCCTTTCCTTCTCTAAGGGAGGTTCCGCCGAGCAGAGTGGCCGCAACAGCCTGGAACTCCCAGCCGGTAGCTACCGTAGGCTGCCCGGATTCTACTCGGCAGAGGGTAATGATTCCGGCTATACCGGCTACGAAGCCTGCAAAGGCATAGGTTTTAATCAAACACCTGGCAGGATTGATACCAGCCAGTGCCAGTGCCTCCCGATTGCCGCCGAGACCGATGATATTGGTTCCGAACTTGGTCCGCCGCAGGATGATCCATACCAGGAGGAAGGTCAGGGCTGCGATCCATACCATCAGCGGTACGAAGAGGATTGTGGTTTCTGCTACTATCCTATAGGTGAAGCTCGAGAAGTAGATGGATGCCCCTGAGGTCAGCAGCAGGGAGATACTGTTTACGATATTCTGCATACCAAAGGTGGCAATGAAGGGCAGGATATTTCCCTTCGCTATGATCAGTCCGTTCACTGCACCGATGCAGACTGTCATCAGAACGGCGATAACCATACTAAGCAGCAGGGGAACTCCCCTCTTTGCCAGGTAAACAGTCATAACCGTTACAAAGCTGACCTGGGCGCCCAGGGACAGATCCGTTCCCTGTGTCAGTACGATACAGGTCTGGGCAAAGGCAACAATCATCAGTGGTGCAGATTGTATCAGAATGTTCCTGAAATTCGTCAGGGATAGATAATTCGGTGAGCTTAAGCTGAAAACAACGATAATGATGACCAGCATCCAGGATACCGGTGGCAGTGCCTTGAATTTCTGACTAATTGTTCTCATGTGCGGCACCTCCTACTCCTAACATCCTGGCTCCGATCTGCTCGGAGGTATATTGTCCGCGCTTGCATTCATCCACCATCCGGCCCTCGTTCATGATATAGATACGGTCACTCATTCCGATAACCTCCGGTAGTTCCGAGGAAATCATGATAATCGCCTTGCCTTCGGCAGCCAGCTGATCCATCAGCTTATAAATCTCCATCTTAGCACCGACATCGATTCCCCGGGTAGGCTCATCAAAGATCAGAATTTGGGGATCGAAGCTTAACCATTTCGCCAATACCACCTTTTGCTGGTTACCGCCGGACAGATACTTACATAACTTATTCGGACTGGTTGTGGCGATATGGAGCCTTTTGATGAAATCCTTGGATACTTCATTTATTTTCTTGTTTTGAATAAACAGCTTGGGAAAGAGTTTCTTCAGACTTACTGCAATGATATTCAGAGAAATGGATTCTCCCAAAGCAAGGCCCTGTTTCTTTCTGTCCTCACTTACCAGCCCGATTCCGTTCCTAACCGCATTGACAGGGGATTTGGGTACAATTTCCTTGCCCTCGATCAATACTCTGCCGGCTTTGATCGGATGAATTCCATAGATGAGCTGCGCCAGTTCTGTCCGTCCGGAACCTACCAAGCCGGCGATTCCGACGATTTCACCTCTATTTACACAAATGTCTACACCCTTTACCTTGCCGGCATAATCCTGCAGATTTTCTGTCCGAAGCATTTCTCCTTTGAAGGAGTTTTCCGAACGGACATATACCTGGGAAACATCGCGGCCAACCATCATATTGACCAGCTCTTCATTGCTGCATTCATTGATGCCGACCGTTTTTATCTTCTTGCCGTCCCGAAGTATGGTAATTCTATCCCCAATCAGAGGGAACTCACTCATACGATGGGATACATAGACGATACCAATCCCTTCTCTTTTCAGCCTGTGAATCTGATGAAAAAGAGAAGCTGCTTCTCTTTCCGATAAGGCTGAGGTGGGCTCATCAAAAATGATGATTCTCGGCTTATAGGAAAGCGCCTTGGCTATCTCTACCATTTGCTGCTCTGCTACATTCAGCTTTTTTAAAGGGCTTTTTACATTGATATATTCGCAGTTTAATGACTTCAGCAGGGCTGCTGCCTCTGCCTCCATCCTTTTGTGGTTAAGAAAACCTGTTTTTGTTCTATATTCTCTGTTCAGGAAGATATTCTGGGCGACATTCAGATATGGCACCAACGTAAATTCCTGATAAACCGCCACAATTCCCTTGGCAATGGCATCCTTGGTTCCGTTCAGCTCCAAACGCTCGCCCTCAAAGAAAACCTCTCCGCCATCCTGGCGGTAAGCGCCCAGAATGACCTTAGCCAGAGTACTCTTTCCGGCTCCATTCTCACCCACAAGGATATGTACCTCGCCGGCCTGAAGGTCAAAATCCACATCATCCAAGGCCTTCATTCCCGGGAACACCTTCGTTATTTGCTGTGCGGTTAAAATCGTTTTGCCCATTACTTCACCTCTTCCGGTAGTACCGTCATTTCTTATGCGGAGCTGCCGCAAAGCCTTCTGATGTTAACAGAGGAACCGGGTCCCTTTGATAGATCAGAAACCTTAAGCTTTGCAGCAGCTCCTGCTACTAATTATTCACAGCTTACTGAACAACTTTCCACCATGCAATCTTATCCTTATATTCAGCAACGGTATCTGCGGAAATTAAAGGCTTGTCTGCTGCGGAAGGGAACGGCACGAAGTTGCTGGGAGGTGTGGTGCCGTCATTTAAGTACTGTACTGCATATGCACAAGCGATAAAGCCTGAGCCGTAAGGGTCGGTATTATAGGTAACAGTAAGGTCGCCTGCTTCAACTGCCGCAGTGGCATCAGCGCTTCCGTCAAAGCCGCCTACTAATACATTGGTCATACCTGCTGCCTTTAATGCCTGGATTGCTCCTAATGCGCTTTCATCGTTCATTCCGATGATTGCATTTACGTCGGTATGCTTCTGAATCAGATTTTCGGTAACCTGCATACCCTCTGTTCTCTTGAAGTTTGCGGTCTGGGATGCTACTATCTTAATGTCAGGATATTTTGCAAAGGTTTCATTGATACCATTCAGTCTTTCGATGGCGTTGGCTGCTCCCGGAGGTCCCTCTAAAATGATGACATTACCCTTGCCACCAAGCTTCTGTGCGATCTGTTCTGCGATAACCTCACCGGTCTCTTTGTAGTTAACACCGGTTCTTAAGAAGGTGGGCTCTGCTGCGGGGGTTCCGATGGTAAGTACGATAATTCCGGCATCCTGAGCCTTTCTGACACCGGGCATAATTCCGTTGGAGTCAGCACAATGTACGATAATAGCCTGAACGCCCTGCTGAATCATATCTTCCATGATTTTAACCTGTTCTTCTACGCTGTCTGCTGTGGCAGGTGCCTGTGTGATGGCTTCAAAGCCCATTACCTCGCCGGCATATTCAACACCCTTTGCCTGGGCAACCATGTAAGGATTTGTGGTGTTCTTAGAAACATAACCGATCTTATAAGCGCTTTTTGCTTTCACATCTGTGCTTACAACGGCCCCAATTCCGCTGATCGGCAGCTTATCCTGAACAACAGGATCTGATGTAGTCGCCTTGCCACTATCTGTGCTCTTCGTCTCTTCCTTCTTATCACCGGTCTCTGTCTTCTGTTCATTCTTGGTTCCGCCGGCCTTCTCGTCCTGCTTTGGTGTACTGCAACCGATCAGTGCAATACAACATATCATTGTTATTGCTACTAAAGTCAATAACCTTGATACTATTTTTTTCATTTCGCTACCTCCTTATTCTTGGTCCTTCTCCATGTGTCGTCCGTTTGGATATTGGATACAATATATTTGTTACAAATAAATACTACCACTCCGAAAGTCCTTTGTCAACAACTTGTATAAAAATTTAATCAATAAACTTATGTTTATGGGAAAAATGCACAATAGCCCCGGCCCAAAACTTTCTGCTTGCGGAAAGCAATAAAAGGGGTTATAATTGGTAAATATATATCATGATGATAGCGATGATAAAAGCTACGATTTTAGAATTCTTCAGAGAGCCGGTGGCTGGTGAGAACCGGTGAAGGACAAAATCTATCCACTTTTGGAGCTATTGGCGAAAAGCCAAAGGCTGGTAACCTTTATCTTACTTTCGAGTGGCAGTTTGTAGACTGCAATTTGGGTGGCAACGCGGATACTTCCGTCCCATACAGCTTTGGGATGGAAGTTTTTTTATTGGAACAACAGTTCAAAAGCACCGCAGGTGCTTTCGGATGCTATAGCATGCTATACAAGCTCGCTTGCAATAACATGATATACTATTCCCGAAAAGATGCGCGCAGCGCTTTTGCCAGGCTTCAATAAAAAATCTCGTTTAAACCAAACTTACTCTAACACATCTTTCCTATTAGAATTATTTTGAAGGAGGAATACTATGCTTGACTTAAAATTCTTAAGAGAGAGTCCGGAGCTGGTAAAGCAGAATATCCGGAACAAATTTCAGGAGCATAAGCTTGACCTGGTAGACGAGGTAATCGCCTTGGATATCGAAAACCGCAATGCCAAGCAGGAGGCAGATCAGCTTCGTTTCGAGAGAAACAAGATCTCCAAGCAGATCGGCGGCTTAATGGCTCAGGGCAAGAGAGACGAGGCCGAGGCCATGAAGAAGCTGGTAACCGAGGAGTCGGAGCGTCTGGCAGAGCTGGAGGCCAAAGAAGCCGAGCTGGAAGAGAAAATCAGGAAAATCATGATGACCATACCGAACATCATCGATCCCAGTGTTCCGATCGGCAAGGATGACAGCGAAAACGTCGAGGTACAGCGCTACGGCGAGCCGGTGGTTCCGGACTTTGAGATCCCCTACCATACCGAGATCATGGAAAAATTCAACGGCATAGACTTAGACAGCGCAAGAAAGGTAGCCGGAAACGGCTTCTACTATCTGATGGGAGATATCGCAAGACTTCACTCCGCCGTTATCTCCTATGCAAGAGATTTCATGATCAATCGGGGCTTTACCTATTGTATTCCCCCTTTCATGATCCGCAGTGATGTCGTCACCGGTGTAATGAGCTTTGCCGAGATGGAAGCCATGATGTATAAAATAGAAGGAGAGGACTTATTCCTTATCGGCACCAGTGAGCACTCCATGATCGGTAAGTTCATCGATACGATACTGCCCGAAGCCTCCCTGCCCCAGACTCTGACCAGCTATTCCCCCTGCTTCCGTAAGGAGAAGGGTGCCCATGGCCTGGAGGAAAGAGGCGTATACCGGATTCATCAGTTTGAAAAGCAGGAGATGATCGTCGTATGTAAGCCCGAGGACAGCATGAAATGGTTTGATGTGCTGTGGCAGAACACCGTAGATCTCTTCCGTTCCCTGGATATTCCCGTAAGAACCCTGGAATGCTGTTCCGGTGACCTGGCTGATCTGAAGGTCAAATCCATCGATGTGGAGGCTTGGTCTCCGAGACAGAAGAAGTATTTCGAAGTGGGAAGCTGCTCTAACTTAGGGGATGCCCAGGCCAGACGCTTGAAGATCCGCGTGGCCGGTGAGGAGGGCAAATACTTTGCTCATACCCTGAACAACACCGTTGTGGCTCCTCCGAGAATGCTGATCGCCTTCCTGGAAAACAACATGAATGCCGACGGCACCATCAATATTCCTGTTGCCCTGCAGCCCTATATGGGCGGAATGACCATGATTAAGTAGGGGTTTACTCCCATAATCAGATCCTTATATCCGTAACAAAAAATATATCTCGGGAGGCTTATCCAAGTTGCTAAGCCCCCCGGGATTATCTATTTTCTGATTCAGGCTCGGGCTTAAGGTGTGCCCTTTACATTATTCCCTCTGTATCGTCACAGAGTCATAGCGTCCTTGCATATTTTGTGAAATCCTTGACATTGTTATATCCTTACATATACAATAACAGTAGGCGAACTACTCTCTTATGGTCTGATGATTATGCGTATTAGCTTGAGAGCAAGCAAGCCAGAAGATAAAAGGGGGAACGTATATGAAGATAGGAATCATCTTGTACTCTTACACAGGTAACACCTTATCGGTTGCCCAGAGAATTGAAGAGGCTTTGAAAGCAGCAGGCCATACCGTTACGATTGACAGAGTGGAACCCGAAAGCGACAAGCAGAACCCCGGTACACCGATCAAGCTGAAATCGGCACCCGATGTCAGTTCCTATGATGCTGTGATTTTCGCATCCCCTGTACAGGCATTTTCCCTGGCAGCCGTGATGAAGCAGTATCTGTCCGGTATATCCGGGCTGGAGGGGAAGAAGGTCTATTGCTTCGTCACCCAGCAGCTGAAGAAAGGATGGATGGGCGGCAACCGTGCCCTGAAGCAGATTGCTGCTGCTTGTAAAGCAAAGGGTGCCATGGCAACCTCCGGGGGCATCGTTCACTGGTCCAGTCCCTCCAGGGAAGATCAAATACTGGAGGTCGTGAAAAAGCTCGGCACAATCTGATGACCGGCCACCAAAATCCACTGAACATAAACAAGAGATTTACATTACTTCGCATAAAGGAGAACATACATGCAGCATAGCTTTGCATATGAGGAAATTCGTTTAAAGAAATATCTGACTAAACAGGACATAACAGATATCAAAGCACTTCAGGATATCTGTTATTCCTATGATAAAGTTAACTTAAAGCTAGAACTGGACTACCGCAGAGACATGGAGAGAACAATGTCCGGCCTGGGGCAGCTTGATGAGTTTCTCTACTATATCGATGGTAAGCTTGTGTCCTACCTAAGCATCTCCTGCTTTAGCAGCCGCATCGCAGAAATCACCGGTATGACCCATCCTGAATTTAGGCGTAAGGGCATTTTCTCAAGACTTTTTAACCTGGCAACCGCAGAGGTGCATAAAAGAGACTTCCGGAAGGTGCTGCTGTTAGCTGACCGTAAATCGGAAGCCGGAGCCGCCTTTATCGCTTCCACCGGGGCCAAATATGATTTATCGGAATATTATATGCAGCTTCCCAAGCTCACAGAATCAGCCGAGACAGGCCCGGTAGGCTTAAGGAACGCCGAGCAGAAGGACCTGGCAGAAATACGGAGACAGGACTGTATCTATTTTGACGAAGAGATGAATGAGGATGAGATTGAGATCTCTGGGCACGATTTTGCAGCGACCTATATGGCGGAGCTTGACGGCAAGGTCATCGGAAAGATCCGGATCGATATCTCCGGAGATTCCGCTTATCTCTTAGGCTTCGGTATCTTGCCTGAATATCGTGGGAGGGGCCTAGGCAAGGCTACGCTTAAGGAAGCCCTTCGCCTGCTTGCAGAGAAAGGACTAAAGAGTGCTGCCCTGGATGTGGTTGCCACCAATGCAAACGCCCTAAACCTCTATAAATCATCCGGTTTTACAGAGGCTTCCACCATGGATTATTACTGTTATGCATCCTCTGACCAATAGAGTCTATGTGGTCAGGTAAGCTGCAGCTCCTTAGCAAAGCACCCATGCCTTGCGAGTCTCTGCTTGCTTCTCCTATGCAAGTAAGTATTTTCATTTTCTTACTTATAAATAAGAAGTGCCGTAACCTGCAATCACCAAGTGATACGCATAAGGTTGGGCACTCCTTTCTTATTCGAACAATTTATATAGAAGAAGTCGATCCTGTCTTCAGGATATGGAACTTCCTCATGATTTCTGTTATATGCTAGGAAGCCACCTCTGTCAGCTCCTTCGCCCTAAGCAGAGCTTCATCAATATTGGCACAGAGATTGGCTGCTCCGAGCTGCTGATCGAAGCCGGCCTTCTGCATCATATGCAGGGGCTGCTCCTGTACATGGGAAAGCAATAAGGTGATTTGCTTCTTCTTACAGGCCTTCAGTACCTGCTTCAGGGAATGAAGTGCATTTACATCCATAGCCGGTACACTCCTCATCCGCAGTACCACCACCTTCGTGTGGGAGTCCAGGGAGATCTTCATGAATTTATCCGCAGCGCCGAAGAACATGGGGCCATTGATTTCATACACCAGCGTGTGCTTGGGAACCTTCTTCAGACGGATGCTCTCCGGATCATTCATATCCTCCTCGGTGGAGTCATCGATATATTTCCAGCTCTGAACATCAGCTACCTCCGCCATTCTCTTCATAAACAGAATTGCTGCCATAAGGATTCCTACCTCGATGGCTACGACCAGGTCGAATACCACGGTTAAGACGAAGGTGGTTACCAGTACCAGAATGTCACTCTTCGGTGAGGTCTTGATCAGGGCTACAAATTCCCTCCACTCACTCATATTGTATGCAACCATAAAGAGGATGGCAGCGATGGTAGGCATGGGAATCAGGGATGCATAGGGCATGAAAACCACCAAGATCAGGAATAGGGTTACCGCATGGACCATACCTGCAATCGGTGTCCGTCCGCCATTCTTTACGTTGGCTGCTGTTCTTGCGATCGCTCCTGTAGCCGGAATTCCACCAAAGAGGCTGGAGAAGATGTTACCGGCTCCCTGCGCCACCAGCTCCATATTCGAGCGATGCTTGCTGCCGATCATACCGTCCGCAACAACACAGGAAAGCAGGGATTCCACCCCGGCCAGAATAGCAATCGTGATTGCATCGGGCATCAGGCTTCTGATGGTATGTAAGCTCATTTCCGGTAGCTGAAAGGTCGGAGGCTTGGAGGAGATCTCATATAGACTGCCGATGGTATTGACCTCAAGATCAAGCAGCTTCACAGCTGCCGATGCCGCAATGACTGCAATCAGTGATGCCGGAATTCTCCGGTTGATCTTGGGCCAGAGTATCAAAATGGCAAGGGAACCCGCACCTATCAATAAGGCCTGCAGATTGATCGTGCCCATTCCTTCGATACAGGCTTCCAGCTTCTCTATGGTCTCAACGGGCCTGGTCTCCAGGGTCAGTCCCAGAAAGTCCTTGATCTGCCCGATTAAAATCGTTACAGCAATACCCAGGGTAAAGCCGGTGGTGATGGTATAAGGTATGAACTTTAAAAGCTTTCCGAACTTTAAGAAGCCCATAAGGATCAGAAGGATTCCCGCCATAACCGTCGCCACTGCCAGGCCTTCCATTCCATTCTTTGCTACTATGCCTGCTACTATGGTAGCGAAGGCTGCTGTGGGACCGGAGATCTGTACGCGGCTCCCTCCCAGAAAGGAGATCACGAAGCCGGCTACAATTGCCGTATAAAGTCCTCTCTCCGGTGTTACTCCCGATGCCAGTGCCAAAGCAATTGACAGCGGTAATGCTATGATTGCTACGATGATTCCGGCCACAATATCCTTACCCAGCTGAGCCTTCGAATAGTTTTTCATGACCGAAAACAGTTTTGGCTTTAGTTTATCCATTGATCCTATGCCTCCCAAATGATTAAGCTTGCTCTGTGTCGTGGCAGTATCCACGCCAATTACCAATCATAGTCCTATCACTGTAATATTTCAAGTGGAAATTTTACAGAAACAGCACTTTCAAGAGATATTTTTTTACCTGGCGTGTCGCCTCCTTTGGGAGAAGCAGATGCTTTACAAGGGCAGCCTCTTTCTCTTGAAGATAACCACACCTAGCACAAACAGTATCAGAACAATCCCAAGAAAGAGAAAATTTACCCATACTGCAGCATTCCCCTTAACCACTTCTACCGGGTCATAGATGCCGTATATCGTAAAATTCTCCAGGAACTTTAGGTCCTCTGCGGCTCCACTGATCATCTTCAGCAGCAGGAACATAATCGGAATCCCCGCTCCAAAGCCGGTGGAAAGCTTTGCTTCATTAAAGAGACAGGAGCTGAAGAAGCTGATCATAAGAGCTACCATATTAACCAGCATGGTTGACAGATTCAAGGAAAAGAAAGCATCTATCTTCAGCAAGCCGGGCTGTACGGCCTCGCAGATTCCCACACCCAGGCCAAAGACAGCCAGGAAGAGAAGCAGCAGGGAGCTTAGGGCATAAAGACCCTGGGTCAGGATAAGCCTTACCCTGGAATTCGGAGTGGATAAAAGATACGCAAAGGACCCGTTATCTACCAGCTTTACTACCAGCTTATTGCTGAGAAGAATACTGTAAATCATGGGAAAGGCAACCATTAATAATCCATACAGCCAGTTGGCCAGATAAGCCGTAAGCTCTGTTTGAATATCAGCCATACCAAAGGCCTTCAGTATCCCCTCGGGAAACAACTCTATTATGGAGTCCATGGCTGACATGTCCACCGGATCGTACATGGAAATCATCACTGACAAATACATGGTCAAGACACCGACGAAGATCAGCAGCATAATCCAATTCTTTTTTAACGTAGTCTTCCATAAGGTCAGGCTCATTTATTTCCCCTCCTTGTTATAAAAATGCATAAAGATATCCTCCAGAGACTGTGATTTCACATCCAGCTTCTGTACCGTAAATTGTGCGATTGTCTTAAGGAAACGGTCCACGCTCTCTCCCTTAATGTATACCTCCAGGCTATCTCCCTCTGCCTGCTGAACCTCAAAGCCGGCCGAGGTCAGTATCCCATGGGCCTCCTGCATATCCCTCGGCTTCACGATATAGCATTTTCTCTGGGATTCCTTCAGGCTCTGCACATCAGATTGCTTTACCAGTCTGCCATCCTTGATAATCAACACCGTATCCGAGGTTCTCTCCACCTCTTCAAACATATGGCTGGACATCAGGATTGTCTTTCCCCTCTTCTTTTCCTCCAGAATCAGCTCCACGAACCGGTTCTGCATCAGGGGATCCAGGCCACTGGTCGGCTCATCCAGAATCAGGATGTCCGGATCATGCATGAAAGCAGTTACGATACCCACCTTCTGCTTCATCCCCTTGGAGAATTTCTTAATCCTGCCCTTGGTATCCAACTCAAACCGATCAATCAGCTGCTTTTGTCGGGTGTAATCCTTAGTACCTCTCATGTCACACATGAACCTTAAAAATTCATCTCCATTCATGCTATCCAGGAAGGTAATCTCTCCCGGGATATAACCCAGGCTCTTCTGTATCTGTGGTGCCTGCTTCCAGCAATCCAGTCCATTGATTGTGCAGCTTCCCTTGTCGGGTGCCATAAACCCCAGCAGGGCACGGATGGTAGTAGTCTTGCCGGCTCCGTTCGGTCCCAGATAGCCCAAGACCTCACCCTGTTTTACCTTAAAGTCCACATCAAAGACACCTTTCCCGCTGGGATATACAAGCGTTAGGCCATTCACCTCTATCATAAATACTCCTCCTTATAAAGATTGCTTCTTAACAGCTGCAGAATCCGGTCAAATTCCCTGGTGATATCCTCAATTGCCATTCCCTTGTCAATATAGCTAGCATACCCCTCTCCGATGAGGATCAGCATCTTCATAACAAGCTGGGGGTCTGTACCCTCCTTAAACTTTGATGTATCCATATCGGCGAAGGATATCTTCTCCCTGAAATCCTCCCCCTTCTGTAGGATTCTCTGAATCCCTTCCTGTACTTCTTCCTCCCGTTCCTGATATACGCTGGAAAGAAAGGAAATCAGTCCCTGATGCTTTCTTATGACAGCCATCTTGACCTCTGTACCCATGCTGATCCGGTCAAAAAAATCCGTGACCGCAGTATCATAATTTTCAGCCACACCCTGTAATAAAATGTCTGCCGTATAATCCAATAGGTAGTAGTATAGGTCCTTCTTGGATCCGAAATAATGGAATACCATGGCCTTGGATATCTCTGCTGCAGTAGCGATATCACTTACGGAGGTCTTCTTATAGCCATTTGCACCAAAGCAGTTGATCGCTGCATCTATGATCTTTCTCTGCTTCTCCGTGGGCAGCTGAAAGAACTTTTCCATCCGACATCACCGCCTCCCTTCTGTTAATCGTTCTTTTCCCTTATCCGAGTCTGTCTTGCACCGCTTTTACCCTGCGTGCCTTTGTCTTAACCTGAGAATAACATAAACCGAATCGGTTTATGGCTTAATTCTAGCACCATAAACCGATTCGGTCAATAGCTTCTATGCTTTTTAATCCGATTCTAATTTTACTGCCTTTTATCAGCTTCTGCCCTATTCCCAGCCGTCCTTCCGTTACTTGACAACACAGCTTACCTCAGCCTTCAGGTCCTTCAGCATGGCCGGAGTAAGAATCAGTTCCTCTGTCTCATAGGTCTTACCGTTCACCTGCCAGTACTTGAACTCCTTTCCCTCAGGGATGATCGGGGTTATCACTGTTGGATAATCCGTAAAATAGCTTCCGGTGAAGGGCTTCTCTGTTACCACGGAATTAATCTGTACTCCACAGTCCGCTGCCGGTTGTACACTTAATTGATACAAATCTCCCAGCTTAAAATGCTTTTGATAGCTTAAGGGGATATAAACGGCACGCAGTTCCCCATAGGAGCGTATCTCCTCCAGTCTGCCCTCCAGCTGGTCAAGCTGTACCCAGGGAGCCAAGAGGTTCTTGTTGTACATATTCTCCTGTTCCTTAATTCTGGATTGGTTCATCTCCTCCAGAACCCTGTTTATGTTCTCAGAGGAGAAGGCTCCGTTGATCAGATCCATGGTCTTGGTAATAAAGATCTCTTTGCAGTCCTCTCTTCTCATCAGCTGGCTGAACAGAGGCGCCTCATCCCTGATCTCCCCATTGGCGCCCACATACTTGCGGATAAATTCCATCTGAGGTCCGTTACCGTAGATGCCAAAGCTGTAGTCCAGATCGTGAAGCAGATATCTCCATTTTCCGTCAAAGGGAGCTTCCCGGTATTTCTCTCCCTCTGCCGCATAGTACCGATAGGTCTTATAATTATTATGAGGCCAATCCTCATTGCCGATATAGGCCTGTAATGCAAAGTAGGACAGATAATTTTCCACATCGATCTGCTTGCAGAGCTCCGCATAGACCGCATTATCAGTCAGATCCTGGTTGGCATAGGTCCAATACAGCTCCTCATACTCATCGACATACTGCTCATTTCCTCCGTCCTCATCTATGGATTTATAGGTCTCTCCACCTTCCAGTATCTGAAATTCTCCATCGAAGTTCCCATAGTTCTCATCAAAGTAGTCATCCCCATATACCTCATGGAGCCAGAAGGCACCTCTGTAATCTCCATTTACATACAGTACTGCCGGACGGACCGCTTCATAATCCATATATCCTGCCTGACCGGCCAGGGTTTGGAAGAGCTCATCCCGGATAAAGCCGAAGCCGTTATCATTGCCGCAGTTTCTTAATACCAGACGGTTAAAGGCATCTGACGGCTTACCCTCGGCAGTGATCTTCCAGGGGAAGAACTCATATCTAAGCTTGTTGTTTTCCTTGTCATAGTCCTTTCTGGTATAGATCTTGATGGATTTCTGCAGATTTGCCCTGGACCATCCGCCGTAAACTCTTATTCCGGCTGCCTGTGCTGCTATCTGTGTTCCATCTGCTTCGAATACCTCCAGGTATACTTCTCTTTCACTTTCCCTGCCCCTCATATTAAAATTTGCAGGAGCCGGAGGGTCAATCTTCTTATGGGGGTTGGCCTTGACATAATCATCCCTTAGCTTTCCTTCCACAAAGATCCCATATTCGTAATCATACAGGTTATAGGGATCGGTGGTTACGGAAAATATCAGGGTAGAGTAACGGCCGCCTATGCTCTTACCGGTAAAATAGGTCCTGACCACGGTCTCTGATTGGCTTCCGTCCTCAAAAAATGCCTTTGCCTTGATGCAGACTGCCTTCTCGGTCTCACCTGCCTGCAGCTGAATCGGCTTCTCATAAAGGAGCTGCGTCTCATCCGGATCGGTTCCGTCCATCGTATAATAAATCTTGCCGGGCTTGGTGGCCCCAATGCTGATCTTAGTTTCTTTGTTCAGAAAGGCTTCCATCGGTGACAGGCTGATGCTATCCTCAATAACTGCTCCATTCCCGGAAGCAGTCGCCGTTTGATCCCTTTTCTCCTTCTTGCCGCTCTGGTCCTTCTCCTGATTCGCTTTGCCTTCTTTCACTTTCCCTGTTACAGAATCGGCATCCGTCTGTTGTGTGCTGTTTTTCCCACAGCCCGTCAGGCTTAGCAGCAGAAGCAGAAGAAGCAGATACCATAAGCTTTTCCTTTTCATGATCTATAATCCTCCTCGTCATCGTTATCAGTCTTTCCCTGATTTCATGTCCAACTATATGTATTAGATTATATAATAGTTTACCGGATTATGGTATGTATGTTTTTTCTGATTTTCAGACGGATTATTGTATGTTATTACTAATACCCTTTGTTACTTTTGTAGTAGCTATGAAGGGACATAAGCATGCCTCCGACCTTGTCAGCCGGAGGCATACCCCCGCCTTCATCATCCGAAGGCATTATAATTCATGCTATTTTACCATAGTAAGGGAATTTACAATCGCTTCTGCTGTCTGCGTAAGCTTCAGCTTCTCGTCGTCCTTCAGATCGGGAATCCTTAAGACGAATATATCCTTATCAATAAAGAGAGCGTAGACACGTTCCTTCCTCGTAAGGGCTTTTTTCTCTTCTGCAGTAACCTCAAAATCCACCTGTAGGGCAGTTCCGGGTGTTGCCTTGAACTCATTGACTGTAAGCTTTGTGATATCTTTACCGGACTCCAAGCCAAAAAGCTCTGCAAAATATTCCCTTGTATCAGGGCTTTCTAACAGGGCCTTCACCAGATTCAGGTCTGGCTTGGGCATACCTGTAGCTGCAATCATAATCGCTATCCCGTAGCTTTCGGTCGTTGGCTCCTCCTTACCCGGCTGAAGCAGGGCCAAAAGCTCGCTTCCTTCACCCTGAATGACCTTATTCGTCCAATCCTTGGGATACTCGAATTTATAGTTTCCCAGAGTCGCTGACTGAGTAGCTGCGGTCTCCTTCTTGACCGCCTGGCTGGCTGCTTTTTTCACCGTAACCGTACAGGTATACTTCTTCTTACTGACGGTGGCTGTGATGGTTGCCTTACCCGCCTTCTTTGCTGTGACCTTCCCCTTGGAATTCACTGTAGCCACAGCTTTATCACTAGAGGACCAGGTAACCTTGGCCGTTGTTCCGCTGATCTTCAAGGTGGTTGATTTTCCGACCTCCAGGGTAAGCGTCTTCTTATTCAGCTTAACCGATGCCGCCTGGGCGACAGCGCTCTCCCGGAAGGGGATGGTGGAGGGCGTAAGGACAGATAAGACCATCACGCACGCCAGTATCTGTAAAAATCGTCTGATATGCTTCATATGCTTCCTCCCTCTCATAGTTTCCTTGTACCACTTATTATATATGATATGAAGCGTAATATCCAGTATGATATCCTTATTTATCCTATCATGGAAATTGTATTTAACAAAAAAAATTAAGCAAAAAAATGGTTGACAATCCCATAAACTTGTTATAGTATAAATTTACCTACCAAACGGTTGGTTTAATACAGGAGGTGGCACATGGGAAATGGTTCTGTAACAAGGGAACGGATTCTTCAGATTGCCCTTCAGGTCTTTGCAGAGCATGGCTATGAAGGAGCCCGGATGGATAAGATCGCCGCAGAGGTCGGCATTAACAAAGCCTCTCTTTATTTTCATTTTAAGAGTAAGGAGGATATCTTCCGTGGCCTCTTTCAGCAAATCTTAGGCAAATACCGGAGTTGGCTGAAGGAGCTTTTAGACGAAGTAAAGACTTTACCATGCAAAGAACGCCTGACCGCAATTTATGAAAAATACTTTGATTATAACTGGAACAATCGGGAGATGGAATTCTGGAACCGCATTTATTATCTCCCACCTGCGGCAATGAGAAAGGAAATCCTCGTTGAAACGATGGAAACGAAGGACTCCTTTATCGCGCAGCTCTCTGTGATTATGGAGGAGGGCATCCGCAGGAAGGAGCTTCGCCCCCACGGAGCAGTCTCCATGGCCAAATCCTATTACTATATACTGACCTGTATCGACCTCTCTATGGATCTGCTGGATAAGGAGCAAAGCCTCAAGGATATGGAGGAATGCTTCTCTATCTTCTGGGAAGGTATAAAGGCATAAGGAGTGCAAGCACTACCTGCACTCCATCTTATTGGCCATTTTGTCTACCAACCGGTAGGTTGATATGGCACTGTTCCTAAGTTATGTATTGTTAATTATGCATTGCACTCTTTACATGCTGCAAAAAAATTGGGTACCTAAAACGGCTTGGTGCCCATGATATAAAGGAGGATATTTTTATGAAAAACAGAAAGCTTGGAAGATCAGGACTTGAGGTAAGCCCTATGGGACTTGGCTGTTGGGCAATCGGCGGTCAGTTCTATATGGATGGAAAGATTGACGGATACGGACAGGTGGAGGATGCCGAGTCTATCCGTGCCATCCATGCGGCCTTTGATCTGGGTATCAATTTTCTGGATACCTCGGACTCCTATGGCATCGGTCATAGTGAGGAGGTCATCGGTAAGGCCTTGGAGGGCAGAAGAAATCAGGCTGTGATTGCGACAAAGTTCGGTTACCTGGGTAGTGAAGCTACGAAGACCCTTCAGGGCTATAATGTGACCCCTGATTATATTGAGCGGGCTTGTGAGGCTTCCCTAAGGAGACTGAAGACAGACTATATCGACCTCTACCTGCTCCACGTCTGGGAAATCGCCATCTCTGAAATCAATGCAGTCCACGAAGCCTTAAACAGGCTTGTCGAGAAGGGCAAGATCCGCACCTACGGCTGGAGTACCGATCTGCTTGGAGGAGCGAAGCTTTTCGCCGAACAGGAAAACTGCAGTGCCATCGAGCATCAACTGAATATCATCGACGATAATGCTCCTCTGGTAGCCTTCTGTGAGGAACAGAAGCTGGCCAGCATCAACCGCAGTCCTCTGGCTATGGGCTTACTCAGCGGTAAATATGACCGTTCCACCTTCCTCCCGAAGGAGGATGTCCGTGGCGCAGGCCATAGCTGGGTAGATCATTTCTTCCGGGAAGGCAGGCCTGCCGAAGAGGCCATGAGAATTCTTGACTCCATCCGTGAAATTCTCACCGCTGATGGCAGGAGCCTTGCTCAGGGCTCCCTGGCCTGGATCTGGGCAAAAGGCAATCATACCATTCCGATTCCCGGCTTTAAATCTGTTAAGCAGGTGGAGGAAAATGCAAAGGCCATGGAATTCGGTCCTCTGTCCGACAAAGAGATGGAAGAAATCAGGGCGATCCTAAATGCCTTACAGTAATATTCGGTAGAATAAGGGGTCAGAACCTGAGGTAAGGGGCTGCTTCACATAATAGCCATACAGATACAACAGCTAATGTGAAGCAGCCCCTTTACTTGAATTCATATCTTAAGAAATCCTAGGGTGTAATCTCCAGAGGTCTCATCATTTCATTGTCCTCATGGTCCAGCAGATGGCAGTGCCATACATAACCCGGTCCTTCCCACGGCTTGAAGGGGAAGTAATTATCCCCCGGCTCTGTCTGACAGGTCAGAGCCCCCTGAGGAGCATAACGAATTCTGATTCTGGTGACCTGACCGGGATTTACGACAATGGAATCCTTCCAGCCCTTCTCATTCTCCTCCGGAGGTATGGGATCATCCAGCAGATAAGGCTCCACCGGTACCACAACTGGCGGATGATGCAGTGGCAGAGGTCCGTTGACCTCCTCCCATTTTGCAGTATACTCCGCCAACCGATAATTCTGTCTGTTCAGTACCTGGAATTGAATCAGGTGGACATGAATCGGATGGGCACCGGCTGTCATACCCACAATCACCCAATCCTCTGTCGAACCGACTCTGGGCTTCTCGGTAACATGACCCGACCACATCTGCCCATTCAGAAGCATCATCGTGGGACCCGTAGGACCCAGAATATCGTTCAGGGTCATGATTCTCTCCGGTGCATTCGGCACCAGTGGCTGAATGCAGTTGAGTCTCTTTGGAAGCTCAGGCGGATTTACAGGCTCCGGTGCCTTGGGAGGCACACTGAACTGCATAATCTGCCCCACTGTATCGGGATTTGGCGGCGGTCCGAAGGGGAAGGGTGTTCTCGCATCGTTCAGAAGCCTGACTGTGGTTCCGGGTTCAAGATCCGCAAAATTTACCAGGATATCCGCCCGCTCCGAGGGAGCCAAGAGAAGAGAGGTCAGCTTCACCGGCTTGCCAAGGAGTCCCCCGTCACTGCCAATCTGTGTGAACTCCATTCCATTGGATAAGAAGAGATTATAAAAACGGGTGTTGGAACCGTTTAGTATCCTGAAGCGGTATTGACAGCGATCCACATTCAGGTTCGGCCAGACCTTACCATTCACCACGATAATATCACCGACGATCCCCGGTACCCAGTAAGGATGGGTCTCTGGAGCATTGCCTGCGTTGTTAAATAATAAGGAGCCATCCGTATTGAAAAGTCTGTCCTGTATCACCAACGGTATCTCATATTTTCCCTGAGGCAGAGTAAGCTTACCCTCTGTGTAATGCCTGCGGTGTCTGGTCTTTTTGCCGTCCCGCAAGAGGTAAAAGCCCGCCAGGCCGGCATATACATTCAGCCTGGTCATGCCCAGGGCATGATCATGATACCACAGCGTAGTCGCTTCCTGCTCATTCGGATAATAATACTCTTGGGAAACGTAAGCAGGGCCATATTTCTTGTCACAGGTGAACCAGGCATCCGGATGTCCGTCACTGGTGGAAGGCACCTCGCCTCCGTGGAGATGGGTCACTGTAGGTACCGGCTTCTGTGCTTCCGCAAATCCGGGAGGATAGAGGGGCCAGGGCTTGGGAGGTTCCATGGGCATATGATTCGGGTTGGCCCAGTGCAGGGTGGGGTCCACTGCGAACATATGCTTCCCCTTAATCCTGTTGATCCACTTCACAGTGACCGGTGTTCCTCTGCGGGCTTCAAAGGTAGGGCCGGGAGAACAGATTGCATATGTTGTCTTACCTGTTTTCGGGTCTATAATCTGTCCGCCATAACCATATACTTTGGTTTTCGGAAAGCCCTTTGGCAGCATCTGCTGCTTGGTTACTCCGATTTCGACGCAGTAATGATGTTTCTTCCTTTTGACTTTCTTCCCATTGATCATTTCATGAGTCCAGGTCTTATATGGCTTAAAAACCGGTGGCTTTTCCAGTTGATTCACATACTTTGGAATAATTAGCGGATCAAGCTTCACTTTCGGCTCATCCGTTTTCTTAGCTACTATCCCGGTGACCTTCTGAACTCTCTGCTTTATCTTGTAGTACTTGTTTTTGGTATCGTAATAAAGCATATATCACATCCTCCATATGATCTTAAAATATCATATGGCAGGTCTGTCAAGATGGTGCACTCCATAGGCATGAAGTTCTTAGTCATTCGCAGAGATTTTTGACAGGGACAGGATAGAAGCATATCCAAGGATAAAGGTTACAATTGATATGATAGCAGTAAGGATCCACCAGGAGCTATCTGCCTGATCCGGTATGGCCGGTATGATCTTATCCTTGAAAATTTCTGTTGTAGAACCCAGAACAAAGCCAATGATCAGGCTGTAGGTCTGATGAGGAAATTTGTTCATCGTCCATTCAATGGGCTTCGTAATCAGGAAGATACCGATTACCGTAGCGATACCCAGTACTCCTACATACATAACATCAAAGCCCTTGATTGCTGCCAGCATGGAATCATACATGCCAAGGACCAGCAGCATATGGGAGGTACTGATACCGGGAAGCACCAGGGCCAAAGCAATAATGATACCTGTAAGCAGCAGCATCAGATAGTGGGTAAACCCGCTGCTGCTGCCGATATCAATATTTCCTGTGGGAATAAAGCCGATGGAGATGACCAGGACCAGGCCAAGCAGAAAATATACACCGGAGCTTACGGTAAGCTTACTTTCTCTGGTCTTCTTATAAAGAGCCGGTATTCCGCCGATTACCGCTCCCAGAAAGAAGAAAGATACGGGGACAGGAAAGCTCTCCAGGAGCCAGCTGATCAGAAAGGCCAGAGATCCGATACCTAAACCGGAGCCCAGACAGAATTTGAGAAGAAAAATTGTATTCCCCTTGATGTCCTTCAGAAAATTACTGATCGAGCTGATCAGTCTGTCATAGATGCCCAACAAAATAGCCATCGTTCCGCCGCTCACACCCGGAACACTCATGGAGGAACCGATGATATAGCCCTTCAGGAGGATCTCCAGATTCTTTTTTATGATACTCTTCATGATCTTTTGGGATACACCCAGCATGGTGTATCCTTCTCCTTTCTTCATGCTCATTAAAGACGATTATATCATAGGGCTGTCATCAAGTAAATTTAAGAAATAATTTTAGATTCAGCCTTGGCTCGAAACTACGAGCAGACAGACCATTCGGGAGATCACAAGAGGCCTTGATAATTATTTTAATGCCATGTCCAATAGCATTAAGATATTATCAAATGATATCAATATTAAGGAGGCAAATAACAGTACCTATTTTGAATTTGCCAAAGGCTTAATTGCCAATGTTAAGGCGACCGACGAGACAATCATTAATATCTATGTCGGTACAGAAGGCGGTATGTTCTATACGGATCCCGTTCTGGAGCTGCCGGAGGGCTTTGACCACAGAAAAAGAGATTGGTATATTCAGGCGGTAAATGCACCGGATAAGGTTATCATTACAGATCCCTATGTGGATGCAGGAACCGGCCAGATGGTAATCTCAATGACTATGGCGATACAAAATGAAAACACCTTAATCGGTGTTGTCGGTATTGATCTGGATCTTAGTATCCTTTCCTCCTCCCTGTCCGATATTGCAATCGGTGACAGCGGATATCTCTACATAACCGATAAGAGCGGCAACTTAATCGCTCATCCCGATCAAACGCTTATCGGAACAGATACTGTAGTAAAGCTTTCCCATTGGGAAGAGATAAAGGCAAACGATAACGGCTTTTCCGTTTATGAGTTTGAAGGAGAGAAAAAGTTTGCCTGCTACGATACCAATGACACGGCAGGTTGGAAGATCATCGCCAGCATGAATTACTCTGAATTGAGCAAGGACACCAATCTGATCAGAGTGACGATCGCCATTGTTTCCATCATCACTTTTCATGCCTCCATCCTGCTCGCGATTCTTTTCAGCAGCGGGATCTCAAGGAATATCCGGACCCTACTGTCAGCCTTTGACCGTTTGTCCCGGGGTGATCTGACAGCCACCATAACGGTGAAATCCAAGGATGAATTCAACCTATTGGGTAAGCATTTTAATGAAATGACCGAACACATCTCCACCCTGTTTCGTAATGTAAGTGATGCCTCTGCCACGGTACTTGACAGCTCTGTCACCCTGGCAAATATGGCCGAGGAAACCAATGCTTCTCTGGCTGAGGTTGCCAGAGCTGTTGAGGATGTTGCGAAAGGTGCTTCCGAGCAGGCTCAGAATTCCAGTGACGGAGCAGAAAGTATCAGTGATTTGGCCGACAAGCTGACCCTCATTGATTCCTCAACCGATGCGATGGAGACCCTGTCGAAGGATGCCAGACAGCTCACCCGCCGCGGTCTTGAAGGAGTAGAGCTGCTTATGCATAATTCCGACAGCACCTTACAGTCCACCGCCAAGGTATCGGATATGGTATATGCTGTAAGTGACAGTATGAAACAGATCGGAGCCATCTCCGATACGATCGATATGATTACTTCCCAGACAAATCTTCTCTCCCTGAATGCTTCCATCGAAGCCTCAAGGGCAGGAGAAAGCGGCAGGGGCTTTGCCGTAGTTGCTTCCGAGATCAGACATCTGGCCGAACAGTCCAAGGCTTCTACTGTGAAAATCAAGGATATCGTAGATGATATCAGCAAGAAGACGGAGCTTTCCGTACAGGCAATGGACGTTACCAAGCAGAACGTGAAGGAACAGGCCTCTCTTGTCAACCGGACCCAGGATCTCTTCCACGAAATCATGGAGGCCGTTAAGGTATTGTCCGAGAAGATCACAGATATCAAGCAGCATGTGGATGATATCTCTGAGCAAAAGAATAATATTGTCTTCCAGATCGAGAACATCTCTGCTATTTCAGAGGAATCCGCCTCTGCCACAGAGGAGGTAACTGCCTCTGCGGAGCAGATCTCAACGACCATGGATGAAATCACCCAACAGGCCCTTGACCTGCAAAGACTATCCGAAGACCTGCAGAATAGAATCAATAGCTTTAAGTTCTAGTGCAAGGCAAACAGAAACAATAACCCCCAATCATCAGACCAACGAATGATAAGGCTGTTTCATTATACCATGTAGATACAAGAGGGTCCCTATATGTCCCCTCACGCACCGGTTCCCGGACAGATTTCAATTATGTGTGCCAGCTTCGGACGCTTATGTCCGTACCTGGTCACAACATAATTTTCAATCAGTTCAGCAAACAGTGTATTATGGGAATATATAGGAACCCTCTTGTATTTCTAAGCTATTATGAAACAGTGCCATCAAATGAAATCTCTAATGATTGGGGGTTTCACAGGTGCTTTGGGATAATGCCACCTCATCATCAACAATCAGGCAATCGTATTATTTCGCTTAGTATTGCAGAATAGCCGAAGCCCAGGTCAGGCCGGCACCGAAGGCAGCCAGAGCCAGGGTGTCTCCTCGCTTGATCTGTCCCTTCCTGATCCCTTCTCCCATGGCAATCGGTATCGAGGAGGAGGAGGTATTGCCGAACCGCTGAAGCGTCACAATAAAATTCTCCATACTGATGTTGAACTTCTTTGCCGCTGCTTCGATAATTCTTAGGTTTGCCTGATGGGGAATGAACCAGTCGATCCTGTCCGCGCTCAGTCCTGCCCCAACCAGTGCCTGTTCAAAGGCGAAGGGCATAATCTTAACTGCGAACTTGAACACCTCCTGCCCGTTCATACAGGTCGTATGCTTTCTGCCCTTTCTCTTCTCTTCCTCCTCCGGACTGAAGTAAACTGCCGGACAGGTAAGGAATTCTGCACCTGTACCATCAGACCCCATATGGGAAGAAAGGATTCCACCCTCCTGCACCTCACCGAGGATAAAGGCTCCGGCCCCATCCCCAAAGAGAACACAGGTATTGCGGTCCCCCCAGTCCGTAATCTTGGAGAGAGCATCTGCACCGATGATAAGGACATATCGGTATACTCCCGTCCTGATATACTGCCAGGCATTGGACAGGGCATAGAGAAAGCCGGCACAGGCAGCAGAGATATCATAGGCAGCCGCATTGACCGCTCCGATCCTCTTCTGGACCAGGCAGGCCGTAGAAGGAAAGAACTGATCCGGTGTCACGGTTGCGACGATGATCAGCCCGATCTCCTCCGCTCTGATCCCTGCATCCGCCAGGGCCTGCTCTGCTGCCCTGACTGCCATATCCGAGGTAGACATATGCTCCTCTGCGATTCTTCTCTCCGAAATACCTGACCTCTCCACAATCCATTGGTCCGAGGTATCCACCATCTTCTCAAGGTCAAAGTTCGTCAGAACCCTGTCCGGTACAAAGCTTCCCACACCAATTATTCCTGCTCTTTTCTCCATATCTTATATCTCCTGTTTTATAGAATTCATTCCCACTTCCAGAGCCTGCATCTCCAGAGGGAATAGTCCCTGCTTATCCTTGGGCAGCAGCTCCTTCACTGCCGCTTCCATGCTCTTGAAGGTGGGAGCCTGAAGCACTGCCATCATGGCACCGATCATGACCACATTGGCGAATTTGATACTGCCGATCTCCATGGCAAGCCTGCTTGCCGGTATTTCATATACCTGTATATCCGGGCGGTAATCCGCCTTTTTGATCTGATGGCTGTCAACAATCAAGGTTTTCCCCGGCTTTACCCAGGACTCAAACCTTTCCACTGCCGGAAGGCTCATTGCCATCACGACATCTGCTTTTGAAACCAAGGGTGATGCGATATCCGTATCCGAGAGGATGACCTGGCAGTTTGCAAAGCCTCCTCTCATTTCCGGGCCGTAGGAGGGAAACATGGATACCTTCCTGCCATCCAGCATCCCGGCATAGGCTATGGTTTTCCCTGCCGCGACGATTCCCTGTCCGCCAAAGCCCGATAGTATTATCTGGTCTGTCCTCATAGCTTCCTTCCTCCATCCTTCAGGACTCCGAGCGGATAGTAGGCGATCATATTCTCCTCCACCCATCTGAGCGCATCCTTCGGTGACAGCTTAAAATTCGTCGGACAGGAGGACAGAACCTCAATCATGGTAAAGCCTTCCCCCTTCTGCTGCAGTTCAAAGGCCTTCCTTATGGCTCTTCCGGCCTTTCTGACATTCTTAGGGTCATGGACGGATACCCGTTCGATATATCTGGGTCCCTCCAGGGTAGCCAACAGCTCCGACATTCGGATCGGAAGGCCTTCCTGCGCCCTTCTTCCTCTGGGTGTGGTCAGGGTAACCTGACCCTCCAGACTGGTGGGTGCCATTTGACCTCCGGTCATTCCATAGATTGCATTGTTCACAAAGATAACGGTAATGTTCTCACCTCTGGCCGCCGCATGAACGATCTCTGCCGTACCGATCGCAGCCAGATCTCCATCCCCCTGATAGGTAAATACGATTCCCTCAGGCAGGACCCTCTTAATTCCGGTAGCCACTGCCGGGGCCCTTCCATGGGCTGCCTGTTGCATATCACAGCTAAAATAATTGTAGGCAAATACGGAACAGCCCACGGAAGCCACTCCGATGGTCCTGCCTTCCAGCTCTAAGTCATCCAAAGCCTCTGCCACCAGCCGGTGAATGATACCGTGGGTACAGCCCGGGCAGTAGTGCATCTGGAGATCTGTTAAGGCATCCGGTTTCTTAAAATCAGGCATGCTTGCTCCCTCCCATGATATCTTTTACTTTTTGCTTAATTTCTTCCACAGTTATGACGCTTCCGCCCATCTTCCCCTGAAAATATACCGGTGCCCGGCCGTTCACCTCCAGCCTTACATCCTCCACCATCTGTCCGCTGCTTAATTCCACGACCAGGTAAGCCTTCGCGATCCTCTCAAAGGCTTCGGAGGGGAAGGGCCATACGGTCTGCGGCCGGATCAGTCCTACGTTGTAGCCCTCTTCAGCCAGCTCCTTAATGGCCTGCTTTGCGACTCTTGCTACGATGCCAAAGGCAACCAAGAGGAGCTCGGCCTCCGGGTGAATGATTTCTGCTCTCTGCTCTGTCTTCCTTATTTTATCGTATTTCTCCTGCAGTCTAAGATTTAAGTCCTCCGATTCCTCCGGCTTGATATAGAGGGAATTGATGATATTATGTGCTCTCTCTTTCTTCGTACCGGTGGTCGCCCAGGACTTATCATATTCCTTACTCTCCGGCTCCCTTAAGACAACCGATTCCATCATCTGCCCCAGGATCCCGTCTGCCAGGACCATGGCAGGATTCCGGTATTCATCTGCCAGGTCAAAGGCAAGCAGGGTAAAATCATACATCTCCTGTACACTGTCCGGCGTCAGGACGATCAATCTGTAATCTCCATGGCCGCCGCCCTTCGTGGATTGAAAATAATCAGACTGTGCAGGCTGTATACCTCCCAGTCCCGGTCCCACGCGCATGACATTTACGATAACACAGGGCAGCTCGCTGCCTGCGATATAGGAGATTCCCTCCTGCTTTAAGCTGATTCCCGGACTGGAGGAGGAGGTCATCGCTCGGACACCTGCTCCTGCTGCCCCATAGATCATATTAATCGCAGAGACCTCGCTTTCCGCCTGCAGGAAAACACCTCCCCTTTGCTCCATGTGCTTCGCCAGGTACTCCGGAAGCTCAGTCTGTGGCGTGATCGGATAGCCTGCGTAGAATTTGCAGCCCGCTCTGATGGCTGCTTCTGCGACTGCATCATTTCCCTTCATTAAAATCTGTTCCATCTTCTACCTCCTTGCCAACCTCAAATACCAGGTCAGGACACATCATCGCACATAAGGTGCAGCCGATACAGCTGCGAAAGTCGGTGATCGCTATGGGGGAATACCCTCTGCTGTTCACTCTTGTTTTATCTATCGTTAAAATTTGCTTCGGGCAGACGTCGGTACATAGACCGCACCCCTGACACCGATTTGTCCTTAATGAAATCATTTGCCTTGCTCCATTTCTGTTAAAATATTTTAATTTAATTATTTTAATGTTTCATAATTCATAGCTAACATTATATACCCAACATAGAATTAATACAAATTAAATTTTGATTATCAAAGTATTAATTGCTATAATGCCTTATTTTACTGGATTTATACTATTTCATTGCTTTCGAAAACGTAGTAATGTTATCGTTTTTTTATATTATTGTATGCCTTATAATGTAGTATTCATTACCATATCCTGTAATAATAGTATATCCATAATATCACAATAATTACTTTATTGCAACCGCAGTTTCCGGTCGCAAAAAGTAAGGTGCTGCTGCTTCACAGGTATGGATATCCGTCCTACATCCATATCAGTAAGCAACAGCACCTTCTTCTATCTAAGCGCATATTCTTATGATTACTTTCCTATTTCACTTTCCTTCTCCGGACACATTCTGCCAGCAGATACTCGATTTGTCCGTTGATGGATCGAAAATCCTCTTCTGCCCAGGCAGCCAGCTCGCTCCAAAGACCGGGGGAGAGCCTTAGAAGAATCTGCTTCTTCGTCTTCTCCTGCTCCTTCAGGGCCTTCTCTTTGCGAAGGATTTCCTGCTCCAGCTCATGGATATGCTTTAGTCTGGCCTTCAGCTGTTCTTCCTTAGCTTCAAATCTATCTTCCATCCCCAACTCCTTTTTGATTAAGCTGTACTAGTAAATCGATCCACTGTTAACGATTGGCTGGGCATCCTTATTGCCACAAAGGACTACCAGGAGATTGCTGACCATGGCGGCCTTCCGTTCTTCATCCAAGACCACGATCTCTTCCTCACCCAACTGATCGATCGCCATCTTGACCATGCTGACCGCTCCTTCCACAATCTTTTGACGGGCAGCGATGATGGCGACTGCCTGCTGTCTCTGCAGCATTACAGCTGCAATTTCTTCCGCATAGGATAAGTGAGTAATTCTTACCTCGATGATCTCCAGTCCCGCAACTGCGACTCTCTGCTGCAATTCAGTCCTCATGCTGTCTGCAATCTCCTGACTGCTGCCGCGCAGGGTCTTCTCATCCGAATCCTCCTCCATGGTGTCATAGGGGTATAGTCTGACGATGTTTCGAATCGTAGAATCGCATTGGGTAGACAGGAAGGAAGTGAAATTATCCACATTGAAGACTGCCTTGGTCGGGTCTGCTACTCTCCAGATCACCACTGCTCCGATAATAATCGGGTTACCCAGTACGTCATTTACCTTCTGCTTCTCATTGTTCAGGGTCAGGGTCTTCATGCTGATCTTCTTGCTCAGGCCTGTCTGGACCGTAGCGGAAGCAGTTCCTCCGGCTGTACCCGTTCCCAGGGAAATGTTCAGTCCTCCGCCCTTCGCAGGATTAATGGCACCAGCAAAAGGGTTGGTATAGAAAAAGCCTTCCTTCTTCAGTGTTCCATAGTACTTACCGAACAGGGTCATCACCAGAGCTTCATTCGGAGTCAGGATATGAAGACCCCCACTCATAATACAGGCTACGATAAACAGGATAATGGAGAAGGTAAGTGCTAGACCTCCAAGAAGCCCTTTCCCGTCAATCAACTTCGTAGCGGCAAAGATACCGACCAGTACAGACAAAGCAAATTCAACCAGTATCAGCAGAAGCATCCAGCCTCCGCTTAAGGTTCTGATTTCTCTCTCTTCAACATCCTTCATTTGAGAGCTGATGACTTCGTTACTCATATCCCATCCTCCATTATATATTATATTGATATCATTTTGATATCATATATATACTATATATTTCCATGTCTGTCAAGTAATTCTACAAATATTTTCCATAATTAACGAATTTATCGACAGACCGACTCGCCGGGTCTATCGGGAATGCGGAAGGCTGGACATCCTGGTGAATAATGCCTGGTCAGGAGCAAATCATGCCATGCAGAAGTATTTCTGGAATAAGCCCTTCTGGGAGCAGCCGATAGCCATGTTCGATGACTTCTACCGGGTTGGGCTCCGTTCCTCCTACACTGCTGGCTGTCACGCAGCGAAAATCATGTCCCAGCAGCAGAGCGATCTGATCGTCAACATCTCCTTCTTCAGCACGAGAAGGTACTGGCTCAATGCCGCCCATGGTGTGTATAAGGCTGCTACGGATACGCTTACCACTGATATGGCCCATGATCTGGAGGCTCACAAGGTCAGCGTATTTTCCCTCTATCCGGGAACCGTCAGTACGGAGGGTATGCTGGAGGCAGCCAAATACAATCCGGCGTTCGATATCAATCAGATGGAATCGCCCCGCTTTATCGGCCGCTGTGTCTCTGCCATGGCTCTGGATCCCTCCATCCATAGTAAGACCGGTAGTGTCATGATCGTTGCAGAGCTTGCCAAAGAGTATCAAATTACGGATATAAACGGAAATCAGCCCAGATCCTTACGATCTGAGCTGTGGCCCGGTCAAGTCATATAGCTTGACATATTGATAAGGCATTGACTGCGTATCGTATACTTACAGGGGCAGCCTCTTGCCCTGCTTCTTCCACTGTCTGAATTCTGCTGCCGCAGTGAAGAGAGCATCTGTGGAGGAGTTCAAGGCAGTTTCACAGGAGTCCTGAATTACACCAATGATAAATCCAATACCAACCACCTGCATAGCGATATCATTTGATATGCCAAACAGACTGCAGGCCAGTGGGATCAGCATCAGAGAGCCTCCTGCAACACCGGAGGTTCCTGCTGCTGCAACGCTTGCCAGAATACTTAAGATCAGCATGGTCGGTAAGTCAACTGCGATGCCCAGGGTATGAACCGCTGCCAGAGCCATGGTGGTAATTGTGATCGCTGCGCCCGCCATATTTACGGTTGCGCCAAGAGGAATGCTTACAGAATAGTCATCCTCATTTAAGCCAAGCTTTTTACAAAGCTCCATATTTACAGGAATATTGGCTGCAGAGCTTCTGGTAAAGAAGGCTGTAATTGCACTTTCTCTAAGACACTTGAATACCAGGGGATAGGGATTCTGTCTGATGGTCAGGAATACAATCAAAGGATTTAAGATGAGTGCCACACCGAGCATACAGCTTACCAGTACAATCAGCAGCTTTCCATAGGTGGCGAAGCCTTCGATACCGGTCTCTGCGATCGTTGTAAATACCAGGCCCAGAATACCGAAGGGAGCCAGGTTGATTACCCCTTTTACTACCATGGATATGGCTTCAGAAATATCTGCTAATACCTTCTTGGTTGCATCGTTTGAAAACTTAAAGGCAATACCCAAGAACACTGCCCAGGATAAAATACCGATATAATTAGCGCTTCCTAAGGCTGTAATCGGATTGGCTACCAGATTCATCAGGAGGGTCTTCAGTACCTCTCCAATTCCTGAGGTTACCTCAACACCGGATACTTCCAGCTCCGAGCTAAGAGCGATGGTAACAGGGAAGAAATAGTTTACTGCAACAGCTACAAAGGCAGATGCCAGTGTGCCTAAACCATATAGCATAAGAACACTTTTCATATTGCTGCCGCCACCCGATTTAGCGCCTGCCAAAGACGACATTACCAGGAAGAATACCAGAATCGGTGCCACTGCCTTTAAGGCACCTACAAATAAGTTACCCAAAATTCCGATGACAGTAAACTGAGGTACTGTCAGACCTAAAATCAAACCAATTACCATACCGATCAGAATTCTTTGAATTAAGCCAAGCTTATTCCATGCTTTCATTGATCATATCCTCCGCTTTCACATGTTAGTTGTCTAAAGATGTCTCCTAGAAGTCGTTGTGTTTCGGATTTCCCTCACCCGGATCATCCAAAAACCTGTTTCCTTAGTTTCTTTGCAGTCGGTGTCGCTGCCAGACCGCCTTCCGCTGTCTCCTTCAGTGTGCTTGACATGTTGTCTCCGATCGACTTCATGGCATGAATGACTTCGTCCACCGGTATTTTGCTCTCGATTCCTGCCAGGGCCAGCTCTGCCGCAACAAAGGCATTTGCAGCACCCATTGCATTCCTCTTGATACAGGGGATCTCCACCAGACCTGCCACAGGATCGCACACCAGACCGAGCTTGCTTTTTAAAGCGATTGCAACCGCATGCTCCACCATAGCCGGTGTTCCCCCGCACAGCTCCACCAATACTGCGGCAGCCATGGCACTGGCTGAACCACATTCTGCCTGACAGCCTCCCTCAGCTCCGGAGATGCTGGCCATATTGGCAATCACCATACCGATGGCCGATGAGGTAAACAGGGCCATAAGCAGCTGCTCATCCTCAAGCTGTCTCTCTTCCGCAATCGTCATAAGCACGGCCGGAACGATACCGCAGCTGCCGGCTGTCGGTGCCGCAACAATTTTACCCATGCAGGCATTGGTCTCGGATACTGAGAGGGCTTTGACCAGGGCCTTGCCAATGACAGAGCCGGTGATACCTTGTCCCATCTTTAATGCCTGGTCCAGCTTATAGGCATCCCCGCCGGACAAACCACTGACAGAACGGATGCCCTCCTTCAGTCCTTCCTTCGTACTTTGTCTCATAACATCAAGCATTTTCTGCATCGTAGACTTTAGCTCTTCTTCGCTCTTCTCCACCTGCTCCGCCTGATCCTTTAACACCAGGTCTGAGATCCTTAGGTTCAGAGCCTCTGCCTTCCGGCATAAGTCCGAAATCGAATTATACTTCATCATCGTTACCAAACCTTTCATCAAAGCCTTTCCGCTTTGGGCCAAGGCTATCTGCGGGCCGATTAAATTGCATTTAGGATACTTACCGATAAGATATTGGGAATACCCTGAATGATCCTTTGAATGGAGGGTCCGATTTCTCCGTCAATCTCAATTGTCATAATCGCAGTCCCGCCCTTCTCCTCTCTGTTCAAGGAGAAGTTATTAATGTTAACACCGCTGTTTCCCAATACATTACTTACCTTACCGATCATTCCCGGGATATCCAGATGGGTAATGATCAGGGCTGTCGACTTTCCCGAAATCAATACATCTGCACCGTTAATCCTGTTGATCAGAATGTTCCCTCCACCGATCGAGGAGCCTCTGACATTCACCCTTCTCCCGCTCTCCCCCTCCAGTTCAAGCTCTACCGTATTGGGATGGGCTCCGTCTATGTCTACGGTCTCAAAGGTATATTGTAATCCTTCCTCCTTTGCCAGTTCTATACTTCTGCGGATTCTGTCATCATCTGTATCCATACCGAGAAGACCGGCTATGATTGCCTTATCTGTACCGTGTCCCCGATAGGTCTTGGCAAAGGACCCTGAAAAGTTGATTCTTGCCTTTAGTGGTCTCTCCCCCAAGATGGAGTAGGCATATTTTCCGATACGTACTGCTCCTGCTGTGTGGGAGCTGGACGGGCCTATCATAACCGGACCGATAATATCAAAAACTCCCAGCATAGACCATCCTCCTTCCTTTGGTGGCTGTAAAGCTGTTCTTTATGGTGCGCATGCATATTTCCATAAAGTTGCACATATAATATATGTTTTTTACACAATTTATTTTATATTATTCACAAAGGAAAATCAATGGATGTTTCTGTTAGTATAATAACTGCACAAATGAAATAACAGAATGTGATAGAAGGACGGAGAATGTGACAGGGGGACGGTGTGACAGGGGGACGGTGTGACAAGGGGACG
>JAEZNB010000040.1 GCA_023441965.1 Bacillota bacterium
CCAGAAAACACAATGATGGTAACGGCTCTGGGTCAACAAGAGCTTAGGGAATGGTTTTTGCGTTATCAACCTTAAAGCGAGCGGACTTGCATGTCTGTTCGAGTCCAGAGGACGCATTTAAGCTTTAATCATCCCTTCAAAGCGCCTGTGGTAAAGCTCTTTTGAATTTCTCCGCTCATCAGAAGATAAATAATCAGCGTGGGCACCGTTGCGACAACGAGGCCCGCGCCAAGAGCGCCCCAGTTGGTAGCATACATGCCCACCATACCCATGATGCCAACGGTTAGCGTTTTCCACTGCGGACTGCTGATAAACGAAATAGCAAACATCAATTCATTCCAGCAGCTTAAATATGTAAAGATCGCGACGGTGGCAATGGCCGGACGGATGAGCGGTACCATGACCCGAAGGAAAATGCCATAGATGCTCATGCCGTCCAGGCAGGCGGCCTCTTCCATCTCCCGTGGAATGGTCTTAAAAAAGCCAACAAAGATGTATATGGCCATAGGAATCGCAAAAGCCGCATACGGCAAAATCAACGCTAATGGCGTATCATACAGTCTGGTCCGCTTAAGGAAGATGAACAGCGGCACGAGCGTTGCGTGCAGCGGGATCATCATTCCCGTCAGGAAGAAAAGCATTGTGCGATTGCTCCATTTCCACTTCATGCGAGCAATGGCATAAGCCGCCATGGTGGAGATGATAGTGGAGATGAGGATGGTGGAGACTGTGACAAGAAGGCTGTTGAGCAGGAAGGTCCCCACCCTGCCATTTTCCAGCACATCCGTAAAGTTTTCAAAGTGATAGATGGTGGGCAGGCCCAAGGGGTTGTCTCCAAAGATCTGCAAATTGTCCTTGAGCGAAAAGTTGAACAGCCAATAGAGCGGAAAAAGCTGCACCAGCGCAATGGCAATCAGCACAGTATAGAGGACGACTCGTCTGGTGGTCCTTGTGAAACGATACATGTTCTCCCTCCTCAGAATTCAAGGTCTTCCACCTTGAACAGCCGCTGAACACAGACCGTAAACAGCAGGCATTCCAAGAGGATGAAGATCGCCATGGAGCTTCCCAGCCCGTAGCGGTAGTTCAGAAAGATATTGCTGAACATGAGCGTTGTGGGGACCTCGGTGGCATGGATGGGTCCGCCCTTGGTGAGCACATAAATGAGATCAAAGGTTTTCAGGGAGCCAATGAGCGCGAACGTCACACAAACCTTGATCATCGGCAGGATGATAGGAATGGAGATGTGACGGGAGAGCTGCGCTTTTGAGCAGCCATCGATCTCGGCCGCCTCATACAGTGAGGAGGGGACGGCTTTGATGGCGGAGTAGAGCAGCAACATGTGATAACCGATGTACTGCCAGATTAGCACAAAAAACACCGCGCCCAGCGAAATATTGGGGTCGGCAAGCCAATTGTGCTTGAGGCTCGCAAGTCCGAAATTTTGAAGCAACAAGTTGAGCATTCCATTGTTGGGGTGATATATCTTCATCCACAATTGACCAATGACCGTAGTGGAGATGATGACGGGAATAAAGTAAACGTTCCGGAAGAGGCCTTCAAACTTTACTCCACGGGAAATGAGTAGTGCCAGGCCCAGCGCCAGCGGCACCTGAACAAAGATGGACAAGCCAGCCAAGATGGCTGAATTGAAAATTCCTTTGACAAAATAGGTGGATGGATTAGTGAACATTTCAATATAGTTGTCAAAACCGATAAAAGTACTTTTGCCGGCTCCGTTCCATTCCAGCAAAGAGTAGTACCCCGAAAAAGCGATGGGCAAAATCACTATGGATGCAAACACCAGGAAAGCGGGCAGAACAAATATCACAATAGCCCGCTTGTCCCTTAAAACCCTTTCCACTTGACCAACCCCTACAGCGAAATACTTCATTCCCGGTGAAGATGACCCTTGGTATTTTAGACACTATCCCCTACGAAACAGGTTCCGTAGGGGATAGTGCCGAGTTATCAGGCTTTCATGTTCATGCAAGCCTATGGATTTGGGCAGGCGGGTTTATGGCTGCTGCAGCTTCTCCATTTCGATGGCGAAGTTTTCGGGCGTCATTTGTCCCGCTATGATTTCCTGTACAAGGCTCTTGTGGCGCTCCGCCGCTTCGCCGGAGAGGAAGGTATCCCATGCGAGCACGGAACCGGTAGACTTGGCCGCGAAATCGATGATGTTCTGCACCAGTGCGCTCACTTCGATGCCAGTCATGTCTATCTTCCAGGTAGAAATGCCGGCGCCTAGCTTGAAGCTTTCGCGGGACATGTTCTCGGTCACATACTTCACAAAGTCGAGGGCCAGATCTTTTTCCTTGGCGTTGCTGCTGATCATCAGGCTGTCGATTGCGCCGCCCAAAATCTGAGTTGCTTCACCCTTACCGTCGGAGATGGAGGGCCAGTTCACAGCGACCACCTTATCTACGACCTGGGACAGTTTCGGATCCTGAATTTCACCGGCCAGCCAGCTGCCATTATAGATCATCGGGACCTGGCCCGCCAGGAAGGGTATCTTGGATTCGTCATAGGTCAGCGCCAGGGCGCCAGGATCAAAGCCGCCGGCCTTAACCAGATCGTCCAGGTACTTGGCGGATTGCACGAACTCCGGTGCATTGAACGTGCTGGCTCCGGCAAGCGCTTCGTTGCTCAATTGAGCACCGGCAGTGCGAACGGCGTACACGTTCTGGAAGAACATGGCCGGCCAGCCATCTTTCGCGCCTACAGTGATGGGCACGATCCCCTTCGCCTTGAAGGCAGCAACAGCGGCAAGCAGCTCATCATTGGTGGTAGGAATGGTCACGCCGTTAGCATCAAACAATTCCTTGTTGCAATAGAGCGTGCCCACCCATTGGATAAACGTCAGGCCGTAGACTTTACCGCCATAGGTGACGTTGTCCAGAGCGCCACCCAGCAAACGGTCCTTGGTACCATCGGCAAGATATTCGTCCAGCGCCAGCACCTGGCCGGCTTCCACAAAGGGCTTGGCAAAGCCGCCGCCCCAAGCAAAGAACACATCCGGCACCTCGTTGGCTGCCATAGCGGTCTTGAGCTTGGTCTTATAGGCTTCGTTCTCGGTGGCGTCAATCACCACTTCCACATCCGGGTGCAGCGCCTGCCAATCTTTCAAAACGATGTTGAAAGACTTGGCGTTTGCATCCGACTCGGTGGTCCACAGGTTCCATACGGTGAGCGTCTTCTTCTCCTGGGCCAGTGCGCCTGTTCCCAGCGAGAGCACCATGACCGCAACCAAAGTCACAGCCAGGATCCGGGTAAACCTTTTCATGGTTGTACCTCCTCCATATCGAGTTTTATTAGTGAATCTATCATATAATAAGAATTTCCAAAAACACATGGAGAAATTTTACCGATACCTTTAATTATTTGACTACTCTTCGACCTTTATTGCCGCACTCTGATCCGGCGCGATATTGCTTTATGGTCATGCCCGCGTATTTTTTAAATAAGGTGGAGAAATAGTTGGGGTCGTCGATACCTACACGAATGCCGACCTCATAGGCTTTAACATTGGGATCATCAAAATATTCGCGCGCCTGTTCAATGCGCTGCTTGTTGACATACTCGCGGAAGGACATTCCGGTATGCTGTTTAAAAATGCGGCATAGATACGACGCATTGAAGAAGAAATGCTTCGAAGTTTCGTGCAGCGAAAGAGATGACTCGCAAAGGTGCTCCTGCACGAAATCGACAACGCTTTGGATTTGCCTGGAGACCGTGTTTGTCCGGATGGTGTCCAGTGAGCTGGTGGCTTCACCCATGAGCGTCAATAGCAGGTCCCGGATTTCCGCAACCGATGTCAAGTCAAGCGTTTGGGCAATCCGCTCCTTCAAATTCATGGAAGGCTCCACATGCATCGCGTACAGGCTGGAAATCACCAGTACAGCGCGCAGGCGGGCATTTTCGATACCGTCGTTGCCGTCCGAAAAGTGCTGCTCCACCCAGGCGCGCGCGTTTGCATTCATACCGCCCCTTATAAAGAACCCCATCTGGTCCAATTCCACCATGGCCACCTGCATGGGTTCCACCCAGGATGGCTTGTCCTCCACAACACCCAAGTCCTGATAGTATATCACCTGATCAGCCCCAAGGAAGGTATGGCAATGGACGGCCCGCACTGCCTCGGCATACGACTGACGAATGTCTTGGATGCCTTCCACCACGGACCCGACGCCCATGGCGGTGGGAACGCCAAGCATGCCGTCCAGAACACGCTTCAGTGCATCAAAATCCGTAGGATTCTCCTCAAAGTGGCTGCAAAGAAGCACAAGATGGTTGCCTTCTCCCCAGAAAACATGGGCTGACTCCAGCGTTTCCCTGGCCATATTCCCAATGGAAAACAAGTCAAAAAGCTGCTGCGCATAACCCAAGCCATTTGGAGCAAGCG
>JAEZNB010000055.1 GCA_023441965.1 Bacillota bacterium
CTGCGCAAGGCGGGCCGCCACGAGGTGGCCGAGGTGAGCCTCCGGCGGCTATAGGCCGCCCGATAAGGCGAGCCCACGTGTAAGCTGCTGATGGTAAGGGAAATGGTGTCCCGGAAGTCCACCAAACTGTTGTCCATGGTGGACTATGAGAGTCGAAGGGGTGCCCAAAAATACCTTCTGAATCAGTGCTCTGCTGCCCTTTCCGTCTATGAGAGGATACCATAGACTACGACGATCTAAGTTCGCTGCTGGGGCAGATGCTAGGGCAGCGCTGGGGCAGAGATGGGCCGCGAGACTAAGAGGCTGACCGCGCGCACGGTCGCGACGCTCACCACGCCGGGGCGGCATGCCGACGGCGGCAACCTCTATCTGTCCATTTCCGCGAACGGCGGGCGCCGGTGGATCTTCCTCTACCGTTGGGCTGGGAAGCAGCTCGAGATGGGGCTGGGCTCCGCCCGCGACGTTTCGCTCGCGCGCGCCCGCGAATTGGCTGACGTAGCCCGGGCTCAGCTCGCCGAGGGGATCAACCCATTGGAGGCGCGGCGGGCCGAACAGGCGGTCATTCCGACCTTTGGCGCTTTCGCGGACGAGCTCGTCGAAACCCTTCGTTCCGGCTTCAAGAACGAAAAGCACCGGTGGCAGTGGAAGCACACCCTGGAGGTGTACGGAGCACCGTTGCGCTCGCTCCAGATTGACAGGGTGAGCACCGAGGACGTGCTCGGTGTCCTGCAACCGTTGTGGCAGACGAAGCAGGAGACGGCCTCCCGCCTGCGCGGGCGCATCGAGCGCGTGCTGGACGCCGCCAAGGCGAAGGGGCTCCGCTCGGGCGAGAACCCGGCCCGGTGGCGCGGTCATCTCGACGCCCTGTTGCCCAAGCGCCAGAAGCTCCAGCGCGGCCACCATGCCGCGATGCCCTATGCCGAGGTGCCGGCGTTCGTTGCTGAGCTTCAGCAGCGGCGGGCCACAGCGGCGCTCGCCCTTGAGTTCGCGATCCTCACGGCCGCCCGGACGGCCGAAGTGCTCGGCGCGACGTGGCGGGAGATCGACCGAGAGGCCAAGGTGTGGACGATACCGGCGGCCCGCATGAAAATGGGCAAAGAACACCGCGTGCCGCTGACCGACCGAGCGCTCGCGATCCTCGCCGCCGCCGAAGAGGAGCGAGGGGAGGGCGATTACCTCTTCCCGAGCCCGAGGAAGGGCAAGCCCTTCTCCGACATGGCGATGGCGATGCTGCTGAAAATCCGGATGAACCGGCCCCACCTCACGGTGCACGGCTTCCGGTCATCATTCCGGGACTGGGCGGGTGAGGAGACGAGCTTTCCCCGCGAGATTGCCGAGGCCGCGCTGGCCCACACCGTCGGCGACGCCACCGAGCGCGCCTATCGCCGGGCCGATGCCCTCGAAAAGCGCCGGAAGCTCATGGAGGCTTGGGCGAAGTATGTGACCGGCGGGGCGGGCGCCAAGGTGGTGCCGATCCGCGCGGCGAAGGGATAGGAGCCGCGCCCATCTGGGCGCTTCGTGAAGCGTGGGGCTAGGCCGGCCAGCCGAAAGCCGAGATGCACCCTCGGTTGCCCCACGCGCCTCTCGGTGCGGACGTGGTGCACGTTGTGGGCGATAGGGTGCGGGATACTGCTGAGTACGTGCTCCTAAGCAGAGCTGTAGATCGACTTGGCGCGCATAAATTGGGAGATGAATGGGTTTCCGCACATAAGTTGCGGCCCTTTGTTTGGCTTTCGTCGCCAGACACGGGAAATGCTGAACTCGCGGATCAGCGGTTCGCGGCCGCTCAATATCTGTATCGATATGCCAGACATGTACTATTCCCGCCGAGCGACGATGTGACTAAGCAGGCAGGCCGTCTTAAACGTCGACCGAAAATACTCGCACGCATTATGCCACGTGACGAGGCTGAGGGCTTAAGGTCGCAGCTTGAGCAAACCCTAGCGAATTTGAATTTAACCGAGGCGCAGTATGAACTAGCATTCAGAATGACACAACAAGACAAAGTTGGATGGAACAATCTGCGCGCAATTCAAGAGGAAATTGTTCAATTTTGCCAGTATGGCAAGCTAGCTTCGGCCGCACGCCCAATACTTGGTGGCGCGTTCGTCCTTCTGGATAGGTCGTTCTGGAACACGGAGCGGTGGACGGAGTGGTTTAAACATTCGACCGTAAACCTTAATTCTCCGTACAACTTTTCGGAGCCTGACCATTACGTTTTTATTTCGACCGATGACATTAATAGTTTGTGCGGACAAAGCGTCCCGTTTCACGAAAAAATATCTGCAAGTTCCGTATTGCGTGTTGCTCCGACAGCAGATGTCTCCGATCGATCAGGTGGCCCAGGCGCCCCATCGTCAATGCACCTGATTGAACTAGAAATGCAGAGACGACATCAACGGGGTGAAATGTTTTCTTCGATCACCGAGGAAAGCGAGGCGCTATCCAAATGGGTGAGAGCAACCCACCCAAACCTAAGGCCGGCGACGCCCAAGACTATTCGGAATAAGCTAACTGGCGCCCATCGTAGGCTAACCAATTCCGGGCGCCCGGAATAATAATTCTGGGCGAATTTCGGGCATCTATTACGGGCGCGAGGACAACCTCAACATCCACTCACAACCGCAGCAATCCACTGCGGCCCATGTGAGTGGAGAGCAGAAATGCAGCTTGCCGCCGACACCGCCGTTCCCGCCCCGGCCGGCGCTTATCATGCGCCTGAAGCCCTGGCCTACGATGTCGCCACCGCCGCCCGGATCATGGGCGTGTCGAAGGCCACCGTCTTCAATGAGCTGAAGAAGGGCACCATCGCGGCCAAGAAGTTCGGCCGCAAGACCCTCATCACGCGCGCTGCTATCGACGCTTGGGTCGCGAACCTTCCCGCACGCAATGCCGCCTGAAACGCGAACACCCGACGCTTGCTGAAGGCGCCGGGTGCGAATTGTCGCGTCGAAATCCATCCCGCCAAGGAAGAATTTCATGCCCTCTTCTATGCCACGCGTCCGCCGTGCGGGCAAGCGTCCGCTGCCCTCCAGCAGCGCAAAGCCGGCGTCTTCCAGCCTGCCAAATACCCTTCTTCACCTCGCGGCCCATCGCCTCGCCTCCGCGCTCGGCGTGCCGTTCGGCGTCGCCCTGGCGCACGCCGAAGCCGCCGGCCTTGGACGGGAGGCGCGTCATGGCTGATGTGATCCGCGTCACCTTCCGCCTCGATGCCGAAGGTCCGGCCTTCACTGTGAAAGGCCGCATGGCCTGGGCACTGCATGAGCTTGTCCATGCTGGCGAGCGAGGCTGCACGCCCATCGATCGGCCCGCGCCGCGTTGGAGCGATTATGTGCACAAGCTCCGCAAGGCGGGGTTGGCCATCGAGACGCTCGATGAAGCCCACGGCGGCGCCTACAGCGGCTCCCATGGCCGCTACGTGCTTCGCTCGCCAGTGCAGGTGATCGAGGAGGCGCGGCGATGAACCAGCGCACCCTCAACAGGCGCATCGAGCGCCTCACCTTCAAGAACGAAGCCACCACGGATGCGGACGAGCGCTTTTTCGAGCGCTTCGCCCATCGCAGGCATCGCATCCGGCTGGCGTCCGAGCACGAAGTCGAAATCGCCCGCCTCATGGGAGAGATGCCGCCTGTGCCGCCGAGCTGGCGTCTGTTCGCGGCCATTCGCGCCATCGGCGCCGCCAGAATGCGGGCATTTGTACTGCTGCCGGCTGCCGCTGCTGCGAGGGCAGACAGCCTCACGGAAGAACAGGCAGCGCAGACCTTCCAATGGGTGCTGCGTCATAGCCACAAGATGCGGGAGATCCACCAGCAGACGGCGGCCGCCTTCGGCGACGGAGGTGCCGCATGAGCCGGCGCCCTTCCGCTCCCGACCTGCCCCACCATTTCGACGTTTACGATGGCCTCACCCGCGTGGGCGCCATCGTCGAGACCACTGATGGCTTCGACGCCCAGGATGCCGATGGGAAGCACCTCGGACGTTTCCGGCGCCTTCAGGAGGCCGTTCGCGCCATCCCATCCGGAGCGTCTCCCCGCCTGCAGTCCTCGCAGGCCGGCGTCGAGGCGCACGCCATGGGATGCGCGGCATGATGGATCTGCGCTCCATTGCCAGCGCCCTCGGCGGCGAAGTCGTCGGGCGGCAGGTGCTCGCCCCCGGGCCCGGTCATAGTGGCAAGGATCGGTCCCTCGCCATCGTGCCCTCGCCCCGGGCGCCTGGCGGCTTCCTCGTGCACTCGCATTGCGGTGACGACTGGAAGGAATGCCGGGATCCCCGCACCTTCTTCGTCAAGTCTGTGAAGGCCAAGACGGCGGACCCGGCCTATTGCCAGAACACCTTCTATGAGGCGTGGCGGCTCACGATCCAGCGCTATGGCATCTACAATCCCTACACCGAGCGTGGCGCCATCAAGGGGCTTCTGCCCCATGGGCCGCACAACGTTCGCGACGTGCTGGCGACGCACATCCTGAAGGTGACGGGTTCCTACGAGCAGGCGAGCTATGCAATCCAGGACACGCCCGAGATGGTCGCGAGCCACTACGGCCGGTTCCTGCCACAGGACAAGGCGGCGCTCGCCGCTCAGATCCTGAACCGGGTATGGGAGGCGGCCTGAGGGCCGCCGTCCCGCCTCTTCCCGCGTGATCCCGGCAAATCCCGCTTGTGTCCACCATGGACCACCACGAGCTAACGTGCGTGCTGGGGCAGATGCTGGGGCACAGAATTTCGACGTCCGAGATTATGACGTAAAATCAGTATCTTAATATCGGAAATATGGTGTCCCGGAAGGGATTCGAACCCCTGACCTGCGGTTTAGGAAACCGCTGCTCTATCCTGCTGAGCTACCGGGACACGCCACCCTTCTAAAACGCGGCACGCCGGGATGGAAGGGGCGCGAGAGTGGCTTTCCCCATCGGTCGAGTGGGTCGGCCGGGTGGTGCGCAATGCGGGGTAAGGACAGTTGATCGGCCCTGTCTTCAATTGAGGGGCCGATTGCCGTTATCGTCGTCGGATGACGCAAGGCCATACGCCAGAGCGCGCAGTCACCGCGCGCCACACACATTCATTGCGCGAGACGTGGAGCGCATTTGCCGGTCTCTCTGGTCTTGCGCTCGCGGTCGGAATTGTTCTCTCGAATGTCTCCCCCTCGCTTGCCCGCTCACCGCAGCGGGACGGCGCTTCGGTTGC
>JAEZNB010000064.1 GCA_023441965.1 Bacillota bacterium
GCATTACGGCATCCAGAGCTAGGGAAGCAGCTCGCAAGGCCAGAGAACTTACCCACAGAAAGAGTGCTCTGGAAACCATGTCTTTACCCGGAAAATTAGCCGATTGCTCGGAAAAGGACCCCAGTGGCTGTGAATTATATCTGGTGGAAGGCGACTCGGCGGGAGGCTCGGCCAAACAGGGCAGAGATCGGCGTTTTCAAGCTATTTTGCCCTTAAGGGGTAAAATTCTTAATGTTGAAAAGGCTAGAATGGATAAAATTCTGGCCAATGAAGAAATCAGAGCCATGATTACGGCTTTGGGCAGCGGTATTGGGGAAGATTTTGATATTAGCAAGGCCCGTTACCATAAAATTGTGATTATGACCGATGCCGATGTGGATGGATCCCATATTCGCACCCTGCTGATGACCTTTTTCTACCGCCATATGAGAGAATTAATTGAGGCGGGATATTTATACGTAGCTCAACCGCCCCTTTACAGAGCTCGCAAGGGGAAGCACGACAGTTATTTATACAGCGATGAAGAACTGGAACAGCTGTTAAAAAGAATTGGTTATGATAACGTAAACATTCAGCGTTATAAAGGCCTGGGTGAAATGAATCCGGAGCAGTTATGGGAGACCACCATGGATCCGGACACCCGGACCATGCTGCAGGTAACCCTGGAAGACGCCCTGGAGGCGGACGCCACTTTTTCCATGCTGATGGGAGACCGGGTAGAGCCAAGAAAAGACTTTATTCAGGAAAATGCCCGTTATGTAAGAAATCTGGATATATAATTTTACTGAACCCAAGCCGGTGGCGGTGAAGTGAATGAACTATTCTGTCATTGAATCAGAAGGTGAGATCCTAAAAAATTAAATAGGAGGGGTATTATGCCAAATTTAAAAAACCTCATGGCTCCACAGGAAATGCTGGTGGCAGGAGCAGCTTTGAAAACGGGTATTTTTGATTTTTTATATGAGAAACCCGCAACACTGGAGGAATTGGCCCAAGCTCTTTCTATGGATTTTCGTGCTCTCTGGACTGTAACAGAGGCCTTAATAGCACTGGGATACTTAACAAAAGATCAGGAACAGATGACATTAACTTCCGAAGCAAAGGATTTATTTTATAACACCGACAGTGAAAATTATGTTGGCTATGCCCTGATTCACACTTTCAATGTCACAAAATCCTGGACTCATTTACCGGAAACCCTTAAAACGGGTAAACCGCCGGAACGTCTGCGTGATCAGCAGGATATTAAAGGATTTATGGCTGCCATGGGTAAATATGCCGGCCAAATATCCCATGAACTGGTTAAAATTTGCCTGGCCGGGCTGCCTGAAAAACCCCGGGTATTGGATTTGGGCGGCGGCCCTCTAAATTATGCCAGACCCATGGCCCAAGCGGGTGCGATAGTTACGGTGCAAGATGTTCCTGAAGTTTGTGAAGTAATGAAAAAGACTTTGCTTCCCGGAGAAAACATTGTTTTTATCCCCGGTGATTTTACAGAAGGGCTGGCCGAAGGACCCTTTGACCTGGCCTTTTTGGGAAATATCTGTCATATCTACGGTGAAGAAGAAAATACTACCTTGTTTCATCGAGTGCACGGTTCCCTGAGCTCCGGAGGCCGTATCGCTATTTTTGATCTGGTCCGGGGAGCCAGTCCCAGAGCGGAATTATTCGCGGTAAATATGCTGGTAAACACCCAGACAGGGGGTACCTGGACCTTTGAAGAGTATTCCCGGTGGCTGGAACAAGCCGGTTTCGGCAATGTAACGATGCATCAGGTACAAGATCGACAAATTATTACGGCGGAACGCAACTAAATAGCGAATAATTGCGGTGAACTATTGATTTTGTTATAATAAAAATGGCAAAACTTAGTAATAAGTGTATTCCATGAGAAAAGCTAGGATTTCGTTCGGGTATCTTACCTTGTCGTTGGCCAAGCTTTTCTTGTACTGTTTAAAAGCAAAATATTTTAACCGGAGGTATTATTCATGTCATCCCTTACCGGTAAGGTCATCCCCTTAGATATTAATAGCGAAATGAAGAACTCTTACCTGGATTATGCCATGAGCGTAATCGTAGGAAGGGCTTTGCCTGATGTAAGGGACGGTCTCAAACCCGTGCACAGGAGAATTTTATATTCGGTGCATGAATTGGGACTGACTCCTGATAAAGCATATCGTAAAAGTGCCGGTATTGTAGGTAAGGTTATGCAGGATTACCACCCCCATGGTGATGCTGCCATCTATGATTCCATGGTTCGCTTGGCCCAGGATTTTTCCAGCCGCTATCCCCTGATTCAAGGGCACGGCAATTTTGGGTCCGTAGATGGTGATCCGCCGGCGGCTATGCGTTATACCGAAGCCAAGATGGCTAAGCTTACGCTGGAAATGCTGGCTGACATTGATAAAGAAACGGTGGATTTCGCCCCTAACTATGATAACCGGACCAAAGAACCCACCATTTTGCCTTCTAAAATTCCTAACCTGTTGGTAAACGGCTCTGCGGGTATTGCTGTGGGCATGGCCACCAACATTCCGCCCCATAACCTTGGCGAAGTGATTGATGGAATTTTATTGATGATTGATAACGCCGACGTTACCATAGACGAACTAATGAAGGTAATTAAAGGGCCTGATTTTCCTACCGGCGCCAAAATCATGGGCCGGGATGGAATTAGAAATGCTTATAGAACCGGACGCGGCAGCATTAAAATTCGTGCTCAAACCGAAATTGAAAATAAAAATAACGGCCGTCAGGCCATTATTGTCAATGAAATACCCTATCAGGTAAATAAGGCCAGATTGATTGAAAAAATTGCCGAATTAGTAAAAGACAAAAAAATTGAAGGTATTTCCGATCTGCGGGATGAATCAGACCGCAGAGGCATGCGGATTGTGATTGAATTAAAAAAAGATGCCAATCCTCATGTGATTTTGAACCTTCTTTATAAGCATACCCAAATGCAGGATTCCTTTGGGGTTATTATGCTGGCGCTGGTGGATAACCAACCCAGAGTATTGAATTTGTCCCAGGTATTGTTTTATTATCTGGAACATCAAAAGGACGTTATTACCCGGAGAACCCGCTTTGAATTAAAGAAAGCCGAAGCCCGGGCTCATATTGTGGAGGGTTTACGGATTGCCCTGGCCAACCTGGATGAAGTAATTAAAACCATTCGGGAGT
>JAEZNB010000042.1 GCA_023441965.1 Bacillota bacterium
ATGATGTTGTGAACTCCTGATTTCGATAAACAATAATCTATCTGTCATCCGCAAAATTGAATTTGTGAATGGCTTGTTTGCTATACTCTTCTTTATTGGCTTCCCTCTACTTCTTTGTTTCAAACTTCTACCTCCTTGATGTTCATTGATGTATTGTTATCCTCCAACCCTTGCCGTGCCACCAGCTCTGCAAAGTAACCCTCATAAAGGGCATATGTATCGAAGTCCTTCGTGCTGCTGCAGCTGTCTGTCTCATACTTCCAGGGTGAGGATATCTATAAAGCCCGTAACCTCAAACACTTCCATGATGTTTTCATTCGCATGTCGAATTACCATTTTACCCTGCTTGTTCATTACCTTCTGGGCAGAGAGAAGAACACGCAGACCGGCAGAGGATATGTACTCCAGCTCGGTAAAATCCATAATCAGGGTTTCTACACCATTCAGTGAGGTCTTTAGCTCTGCTTCCAACTGAGGCGCTGTAGTAGTATCAAGACGTCCCTGCAGCGCTATGGTCAGTTCTTTATGATTCAGAGTCTTGTTAATCGTCATTTTCTGATCCTCCATTATTATGATCTTTCTGTTGCAAAGGGGGTTTTCTGTTATCGGTTTTCTATGGAACAGCTACAATCCGTCCTTTTCCATAGGGCTCCATATATAGGGATGTATTCTTCAGGTAGCCATCCTTCAGGAAATTCAGCAGAATATCGAAATCCAACCCAATGTCGGTCTCCAATACGGGACATTCGGCAAACATGGTGTAACCGTCACCGCTGTCGTGCAGGATGTAGTCGATACTTGTCAGAGAATAAGTCTGATCCGGCACCAGGGGAACACCGTCCACCAGTACCTGCTGTACCCGCCGTTCTCCCTCTATACCTCTGAACATGCCCTCATCATCTGTTACTACCGGTGAGGGTATATCAGCACTAAAGGTAAAGGTTAGACCGGAAACCTGTAAGAATCCTCCGTTCTCATCCGGAACAGCACGAACAGAATACTCCAGTGCATCCATGAGCTGTTGTCCTGTTACCTGAATGGTTCGTAAATGGTTTCCGAAGGGATATACATTGAGCACATCACCATAGGTAATATCTCCCGCCTTGATGCTTGCCCGGATTCCTCCTCCATTGATTACGGCAATATCGGAGCCTGCCATTGCCCTGATAGCATCGGCACACAGGTTACCTAAATTCGTCTCAGCATTCCGTATGATCCATATCCCTGTCTCCGGGTCCTCCATCACCTGATCATGCTCCACCCTTGCGATGGTCTTCTTCAGCTGTTGATCAAACTCAGCCCTTAAGCTGTTGATGTAGGCAGAGACCTCCTGATCCTTCTCTTTATAATCAGTAACAAGTCCGGTTGACAGATGGCCGTCCCGATCAATCAGCAGGTAACCGAAATGATTCAGGCCTGTCCCTGTAGAGGACAGGAGTATACGCTTGCCCTCCTTGTTCTGAACCCGTTCACACTCTATTACGCTATGGGAATGGCCATCCAGTACCACATCAATGCCACTGGTATTGGCAATCAGTTCAGTGGAAAGGTAAGGAGCAGTAGAAGCGTCTATCCCCAAATGGGCTAGGGCAATCACATAGTCTGCGCCTTCCTTTCTGGCTGCATCCACTGCCTGCTGGGTTGCATCCCAGAGTGCTTTGCCACTTTCATCCTGTAAGAAGGAGTAGCGATAATTTCCCTTATTATCCATAAAATAGGTGGGTCTGCTGGAGGTGAAGGTTTTGGGGGTAGTGACACCCACAAAGGCAATCTTTTGCCCATCACATTCCACTATCGTAAAAGGCCGGTAAACCGGCTTACCGCTCCCCAGCTCTTCAAAATTCAAGGACAGAAAGGGGAAGCTCGCCTGCTCCGAGAGGGTCCTCATTGCCTCCTGCCCATAGTCAAATTCATGGTTGCCCAATGCCATGGCAACATAACCCAACCGATTCATAATCTGAATCGGTAACAGGCCCTCTGACAGTGAACCGATGGGGTTCCCCTGAATGGCATCTCCGGAGTCTGCCAGCAGTACCTTAGCACCCTGTCCCTCCAGCTCAGCCTTAAAGGCTGCCAGACCTGCATAGCCGATATTTTCATCTACCGCACAGTGAACATCACCGGTATAGAGCACGGCGATGTCTGCACTCCGCTTGGTCTCTGTCTTACCCTTACAGCCGATCAAGGATAGGGACAGCACTGCAAGCAATAGACCTATTCCTATGTAAAATAACTTACCCTTCCGTTTCATTACTTGTTCTCCATTCTAAAATAGTATATATTAGGCCGGTCAATGGTTGAGCTTTCATCATGATCAGGCATTTGCTTCTTGATCTGGTCTTCCGGAAAGAAGTCGTAGTACCTATTCTCATTCAAACACTCTTCATAGCCCAAGAAAGGTAAGGCAATCGAAAGAGCGCAGTGTTATCTTCGTGATAGAAAGGCAGGGTCTGCCCTCCGTCTAGAGAGGGTAGACCCTGTTGCTTTCCAACCCCGATCTATACCGGGTTTATCCTTCGTTATATACTTATGCTTTCACTTACTTACCGGTAATTACACAGGTCTCATCCGCTTCGGACACATCCGGTCTGATGTCTCCTGCCAGGGTACCGTCAGTATTGAAATAATACTCTTTTCCATCTTGCGTCTGAAGCCACTTACTGGAATACATAATTCCGTTGCAGTCAAAGTAGTAGGTCTTGAGACTGCACTTCGTACTGATATTCCAGAAGCCTACCAGCATCTGTCTGCCGGAGTAATACCTTGTATTACCGGAGTCATCCTTCACCCATCCGGTCTTCAGGGAACCATCGGAGTTAAAGAAGTACTTCACCCCGGCTATGGTCTGCCAGCCGGTAGCAAGCTTCATGTTCCGGTAATACATCATCTGTCCGTCATCGTTCACTGTCCAACCCTGAGCCGATGTCGGATCAATGGTCAGCTTGATGAAGCGGTGAAGCATGGCAGCAACCTCTGCCCTGCTAGCCTTCGTCTTCGGATGGAACTGATTGTCTCCCTTACCCATCAGAATACCAGCCTGCTGTAAGGACTTCACAGCATCTGTGTAGCTGCTGTCTATCACGGACGCATCCGCATATGGAAGCACATTGCGGATTGCCGGTAGCTTGTAACCCATCGCCTTAACATAATTGGCCATGATGTCTGCCATTTCCTCACGGGTAACAAGGCGGTTAGGCTCAAACTTCTGCCCCTCCGTACCCTTCAGGATGTCTTTACTGTATGCCCATTCGATATAAGGACGATTGGAGCTGTTGGCTTTCACATCCTTAAAGCTGTTTGTGGTGTACTCTTCTGTATCAATACCCGCCAGTTTACCAAGAGCCGTTACGAGTTCAGCCCGTGTGATGGCCTGATCAGGTGAGAAGGTGGTCTGTGTTCTACCTAAGATTAACCCTCTGCCCACTACATAGTTAATACTTTCCTTCGCCCAATGCGTATCAATGTCGGTAAGCTTCACTTCCGGAGCTGCATAGCCCACTCCATATACTGAGAAATGATTGGAGAGGAAGATCATGCTGCCGCTGTTCGCATCATAGGTAGAATCCGCTACACGGCTGATATTTCCCTGGTCATCCACATACACGATATACAGATAACCTTCGTCCTCGTCGTCAGCAGGAGTATAAGGGATTCTTACATAAACCTCACCATCGCCAAAGCTCGTAACACTTCTGCTGCCGTTCTGATAGGTCGCTTTGAAGTCATATACCGGACGGTCACCGATGGCATCCTGCGCACCAGTGCTTAATTTGCTCTTATCAGTTTTGCTTATGGAAATCCGGACATCTGCCTTTGCCTGTCTGTTGATTTCTGTCAGAGCCGCTTGATTGATACCCAAGGTAATATCGGAATCATCGAAGACCAGCTCAAGACCGGTAATCTTATTGTCTATCAGCAGCTGCTGTGCTGCTTTCGACAAGCCCAGGCTGTAATCCGTTGCATCCTTCCCTTCTGTCGAGACATGTATTACTACCTTAATCTCACTGGGATCTACCCCGTTTTTCTCTGCCTCAGCCTTGGCGTTGGCAATTGCATTTGTTATGTCCTTCTCTGTAATGCTGATGCTTGCGGTTCCATTGCTGTCAACAGTGGCTTTTGTCTCAGTCTTTCCGTCTACCGCCTCGGCCGGTTTTGCAGTCGGAACAGGAACGGGGATATAGGATCCACCATTGTCATTGTCCTCAACCGGTGTATAAGGGGTTATCTCAACATATCTGAAGCTTCCGATACCTCTTGCCAGTTCTGCATCATTCATATAGATTGCATCCGCGCCATTCTGACCGGCGTTATTCAGGTGGGTATAAGCGCTGTCAAAGATAGGAACCGAGGTCATGGCCTGGGAAATCTCAGCTCCACTGCTGCTGTCTGCTTCCACCCAACCACCATAGATGTGGATTCTGCTACTGAAGATACCATAGCTGACCGTGGTCGCAGAACGCCCGGAGGCCTCCAGGATCGCACCTGCATTGACACCAATCATATGAGCAAGGATACCGATGCTTTCCTCCTCTGCAGAGCCGCCGATCGCAGTCACTCTACCGTCAATAACCAGTGTGTTAGCCTCCTGCTCCATATGGATACCATAGCTGACACCCTCAGTGTCACCACCTGTTGCTTCCAAGCTGCTGCCGCTTTCCACAAGCAGGTTGACTCCGCTGCCGCCGAGATACACGCCGTAGCTTGCGACATCCGCTTCTGCTCCGATCGCTGTCACACTTGCATCGTCTCTGATGATCAGGTTTCCGTCATGAACACATATTCCATAGCTGGCTGAGCCGATGCCTTCAACCGGTGCCCCGGCAGCAATCAGTTCAACACCTTCTACGGTCAGATCACCATTTTCCACATGAATTCCATAGCTGTCGCCATGGTCTCCGGTGGTTGCTCCTCCGGTTATCACAAGCTTACCCTCACCGAAGATGGTAAGATTACTGTTTGCATAGATACCGGCACCATCCTTATCTTCCAGAGGTCCCTGTAAGAAGATATTGCTATGCTCACAGATCAGCTCCAGCTTCAGGTCACCGCTGGGAGCATAAATACCATACTTATTACCGTTCTCATCTACATATGCCTCTAAGATTACCGCGTCATCCAGGGTCAGAGTATTATTCTCCGGATCATATGAGATGAATCCATCTATTCCGGGCCCGGTGATATCTCTCCTGTTTCTGTTGCTCACCCGTACGCCGCCTACCCAGAGGTCATAGATCACGTTATTCTCTATAGATATCTGCTTGAAGCTACTGATACTATCATTATTAAAGTCCTCGTCTGCTATGAAATCTCCCATATAGTTATTATCATAGACTCTGACTAAGGGTATATAGCTGCTGCCATAGGCAGGAACTGCGCTCAGAGCTTGGGCTATTTCTCCTTCCCCATCGCTATAGGCTCTCAAAGCACCATCCAGGATTGTGATGCTAGATAAGCCAAAGATACCGAAGCTTCTCTCCGCATCATGCTCAGCTGTACCAGCCCACACGTAACCTCCATCTACGGTAAGCTCCTTCGTGTACAGTCCGGTCATCATATTGTCTGCCTGTCCAGCTGTGGCATAGAATTGGGAGTCTTCCTTTACAAGGAGGTCACCAAACATCAGGAGCCCATAACTATCGATGTCTGCCGAGCTGCCGATCGCAAATACCTCACTACCGTCAATCGTTATTTGCGTATTTATAACCCCCGGCATAAATATTCCGGCGGACAACTCGGTCGCAGCAGAACCCATAGCACCCACTTCGCCTTTCAAGGTCATGCGGGCATTTTCCCCTTCTAAATAGATACCATAGCTTTTTGCTGCCGCACCGCCAGTCGCTGACAGGGAGGCGGCTTCTTCAACAGTCAGAAGGGCATCCTCACCGAAAAGAGACACACCATGGCTTTCTGCCAGAGAACTGTCAACCTGTGTTATCACGGTGGTGTCAATGGTCAGGTTGCCACCCACTCTGATTCCGTAGTTGCTGCCATTGTTTGCTTTCCCACTGGTTACACGTAAGGTTTTATCTCCGGAGATGGTTAGATTACCGGATACATAGATACCGGTATTATCCCCTGCCTGGTTCTCTGCATCTAAGGTCTCTATTGCACTGTAGCTGTTAACCAGCTCAATATTCAAATTACCTGCAGTATAAATACCATACTGATTGCCCCCATCTGCATATACCCCAGTGATCTCTGCACCATCCAGGGTAAGAGTGCTGCTGTTCGGGTCGTAGGTGACGGAACCGGTAATCGCTGGACCGGTTACACTGGTCATATTCTCACTGGTTACCTGCACACCGCCTACCCATACATCATAGTGGGTTATGGCAGGGCCGGTCGTTATCAATGCCTGACTGAAAAACACCTCCGCAGGCCTGTCCTCTTCCCGGTCTCCGTTATCCTCAAGGGATAGCGATCCCCAAGATGAATCAGATGCAGGTCCTTCTGTACCTGCATCCATGTTTGTGTATGCTTCCTCTGCCATTGCCGATACCGGCAGCATGGTAAATACCATGCATAGCACAAGAAATATACTTAGTATCCTTTTTCTCATGTTTCTGTCCTCCTTCTCAATGTCATCTAACACTTCTTTACTCTTACTCTACGCTGGTTATAATCACTCCGACTAAGACTTCGAAGGTTACTGCAACGGAATAGGCAACACTTTCTACACTGCCTTTACTATTTCTTACTTGAAACTTCAAGCCTTGTCAGAATACTAAGCTCTGCGCTCCCGTCCTACAGGCTGAAACCCCATAATATAAGCGGGAATACGATTGATTGGCCTTTTTAGCAGGGCATTATAGTCCTTTTCCACTTCACGATAAACCATGAGCTTATTTTCTAATATCTTTTGAGCTGCTGCATCATTTTCACCACCGCGTTCCTGCATGTATAATTTACGGTGCATTTGCACCTGCTCATTAATGGTATCCAAAATCTTCTGTTTTGCTGAAAGCTCTCTATAACTTACGATAAACCATAGGGTAACAAATGCTGTTACACAGATTCCCGCGATAAACCAGCCAAGTGTGGCTGCTGTCATAGAATATCACCCTCCTTTCACACAAAAGGCTTATCAATTGATAACATTTTATCAGATTTTATGTAGAGAAAACCTTTCACCGCACGAAACGTGTCTCCTACCGCACGAATCGTTATATCAGTGTTGCTTTCCTTGCCGCAAAAGCTCCTGCAGCCTCTGTGATTCCTCACCGGAAGCAGGACGGATATGCCTTCCTTCACAGAAGGGACATTCCAGTATTTCTCCTAATCGATAGAACAAGAAACCACAATCCTCACAAGCATAAACCATACCTACGCTCTCCCTTCCTATAAGATCTCAACGACTTCGATATCTCTTTCTACCGACAGATCATGATATTCATTGTTACATAGAACCAGGGGCTGTGTTACCGTAATGGGGTTTATATTAACGATATTACCAATTTGCTCATTGCTTAAGCGTATCGTTCTGCCGTTATAATATTCGATCATATTGGTTACGAAGATCTGACATATGCTTGGATCCAGATGATTGAAGCTATTTGCTTGAATCTCCTCAACGGCCTTTAAGGGTAAAACCTTTTTCTGATAAGCCTTGCTGGCCGTGATCACATCAAAGTAATCTGCGATTGCGATTATTCTGCTGAAGAGATGGATTTTATCTTCCTTCAGTCCCAAGGGATAGCCTGTCCCATCCATTTTCTCATGATGGAATAAAACTGCCTGCAGTACTTCGGGATCGAAATCACCGTTGTTTTTCAATATTTTATAACTGATGACCGGATGCGCCTTCAGTCTTTCCATTTCATCTTCTGTTAAGGAATCCGTTTTATTCAACATGCTATCCTTCAGCTTTGCCTTCCCCATATCATGTAACAGTCCGGCAAATACCAGCTTCTCAAGTTTGATACTATCCATATTCATCCATGATCCAATGACAAAGGAGAGGAAGGCTACATTGGCCTGATGAGAATGCAGATGAGGATATTTATCCTGAACACCATTCAGGAAGGTTAATATATCCTTTTCCTCCTCCAGAAGCTTGCACATTTGAACAGAGAAGCTTTCTATGGGCCGGAAGTATAACTGTCTGCCAAATCTGATATCCTCCACTATATTGCGTGATATTCTGATTGCCTGATTATATATCTCATCTAAACGAAACATAATACTCACTCCTATAAGCTCTGCATAAACCCTGCCACCTCAATGAAACAATGCTTCCGGATGCTGTATTCCGCTTCCTGGCCATAATCATAACAGATTGATATCAGAAAAACCGTTTACCGCACGAAACGTATCTCCTACCGCATGAATCGTAGACATATTCTTGTAGCGTCTGTCGATTTATGGTACAATAGAATGGAATGTTACAGAAGGGGAGGTGATGAATATGCATATAGCGGTTTGTGATGACAATCCGGATGAGCTTTCGCGTATTTCCACACTGCTGGAGGATTACAACCACGAGGTGGACAGTACGGTTACATACGAAAGCTTTCACAGTGCCTTAGATCTGATAGAGGTCATGAGAGAAAAGCAATTTGATTTATTGCTTTTAGACATTCTGATGCCGGGTCTCACAGGTATGGAAGCAGCAAAAGAGCTTCGCCGTTCAGAGGATGAAATTCCGATTATCTTCCTTACCTCCTCCCGTGAACATGCGGTAGAAAGCTACCGTGTAGGCGCTAAGGATTACATAATGAAGCCTGCACAAAAGGATGAGATCTTTCCTTCCATCAGCAAGCAGCTGGCCAGGTTCAGGCAGGAGGATTCCTATCTAGCTCTGAAAGCAGGGAACGGTATTATAAAACTACCCTTTTCTCAGATTGTTTATGTAGAAGTATTAAACCGTTCCGTCCAGTTTATCCTCACAAACGGTGAGGTAAGGGAAGCCTATGGTTACCTTGCCGATTACGAAAGTGTCCTTCTGACAGACCCATATTTTTATAAGCCCCACCGTTCCTATGTAGTGAACCTGCGCCAGGTGACCGAGCTCCATAAGAAAGGATTTGCTACTACACAGGGTACAACAGTACCCGTAGCAAGAGATACTTTTTCCAAAGCAAAGGCTGCCTACATGAAGTATTTGTTGTCACCCAATGAACGGAGGGATCTTCCATGCTAGATAAAATCATTATTCTTTTTAGATCCGGTATGGTCCTGGTGTTCGGAGTTGCTGTAACTTTGATGTTTGCCGGTGTAAAGCGTACATGGGCAGGTAGGGTGGCAACCGTTGTATTCTATGCTTTTATCCTCATCATTCAAGTCATCTGCTGGCAAATGTTCGGCTTACAGCTTACGATGAAGCTATACCCCTTCATCACCCACTTTCCGTCGATTGTATTCATTTCCCTGTATTTCGGTAGGCCCTGGCTGATATCAACCAGCAGTGTACTGACGGCCTATTTGGTCTGCCAGGTCCCCAAATGGATCGGTTCAATGACCGCAGCGATTACAGGTAATCGTTATTCCGATCATTTCGGTTATTTTGTTGCCATGTTTTTCGTATATTATTTTCTGAAAAAATACGTGGCCGAATCCATAAGACAATTAATGGAACGTTCCAAGCGTTCTTGCCTGCTCTTTGGTGCCGTACCTCTTTTATATTATTTATTTGATTATGCTACCACTGTCTATACGGATCTTTTATATACCGGTGCAAAAGAGGCAGTACAGTTTACTCCTTCTGTGATCTGTACCTTCTATCTGATCTTTGTTCTTCTGTACTACAATGAGACACAGAAGCAGACTGCCGCCCAGAGAGAGAGGGACATGTTTGCCTCCCAATTTCAGAATGCCCGGGTAGAGCTTGAGGCCATGCGTCGGATGCAGAGCAACACCGTTATCTATCGCCATGATATGCGCCATCACCTGTCTCTGATCGGAGGCTTTGCAGCAGATGGTGATCTTCAGAAAATCAAGGATTACCTTGAAAGTACGGAGGCGGCGATAGATGCCCTGACGCCGATACGATATTGTGAGAATGATACAGTGAATCTGATACTATCTACCTTTGAAAATAAGGCGAGAAGGTTGCGGGTAACGCTGCAGGCAGATGTTAAGCTGCCGGAGGAACTGGATATCAACGATACCGAGTTATGTGCACTCTTGTCCAACGCATTGGAGAACGCACTGAATGCCGCTTCACTCGTGAAGGAAGATAAGCTACGTAAGATCTATATCAATGCTCTAATGAATGACGATAGGCTGGTCATCTCTACAGAAAATGCCTATGTCGGACAAATTGAGATGGAGGGCGAGCTGCCCAAATCACAGAGTACCGAGGCCGGACATGGCTTCGGGATCAAGAGCATCGTCGCTATCGTGGAACGTTATGGGGGCTTATACTCCATCGAAACAGAGGGAGGCATCTTTATCCTAAGACTGATGTTACCCTTGGGTCGGAAGTCATAGATAAAACGAACTGAATGAAAGTATAAAAATCGGGTAGGAGGCTAACCATTAATTGATTAGCCGACCTCCCACACCGCACGTACGTACCGTTCGGTATACGGCGGTTCCTTAGTTTTCACAGATTTTCAGATAATAGTCAGACATGGATATGTA
>JAEZNB010000043.1 GCA_023441965.1 Bacillota bacterium
CCTTTAGGGCTAGCCCGAGAATGTAGTGCAGCTGGCAGGACCTTCAGTGCGCCTTCCGGGCGCAGGCAGGTAACACCCCCCTTATAGGGGGATAAACAAACCACCGGCTAAGCCGGTGGTCATGATTTAGAATTGTTCTCTTCTTCTGTGATTCTATAATACCACAAAATTATATGTTTTACAAGACTTGTAAATCAAAAAGGTTAAATATAAAATGAGATAACAAATTGCGAAGGGGGCATGAGGATTGGACTATAAGATGGAAGAATTGCTTCCTCTGGTGAAGGAGCTGGCGGAAGTCTACACCGGCAAAGAGAGTAGCTCTATTACCTATGAAACAGCTCAAAAGCTAATGGAAGCTGTTCTGTACTGCATCAGGGAAAACGATAGGCCTCTAGAGGAACAGTATGGAGAGGCCTTCGTTTCCGTAGACAGCTTTCCGAGCGCCAGAGCAGCCTATGATATGGGGTATCGGCTGGTTGTAGAAAAAACCCGAAAAGCAAATGAGATCTACAATGAACTGATCCCTGTGTTTCAGGCGTATGGGAATCGGGCTTATTATGAAACAGTGGTGAAAGGGATACCGGAATTCTTCAGATGGTATAATCCCAGCCTAGAACCGATGAATCACATCCTCACGATGGATTATCCTGTTCTGGAGCCCCTGCATAAGCTGGAAGGAATAGATCTGATTTATCGCTTTCTGCAGTGTGTACAATTGGAGCAGCGGTTTCTGAACAAATTTCCTGAAGCTTATATAAGAAGGCTACTCATCCGGTATCATTCTAATTATGAAGAACTGCTTCTCAATCTCTGCGGAGTCATATTAAAAAGAGTTCTGGCCAATATGCTGATCGGAAAAAGACTTGACCAGGACTTATACACATCCTCAGATTATGAGAAGCTGACTGAGCATTTGAGTGACAGTAGTAAGGAGGAGCTGCTGGAGGAACTTTATGAACATTTAAATAGACTGATCACAGAAGTCTATTCCGGAGACCGGAGCTTGTACTCATATCTGGTGAAGGAGGTCCCGAATATTGCAACGGAATTAAGGAATGCTGTTTGTCACCATAATTTGGAGCATATCTTATAGGGAGGTAACCATGGATCATAATTTATTTGAAATCATGCTAGCTCAGCAGCAAAAGCAGGAACTGACCCGTGTGCTGGAATGTAATAAGAAGACGGAGCAATTCGGGCTTGTACTATCGGAAGAGGAGGCCAAGAGTCTGATCATAAGCAGGAAAACGGCTTTGGCAGACAGTCAGAGAGTAGAGTTCGCAGAAGGTATACTTCCCAAGCTCATCTACTGTTTTTGTGATTCACAGTATATCAATCAGGACAATTATGGAGATACCCTTGACCAGCTTCAGGACCTGTTCTACCAATATAAGAATGAAACCCAGGATGAGCTGTCCGATGATGAGCTACTGGAGTTCATGCGGAAGCAGTTTGATGAAGTGTGTTATGGGGACTTGGATTACTTGGCCAACACCTGTTTAGAACGCTTCTCCAGAGCAGTCCGATCAGGATACCATAGTCAGCTGCAGAAAAGGCTGAGAGATGAATATGCCTTAAGGGAGTCCGAGGACAGCTATGGAAAGCTGGCCGAGGAGACCAGATGGGACTATGAGCTTTATAAGAGCAAGCTGGAGGACTTGTTCTGATTATGCCATAGGTAATTTAATAATATCAAAGGTTGCGTTGGTGATAGAAAATAACTGCTGGTTATAGCTTGTGATATTCCATATACCGGTCCCCACCAGATTGCTGTCCAGTATGACATCATCCAAGGCTTTCATACTACGGGCATCAATAAACCAAACGATATGTGCTTCTGCACTTCCCGCTAGAGCTCTGTAGTAATCAAAATAGGGGGTCTGCGACTCTTCGTCCAAGTGGATTTCCACACCCTGATCATAAGCCAAGACGATGGAGGAGCTAAGGGACAATAAGATCGCAGAGGAACCGGGGACAAAGGGGACAACCCAGTCATATCCGATCAAAGTCTTACCTAAGGAAATATTGCTGGGGGAAACCAAGGTGGTTACTCTTTCTATAAAGGGTTTGATTAAGGAAATATTGCTGATTGGAGCCGGAGGCTGCTTTCTCTTCTTCCAGATATTCTGTAAGAAGATAATTCTGTCAGCCAAGGAGCTAAGTCTTTGATAATCAATATTATCATACACTGAAAAATCAGGACTGACTGTAATCATAAACGCGTATCCTTCACTTCTTGCTCTCTCGGACACCTTGGTGAAAAGGTTAAAATATAGGCCCTGATTGTATTCCGTAATATAATTAATGAGTATATTAATTCCAGAGAAGCCCTTTGAACTTAGGACCTGAACTGCTTCATCAATTATTTTATCCTGTAAGTCATAGTCCAGGAGTACCCGGTAAACAAATTCTATACTGACCTCACCGATCGGAGAGAGAGCAGAAATCATTAACAGAGGGATTACATTATACTGTCGGGCCATTTGAATAATAGCGCTGTCATCACCATGGCTGATGACAGCGGATTCGCCGGCAGACAGCTGATAATTGTAAACCGAAAGGTAGGTTAAGTAAGGTAAAGACCTGGTCAGTACATCCGGCTTAATATAAGCATTGGTATAACCATTCACTTCTAAAGATCTGACAGTATGATAACTGATTACCAGAGAATCTCCGGGATAGATATATTCTCTGTCATAAAGAAAAGGATTGTTTCTGATTAACTGCATTTCTGTTATCCCATTGTCATACGCTATCTTAGCCAAGGTGTCACCTTGTTGAACAGTGACAGCTTTTTCCGGATAAAGGATCACCAAAGCCTGACCCACCACCAAGGAGTAGGGATTGATTAGTCCATTATCACTGATCAGCCTCTCCACCGAAATCCCAAATCTATCGGCTATGGCCTCAATTTTATCACCATATTGAACCACATATATCTCCATAAGATAATCCTCTTGCCGGGCCTTAAATTACTTCATTACAGTATATGACGGAGAATTATTTATTTGACAAATGAATGATAAGCGATATCGCTTGCAGTCCGTCCCAAGATAGGATGAAAACACAGTATCTGATAATAAAAGGTAAATTTTTACTTGCATAAATTAACAAAATGTGATATTTTTAGTTAGGAGATGGGTATATTATACAGCTTCTGCCAGTCATTTCTTCTATCAGTCAAATTCTTTATCAGTCATCTCAGAAGAATAAATCCCTATGATACATAAAAAAATAGGTGCCAGTATTTACACTGGAGGGTAAGTTTGAAACAAAGAAGTAGAGGGAAGCCAATAAAGAAGAGTATAGCAAACAAGCCATTCACAAATTCAATTTTGCGGATGACAGATAGATTATTGTTTATCGAAATCAGGAGTTCACAACATCAT
>JAEZNB010000044.1 GCA_023441965.1 Bacillota bacterium
TTACTATCCTGCTCTTCGTATTCATCATGCAAAGCGGCAACATCATGAAGAAGACACTGGAGAAAGATGATCCCATCGAAAAACATATGGACAATATCCTCCGTGAAGTGAAGAAGGATAGTTGGGCTAAGGTCACGATCCTCCTTGATGAATTGGAAGAAGACTGGAAGAAGCTCCTGTTCACATTGCAGTTCAGCTGTGAAAGAGATGAGATCAATGCGATTCATTCCACGATCGCCCGTATGCGTGGAGCCGTAGCAGCAGAGGATAGAACAAATCTCCTCCTTGAGCTGGAAGAGACCAAAAGTCATTGGGACCGGCTGGGTGAATCATGACCACCGGCTTAGCCGGTGGTTTGTTCTGCCCCCCTGTCACACCTCTGTCACATCATGTATCATTCAACCCTTTGATTCTTTAACAGGGTGCTGATCAGTTCTGCCCGACTCCCTACATCATATTTTGAAAAAATGTTCCTTGCGTGGGTTTTTACAGTATTCTCGCTGATGAACAAAACCTCGGCAATTTCACGGTTGGACTTGCCTGAAAGGATGAGCTGCAATACCTCCTGCTCACGGAAGGTCAGTGGGTCAAGCGTTTTCACTTGTCGAACAATGTCCGTTTGCTGTGACTGACTCATATTGTCATAAGCGGCAAGGTAGGCATGGCTCTTCAGGAGTAATACAAGCTGGTGGTTCAGCGGTGGCAGCATAACCAGTGTAACGCAAACCACAGTAAGGGCGATTACCGCAATCTCCGCACTGGGAAGTCCAATCGATGTTACGGCCATTCCCAGGACTCCTCCGCAAAGGACACCGAATACATTGGCAGATAGTCCAACTCCAAAGGTTTGTGCCGGGTTGTCGCTATATTCCAGCATTTCACCAAGGATGCTCCACCAAAACAGATCAAAAATACCGCAAGCACCGAGCATCAGCGTATCCACGATCAGATAGTCAGTCGTCTTTCGTCCTAACAGCATAAAGCAAATGAAGGCTCCAATAATCATAGCCATTCCAATATATAAGATTTTGGAACGCTTCGCTTTCATAGGAAGGTTACGCATAACAGCAAGCGCCACGATATAAGGTACGGCCCAATACCAGCTCACCAGCCCTGTCAGATGCTCAAAAGCAGGATTAATGACCTGATACATCAGTCCGGAATTAATCGTAATGATAAAGACAAAAAGACACAGCAGGATGAGTGGATTCTTTATACCCCCGTGTGTCTTACTTTTACTTTTTTTGCCATGCTCAGTCTCCTGCACCGCCGGCAGGAACCATAGGAAGACCATACCGATTACAAGACATAGCATAGAAAGACTTAGCCCGATAAACGGTGACATGTTCATAGCAACCACGTTAACTGCAATCATCAACAGATTGGAATAAATCAGAACGTCAGCACAGGACTTAATACGCTTGTTCTTGGGAGTATAGGCTTTAAGGAAAAAACCCCATGCAGCCACCGCGCAGCCGCTAAAATATCCACCGACAATCAGTCCTACCAACCATAGAGCGGAGGGAGCAAAAAAGAAGGGGACGGTAGCAACTAAGCATAAACTCATGCCACCGAGGATGATCCTTTTGGCACCTCCGATGAATTTAACAAGCAGGCCACAGGTAAAAAGCCCTGCAAAATGTGCGATAATTGCAGCCAGTATGTAACCGCCGGCATCTGTTCCACGCAGATCCAGCAGACTATACAGCACTTGACCTTCAAACAGGAAGGACAGTATATACGCAAAGAGAAATGAGAATCCTGCGATAGATACCCTACGGGGATTTGCTGATTTTAAACCGTTCATATACACCTTCCTTTGTCATAAGTACTACAATTATTTCTTTACCAGAGCTATGCTGAAGCCATCCCACCCCTTAAGACCAACTGTTTGCAGTGCGGTTTCACTTAATAGGGGGGGTCTCTTCCATAGCCGATATAAACTTCCTTACGCCATGGACCCTGTCGTCCTCTGAATCAGGATTGCAGACTTCACCGTCTCTCACCACATTATCTCCAATGATTCATCCGCCCGGCCTTATCAGTTCTATCGCAAGCTCAAGATATTTAGGATTGTTTCACTGCTTTTAGCTATATTTTTTTCGCTTGGTAGGCGGTCTTACTTATGTTGCTAAACTGGTTTATCAGAGGATGTCAGCCGCTTCAACTTCATATAATTCGTCTAATGTAAAGATTATGAAACAACTAACTTAAATTAACAGTAAATTTGCCTCTGCTCCATAACCACATTGGTGTATGAATATCTATAGGGTAAAACTCTGTATCTCTTAATAATTCAAGCCATCTGTCTGCAACGATTTCTTGAACATTCGATAAATTACTTTCTAATGCCGTAATAACTCCAAGTTTTTCACTTGCCTGTATAATATGTGTATCAGGTGCTACGGTTATATTTTCCCTCTCCACAAATTTCAAGTCTGCATATTGTTCCATAACATATAACCAATAGTTCATTATTTTATTACCACCTAAATAAGGAAAATCCTTCTTATTATCAACAATATAATCCTTAATCTTTTGACTGAATAGCCATTTTCATAGAATAACCTTTGCAAATCATCTTCATATTTGGTCATGAATGTATTACATAATGTTCTCCAAATAACAGGTTGCTTATTAGGTTGTAATGCCACCTTATATTTAGTCGGGTAAAAAATATCTTTTGTATCACTATCTAAAAAAGATTTATAAGCACATTCCCATAATACATATGAATTACGTTGATAATTGAGTGACATTGGTGATGTAAAATATAAATAATTATCTAATGAACCTTTTGGTAGCCCAGGATTTTCAGGCATTTTATTATCAGCCACGACAACACCTCCAGGTCAATAGACAAATTGAAATTTACTATATTGCTGTTATGGACCATTTTCTTCGCAATAAAACGAATAGGAAATGACTGATATTATGTTATATTTCATCACTGTAGTATTTTTTTATTGCATCTTCTAAGTTGTTTGCTTTCCATATACGATTATCATATTCGTGCTCCCAAACAAACACATTATCGTCTCGTACTCCATCCTGGGATGTAATCGGGTAGCCATAATAATCACCACAGCCATTGCCTCCAAAAAATAATAAGCAGTCAAGGGGCATAAAACAATCAAGTTTTCGTACAGATAAATTTGTTTCTGTGATTTGCTCCGTAGAAAAAATAAGCCAATTATCCCCGTTCATTTTTAGCAGCAGTTCCTTTAAGTCATTAGGCAGTTTACAGCCCAGTGATTTTTCAACATCAGAAATCTGCTTTTCTGTGGCTGGGGGATTTGGCTTGATGTAATTATGTTTACTTGTCAAATCTCTATATATCACGTGCCAATCCATCATATAACTATCCCCTTTTATATCAATAACTTTACATTTGCACTGCTCGATAAATTCAAATTTGTCGAACTGTTAGATCTCCCTATTATCGTTAATTGATTTTTCATTTACCATTATGGCTAATAAACATATTAGCATATTTCAGTCATGTTGGTTATCCTATTCTTCAACCTTTTAACCCTAACATCCAACCTGACCACACAACCTCGGTTTTTTCAAATAACATCTAAATCGACCACTCATAAACCTCTGATATCTATATTGACCACTCGCCAAGCACCGACATCTAAATCGCTATGTCACTGGGTTTTGAACACGTTTCGATATGTTCCCACGAAGTAAAAAATCACGATTTTGAGACTTCAGTTTCCAGCCTCATAATCACACAAAAGGCTTATATCAAGCCTTCCCAGACACCCCGTTCAAAACTTTTGGATTTGCTGATGTTAATCTAGTTAGCACTGACACTTGAGCAGCAAGACTTTTTAACTGATACGCACTGTTTGTACTCACGCGACAGTAAATACCGACTCGCTTTTCTCGCTTCGGAGGCAATGGTGGTATAAAGTGTATTGTTTTATTATCGGTCATGACAAGACCTTCCTTATGAACGATTGCTTAAAATATTGTAATTTGAGTGTTTCAAAATAATGCTTAATATCACGGCTTCATTTTAAAATATAAACGCCCGTCTTTTTCGCTAATGTAGGGCTTACGGTCTTTAATGTATTCATACTCAGGGTATTTTGCTATTATATTTCTAAGCATTGCTATTAATACAGGATGAATACTTCTATCATGATCGCTATTCATTACACAGCTTTTATTACAGAGCCAGTTTAGCATCTCATCTTTATATTTTTCGATTTCAGGTTTTGCGATTTCAAACGGCATTTCAGAAAGGCATAACCAAAAAAACCACTTTGAATACCAAGAGCGTTTTTTGTCATGGACATGATTGTTATAATTATCAATTCTACTATTAATCCATTCCTTTTCATATGGTACTATTGTGCTTATAAATCTAAGTACAATAAGAGAAGTATCAAAGCATTCGCCCAAACCATCGTCTTGATAACCATAACAAGTTGTTTTAAGTCGTTTTAATGTATCATTTACCATTTGTTGTACATTATCATTATCCGGTACAAATAAATATAGAAGCCTTAACACCTCAAGTTCATACATATTAGCTGATAGAATTTGAGTTTTCGGTGTTTGGTTGAAGATAGTTTTGAGTTTTTTGCCGGAATTATAGGGTGGCACATAATAAATAGGATACATTCTTCGTCCACTATCATCAATATTATTCGGGAACTTAACTCCGATATAAAACTTTTTTGCTTGCTCGGGTGTGCTACGTGCAGATAAAAGTTGGCTAACAATATCGCCTTTTTGTTTATCTGTCAGTTTTTCATCTATAATGAGTTGGTGATTAGTTTTAATCATAAGTTCATACGCAATCATACATTCACACCTTTCGACTAAAACAAATAATCTGCAAATTAAATACAAATTATCGAATCTCATAAGCTACTTATAAACGCAGCTTTATCTGTTCGCTCAATACATAGGCTAACAAGTATACTATTATTTTTCCCCTATGTTAGTTAGCCTATTTTACCACATAAATATACCCACATCCAACCTGACCACACAACCTCAAAAAAGTCAGAAAAAACATCTAAATTGACCACTCGTTAACCCATGTTATCTAACCCGACTACTCGCGGGGCACTGACATCTAAATCGCTCTGTCACAATGAAATTTGCTTGTTTCGACCTGTTCCCACGAAGCAAAAACCAAGCATTCTCTGAGCAGTAATCTTCGACCACAAAACCCCGAAAAGCCCTTATATCAATACCTTTTCACACCCTACTCTTTCACCCTTGTTATCAATACTACCGTCTCAACGTGCACACTATGCCCAAACTGGTCCACGGGTCTAACCTTTACCAGCTCATAATCCTTATCGCACAGGTACTTTAGGTCTCTTGCCAGGGTAGCAGGATCACAGGAGACATAGACCACCTTCTTCGGAGCCATGGCTAGGATGGTATCCAGTAAGCTCTGATCGCAGCCCTTTCTGGGCGGGTCCACTACGATGATGTCCGCCTTCCGCTTCTCTTCCTGATATTTTCTGGGTAAGACTTCTTCTGCCGCTCCCACATAGAAGTCTGCATTTGTAATCCCATTCAGCTCTGCATTCTTCTTCGCATCCTCAATGGCCTGGGGAATGATCTCAACACCATAAACCTGCTTTGCCCTCTGGGCAAGGAAGAGAGATATGGTGCCGATCCCGCAGTATAGGTCCCAGACAACCTCAGTCCCGTTAAGCTCCGCATATTCCAGAGTAAGCTCATAGAGCTTCTTGGTCTGCTCCGGATTCACCTGGTAGAAGGATAGGGGTGAGATTCTGTAGCTGATGGGTCCGATGGAATCGGTAATATAGGGTTCTCCCCAGAGGGGGATTACCCGCTCCCCCAAGATGATATTGGTCTTGGCGGTATTACAATTCAGACAGATGCTTTTCATTCCCGATATTTTCCTTAAGCCCTCCACCAGCTCCTTCTTATGAGGGATGTCCTGACCGTTAATGACCAGGCAAACCATGATCTCTCCGGACTGAAAGCCGACCCTGATCAGGATGTGTCGAAGGAGTCCCTTGTGGGTCTCTTCATCGTAGGGCTCTATCCGGTAGCTCTCCAGAAAGCCTCTTAGGAAGCTAAGTATCTCTGTATTTACCGGTGCTCCGATATAGCAATGCTCCGTATCTATGATGGAATGGGTCCTTCCGGCATAGAAGCCGATGGTAAGCTTGCCCTCCTTGTTCCTTCCAACCGGGAATTGAGACTTGTTCCGATAATAATAGGGCTCCTCCATTCCGCAGATCGGCTCCATCGGAATCTCGGTGAAGCCGCCGATTCTGCTAAGACAGCTCCTAACCTTATTCTCTTTGTACTCCAGTTGTTTTGCATACTCCATATGCATTAACTGGCAACCACCACATTTATCTGCAATCGGACATCGGGGCTGAACCCGGGAAGCGGAGGGTGTAAGGATCTCCTGCAGTCTTGCATAACCATAGGACTTGCCGGTCTTCATGACCTTAACAAGAACCTTATCCCCCACTACGGTATCCTTAATGAAGAGGGTATAGCCCTCATACCTGCCAATGCCTTCTCCATCCGCTCCGATATCTTCAATTGTCACTACCACCTGATCGTTCTTCTTTACCATGCCTGATCTGCCTGTTCTAAGCCTTTCGCCTTATTGATAATTCTCTATCAAAATATCATTTACGCAACCTTTTCACACTTTTCTTATCTATGTTCGACTTCCTGATGCTGCTCTTTATTCCTTCCCCTTGGTGCTTCTCATGATATTGGACTCGAACATTCTCTGATAACCCATCCATTCTACCTTAGGATCACCGGTGTTTAACAGCTCCGTCATCGTCTGCAGCTTGGCATCCGCATTGTCAGCAAAATGAAGCGCCAAAGCCTCTATCGTAGCCGGTTTCTTCGGTGAACCGTATTCCAGCTCTCCGTGGTGGGCGAGGATACAGTGAAGCAGCTCATTTGCCAGCTTTGCAGGGAATTTTATCATTGACTTGATCTGAGTATTCACCTTATTTGCTCCGATAAAGATATGTCCGAGAAGCTGTCCGTCATCGGTATAATCATTCTCCGGGAAGGAGGAGAGCTCCTCCATCTTTCCGATATCATGGAAGAGAGCCGCAGTGATCAGCAGATCCCGGTTGATGATGGGGTAAGCCCGAGTAAAATACTCACAGAGCCGGGTGACACTTAGGGTATGCTCGATCAGACCTCCGACAAAGCCGTGGTGTACACTTTTTGCTGCGGAATGATGCTTAAAAGTCTTGATAAAGGCTGAGTCCTGCAGAAAGAAATGCTCTGCCAGGGCTTTCAGGTTCGGCTCCTTCAGCGTACCGATGATCTCCTTGATCTCCGAATACATTCCCTCTATATTCTTTCCCGTGACAGGGAAGTAATCCTCCGGATAATATTCTCCCTCCTGTGCCTTATAGATCCGGCTGATATTCAGCTGCAGAGCATCCTGGTAGCTGGTCACTCTGGCATCGATATGCACGAAGTCCATCGCCTCATATTGCTGTATCTCATTACTAAAATCCCATATCTTCGCATCCACTGTCCCGGTCCTGTCCTGAAGTGACAGAGATACATAGCTTTTCCCACTCTTGCCTGTCAAAACCTGTTTGGTTTTACAGAGATAGATCTCATTCCTGATCATATCCCCCTCGCGCAGCTCCTGAATATATTTCATATGATATACCCTTTCTATTCTTCCCTTATGAATAACCGAGCTTCTATGCAGCCTAGCAGACATGGAGCCTGTGATAAATCTCCTTTCTTGGCTAAGCTTCTATGTACATAGCTCTCTATGCTCTCCTTTATTATACCCTACCTGCTTCAATATATAAAGTAATTCTGTGAGAATCTTGAGACATCAAAAATGTCCCTCACAACCTGTGGTGACAAGTTGTGGGGGACACATAGATGCTTTATCTTGACCGGGACTTGAGCTTCAACCCCAATGTTATCTTATCAATTCTGCTCCTTTGCAGCTAAGGTTACTGATAAGGTCATCTCCCTCTGACCGGTTCCGGAGGTTCTCTTAATATCAAAATCCAGCTCGGTTCCGATTTCATAGCTTGATATGATATTGAAGAAGCTGTTCGTATTCATAATGGATCTGTGGTCCACCATCAGGATGATATCTCCGCCTCTAAGCCCTGCCTTAAAGGCCGGGGAATTTGCACGGACTTCATTGATATAGATACCATTCAGCACCTGATTCTCTGCCCTCGCGGCATCGGTCATATCCTCGGCTACCACACCGCAATAGATCCTTGGCTCAACCTTCGCCATGCGCTCAATAATCGGTTTAATTCTACTGATACCGATTACCGTATTCAGATTCTCATTCAGACCCCTTCTAAGGGTTCTTGTTATGATTCCGATTACTTCGCCATTCATATTTACGATAACGCCATCACTGTTATTCGTATCGGTGATATCCGTATTGAACAGATCCAGCTTATTGTCCGTGATACTGACATAGCTTCCCTTGCTGGTAATCATGCCATATTCCATGGAATTCGGATAGCCGTTGGGATTGCCTAAGGCGATAATCGGGTTGCCCACAGTGACCGAATAGGATTCACCGAGCGTAGCAACCGTTATATTGTTATTCAGATACAGGGGAGGAATATCTATAATGCTGACAGAGACAACCGCCAGGTTCACCTCCAGCTCATAATCCAGGAGCTTTGCCTCGATTTCATCTGACTCTGATAATTTCATCCTTATGGTACTGGCATTTCTGACCCGATCATAGCTTACCAGAATAAGCAGATCTGTACCGTCATTGAAAATAATCAGACCGGAGGTCTGAACAACGGTCTGGGTAGGATAACCTAACCAGTCCTTACCCTCCACGATGCTGGATATCGTCACGATCGCCTTATTGGTTTTATTGGCGACAGCCTTCACCTCATCTGTCATACGGAGATAGTCCTTTAGGTCTGCCTCAAACCGGTTAATGATTACTTGATTCTTCTGACCTGTCACCTCAGGTGCCTGTCCATTGATTTCAGCCGTTACGTCCGGCTCTGCTTCCGGTGTGGGTGTCGGATCCTGCTTATCACTTGTGTTATCACTCGACGGATTAATCGTCGGAGAGGAGGTCGGAAAGGTAATCGGAGTCTTCACACTCTGTTGCTTATGTAGAAAGTTATATAATCTGGGCTCTGTAAGGCAAAAGGTAACAGCAGCAATCACGCCGAACAGGATTGCCATAGTTAACGTCATGAAAAATGGATATAAATACTTTCGTATCTTTTTTCGTTTCTTTTGGATTACTTGCTCTTTAATAAACTCGTACTCTTTTTTGTCCTTGTCCTCTACAGACATTGTTCTTCTCCTTATTGACGCCTGAGATAAAGTTTATATGACATGCTTAAGCCTTCATCAACTATAGAAATGATACATTATTCCTATTTTATCATTTACTTATGAACATTGTATGAATTAAATGTAAACAATCGGGATCTCATCGTACCGCTAAGCTTATGAAGACCCTTTTGATCCTTTGCAGCCTGTTCTCCTTCCGCATATAAGAAACCTTCACTATTATGGTCCAAAGAAGAACTATCAAATATTCTATCATAATTTAGTTTCCATGAAAAGAATTTTATGGGTTTAAAAACCTCCAACCGGACATAAGATGCTTTAGTTAAAGAAATAAATGGGGTGTGAAAACACGTTGAAGGACATTCATTTCCATGCATTTCACAACAGTAAGCTTGCCAGAAAACTTATGCTTCTCCCGGCCTCAGTTCTACTGTTATACTTTCTGGGATCGATCTATTTTATGAATCACTTCTTCTTTCATACCTTTATTAACGGTGTCAATGTATCTCTGAAAAAGTATAAGGATGCGGATGACATCATCCGAAAGCACCTATTGCAATACAAGCTGGAAATCATAGATAGAAATGGTAAGGCTGAATACATCTACGGGCGGGATATCGGTCTTAGGTTCGATGAAAGGGTGGATATCAGCGAACCCGGCCGGCTGCAAAATCCATTTCTTTGGGTATTCTATGCCTTTCGTGATAATCATTATGAGGTAGACCGGCTGTATCGGTATCAAAGGGAGAAATTAAAGAATAGCATCAACAAGCTGCATTGCCTGAATACGAAGGTGGTGGAGCCAAGGAATGTCAGCTTTCGATATCTGAACGGCTCCTATCAGGTGATCAAAGAGGTATACGGCAATAAAATCCTCCACGATAAGCTGATCAAGGCACTGGAAGCCTGTATCATAAAGGGTTGTACTTCCATCGACCTGACTGAAAAGCAATGCTATCAAAATCCCACCTTCACCCTACGATCCAAAAAAACCGCTCAAACCAAGGATCTGTTGGAAAGATACACCTCTGCCCATGTCACCTATCTGTTTGGGAGTCAAAAGGAAGTTCTGGACGGTAAAACCATCAGCAAATGGCTTAAGGTAGACGACAAGCTGGATGTGGTCATCAACAAATATGCGCTTCTTATGTTTATTAAAAGCCTAAGTAAAAAATATGATACCGTTGGTACCGTAAGAAGCTTTCATACCTCAACCGGCTTAACCGTAGAGGTTACCGGCGGGCTCTATGGCTGGAAGATCGATCAGGATACCGAAATAGAAGCCTTGACCCTTCACATTACCAAGGGTGAGGTAATCGTCAAGGAACCGGCTTATCTGCAGAAAGCCTCCCGTCGTGGTGAGGACGAGATCGGCAATACCTACCTGGAGATCAATATTACCAGACAGCATCTATGGTTCTATCAGGACGGCCGCTTGATTACCCATGGTCCTATCGTAACAGGAAATCCGCTTAGGGGCTTCTCCACCGTCCTTGGCACCTACATGGTGGTCTATAAGCAAAGAAATGCCACCTTAATCGGTCCCGGTTATGAAGCACGGGTTACTTATTGGATGCCCTTCTATGGCGGAATTGGCTTACATGATGCCACCTGGAGAAGAGCCTTCGGAGGTGATATCTATAGGCGCCGAGGGTCCCATGGATGTGTCAATGCTCCCCTTCCTCTGGCCAGAACCATCTTTGAGCATATCGAGGAGGGCACTCCGGTCATCATATATGAAGAAAAATAAGCATAAGCTCTCATTGGCACTGCCTCAAAGGGTGTTAATGAGAGTTTTTCTTGCTTGGGCTTGAAATAAGTATTATTCTATAATAGGACGGTAAAATTTAATTCATGGTTTTATTTTCTTACAAGATACGGTAAAATAGATACATGCCTAAATAATACGAAGAACTGATCGGCAATTCCCACACAGGACAGCACCCCGGTTACATCCCGACTGATATCATCAGCTGCCGGTCGACAATCTGGAGGATCATATGAACGAAAAAGCATTACGGACCTTAGAATATCATAAAATCATAGATAAATTATGTGCCTTGGCAGGAAGCGGCTATGGCAGGGAGCTTTGTGCCCATCTGCTCCCCCTGGAGGACCTGAAGGAAATCAAGCGCCTCCAGACAGAGACCACAGACGCCCTCTCCCGCTTGCTCAGAAAGGGAAGCGTCTCCTTCGGCGGAATTCATGATATCAGACCTTCCATTATGAGACTTAAGGTAGGTTCCTCCCTAGGAGCAGGCGAGCTATTGCATATCAGCAGTGATCTGGATGCCACCCTCCGCGTTAAGGCTTATGGAGGTTATACCGGTAAGGAGGGAGAAGAACAGTCGTCAGACTCCCTGACGGAGTATTTTGCCGGACTGGAGCCCCTGACTCCCTTAAACAATGAAATCAAACGCTGTATCGTATCGGAGGAGGAAATCGCCGATGATGCAAGCCCGGCTCTAAAGAGTGTGCGCCGTGCCATGAAGAACACCAAGGACCGGATTCACAGTGAGATTGCCTCCATTCAGAACTCCTCCAGAACCATGCTGCAGGAGAATATCATCACCATGAGGAATGGCAGATACTGTCTTCCGGTCAGGGCTGAGTACAAGAGCCAGTTCCAGGGCATGATCCATGACCAGTCCTCCACAGGCTCCACCCTCTTCATAGAGCCGATGGCTGTGGTGCGGCTGAACAATGAGCTGAGAGAATTGGCCATCAAGGAGCAGGAGGAGATCGAGAAGGTTCTTGCCGAGCTCTCCAACCTGGCTGCCGAACAAACGGAGCTGCTGGAATATGATTTTCTTACCCTCTCCCAATTAGACTTCATTTTCGCAAGAGCCGCATTATCCAAGCAGATGAAGGGCTCCGAACCGAAATTCAATAGTAACCGGATCATCCATATTAAGAAGGGCCGCCATCCCTTAATCGACCCGAAGAAGGTTGTTCCCATTGACATTATGATCGGTAAGGATTATAACATGCTGATCATCACCGGCCCCAATACCGGTGGTAAGACCGTATCCTTAAAGACTGTCGGTCTGCTTACCCTGATGGGACAGGCTGGCCTTCATATCCCTGCCTTTGATAACTCGGAGCTGGCGGTATTCAGGGAGGTTTATGCGGATATCGGAGATGAACAGAGCATCGAGCAGAGCCTAAGCACCTTCTCCTCCCACATGACGAATATTGTTACCATCCTGCAGAAGGCGGACGAGGATTCCCTGGTGCTCTTTGATGAACTGGGTGCCGGTACGGACCCGACCGAGGGGGCAGCCCTGGCTATGTCCATCCTGTCCTATCTCCACAAGAGGGAGATCCGGACTCTGGCTACCACCCACTACAGTGAGCTGAAGGTATATGCTCTGTCCACGGAGGGAGTCATCAATGCCTCCTGTGAATTCAATGTAGAGACCCTAAGACCGACCTATCGCTTACTGATCGGCATTCCCGGGAAGAGCAACGCATTTGCCATCTCAAAAAGGCTTGGCCTGCCGGACTATATCATAGACGATGCCAGAGAACGGATCGGTGAACAGGATAAGAGCTTTGAGGATCTGATCAGTGATCTGGAGGAGAGCCGGGTTACGATTGAAAAGGAACAGGCTGAAATCACCCGCTATAAGGAAGAGATTGAACAGCTGAAGAAGAGCTTGGCAAGAAAGAATGAAAATCTGGATGCCAGCAGAGAGCGCCTTCTCAAGGAAGCCAAGGAACAGGCTGCTAAGGTTCTGCAGGAGGCGAAGGAATTTGCTGACGAAAGCATCCGTAAATATAACCGCTGGCTACAGGAGGGCGGCAATATCAAGGATATGGAAGCTGAACGGGGGGCCTTAAGAGAACGCTTGAGTGACAGTAACGCTGACCTGCAGCAGAATCGTCCCAAGCAGGGTAAGACCGCCAGCTCAAAGAATCTGAAGATCGGTGATAGTGTAAATGTAATCAGTCTCGGACTGAAGGGAACGGTCAGCAGTCTGCCCAATGCCAAGGGTGATCTGTTCGTACAGATGGGAATTCTCCGTTCCCAGGTAAATATCAAGGATCTGGAGCTGGTAGATGAGGAGGTCATCTCTGCACCGAACTTTAACAAAACCTCCAGCGGTAAAATCAAAATGTCCAAATCCTTTTCGATTCATCCCGAGATTAATCTGATTGGCAGAACAGTGGATGAGGCCCTGTCCGAACTGGACAAATACCTGGATGATGCCTACCTGGCCCACCTGCCTCAGGTGACGATCATCCACGGGCGTGGTACCGGTGCCCTGAAGAATGCCGTGCATGCCCATCTGAAGAAGACGAAATATGTGAAATCCTACCGTGTCGGCGGATTTGGCGAAGGTGACCACGGCGTGACCATTGTTGAATTCAAGTAATAATCCCCATATTTGGTGTAAAGGAGAAGCCCATGATAGCAAAGCAAAAGATCTTAATCGTTGATGATGACGTAAACATTGCTGAACTAATATCCTTATATCTGAAGAAGGAATGTTTTGATACACTGATTGTAAATGACGGGGAAGAAGCCATTAAGCAATTTGCTGCTTACCAGCCCAATCTGGTGCTGCTGGATCTTATGCTGCCGGGTATCGATGGTTATGAGGTCTGCCGTGAGCTCCGTAAGACCTCTTCTGTACCTATCATCATGCTGAGTGCCAAGGGCGAGATCTTCGATAAGGTCCTGGGCCTTGAGCTGGGTGCGGATGATTATGTCATCAAGCCCTTTGATTCCAAGGAGCTGGTAGCCAGGGTAAGGGCTGTACTTCGGAGGTTCCAGCCTGTTGTCAAGGAAGAAGAGGCTGCCGGGAAGCCCTCCGGCGATTATGTATCCTATCCGGATCTGCTGATCAATATCAGCAATTACTCCGTACAGTACTATGGCGAAATCATTGATATGCCTCCGAAGGAACTGGAGCTTTTGTATTTTCTCGCCTCCAATCCCAATCAGGTGTTTACCAGGGAGCAGCTGCTGGATCACATCTGGGGCTATGAGTATTTTGGTGATACCAGAACCGTGGATGTTCATATCAAGCGTCTGCGGGAGAAGATCAAGGATCATGCCCAATGGAGCTTGTCCACAGTCTGGGGAATTGGATACAAGTTCGAATCCAAGCTTCCAAAAAGGTAAGCGCATTTACCGCTGATTTCATATACTTATGTTCAGGAAAGGCAGGTGTATCCCGTGAAGAAAACCCTATGGTCAAGAATCGTCGTTTGCTATCTATTGGCAATCGTTATCGTCTTCACCATCTTGAATACATATGGGATGCAGCTGCTGGAAAAGAAGATAAAGAACGATAAGATTGACCTCCTGCTGACGGAAGCCGCTCTGATTAAGTCCGAGTATTTTAGAGACCTCTATGTCGAGAATCTGGATATCGATGATCTGGCTTTCCAATTAAGATCCATCGACACCTACCTGAATATCCGTGTCTGGATTGTAAATAAGGACGGGGAGGTCATGATTGATTCCAGAAGTACCAAGAACCGGCCCACCATAAAGCTGAATGAGATCGATCCCAGCTTCTTAAACGAAACGAAATGGGAAAATACCAAGCTAAAGGGCATCTTTAATGAACCCATGCTAAGTATCATCAGCACCTTAACTTATCAGTTTCAGGTTCGTGCCTATATCGTACTGCATACACCAATGAGCGCGATTGAGAAGGAGACTGAGGTTTATTTCAATGTGATCAATATCTGCTTCCTGATCTTCTTCCCTCTCCTGCTGCTTATTTTTGGCTATATTTATTACATCACCTCCAGGCCGGTCAAGAAGCTGGCGATGGCAGCGATGGAATACAGCTCCGGAAATTATGCTTATCCCTTGTCCGTGAAGGGACTGACGGAATACCGGGCCCTGGGCTCTGCCGTATCCTATATGGCAGGAGAGCTAAGTAAGCTGGACGATTATCAGAAGAAATTCGTGGCGAATATCTCCCATGACTTCCGTTCGCCCTTAACCTCGATCAAGGGTTATGCAGAGGCCATCCTGGATGGGACCATTCCCCATGATATGCAGGACAAGTATCTGAATATCATTTTATTTGAAACGGAGCGCCTGAATAAGCTGACCTCTGGTCTGTTGGAGCTGAATCGTTTTGAGGCCCACGGAGCTATCTTAGATATCGTGTCCTTCGATATCAACCATATCATCAAGAAAACTGCCGAGAGCTTCGAAGGAGCCTGCCGTAATAAAAAGCTTACGCTGAACCTGGTATTTTCCGCTCAGGAGACCTATGTGGATGCAGATGTGGGCAAGATTCAGCAGGTACTCTATAACCTGATTGATAATGCAATTAAATTCAGCCATAATAACTCAAAAATCAAGGTCTCCACTGAAGAAAAGGGGGATAAGGTCTTCGTATCCGTGAAGGATTATGGAATTGGAATCCCAAGGGACTCCATCAAGAAGATCTGGGACCGCTTCTATAAGACGGATGCATCCCGTGGTAAGGATAAGAAGGGAACCGGTCTTGGCTTATCCATCACCAAGGAAATCATCCAGGCCCATAATGAGAACATCAATGTCATCAGCACGGAGGGTGTCGGAACCGAGTTCGTCTTCTCCCTGACCAGGTCGGCGGAGTAGACATGACATAATCCTATTTTATGAGAGTCAAGGCTAGGGGCGGGGTTGAATTTTAATTATTAAGTATGATGTTTTTGTATCATGTACTATATATACTTATGACTCGCATAGGAGTGAATGAATCTATTAATTAGAAACGAGGTGTCAGCATGGAATTCAGGAATTTGGAGAAACTGGGTATCAAGACCTCTCTGTTGGGCTTTGGTTGCATGCGTTTTCCCAGACATAGGGATGGAAGCATCCATGAGGAGAAGGCGGAGCAGCTCATCGATCAGGCATATCAAAATGGTGTGAATTATTTTGATACTGCCTACAACTACCACGAGGGAAAGAGCGAGGAGTTTACCGGAAAAGCTCTGGCCAAGCATGACCGTAGCAGCTTCTATCTGGCAACCAAGCTTCCCCAATGGCTGATCAACAGTCTGGAGGAGGCGGAAGAAATCTTCAATAGGCAGTTGGAACGGCTGCAGATGGATTATATCGACTTTTATCTGCTCCATGCCTTGGACCGCGGAGCCTTTGATAAGCTGGTTAGACTGGGTGTCTTGGAGATGGTTGATCGCCTGAAGAAGGAGGGAAAGATACGTTACATAGGCTTCTCCTTCCATGATGATCATGATGCCTTTTCTTATATCTTAAACTACAGGGATTGGGATTTCTGCCAGATACAGCTGAACTATATGGATACCGATATTCAGGCCGGTATGAAGGGCTATGAGCTGGCTGCAGAGAAGAATATTCCCGTTATCATAATGGAGCCGGTGAAGGGCGGAAATCTGGCGCATCTGCCTGATGGTGTAACAAAGCATTTCCGTGCGATAGCTCCGGAGGATAGTACTGCCTCCTGGGCTCTGCGCTGGGTGGCCTCCCTGCCTGCAGTGAAGGTAGTCTTAAGCGGTATGTCAAACGAAAAGCAGGTAACAGATAATCTGAACACCTTCAATAATTTCCGTCCAATGAATGAGACAGAGCTGCGTGCTGTGGACGCTGTGGCAGAAGCGCTCCGTAAGAGAGTGAATAACGGCTGCACCGCTTGCTCCTACTGTATGCCCTGTCCGTCCGGGATCAATATTCCAGGCAATTTTAAGATATGGAATGGATACGGCATCTATCGCAACTCCGGAGAAGCCAAATGGCTATGGGAAAATCAGATCAAAGATGAAGAGAAAGCAAGGAACTGTATCGAATGCGGCTTATGTGAGGAGCATTGTCCCCAGAAGCTTCAGATCCGCGCCAACCTAAAGCAGCTTCAGGCTGAACTGGATGCCTTAGCATGATAGCAAAAATCATATCTTTGCCAATAATGGTACTCGCTCTAGGCCTCGTCCCAGCTATGGCGGTGCAGCTGCCCCTCCAGCTGCATCCCCTCGAAGTTGTTCTGCCTTAGAGCCTCATACAGAACGATGGCCACCGAGTTTCCCAGGTTCAAGGACCGGATCTCTCCGATCATGGGAATCCGGACCGTATTCTCCTTGTTCGCAAGGAGCAGCTCCTCCGGAATTCCGGCGCTCTCCTTCCCGAACATAAGATAACAATCCGGTTCATAATTCACATGGGTGTAAGCCTTTTGTGCCTTCGTCGTAGCCATGTAGATCTTTGCACCGGGATTCCTGCTTAAGAAGTCTTCATAATTCTCATATACGGCCAGGTCCAAATGCTTCCAATAGTCCAGTCCTGCCCTCCGGATCTCCTTCTCATCCAAACGAAAGCCCAAGGGCTTGATCAGATGGAGCTTCGTGCCTGTTGCAACACAGGTTCTGCCAATATTACCGGTATTAGCAGGCATCTCAGGTTCAAGTAATACGATGTTCATCTGCCAGCTTCCTCCTAAAAAGAAAAAAGGTGAATTAATCACCTTTCATCGCGATATTAATTTCAATTGTCTTGTTCTCCTCGTAATTCAAAGGAATACAAATGTTTCTGGCATAATTGTTCGTAAAGGACATTGTGCCGCTACCTACCGTCGGCGGAGTAATATCAATCTCTATCCCTTTGGTAGAAAAGATGGTTGCCGTATTACCGAGTATCATGTTTCCAAGCTCACAGATTGCGCTTCGAGACATCTCATCCAATTGGTTGATCGGCATCATAATCATCTTTGAGGCAATATCGCATGCGACATTATGCTCAAAGGCTATCATTACCTGTCCCTTCATCGCACCGGTAATACCAATCAGAATAACCAAGGTGTTATCTAAAAAAACCGGATCCTTTACAAATGGTTTTCCCACTTTAGCATCAACAAAGCACATATCCTTTAGTATCTTTGTAGAGGCCATCAGGAACGGGTTAATATGGTCTACATTCAATGCGGCCATGTAAGCTACCTCCTATGTGTCCTAATCACATTTTATCACAGATTCGCACGGTATTTCAACTAATTAGTGAAATTTCCTGTCATTCCTATATTTTACAACAAATTTTTCTATTCTCTCAAGAGCTATCTTGAGATTTTCTATCGAATACGCATAGGAGATTCTAAGATATCCTTCTCCGCATTCACCGAAAGCCGTCCCAGGGACTACAGCGACCTTCTCTTCCTGCAATAGTTTGGTCGCAAATTCTTCAGAGGTCATACCCAGGCTCTTAATACAGGGAAATACATAGAAGGCTCCAAAGGGTTCAAAGCAATCCAGCCCCATGCTCCGGAGTGTATGAACTACGAATCTTCTGCGTTTGTCATAAGCATCCCGCATCATCTCCACATCGGGATCACCGTGCTTCACCGCTTCTATACCGGCATATTGGCTGGTGGTAGGAGCACACATAATAGCAAATTGGTGGATCTTCAGCATCTGCTCAATAATGGGAGCAGGACCGCAGGCATAGCCCAACCTCCAGCCGGTCATGGCATAGGATTTAGAGAATCCGTTGATCACGACCGTCCGCTCCCTCATACCGGGGAAGGAGGCGATGGATACATGCTTTGACCCATAGGTCAGTTCAGAATAAATCTCATCAGAGATTACAAAGATGTCCTTCTCTATAATGACGTCTACAATGTCCTTTAGGTCATCATAGGTCATGACCGCACCGGTAGGATTATTGGGAAAGGCCAGAATTAAGACCTTGGTCTTCTCAGTGATGGATTCCAGAAGCTGCTTTCTGGTCAGTTTGAAGTCATTTTCACCCTTCAGCTCGATGACTACCGGTACTCCACCGGCAAGAATGGTACAGGGATGATAGGAGACATAGCAGGGCTGAGGAACTAAGACCTCATCCCCGGGATCTAACATCGCACGCAGAGCGATATCTATCGCCTCACTGCCACCGACGGTCACCATGGTTTCCTTGTTATATTCATAATCCAGATTAAATCTTCTTTTCAGATAATTACAGATTTCCTGCTTTAATTCCTTCAGACCTGCATTGGAGGTATAAAAGGTTCTTCCCTTCTCCAAGGAATAGATGCCTTCCTCACGGATATGCCAGGGCGTATCAAAATCGGGCTCTCCAACGCCAAGAGAGATTGCATCCTTCATTTCACTTACGATATCAAAGAATTTTCGGATGCCGGAGGGTTGTATCGTTACGATTTGCTTTGATAATGGATTTCTCAAGGTGAAATCAGCATCCTTTCATCATGTTTGGTCTGAACAAGGGGCAATCCATGTTCCTTGTATTTCTTCAGAACAAAATGGGTCGCCGTACTTAAGATCGCATCCATCGGTGCCAGCTTCTCAGAGACAAAGGCTGCCACTTCCCTCATGGTCTTACCTGCAATAATCACGGTAAGATCAAAGCCCCCACTCATCAGATAGACCGACTGGACCTCATCAAACTGATAAATTCTCTCTGCTATCTTATCAAAGCCTAATCCCCTCTGAGGTGTAACCTTAACCTCAATCAGAGCGGTTACTCTCTCACAGTTTACCTTATCCCAGTTTATTAAGGTAGGATATCCGCAGATGACGGTCTCCTCCTCCAGCTGCCGAATTACTGCAGTCACCTCTTCCTCGGTGGTACCCAGCATAATCGCCAGGTCTGCCGCTGTCAGCTTACTGTTTTTATCAATCGCCATTAAGATTTCTTCTCTCATTGGAATAAGGCCCCCTCCCCAAAGCTTCTTACATTATAATCTATACGGTTCTGTTCCGTCCTTCAGTATCCATAAGCTGCCGACGCTTCCGCTTATCCTGCCAGGCACAAGGGCCTTATCTCCCCAGGACCTTATAAAGCTCATCCGCTTTCGGCGGCTCCAGAAAACGTCTTTCCTCTTCATTAAGAATGATTCTGTCGTTCCCTTCCTTCACATAGCCGATGACAGCCGCCGGAATTCCTTCCGCCTTAAGTTTATCTACCAGTTGATTTCCCCTATCTGTTACAATCAGTAGGCAGCCGCTGGAGATCAGCATATAGGGATTAATATCATAAAACTCACATATTTCAACTGTTTCCTGTCTTAACAGTATCTTTTTGATATCTACCTCAAGGCCCACCTTAGAGGCGGCACCGATTTCCCAGAGGGCGCCGAAGATGCCACCTTCCGTTACATCATGCATCGAGGTCACTCCGAATTCTCTGGCCAGCATCGCTTCCGGAACGATGGAGATATGCTCGATCAGCACTTTCGCACCTTCGAGAAAGCCGGAGGAATACTTGGTTAGAAGCTCCTCCTCTTTTTCTGCGGCTATGATGGCTGTACCTTCCAGCCCTGCCCATTTTGTCATTACAATATCCTGACCCGGCTTGGCACCGGCAGTTCTGATGATCCGGGATCGTTTCATCTTACCGACTCCGGTCACTGTAACGATGGGCTGGTTTACTGCTCCGGTTACCTCCGTATGGCCACCAATCACTTCGATGTTCAGCTTCTTGCAGGCAGCCTCGATATCCTTCATCATAGCCTTCAGCTCCTGCTCGGATGCACCCTCCGGCAGAAGAATGGTCAGCATGATTCCGATGACCTCAGCTCCCTCCGACGCGATATCATTTGCAGTGATATGGACTGCCAGAGTGCCGATATCGTTGATGGCTCCGGTGATCGGATCGGAAGATAGCACGATTACCTCATCCTCACCAATGGCAAGAACGCTGCAATCCTCTCCGATGGCCGGACCTACGAGGACTTCCTCTCTTCTATGACTGATTTGCTTTAGTACAGACCTCTTCAGGACTGTTTCAGGTACTTTTCCTATCTCCATATTACCGACTCCGTTATCCTTAGTCCTGGGTCAGTTCTTCCTCCCAGGCGGGGTCCCAATAAATTTCACCCTGTAGCTGTCCGTCCGGATTCGTCCTGTTCTCATCCTCTGTGTTCTGGTTCAAATCCTCGTTCGCATTCGGGCTGTCTGTGGGACGATCCGGCTTCTTCTCGGGTTTCTTCTCTGTGTCCTTCTCTGTATCCTGAGTATTCTCCGGTTTTTCCTTTACTACCTTTGTACCGATCGTGATATATCTGGGCTCTGCCGCATAGGAGCTCTTATTGATCAACGTTCTGCTGACCTCTTTATCATTTTCATAAACTACCTTATAAAGCTCTGCCTTATAGCCCGTATGAGCCGCCTGTGTTACCTTCTGGTAGGTCGTCGGCTGGGACGGATCCTTTTCGATGACATCCGGAGGCGGAGGCGTCTCACTCAAGACCTTCGTTTCGAATTCTATTCTTCTGTTTTTCATATCCCGGGTCTCATGTCCCCAGATGGTAAAGGTAATTCTTCTGTCCTTCGTATGGGCTTCAATCAGAATCGGAACATCTGTATTGTTCTTAAACTTCAGGTCCTTATAGGTACCTGCAATTGCTGCATCTCTGGATAAATCCACATAGCTGATTGTCATGGAATGTGCCTGACGCTCCACAACCTCCAGCTCGGAAAACAATACTGCATTGTAAAGGGTCGTTGTTACCTGACAGGCTCCACCACCGATACTGTCAATGACCTTACCCTGGGAATAAGCCCCCGCCTCATAGTAGCCGTTAGAGACCTTAAAGGGAGCCAGATGCTCATAACCGGAGAAGACCTCCCCCGGAAATAGTACCGTATTGTTGATTAGTCTTGCACCATTGGCCAGATTAGCGGCTCTTCCTTCTGCAGAGCTGGTATACTCTGTCGTAAAGGTTCCCAGCACCGTATTGCATTTTTCTACTATATCCCTGGTATAGACCGGGATATCCTCTTCCATCACTGCTTTCACCACAAGATCTGTGCGGTTCCAATCCTCCAGGACAGCCTTCCTGATCACTTCAGCAGTGGCTTCAATATCGACCTTGCTGCCTACCACATGGTCTGTATAGATGAAGCTGCCATTTTTTCTGGTAACGGTAGCATTCACCGGCTCAATATTATATGCACTGACCTCTGTCTCCAGCAGCAGCTTCAGACTGTTTTCATTGATTTTAAAGGTGAGAGGGTATACGATTCTTCCCTGCTCGATGTCCTTTAAGTCCTTATAGCGCTTGATCAGATTACCGGCAGTACCCAGATTCAAAGCCTGGCGAATATTATCATTCGGCTCATAGCTATATCCCAGATCACCCAGGGTTTTATATACCGTGTTCTCTCCTACCATGATTGCGATACCCATACCTCTTAGGTTGCCGAGAAATGCATCCACCGCATCCGCAGCTTCCTCTTTTGTCATATCGCTTACATCCACAGCATCTATGAATACACCCTTGGTAATCCTATCATTTTCTTCTGCTGATGCGACATCAGCTTTTCCTTTCATAGCCAGGAAAATCGATAAGAACAATATCGCGGATAGGTATAATCTTCTCCTGCCCATTTATGATCCTCCTTTAACATTTAGCCCAATCCCATGTCATGGTTCTAGTGGTTTTTTATGTAACTTCTTCCTATTGTAACATAAAAGTCAGATTATTCAAGTGAATCTTTGGCTGATTGACTTTTGTGAAACCATTATGTATAGTAGTTATAGCCTACTCATAAATGGTCCTCTTTTTAGTAGAAAAGACTGAATGCAGTAGGAACTACCATAGCAAGCACTAATAAAATAGCGATGACGATCGAGATTATTCTTTTCGTTTTCTTGCTGAACATTTCTATCACCCCTTTTTCTTATCATAATGGAAGGTTGTGAGAAACCTATGAAGATATTTGTGAATCTTAGCATCTTACTTATCTTTGTCCTATGGCTCCAATATGAGATCCGTAAGAACTCCAGGCTCTCCAAGAAGAAGTCTGAGCTCTTCTGGGAGAGGGAGAAGCAGGCCAATCTGACTCGCAGGGCTGATCTATCCGATCTGGAGTATATCACCGTTCCCCTGGAAATGCTCCCCATGGCCGATCATACGGATGCGACCATCAACTCCTACCGGGATACGATCCTAAACCTCTCCTCCAAGAAAATCGTCAATCTGACCGGATATACGAATACGGATCTGAAGCTGAAGTATGGAGCAGCAAATATAAGCCTTCTGTCCGAATACGATAACAATTATACCGTTCTGGTCAGCATTCTGCAAAAATGGGCAGAGCGCTTATATCAGAACGGCAATACCCCGGAAGCAGTCTCTGTTCTTGAGTTCGCCGTTATGTGCCTTACAGATGTGAGGAAAACCTATTTACTTCTGGCTAACCTCTATATGGAACAGCATACTCCCGAGAAGATTGATCCCTTGTTGGACATCCTTCCCTTCACCAGACTCGTCCGGAAGGACATTCTTGCGGAAGAACTGCGAAAGCTGAAGACATGACCGGGCACTATCTTTAGTATAACCATAAGTCAGCCATTCCTCTCATGTACTGTAAGGAATTCTATTCTATTTTGACGGATTCATCAAGTATTTTCAATTTTATTTGTCTTTTTTAGCCTTCTTTTGATTAGACGACTTCTTTCCTTCAGAGGCTGCATATTTGCAATAATCTCTCAGAAAGCATTCACCACACCTTGGGCTTCTGGCAGTACAAATGCTTCTTCCCAGGGTTATGATCTGAATGTTATACAGAATCCATTGCTCCTTCGGAAGAATACGCATCAGATCAAATTCAATCTTAACCGGATCCTCCTCCTTCGTAAAGCCCAGGCGGTTGGAGATTCTCTTTACATGGGTATCAACAACAATACTTGGTTCGTGATAAATATTACCGCGAATCACATTTGCCGTCTTTCTGCCAACCCCAGCCAGGCTGGTCAGCTCTTCTATCTTCCTCGGCACTTCTCCCCCAAACTCAGTTAAAAGCCGACTTGCACATTCTATGATATTCTTTGCTTTATTTCTGTAGAAACCCGTGGAATGAATATCCTTCTCCAGCTCCGTGATGTCAGCTCCCGCGAAATCCTCCAGGCAAGTGTATTTGCGAAAAAGCTGCTCCGTTACCTGATTCACCCGCTCGTCAGTGCACTGGGCACTTAGGATTGTGGCAATCAGGAGCTGCCAGGGTGTTTCGTAATTCAAAAAGCACCGGTACTCTTTTCCGTATTCCTGATTCAGGGCTTGAAGGATATGCTCCATTCTCTCCTGCTCCTTCACTGTCAGCCTTCTGTTTTTCATCCTTCTTTCCTTTCCGTAAATTATCAGCTTCCCCTTCTTGTAAGCATGCAACACCGAAGCATATCTTTCCCGAAGTCACCGAGGCACCCTCCTGTACCCAAGTAAGCAGGCTATGCCGAGGCATATCATCATCCGGAGACTTCAGAGCTCCAGCCTATGCTCCATGTAAGCAGGCCATCATGCTCCCAAGACTTCAAGGCTTCATCCTATGCTCCATGAAAGCATTCTATGCAGTAGCTATAGTACTGTGATCTCTGCCGAATGGCTGATTGGGTCCCTCCGGTCATAGCGAAAGAGCAGATTCATTTCCCTTGCCAGTGGGTAACCCTTTCGGGCAGATGCCATCACATCAAAGGAAAAGTGCTCGATATGGAAGGGCTCTTTACCCAATTGAAGCTCCTGCTTCAGCTTATAATAGCGCTCTCTGTCAAGAGACTCCTTCGCAAAGGAGGGTCGACTCTTTAAGTCCTCCCGCAGATACAGGTCCAGAAGCAGGATCTCTCCAAACAACTGAAGCTCTGCATTGCAGCTGTCGTTCCCTACTAATTTTAACACCTTTTCCCGGTAGAAATCCAGTAGAATATCATACCTTTTCATTCTGGAATGGGCGAATTGCCGGTATCCCTTCTCTTCGTAATACTCGGCCAAGGCCAGAAATAAGTCGAAGGGGGCCTGATAGAAATGATTCAGGTATTCCATTGCATAGCGGAACTGACCGCTGTTATAATACACCTCTACCATATCACAGACGCTCTTTAGGGTAAGCACCTCCCGAAAGCTTAAGACACCCGTATACAGCACCTCATAAGGCGGCAGCTCCCGGTAGACGATACCGTATTCCTTCGCCTCCCCCTCCAGCGGGGATCCCTTCAGAACCTTTAAAAAGCCCAATTGCAGCTGGTCCGACTTTAGCCGGTATACCTCATTGAAGGAGCGTTTGAAGGATTTCAGATCCTCCAGAGGCAGTCCTGCGATCAGGTCCAGATGCAGGTGTATATTATGTGCCTTCGCAAGCCTTGTTACATGCTCTGACAGCTTGGTAAAATCAACCCTTCTGTGAATCGCAGCCATGGTATCCGGGTTCGTGGTCTGGACACCGATTTCCAGCTGAACCTGACCGGGACGTAAGGTGGCAAGCAGACTTAACTCCTCTTCAGACAGGAGATCGGCCGTAATCTCAAAATGGAAGTTGGTCAGTCCGTTATCCTTCTCCTTTAAGAAGCTCCAGAGCTCCAGAGCACGCTGCCTGTCACAGTTAAAGGTCCGATCCACGAATTTTACTTGCCTTACCCTCTGCTCCAGAAAGAAGCTCAGCTCCTTTTTTACCAGGTCTGTGCTCCGGTATCTCACCCTGCGGTCTACCGAGGACAGGCAATAGCTGCAGCCATAGGGACAGCCCCTGCTGCTCTCATAATAAATGATTCTGTTCTGAAATGCTTCCATATCCTCATAGGGAAATGGGAGCTCATCCATGGAGAAAGGTTCTCTGTCAGGTGTTTTAATGATTTTAAACCTTGTGGGGTTCTGCTCTAAGCTGTCCTCGGATGTCATCCCATGCTTCTTGAAGACGATTCCCTTGATCCGGTCCAGCTCCCCTCCCTCTCCCATATAATAGCTCGTCAGCTCCAGAAAGGTCTGCTCCCCTTCTCCAACAACTATTCCGTCCACTGCCGGAAGAGACCTTAAGAGCTGCTCGGAATGATAGGACACCTCCGGTCCTCCCAGCCAAATCACTATCTCCGGCTGCACTCTCTTCAGCTCTGCTGTCAGCTCACTGATCAGACTCATGTTCCAGATATAACAGGAAAAGGCAACCAGGTCTGCCTGCTGCAGATAGATGTCCTTTAAGATCTCCTCCCTGGAATGATTGATGGTATATTCCTTGATGCTGATGTTCTCCCCATACTGCCCGGCATAAGCACGAAGACCATAGATTGCCGGATTGGAATGAATATACTTTGCATTGACTGCCACTAATAAAAGCTTCATTACTGATCGGTCCTTCCTGGTATCTGTAGCATCCCTTAGATCATTTCATCATATTTCATTACATATAAATCACTCTTATTATATTTTCATAATCAGGATAGCACAAGTCTAAGAATCAAATAATAAGGACAGATTGCTTCTTATTCCACCCTTCGGGTGTTGATTTTGAACCGTTAGGAAATGTTCCTTGCGGTATCTGGACAGAAAAGTGCTCTTGTGTTATAGTGAAGATTATTACTTAAGAATGTTGCAGGAGGATAAATATGTTATCGTTTGAACCTATCAATGCGGATAACATCATGAAGGCAGCCGAGTATTTTAAATTTAAGATAAGCCGTACCTCGGACTATACCGTAGGAGCCATGTATATGTGGCGCGACTTTTACAATACCAGCTATACCATCTATGATGATATGATTTTATATAAAGTGAAGTTCTTAAACAGAACCTCCTTTACCATACCGGTAGGAAGCGGATCCCTGGATAAGGCTATGGATGCTCTGAAGGAGTATTGCCTGCAAGAAGGCATTCCTCTATGGTTCTGTACGATCCCTAAGGAAGGCCTTCCCACTCTGGTGGATAAGTATCATGGCGATGTCCCTTGTACCCCCAACCGAGACTGGGCTGATTACCTTTACAAGGCCGAGGATCTTGCCGAGATGGCTGGCCGCAGATACAGCGGACAGCGCAACCACATCAATAAATTTAAAAAGCTGTATCCCAATTACCGCTATGAGAAGATTACTCCGGATAATCTTCCCCGTATAGTGGATTTTCTGATGGACTATCAGGTACGATTTGGTAAGGACAACGACCTGGCCAAGGAGGAGCTGAATCGGTCCCTGGAGCTCTTGCCTTATCTGGATAAATTCAAGCTTCCCGGCGGCTTTATCGAGGTGGATGGAACGATTGTAGCCATGGCGATCGGCGAGCTGGTGAATGATACCCTTTATTGTCATATCGAGAAGGCAAACCGGGAATATCCCGGCTCCTATCAGATGATCGTGAAGGAGTTCTCTAAGAATACAATCACTCCCGAGATCAAATACATTAACCGGGAAGAGGATGTCGGAGATGAGGGTCTCCGCACCTCCAAGCTATCCTATCATCCGGATCAGCTCTTGGATAAGTACTGTGTGCTGATTCCTTCCTAATAATACTGATCTGAAGTATAACGTTATCCGTATTGATCAAAAAAACCTAATTGAAATAGAAAGCCCGCTTCTTAGTGTTACAGAGACAGTATAAACACTGTTTCCATAAGGATAAGAGCGGGCTCTTTTCATGATATACGGTTCTGCTTCAAATCAAAATACTCTATACTTCGGCTTCTCCTCCCCCATCAGAAAATATCGAAGATAATCATCCAGAAAGATCGCCAGGAGGGAGAGAAAAAACCATATGACCGTAAAGAGCAGGCATACCTGACCCCGGATATTGAATGGAAGCTCTGAGTAATCCCATACATCCAGCTTCAGCCACACATTCACAATCAAGCCTGTAATGAATTCCACCAGGGTTATGATGACTGCCGAAATCGCCATCTGTCCCAACAGTGATAGATCCCGGGAAACGCCTTCATTCAATGCGCCGATCAGGATAAAGCAGATACCTCCTGCAATAAACATAGAAATATGGGAATAGCCCCTGGTCAGGTTCTCCATGGCTCCATAGGCGAAACCGCCGGTAAGAAAAAGCAGAGTATACTTCAAGGATTTGTTCTTAGAAATGAGCATAGCAAAAGTCATCCTTTCTCTTCCGTCAAAGTGCTGATGTCATACGAAACTTTCAGTTAAGGATAATTATACTCACAAGAACTTTAGAATATATCGTAAAACCATACCTTCCACAAACTACATTCTCTGTAAAGACTCTTCCAGAATCAGCAAGGATCCTTGCATTTACTATGCTTAACGTAAAAAAGGACAGTTCACACTGTCCTTTTTCGGAGAAGGTATTTTTGTTACTTATGGGGGTGTAGCAAAACTATATAATGTATTGGGGTTTACGTTGATAGTATAACATAAGCAGCCACAGAAGTGTGCACAAACTTTACAAAATTACGCTTGTTTTTTCGTCAAAACTTACAAAACCAGGTACCTTTTTACAGCTAGGGACAAGGCAAACATTTCTTCCGCCTTCTCCAATCGATTTCTAAAGGGCAGAGCTCTCGAATAAGGCTTCGAATTCTTCCCTGCTAATCCTCTCTTTTTCTATCAGAAGCTTCGCACAGGCCTCCAGCTTATCCTTATACTCCAGGAGAATCCTCTTTGCTTCCTTATAACAATCATCAATGATGGTTCTGACTTCTTCATCGATTTTATTGGCGATATTCTCACTGTAGCTTCTGGTATGGGCCAGATCCCGTCCGATGAACACCTCGTCATCATCATTATCATAGTTTACCATACCGATGGATTCCGAGAAGCCATAGCGGGTTACCATAGCTCTGGCGATCTTGGTAGCTGTCTTGATGTCGCCGGAGGCACCGGTGGTGATATCCTCCATGATCAGCTCCTCCGCTGCTCTGCCACCGAGTCCCACGATGATATCCTGGCGCATTCTGCCCTTGGTATCAAACATCTCATCCTTTTCGGGAAGTGGCATGGTATAGCCTGCCGCCCCCGTTCCGGTAGGTATGATGGAAACGGTATAGACCGGTCCCACATCCGGGAGTACGTGGAAGAGGATCGCATGACCGGCTTCATGATAAGCGGTAATTCTCTTTTCCTTATCGGTGATCACCTTGCTCTTCTTCTCTGCACCGATACCAACCTTAATAAAGGCTCTTTTAATATCTTCCGCGTTAATAAAGCTTCTGTTGTCTCTAGCAGCTCCGATGGCTGCTTCATTCATCAGATTCTCCAGATCGGCACCGGTAAAGCCTGCCGTGGTCTGGGCGATCTGCTTGAGATCCACATCATCACCCAAGGGCTTCCCCTTGGCATGCACCTGAAGGATCTCCTCTCTGCCCTTCACATCCGGTCTTCCTACCGCAACCTTACGGTCAAAACGGCCGGGACGAAGAATCGCCGGATCCAGGATGTCAACACGGTTGGTTGCCGCCATTACGATGATGCCTTCATTGACGCCAAAGCCGTCCATCTCTACCAACAGCTGATTCAAGGTCTGTTCTCTCTCATCATGGCCACCGCCCATACCGGTACCTCTGCGTCTGGCCACAGCATCTATCTCATCTATGAACACGATACAAGGGGAATTCTTCTTCGCATCCTCAAAGAGGTCTCTTACTCTGGAAGCACCGACACCTACGAACATTTCTACGAAATCAGAACCGGATATGGAGAAGAAGGGTACTCCGGCTTCTCCGGCCACCGCCTTGGCAAGCAAGGTCTTACCGGTTCCCGGAGGTCCTACCAAGAGAACACCCTTGGGAATTCTGGCCCCTACCTGGATATATTTCTTCGGAGACTTCAAGAAATCCACGATTTCCTTCAGCTCATCCTTCTCTTCCTCCAGACCTGCCACGTTCTTAAAGGTCGTCGTCTTATTCTCATCCGTCGTCAGCTTCGCCCGGCTTTTACCGAAGTTCATCACCTTCGAATTGCCTCCACCGACAGCTGCCTGGTTGGAAAGGAAGGAGAATAATACGATTACTACGATAAAAATCAGAATATAGGGGAGCACCGAAGTTAAGAACCAGCTGGGCTTGGAAATATCATGGATATAATACTCCGTTCCCAAATTATCCAAAATACCCTCTATCTCCTTGACATCGGTTACCGGCATGGTTTCTTTCCTGTCCTTGCCAAGCAATGTAATCTTGATTTTACCGCTGGGTACTTCTACGTTCTGATATATATCAACCGACTTAACCCTGCCTTCCTTCACATCCTCGATCAGCCGGGCTTTGGTATATTCATCCTTATTGCCGGTGTTGAAATTATCGGATACATATACGGTCATAATGACGATTGCCAGTATAATCAGGTAAAAACCATAGCCTTTCATTTGTTTTCTCACCAAACAACCTCCTTTAACGTATCACTTTCTTTTCTATATCATATTTGATGATTTCTTATTCAATAACACCGACATAGGGTAAATTTCTGTATAGCTGCTGATAATCCAGACCATACCCTACCACAAATTCATCCGGTATCTCGAAGCCGACATACTTCACGGCGACATCCGTTACCCTGCGCTCCGGCTTATCCAGCAGGGTGCAGATTTCAATACTGGCGGGATTCCTGGTGCTGAGTAAATCCATCAGATATGCCAGGGTCCTGCCGGAATCAATAATATCCTCCACAATCAATACATGCTGTCCCTGGATGGATTCATCCAAGTCCTTCACAATCTTAACTCTTCCTGAACTAACTGTCTCATTGCCATAGCTGGACACGGACATAAAATCAAAGGTCAGCGGGTGGGTAATCCTCTTCGCCAGATCGCAGCTGAATAAGATGCTGCCCTTTAATACACAGATCAGATGAATGCTTTTACCTTCATAATCCTGATTAATCTGTTCTGCCAATTCCTTGATTCTTAAATTAACCTGATCTTCTGAAATTAAAACTCTTATGTTATCTGCCATATTCTTTTTCCTCCGCATTATTTATCTTAATCCATAGTATCCTATTTGTTTGTTCCGTAATCTTATACTTCTCGCTCATACGGTCATGGTCTCCGAGGATCCAGAGGATATGGCTGCCATCCGCTATCAGCGGCACCCTATCCCGCTCCTCCATTGGGACCTTCTGATCTATGAAGTAAGCCTTCAGCTTTTTTCTTCCACCCAGGCTGTTAATCTGAAGATAATCTCCTTCTCTCCGGGTTCTAAGCTCTAAAGCATTCTCTATTTTATCATAATCAAACCACTTCGTACAACTGTTTTTAGGAATTGTCAGACCTTTTCGGTTAGAGATCAATCCTGTCTCCACTACCAGCGCCATTGGGGGAGCCAAAACATAGCCCGGTATCGTCAGCTTCATCGCTTCGAGGGGTTCTGCCCTCCCTTCCTTCCGGGACTGCTCTCCGGTCTGACGGTAAAACGTAAGGGTATCATAGCCTCTTCTTGCCTCTATGCCATAGGGTAGGCTGATTTGCTTCCCAACCTGTTTCCCTGACAGCTGCAGTAGGCTAAGCACATGGTTTCTGCCGATATCCTTACGGCTTCCGGTCAGGCTCTCCAGTACCTTCATGAGGATTCCCTTCCTTAGGACCATATCCTCCTGTTCCAATGCCTCCGCATCCAATTCATACACAGGTGCTCCGTCCTTCTCATACAAGCGTACCAGCTTCTCATAGCGGTCCCTAACCTGTTTATCAAGGTATTCACCGGCTTCCCTAAGCTCCTCTGCCGCTTCGGTTACATGGATCACCGCGCCCTCATTGATTTCATCTGTTACATAGGAAAGCACATGATGCCGGAGCTTATTGCGACTGTAGCTCTCACTAAGGTTACTGGCATCCATGTGGTATTCGATCTGCTTCTGCTCCAGATATGCTTCAATCTCCTCCCGGAGGATAGGCAAAAGAGGCCGTATAATTGTGATATTTCCCTGTTCCCGATCAAGCTCCCTGGAAGCCGGAATCCCTCCCAGCCCCTTGATACCGCTGCCGCGGAAGAGATGAAAAAGCACAGTTTCCGCATTATCATTTCTATTATGTGCAATCGCGATTTTATTACACCCATGAGCTGTACAGATTTCAAGAAAAGACTTGTATCGAAGTTCTCTTCCGGCCTCTTCCTCGGACATTCCCATTTCTAAAGCAAGCCGCGGAACATCATAATGATAGCAGAAATACGGAAGCTGCAGCTTCTCTGCCAACCGACGTACGAAGGCTTCGTCACCATCCGCCGCTTCGCCCCGGATTCCATGATGGATGTGGGCTACAAACAGGTCCACGGATCTGTCCCGGTACAGTTCGCACAGGATATGGAGAAGGCATACCGAATCTGCGCCGCCGGATACTCCGACGACAATTTTATCTCCCTCATGGATTAAGTTATTCAAATGAATATATTCCGTTACCTTTTCTACCATACCTTCATCCCATGTAATCTGATTTGCCATATTGGCAGACTGATTATATCCTGTAGTAATCGTAGAAGCCTGATCGCCTGCTTTTATCCCATCATAATCCATTCCTACCTATTTTTCAATCCATTTTATCTATCCTCTATTTTATCCAAATTCCGGCAGTAATTACAGTCATATCATCTTCCGGAGAATAATTACTCTGTGACAGAACCGCATCCAGAATCCGGTTGGCAATCTCTTGTGGATTGATGCTCTTCATCTCACTGATCAGCCGTTCCATGAAAGCCTCCTTATTCTCCTCTCTGATGGAATCCAGGACCCCATCTGTTACCATGATGATAATATCCCCCTCATACAGCTTCTTCGTCACCGCATCAAAATCCACACTTCCTAGCATACCGATGGGCAGGGTAGTGGAGCTGATGGTCTCCACCCAGTGATCACGCTTGATAAAGGCCGACGCTGCTCCAATCTTGGTAAATTCGCACATACCGGTAAAGAGATTGATTCTTCCGATGTCAATCGTGGTTAAGCTCTGCTTGTCCGCCTTCAGTACCAGACTGGAATTGATCAGCCTGATGGCAGTCTCTGTTTGGAACCCGGCTTCAACCAGCTGCTCCAACAGACCGATGACAGTCTCGCTCTCCTGACCGGCTTCCGCTCCCGTCCCCATACCATCCGACAGAGCAAGCATGAAATCACCGCTTTCCAGCTTCATGAGGGAGAAGCTATCCCCTGATACCTCCTCCTTCATCGCTCTGGCTACTCCGGTCAGGACCTTAAATTTTGTATCCTCAAGGAAGGTATAAGAATCATAGTCCCTGGACAGTACGGTTTTTGAGGCATCCGAAACCCGGAACCTGATGCCCAGGGCCTCTCCGATCAGACCTGCCACCTCCTTGGCGGTAACACACCTCCCTCTTGAGGCAGCCCCCTGGAGGTAGACCTCCTTTCTCTTATCATTGCGTTCCAGGACGGATATGCTCTTCACCCGAATATGTCCGGCATTCAGTCTCCGGCGCAGCAGCTCTTCCTCTGTCTTTAGCTGTAAGGCTGTGCTATAGATATCACCTGTGATATTCCGGATCGATTGGGATACCTCCTTCAGTTGGTCGGCGATTACTTCCCTGTTTTCAGCGATTCGTTTACTCCAGACATGATTTAGCTTCATGATCTCAAAGCCTCTGTTGGTCTCCTGAAGGAAGCGGTCAGCACAGATACAGGTATCCAGAAAAGGCTGGGGAATATCCTCCCTCTGTATAAAACCGTTCTTCTCGGCTATTTCAAACATGCAGCAGGCTGACTGATAGGTTTCCGTGAAATGATCCTCCCAGCACAGACTGCATTTATCACAGTTCTTACACAGCTTCTCGGAGATATCCTCAAAGAGATAGTTCAGCTCCTTCTGCTTCCATATGGTCTGCTTCTCGGTTATGGACTCCAGGGTTTTGGACAGCTTCAGAAAGGAATCAGAGAATACCCTCATCCTGGAGGTTGCGATATTCTTCAAATTCAGGGAAATCAGGGACTCCTTGCCCCCCTCTCCCTCAGGAGCATCTATTCGATAGGTAATGCTATGGGGTAAGAGAAGGAAAATAAGAATAGCCGAGGCTAAGGCCCCACCATCCCGAACACTTAGCGCCATATCCTCATAGATCAGACCGCCCACACCTGCACATAGGGCATAGACAATCGCCGTCGGAATCCTGCCTAGCTCGCGGAAGGCAGCTGTGACTACTCCCATCAGGGTATAGATGCCGATTCCCGACAGGGGAGCACCGCGCAGGGTCAAGGCGAAGCCTGCTACGGCTCCGGCCACGGTCCCCTGCCCGACGCCGTATTTATAAGTAAAAAAGAGAATCAGAAAGAAGACTGCTGTCTCAACAGGTGCAAGGCCTTGCCCTCCGAATTCAGGGACAGCATAGAGGAAGACAGCGACCAGAAAGGCTAGGCTGACCATTTGCTCATTACTGATTTTATAGTTCCTGTCCTCACGCAGCAGGAAAGCAGTTCCGCTGCCAAAAATCACTGCAGAGATATAGGCAATGATAGACTCAAGGGCTGCAAGCGCAATATATTCAGCTGCCCAGCCCACAGAGGCCGCCTCAATCAGGGAGAAGAAGCCCAATAGGACAGAGGGCAGGGCATAAAGAACGGATCTGGAGATATTCCTATCCTTCAGCAGCGGTGTCTCCAGCAGGACCACGGAGGCCACCAGGGTCAGCAGATACTTTAGAGCCACGGCAAATGGCAACACACTGTAGACACCTCCAAGTACCGCAAAAAAAAGCAGCCCCCCTCCGCCGGCCCTCTCAAGGTAAGCCGCAGTAAAAATACCGACTGCAAGGGGATCCATCTGAAAGAATACCGCCCTTGCGATTACAAATCCAAGAAAATAAACTAAAACTGCTCTGATACGTAATAGTTTCATATTGCTTCCGCTCCTTTTGCTTCCAGTGTCGCATCAATGTACGTGCTGTTATTATAGGCAGTAGCAATTGAAATCTTTGTCAAATATCCTCCCCCGAAACAAAAAACTTATTGACAAGAATTCCTTAGAAACTCTGATTCTATCGAATGTAGGAGCCTCAAGCCGTTTAAGACCCTAAAAATCAAATCCCTCCAAAAATAAATTAAGACGCAAAAAAAGGGCTGTTTCCACAACCCTTATTCAATAGCGAAGGACGGATTTGAACCGCCGACACTGCGGGTATGAACCGCATGCTCTCGCCAACTGAGCTACTTCGCCAAAGTGACGAATTTCATTATATCTGCTTTCTGAATTCTTGTCAATGGTAAAATTACCTGCTGCTATTTCTCCTCCCGTTTGAAAAGAATCTCATAGTCATAAACGAGTCCCAGCTTCTCACGGGCAATTTCCTCAACATATTTTTTTGTCTGAACATAGGCCTCATAATTCTTAATATCTGTTCTTCTTTCTTCCTCCTCCCGGATCAGGGATTCCAGATTGGATCTCTTTGCCATCAGAGTCCTCTTCTCCTTTTCCAGGTCTACCTTTCCGTATGCCACGATCCCGCAGATACTAAGAACAAAAAACGCTATGATTCCGATGCCTGTCCTCTTTCTTCTTCTCATTGCCTGTCCCATCTCCTAAGCTGGAAGCTCCGGCAGAATATCTGAAGCTAATCTCTTCCTGCCGTCCTTCTCTTACCAATTGAGCCCGCTCTGTGAACCACCGGTCTTCGATATGCTTTGACTGCCTGCCTCGGCTCCGCTGCAGGAGGCTTCGCCTTACCCTTCGCTTCTGCCTTCCTGCTTCTTACCTCGGCTCTTTTTGCAGCTCTTCGCTCCAACCGCCCGCTTCTTTTCGCAAGATATCTCTCACGCCTCTTATTCAAGGCTATTCTAACTGATTTTGCTGTTTTTTTCAATTGGTAATAAAGCTTAGCGAAGATTCTTCTTAATTTCGACAGCACAAACCGAAGCACCCCTTTTATTCTGTTCAGAAGGATGCGAATCGGTCGCAGGATCAGAAGCAGGGCTTTGGTCATCCACTTTACTAAGAGCTCGCTGAAGATAAAATGATAAAGGGTCATACCGATTCCCATCCCCATAACGGAGAAGCCGCGGATCGTCCCGTTGTTCATCGTATAAATCATTGCAAAGATAAAGAGACTGGCAATCACCCAGAATAGGAGATCCTCAATCGCCAGGACGAGCCCATTATGCGCGATCAGCCTCCGAAAAATCCGCAGAAGATCATAGGCCAGTAAAATCAGTACTCCCCAGAGGATCGAAATCAGAAAGAATTGCAGTTCTACCGTAATCGCTTCATTCATACAGGCCTCCTATTTGAAAAGCCTGCCAAATAATGATTCTCCCGATTTGCCATAATTTGCGTTATCCGAATAGGTTAAGCTGTCAATCCTTCCGTCAATATCCACCTCACCCTTTTCCAAGGTCAGACGGTTTACATGAAGCTCCTGACCGCGAATCATCAGGATCCCCTGTTCCGTCTGAAGCAACACTTCTCCGGCATCAAAGGAGAGCACATCATTGACACCGGTTACTGCTGCTGATTTTCTTGCATTAATATTCAGCCTATGACCCTTCAGAATTTGTTGTCTTTCTTCCATAAATAAGCCTCCTCGTAATTTACTAAAAAGAGCCGGTCGGTTTAGACCCAAGCTTTATCTTTTTAAGTATATGAGGAGAGTTTTAACTTAATGACGGTTTTAAAGATACTTAATGAGCTCCTTTGCCTCGTCCTTCCTGACAGTTTCCTGAACATCCAATACCTCTACCTTAACTGCTTTGGTACCGAAGCCGATCTCTATGATGTCACCCTCCTTCACGGTAGAGGAGGCTTTCGCCGGTTTTCCGTTGATCGTCACCCTTCCTGCATCACAGGCCTCATTTGCGACTGTCCTGCGTTTGATCAGTCTGGATACCTTTAAGAATTTGTCTAATCTCATATGAATTTCCTTTCTATAGACGCTAAAAAGGCTGTTTTAAACACCCTACACCCCATAGAGATCCGGAATTTAAAACAGCCTCTTTTGTTTTAATTAACAACTATGCGTTAATAACGTCCTTTAAAGCCTTACCTGCTTTGAACTTAGGTGCTTTAGAAGCAGCGATTGTCATAGGAGCGTTGGTTAAAGGATTTCTTCCTGTTCTAGCCGGTCTCTCAGCTACTTCAAATGTTCCAAAGCCAACTAACTGAACCTTCTCACCCTTGGTTAATTCCTCTGTAACCACATCAATGAAAGCCTTTAAAGCCTTCTCGGAATCCTTCTTAGAAAAATCTGTTTTCTCTGCAATAGCTGCAACTAATTCTGCTTTGTTCATGGATTTTCCTCCTCTAAAGTATTTGTTATAATATAATCTGACGATTATTTTACCTCCCGCCATAAATCATCCAACTCCATGGGGGAAAGCTCGCATAGACTAAGGCCCTTGCTCTCCGCTAGAACAAAGACATCTACAAATCTATTTATAAACTTATTAGTGGAATTTGTCAAGGAATTTTCTGCATTTACGTGCAAAAAGCGAGATAAATTAATCATTGAAAACATTACATCACCAAATTCCTCATCAATTCTGTTTTCTCTGCAATCGCTGCTACTAATTCTGCTTTGTTCATGGATTTTCCTCCTCTAAAGTATTTGTTATAATATAATCTGACGATTATTTTACCTCC
>JAEZNB010000071.1 GCA_023441965.1 Bacillota bacterium
CTGCTCCGCAGGGCTGTCCTGCAGGCGATCCAGCAGGTCCATCAATAATTCGGCGGGTTTTTCTGTTGTACCCGGAGGAGCTCCCCTTAAAAGAAAAGTATCTCCCCCAAAGTGTTCCACCACAAAACCCATATCGCTTAAAGCAACCACATTGGCAATCAGTCGTTGCAGGTGGTGATAGGGAATATCCAGGGGAATCGGTTCCAGCAGCATTTGGGACTGAACTCCCCGGGTTAATTGTTCTTTATATTTTTCATAATAGACCCGTTCATGGGCTGCATGCTGATCAATAATATAAAGGCCGCCCTCTCCCTGGGCCAAAACATAGGTGGGAAACACCTGGCCCACAGGCCGCAGTGAAGCGAAGACGGCATTGGCACTATAAGAAGGGGTTGTTTCCAACAGCAGCGGTTCTTTTTTTATCGGTGCAGGCTCAGGAACAGTAGGCTTAACAGGGAATTCGCCTTGCTGATTTGGCTTTGGCCAGAACTCTTCCCTGCTTACGGTCTTGCCGGGTAAGGGCAATTGGGTTTGCATCGCCCCCTTCCGGCTGTTAATGAAAGGGGTTTCTGCCGGTTTTTCCTGAACAAGGGTTTTATTCTTTAATACGGAAGACGGATTCTCTTTGTAGGGTTCCGGTTCTTTGTAATCAGGCGACTTGTCCGCCGGAGGCTTGCCCTTGCGGCCCGGCATCATTTCCCACAGCCCCGTAACCGCAGCCGGCACATGTAGATGACCGGAGAATATTTCCAACAGTTCCTCGGCCAGTTCCTTTTCCCGGGCCAAACGTACTTCCATTTTAGTGGGGTGAACGTTGACATCCACCTGCTCCGGATCCAAGGCAATATGCAGAAGCGCCAGGGGAAATCTTCCGGCAGGAATCAGCGTTTGGTAGGCCTGCAGCAGTAAGGAAGAGATGAAGGCGCTTCGGATGTACCTTTGATTGATATAAAAATTTTGATACTGCCGGGAAGCACGGGTTAATACCGGTTTGCTGATAAACCCGCGGATACTTAAGAGTCTGCCCTGGTGGTTCAATTCGATCATGCTGCGGACATTATCCGGGCCAAAAACACTGGCTGCGGCATCTCTCAAGGAACCATTGCCCGGGCTGCAGAAAATCACCCGGCCGCTGCTGCGCAGTTCCATGCGGACATCCGGCCTGGCCAGCGCCAGTTTGGCAAACAAATCGCTGATTTGACCCGCTTCGGCGTTAGGGGATTTCAAGTGTTTTCTCCTGGCCGGAGTATTATAAAAAAGCTCCTGTACGTCAATGGTTGTTCCAACGGGGCAGCCGGCCGGCGAGACACTCAGCAGCTGTCCACCCTCCATGCGCACCTCTGTTCCCGCCAGGTCGTCCCGGGTTCGGGTTACCAGGGTCACTTTGGCTACCGAAGCAATGCTGGGCAGGGCTTCCCCCCGAAAGCCCAGGGTTAAAATCCGGGTTAGGTCGCCGGCGGTTTTAATCTTACTGGTGGCATGCCTCTGAAAACAGAGTTTGGCATCCTCCGGGGACATGCCGCTGCCGTTGTCAATGACTTTGATTCCGCTTAAACCGCCTTGGATCAGCTCAACCGTAATGCGGCTGGCACCGGCATCAAGGCTGTTTTCCACCAGCTCTTTGGCCACAGAAACGGGACGTTCCACCACTTCGCCGGCGGCAATCTGGTTGGCTGTAGCTTCGTCTAATACCTGTATTTTGGACAATCTGTCACCCCTAACCGTCTGAACGAATTTCCCGCCCTTCCTCCCGCTGGTGGGTCATGAAGGTATCAGTGGTCTTATCCTGCAGGTAAATATAGTTAAAACGATAATCCCGCTTTAATTGTTCATAGGCCTCCCAGCCGTCCTCCTGACAGAATTTGCAGCCCTGAAAGGGTATGGTAATGGCTAAAACCCGGTATTTGCGGCCATCCGGATGGGAAGCCTGGGAATCAATCGTCATATAACCCGGGCAGTGGGGGCAGACACGGACTTTTTCAATTTGTTTTTCTTCAATAAACTGTGTATCGTAATAAATGGGTTTGGTCCGTTGATAAAATTTAGCGCCTCCGGCCAGTTCCAATTTATTCTTAGTATGCCGGGTGGCCCAGATTTCCTGCAATTCATCCACAACCCGCTTTACTTCCTCGGTAACCCGGGGGGACTCCTTTAATTGTTCCGGTTGATATCCCGGCTCCCGAACAGAAGTGTAATCCTTTCCGGCCAGGGCTAGCAAAATAGCCAGATTCACATAGGGCAGGGCCGTCTCGATGGCATAGCCCCCCTCCAAAACCGCCAAATCCGGTTTTAGTTTCTCAGTTAAACGGGCATAGCCTTGGGCGGAGATCAGCATTTGGCCCAGCGGGTCTGTAAAATGATTGTCCTGACCCGCAGAATTGACCAGGAAATCCGGTTGAAAATCAGTCAAAATGGGAGAGATTAAATGATCCATCACATAATGCAAGCCTTGATCCGTTACACCCGGAGGCAAAGGAATATTAATGGTGGAGCAGTAGGCCCCGGCCCCTCCCAGTTCGTAGGTAAAGCCGGTTCCCGGGTAAATGGTGCGGCCGTCCTGGTGAAAGGATATAAACAATACATCCGGATCATGATAAAAAATATCCTGGGTACCGTCTCCGTGGTGTACATCGGTATCCACAATGGCAATTCTTTTTATGCCATGGGCCCGGCGCAGATACTCCACCAGGACCGCTTCGTTGTTAATGCTGCAAAAACCCCGGTTGCCATGAACCACCCTCATGGCATGATGCCCCGGCGGACGCACCAGGGCAAAACCGTTTTTAATCTCCTTGCCCACGATGCGGTCTCCCAGATTCATGGCCGCGCCGGCAGCAATGCGATGGGCTTCCAGCACCTGATCCGTTACCCCCGGAACACAGATATGGACCCTTGAAATATCATGTTCCGAGGCTAATCTCGGAGAATATTCAATGATTTCCGGAAGGTCCAGAATCCCTTCCTCAAACATTTGGTCCCTGGTATAAAGGAGCCGTTCTTCCCGTTCCGGGTGGGTGGCTGAAATAGCCCAGTCAAAGGCCGGAAAGAAAATCAAACCTGTTTTTTGCTTCATTTCAGCAGCCTCCCTCCGGAGCCAATGTGGCCCAGTATTCCTCTGGGCGTCTGCACCGAGATATCATAAAGCTTACCGGTTGTTTTCCAGTCCCTAACAATATTAAAAATATCTTTACCGGTAACTTCAATTTCTTCAACGATTAAATTCATTTTTTGCGCCCTTTTCACCAGCCATTCTTTGGCCAGCTCCACCGCGCCGATTTCATCCAGGGTTCCGGCCAGTTTGCCCTGGTAACCTTCTTCCTCAATGCTAAAGGCTTTTCTTTCGGTGTCGGCCCGCAGTGTAACCTGCAGCGTAGGTTTGGCCACGGCGGCACCAATGGCGTTCGCCACCGGCGCATAGGGGGGGAGTA
>JAEZNB010000087.1 GCA_023441965.1 Bacillota bacterium
CTTCTGGATCTCCATAATGCCTTACGTGCCCATCTGGGGCAAAGTCCGACCTTTATGACCTTTCCTCAGATGACAGAGGAGGAGCTTTATCGGGATGCACCGGAGGATATCCGTTATTTTGCAGCCAAGCTGGAGGACTCTTACATTGCATATGTGAAGCTCGGTAACCAAGGAGAGAACTTCGTCTGTGAGACAGAAGACATGATGAACATCTGCGGGGCCTATTGCTGTTCGGAGTTCAGGGGGACGGGAGTTTATCATAACCTGCTGGCCTATATGATAACCACACTGAAGCATGAGGGTTATCACTTGCTGGGAGTGGATTGTGAGAGCATTAACCCGAATGCCCTGGGTCTCTGGCTGAAATACTTCAGCGCTTACACGCACAGTGTGGTCAGAAGAATTGATGATAAGGCGATCAGAAAGGAGTGAAAAGATGAGTTACAAAATAATTGATACTTCAATGGACGATATCAGGCCTTTGATGGAGGAGTACCTGGATACCTTAAGCTGTGTGGTTGATGATTACTGGGAATATCATGTAAGAATGTCGGATTTTTATGGGATTGAAGTACATGGAAGCAATGTCGGATATTTTGCTGTCTTCCGGGAGGAACAGCTATTAACACAGTTCTATATGAAACCGGAGCACTGGAAGCTGACACAGCAGGTCTTTCAGCAGATCTTAGAGGATTATGGGGTGGAAGCAGCCTATGTTCTGACCGGTGATGAGCTCTTCCTTTCATTATGTATGGACTATCATATCAGAGTAGAAAAGCAAGCATATTTTTTCGATGGTACCATCGAGAATGAGGTTAGGCCTCCGGAGTATCCGAGAAGCTGCCTCTTCCCTGTGAAGCCAGAGGAGTTCGACGAGGTAATAGAGAGAACAGGGGACTTCTTTCAACCGATCAGTAAAGCACAGGTGGAGACGGGAGAGTACCTGCTGTTTAAGCTGTGTGAGGGACAGGAGCTCCTGGGCTATGGCATCATCGTCCCGAATGTGCTCTTAACCAAGTATTGGCCCTGTGGCATGATTACGTTGGAGAAAAACCGCAGAAAGGGAATCGGCAGAAGCATTCAATTGCATCTGGCAGATATCTGCAGGGAGAATGGCTTCATTCCGATCTCCGGCTGCTGGTACTATAATCATTTGAGCAAGAAGACGATTGAAAGTGCAGGTCGTTTTACGAAGACCAGGCTACTGAAGGTGATATTTAAGGAAAAGGATGCTTCTCAGAAAGCCGAAGCGTAAGCAGTATGCCTCTTGGCTGTTGAGGATATGCATCTGTCAGCCGGTACTATATTCGTAAATTACAGAAATGCAGCAGGGGATATCCACAGCAGTTATAGGTGAGGGATATCCCCTTTTGTTATGGTTTCATAGGCTAAGTGATCCTATATATGCCGGTTTTATCACATGAAGCTGTCTGGCTACTGTCCTGACAGTAAATTCCTATGATTTTTTGGAACAGTCTCTTACCTTCCTCCGTCTAATCATTGTAAGAGATCAGAAAGGAGGTATCACCGGTATTCAACTTAAGATAAGCATATTAATCTATGAGAATAGTGGTCTATAAAGGGAAGAGGCTGTGTAAAAGAAACTTATAACAAATTGACTTAATACAGGAGGAAGAGATATGTTCAGAGATAAAATTTTAAAGGCAATCGCATTAGGGATGTGCATGTCAGTATTATATACGGGAGCGGCTTACGCTCAGGTAACGGAAGGATCATCCCCGGCCTTTGAGGGCACGGTGGAAGTAGATGGACCTTTATTTGAGAAGCAGAGAGAGATCGATCAGATCTTATTCGCAGACAAGGCAAAGGACGTGGAAGCCCAGGGTATCAAGGTAGTCTATACAGCTGTGGCGAATGATGTGGTCGAGGTTGGCGTAGCCTCCCTAACGGATCAACAATCGGATTACCTGTACGGCATCCTGGGGAAGGACCAGATAAAGCTTGTGAATGCAGAGGAGGTGCAGCTTTACACGACCATGGCAGGCGAGCCTGCTGAAGCTCCCGATGCGGTACTTTACAACACAGGAGCCGAGCCGTTCATCGATAAGGAAGCGCTATACAGAGATCTGCCTGCCACAGCAACGGATGCGGATGGCCGGGTCTATAAAGGCGCTGATGCTGTCGTTACAGATGATGGAGAAGTACTCGAGAACTCCGACATTATGTTCTATACAACCGCAGACGGAATTGCAGCGCCGGGACAGGAAGCAGAGCTGGTATATGCAACAGGTATAAGTGAGGATGGAGTGAAGGCGACAGCCGAAGCGGATCAGGATGGAATGTCCACACCCATGATGATCCTTCTGATTGCCGGTGGAGCGCTTGTAATCGGCGGCGGAGCACTTGCGGCAGGTAAGAAAAGACAGTTAAGATAAGCTCCGTAGTATATCATAGTTATTCATATGGAAAGTATCATTCAGACTTAAGTTAAGGTGCTCCGGAATTCGTCAGCAGAGGCGAAACCGGGGCACTTTGCTCCATCTAAGCATGATTATCGAACTTGGTTCGTTTAAAAAGCAAAAGATAGGGAAAATTATTACTATAGAAATTATGCTGCCTGCTAGCAGGCATTTGGAGGCTGACATGTTAGTAAAAGAATATGAGAATGCCCGTGATTATCTGAAGGACCAGGAAGAGAATCTGCTAAAGCATGAGGCTGTGAGTCAGTTGGTGCTGTTTGAAGCGTACTTGAATCAAGGAGTGGAACAGAAGGAGAGAGGCCTGTTTGGCATCGTTATGGAGGAAGGAGCACCTCTACTTCATTTCTGTAATGTCATGCCCCATAATATGGCGGTTTATGCACAGGGCACCGGCAAGGATGTGATTGGACCCGCTGCTTCCCTTCTGGCCGATTATATGGCAAGCAATCATATACCCTTCCATGGGATCAATGCGAAACTGGAGCTATGTCTGCCATTTATGGATCAATACAAGAAGAGTGTGAACTGTACCTTTCTTGAGAAGGTAAGTTCAGATATCATGGAAGTCCGTGAGTTAAATGATATTAAACCTGTGGAAGGTAAGCACAGGCTGGCTGAACCGGAGGAAGTGAAGCTGGTTACTGACTGGATGATAAACTATCAGATTGAAGCCTTGGCCAGTGAAATAAATTATGAGAAGGCGCTGAATAAGGCCACCCGTTTCATACAGGAGAATAAGCTATATATCTATGAGGATACGGAAGCCATGCCGGTGTCGATGGCGGTTGCCTCCAGGCAGCTTAAGAATGGTGTTGCCATCAATTATGTCTATACACCTGAGGAATGTCGTGGCAAGGGCTATGCCGCTGCCAATATCTATTATATGAGTAAGGAGCTTCTGGAGCAGGGAAATCAGTTTTGTACCCTCTTCGTAGACAGGAAGAATCCGATCTCTACCCGTGCTTATGAGAAGGTCGGCTATCGTATCCTGGAAGATAATTATGAATATCTGTTGCTGCAGAGCTAAAGAGCGTTATATTGACAAGCTACATATGACGCCGCCATCAGATGCAGTAATCAATAGAGGCATTTATCAGAGAATGAAGAATGAAGAAAAATGGAATAGGATTTGATTTTCCCCTCCTGTAATAGTAAAATGAAGGTAATCATTTCACTTGTACAGGAGGGCTTAAGATGAATAATAATGACTTATCCGGAAATAAATCGGAAGCTATGACAACAAATGCGGAGTATCCTGCTAATAGTGGCTCTAAGAGGGCCATCCGCTGGGGAATCATCGGGACAGGCAATATTTGCTCTGTCTTTGCAACAGCCTTAAGCTCTATGGAAGGGGTCAGGCTGGCAGCGGTGGCATCCAGAGATTTAAAGCGGGCTGAGGAGTTTGCGAAGCGCTTCGGATTTGACCGGGCGTATGGGAGCTATGAAGAGCTGGCCAAGGATCCTGAAGTAGAGGTAATCTATATAGGGACACCTCATCCGGAGCACAGGGAGAATGCCGCCCTCTGTATCAGGAATGGGAAAGGGATACTCTGTGAGAAACCCTTTACCCTGAATGGAAAGGATAGCCGTTATCTGGCTGGTCTGGCAACAGAGCACGGGGTATTCCTGATGGAGGCCATGTGGACGAAATTCCTGCCTGTTACCTGTAAGGTGAAGGAATGGCTTAAGGAAGGCAGAATAGGGAATATCAAGCATGTGAAGGCTTCCTTTGGCTTCTATTCGGAATTCAATCCGGAAGGCAGACTGTATAATCCCCGGTTGGGCGGAGGAGCCCTACTGGATGTGGGGGTTTATCCGATCTCCTATGTGATCCATATGGTAGATCGTCTGCCGGAGCAGGTTTTCAGCAGTGCCTTGTTCGGCAGGACAGGGGTGGACGAACAGAACGGAATTCTTATGAAGTTCCCCCAAGGAATATTAGCGCAAATAAGCTCCGCAGTATCGGCAGAAATCGGTCAGGATGCGGAAATCATCGGAACGGAGGGACGAATCTATGTGCCGAGGTTTTGGTCTGCTGAAGAGGCGATGCTCTACAATGCAGACAATGAATTGGTGGAGAACATAGAGGAGCCATTTCAGGTGAACGGATATGTATACGAAGCTGAGGAGGTAAACCGCTGTCTGAGGGAAGGGTTGATAGAGAGTAAGCTTCTGCCCTTAAAGGATACCCTGGCAATCATGGAGATCATGGATCAGCTTCGGGCCGAATGGGGACTGATATACCCACAGGAGAAGGACGAGCAGTAGCTTCCGGCAGAAAGGACTTATGGCTTCACAATTTTTTCATAGTTGATTGCTACAATGTGGATAAATAAAGGTACGGAGGTGTCATATGGATAAGCTTAAGATATTGGTTGTTGATGATGAGAGCAGGATGCGAAAGCTTGTGAAGGACTTCTTGGTACGGAAAAATTATGAAGTGATTGAAGCCGAGAACGGAGAGCAGGCAATCGATCTGTTCTTCTCTGATAAAGACATTGCCCTGATTATACTTGATATCATGATGCCCAAGCTGGATGGCTGGCAGGTATGTAAGGAGATCAGGCAGTATTCCAAGGTTCCCATCATTATGCTGACAGCGAAGGGTGATGAAAAGGATGAGCTGCAGGGCTTTGAGCTGGGTGTGGATGAATATATCTCCAAGCCCTTCAGCCCGAAGATTCTGGTTGCCAGAGTAGAGGCGGTGCTACGCAGAACAGCAGCAACAGACGAAGAAGTGATAGAGATCGGAGGCATTACCTTGGACAAAGCCGCTCATCTGGTCAAGATCGATGGGGTCAGTATAGATTTGAGCTTTAAGGAATTCGAACTCTTATCTTACTTTGTAGCGAATAAGGGAGTGGCCTTATCCAGAGAAAGAATCCTGAATCATGTTTGGAATTACGACTATTTTGGTGATGCCAGAACCATTGATACCCATGTAAAGAAGCTTAGGAGCAAGATGGGTGGGAAGGGTGACTACATTAAAACCATCTGGGGGTTGGGCTATAAATTTGAGGTAGATGCATGAAGCATTCCATCAGAATAAAACTCACGTTACTTTTTACTGCCCTGATCATACTGACCATCTTCCTGACCTGGTTCATCAATCGTACCTTTCTGGCTGACTATTACCAACGAAATAAGACAGATACCTTAAGGAAGGTATTTCAAGAGGTCCAGAAGATCTATGAGGACAGTGAGGAAGATGTCTTTCTGTCGGAAGAGGACACTCAGAAGCTGGAGAGGATTTCTTCGATTAATAACGTAAATATCTATGTATACATGCAGTTTGCGGGAGGCTGGATCTTCAACTATCCGGAGCCAAGGGATCTGGGTGAAAGGGGTCAAGCGCAGATTGAGGCCAGAATCAGGGGATATCTTAGCTCTGTTCTTGGCAGCAAGGACTCCAGCAAATATATCGAAGAGACGGATCGTTATCTGATTTTTAAGCTTTACGATAAAGAGCTGGATTCTTCCTATATAGATCTGATCGGATATTTGGGAATGGATAAGCTGATATTCCTAAGATCCAACTTTGAAAGTATCCAGGAAAGCACAGTGATCGCAAACCGTTTTCTGGCTTATATCGGGGCCATCATGATAGTCATCGGAATTACGGCAACTCTGATCATAAGCAGAAGATTCACGCAGCCGATTCACCAGCTGGCCAATATCGCCAAGAGAATGTCCGATCTGGATTTTGAAGTCAAGTACCAAGGAAAAACAAAGGATGAGATCGGGGAGCTGGGAAACAGTATTAATGTCCTGTCAGACAAGCTGGAGAAAACAGTTTCCGAATTAAAGAGAGCGAACAATGAGCTATTGACTGACCTGCAGAAGAAGACCGAGATCGATGAGATGAGGAAGGAATTCCTATCTAATGTATCCCATGAGCTGAAGACTCCGATTTCTTTAATTCAGGGTTATGCTGAGGGACTCATGGAAAATATTAATGAGGATGAGGAGAGTCGTAACTTCTACTGTGAAGTCATCATGGATGAGGCAGGGAAGATGAATAACATGGTCAAGAAGCTCCTGTCCTTGAATGAATTGGAATCAGGAAGCAACCGGGTGAGCTTTGAACGGTTTGATATCGTAGCACTGATCCGTTCGGTTCTGTATAGTACCGAGATCCTCTTCCGCCAGAAGGAGGTCCAGCTAAGATTTAGTGAGACGGAACCGGTCTATGTTTGGGCAGACGAATACCTGGTGGAGCAGGTCATCACCAACTATATCAGTAATGCGCTCAACCATGTGGACGGAGCCAGGGTCATAGAGATAAAATTAATTCGTTATGGAGACTTACTACGGATCGCAGTCTTTAATACCGGAGAAAACATCCCGGAGGAGGAGCTGGAGAAGATCTGGATCAAATTCTATAAGGTCGATAAGGCCAGAACCAGAGAATATGGTGGCAGTGGTATCGGCCTCTCCATCGTAAGGGCAATCATGAACTCCCTCAACAAGGAGTGCGGAGTGATCAACCATCCGAATGGGGTTGAATTTTGGTTCGAGCTGGATACAAAAAACTTAGGATAACGTTCTCTGGTGAGGTTGGTTTATCATTACAGTTGTATAAGAAACAGAAGGTGTCTTCATCACGAGCTGCCGCAGAATCCCCCTAGGAAGTTTTTGGGAATGCGGCAGCATTTCTATGCTTTTGGAAGATGAATTATTGGCCGGAAATGCTGATTTATCTTGCTGAAATTTGGAATTGGTGTTAATATGTTATTTGTAGCCGCTTGTATTTATGGAGTGTTCAAAGGACAAAACGGGGGTATTCAGATGAGAAAGCTTGGGCTGGTATTAGTGACATTTATGATGCTGTCATTAACCGGATGTATCCATGAATATCGATTATCAGAGGAAGCTACGGACGTAGCTGCAGAGTATATGGCCGGAATTCTTCTGGAGTATGACGAGAACTACGAGAAAGAGCTACTGAATCGGGAGGAATTGGAAGCACTGATTGCGAAGGAAGGCCGGGAAGCCGAAGACTCCGGGGCCAATTCTTCGGACAGTAAGCCAACAAAAGCACCGGATCGGGATGTACAGTCCTCTGATGGGGAGGAAGCATCTGATCAGCCAACGGAGGATATTTCAATCTCAGAAGTCATCAAGGCAGAAGGCTTTGATATATCTTATAAAAGCTATAAGCTATACAATGTTTATCCCGAAGATGAGACAGGTGCATATTTTTCCTTAACTCCCATGGAGGGAAATCAGCTATTTGTGGTTTCTTTCATAGCTAAGAACTTAACGGACAAAGAGAAGAGACTTGATCTAAAAAAATCAAAAGTGGATTACCAGCTGGATATTAACGTGGGATCAATCTATAAACCACTTCCGACTTTACTGGAGAATAATCTGAAGTATATAGATATGAAGTTTGGGGCCGGTAAGAAGGAGGAAGTACTTCTGGTTTTTGAAATACCGAAGGATATGAAGCTTAATGATATCAACCTGATTATCTCTAATGGGGCGAAGACAGAGATCATCGATATAAAATAATTGTTAAAGGAGAAGGGATATGGGATTTGTAGAAAGGAAACGTATTAAATTTTTTGGACTGCCATTTAGCTTCACGAAATATACCATAACAGAAGAGAAAATTACAATTACTACCGGCTTCCTAAGTATAACCGAGGACGATGCCTTCATGTATAAGATCCAGGATGTCCGCCTGACCAGAAGCTTGTCGGAGCGGTTTTTTAAGCTTGGGACAATCACCTGTTATACAGGCGATACTACACATCCGGAGCTTATCTTACACCATATCAAGCACTCCGGTCTCGTTAAGGATTTTATCATGCAGTATTCGGAAGAGGCCAGAAGAAAGAGAAGAGCCCTACATACCCTGAGTATTGATGCTGAGGATCTGGATGGAGTAGAGCTGGATTAATATTAGCGAATTTTTTGATTTATTACTTGACATTTTACGTTGTTCCTAGTAGAATAAAAATCCGCCGATCGACAATAGCTGACGGGCAATCGGAAAGATATTCGTGAAATAAGTGATCAAATAGTATCATAAGCAGTACTTATAAAGAAACTTATGAAGAATAATAAATAACGGTTGACATAATTTGAAGGCTGTGTTATATTAAGAAAGTTGACGGCTAACAACCGAAGCATATGCCATAACAGCATATGTGGAATTGAACCTTGATAATTGAACAGTGAAACAACCCTGAAAATTCTAAAAAACTCAGAGCTTCACATGGGCTCTGAAAATAGATTTTCATGAGATGGATCAGAAATGATGCATCACGAACCGTATCGAT
>JAEZNB010000090.1 GCA_023441965.1 Bacillota bacterium
ATCGATACGGTTCGTGATGCATCATTTCTGATCCATCTCATGAAAATCTATTTTCAGAGCCCATGTGAAGCTCTGAGTTTTTTAGAATTTTCAGGGTTGTTTCACTGTTCAATTATCAAGGTTCAATCGCATTGAAACCAAGTTTCAAGCTTTGGTTTTCGCTGCCGACAAGGGATTATTCTAACAGGTCTTCTTCTTCATGTCAACCACTTTTTTCGAATTTTTTTCTCTTATGTGGCCTCCCCTTATCGGTGACGGAATGTTATCTTATCACATCCCTTAGCTTCTGTCAACATAAATTGTGCTTATTTTTTATACAACTTCTTACAATTTCTTGGACATCATCTAAGCTATGTTTTTCACCCCTTCTCAGATTCAGCCTCACCGAAGCTTTCTCTTTTTAGCGGCGAATGTCATCTTAACATAGATTATAGGTTAAGTCAACAGCTAATTGAATTAATTTTATATACAATTGCTTACATTTAAAATCAGCCCAGGAATACAGCAGATGCTATATCCCTGAGCCAATGCTAAGTATTCTTATGGAACTATAAACACAGGATGAAAAGTAAAATCATTCTTACTGGAAGAAGGTATCCATAAAATCAGCCCACTTCTCCGCCACTTTATCTTCTCCCTCAAAATAATCTACCTGGTCCTTGGTCTCATAAATCTGACGACTAGGATAGATTAAAACCTTACCGGAGTCGGGATACTCACAGATATCAATACCATCTTCCGTACGAAGATCAATATATTCGCATACTTCTTGTGTATGATTGTATAATTGATGAGCTCCTGAAGGCCCCATTTCAAAGAAAACCATATCCCCCTGACAGAGTTCCTCAAAGCCCTCCTGAGTTCTCAGTATGCATTTTCCACTTAAGATAACAAAAAGCTCTTCTGCATTCCTGTGAAAATGGAAGGGGCAATTATACCTTCCCGGATCCAATTGCCGTATATTCACATGCAGCTTTTTTGACTGGGCAAGCAACGCCAGATCTACACTCGTTTGTAATGTAAATTCAGGAATCGGTGTGTCCTTTCGATCATAAGATATCCCATTCTTCCTGACAATGTAAGACATAGGCTTTCCTCCTTAACCTAAGACATATTAAACATATTTCATATTTCAGCTCTACCTGCTTCAGTTCTTATCGCCTGTCATAACTGCTTCCATCCACTGATCCGTAGCTAACACCTTGCTGAACCTCATGGCCTGTGTAACCAATATCGCTCTGTGAAGCACCTCTGCTGTTACCGTTCCTGCATCATTTGAAATAGTCAGGGTTCCTGTCGCATCGGATAGAAATTCTACAGAGAAACCAAGATGCAGTGCCTGTCTTGCTGTGGTATCACAACACATTTGCGTCATATAACCGGCAATTACTAAGGTATCTATGCCCCTGTTCCGCAGCCACTGTTCCAGCTCGGTGCCGGTAAAGCTGCCGGGAAGGTTCTTTTCAATCAGGATCTCCCTTGGCAAGGCTTCTATCTGGGGATGAAGCTTCCACTCATTGCTTTCCCTTCGGAAGGTCTTTGCATCCTGCTGTGGTGCAGTATGTTGGATCACCACAACCGGAATCCTGTTATCATTGGCAAATCCAATTGCTCTGAGGATATTGTCGAACGAATTTTCCGGATAAGTTACCGGTAGCTTCCCTGTAAAGTATTCATTTTGCACATCGATGACGAGCAAAGCTCTCTTCATTTACATCTCTTCCTTTCCCACTCCTTATAACTTCCAGATTGCTGCTTCATAGGGCCTAAATACTGTAGAAGATACCTCCTCATAATTGGATAACAAGCGCAATCCTTCGGGAAGCCCTCTTCGCTTCAGTGTATCCGCACTTAGGTTGATTTCAATGTATAAGGTTTCTGTGCCATTTTTACGGTAATAGGTAAACAGATTCTTAACCTTTTTATTCGTTATCATTACGTCCCCATAACAAATGACCGGGTGTTCCCTGCGTAAGGCAATCAGCTTTTGATAGAAGCGCAGAACAGACTGCTCCTCCCTTTGCTGTGCCTCTGCATTACACTTCTTATAGTCCTCATCCATCATGATCCAGGGGGCATGCTCTGAGAAGCCTGCATAAGGCTGATCACTCCACTGCATGGGAGTTCTGGAATGATCCCTGGTCCCGGCCAATACCTTGCGGAAGGCTTCCCCCTCCTCCATCTTCCCGCACAGCTCGGCATATAGATTGATTGCTTCCACATCCCGCAGGTCATCTATGGATTGAAATTGCTGATTCACCATACCAAGCTCCTGCCCCTGATAGATAAAGGGTGTTCCCCTAAGGGTCAGCTGTATCACAGCCAAAAGCTTTCCCAGAACCTCTCTATACTTAGGGTCCGGATTTACCTTGGAAATCATACGGGGATTGTCATGATTCTCAAAGAATAAGGACATCTGACAGCGGTTCCCGTAATGCTCCATCCAGTCGGTCATATAGGTCTTCAGGTAATTCAAGTCATACTGATACTCGTCAAAACGGGTATGTCCCGGCGTCTCTAAATGATCAAAGGAAAAGATCATATCCAGCTCCTGCCGGTAATCAGCGGTTAAAAGCTTGCTCATCTCCATCCCTATTCCGGGAGTCTCTCCGACAGAAAAGGCTCGATAAGGGAGAAAAACCTTCTCCTTTAGTTCATGCAGATACTCATGGAGGCGGGGCCCATAGAAATAATGCTCTACGCCATAGAAGCCCATGAGCGCTCCGATACTCTCATTTCCCTCCGGCAAGTCCTCCCGCTTGGAGATGTAGTTTATGACATCCATCCGGAAGCCATCCACACCCTTCTCCAGCCACCAACGAACCATCTGCTGTATCTCTTCCCGGAGAGCTTCATTCTCCCAGTTCAGGTCCATCTGCTTCTTAGAAAACAAATGCAGGGCATATTGCTTCCGTTCTTCAACATAATTCCATGCACTGCCACTGAAGAAGGAGGTCCAATTATTGGGCTGGTCTTTGAAAATATAATAATCCCCGTACTTGGTTTCCGGTTCATGAATGGCCCTCTGATACCATTCATGCTCATCGGAGGTATGATTGACGACCAAATCCATGATCAGCCTCATACCACGAGTATGTACCTCCTGCAGCAAGAGGTCAAAATCCTCCATCGTTCCGAACTCCGCCATGATTTTATGATAATCCCGGATATCATAGCCATTATCGTCATTGGGAGAATCATAAATCGGAGAAAGCCATAAGGCATCAATCCCCAGCTCCTGCAAATAATCAAGCATCTCGATAATCCCCTTCAGATCACCGATTCCATCACCGTTACTGTCCTTAAAGCTTCTGGGGTATATCTGATAGAATACCGCTTCCTTCCACCAGGCCATTTTCATCGGTCCGGCGTCTGTTTCAGGGACGGCTTGCTCGCCATTTAAGAGGGTAAGCAAGGTATCTACAAAGTCCTCATCCAGCTGTTTCTTCACCAGCTTTTGCAGAGTTTTCAGCTTCAGATTACCGATAATGGGATTCGTGACCACCGCTTTATTGATATTCATCTGTAGCAGTAATTTATTAATGATATCCCGACCGATTGGATTCCCATAGACATCTTTGATCCGATTGTTTTTCGTCAGCATATAATCTCTCCTGTCTGTCACTATATCACACCAAATATCTTATATTCCGATGGCTTTGATACAGAGGAACAAAAATCACTGGCTGTTAATTCCTTGCCTTTATTTGACCTTATGGTCTCCAATATTACTCTGGAGGTTAGTGTAATATCATCTCTCTCCAGAGCAGCCTCCGGGGTAAGCAGCATGACCTCACTAATCTCGCCCTGATCAGGTTCAGGCATACCGGATAGGTACTTCATTTTAAAGATAATACACCATTGCTCCGGCTTAAACTGTACGGATATGATTGATTCAACCTCAGTCTCTACCTTAGTTTCCTCCCAAATCTCACGTACAATTGCATCTGTAGGCATTTCCTTTTCCTTCACATGTCCTCCCGGAATCAAAAGCTTGTTGATTGCCATCCCGTAGGTATGTCTGACAAGCAAAACCTTATCCTCAATGAATACCACACCGCTGACTGCAAAATGCTTCATAGTACCTCCTGTCTAATGGAAACCCACTTCTATGTATATCCCAATCATGTCCTATGGCATGTGCTCCGATGCAGCTCCTACTTCTGAATCTCGCCTCTGGCAGTCAGCTCTGAAATAATCTGATCAAACATCTCCTTATCAATCTTAAACTTCCTGCGGTAGATCAGATAGCCTGCAGCGATAAAGACCAGGGGTAAGATCAGCATGGACAGCTTCATGATCATGAGTCCGGATTCTGTCACATCCTGTGGTGTTTCAGCTGCATTGATGCCTGAGATTATCAAAGTCGCACCTACGATACCGCTGGCAATTGCACCTCCGATTTTATTGATGAAGGGCTGAACGGAGAAGGTTATGCTTTCATTGCGGTGGCCCAGCTTCCATTGCCCATACTCCACCGTATCCGTAAGGAACATCAGCATCAGCAGTTGTATGAAGGCTTCTCCTATAAAAATTAATATTCCGGAAGCTCCGATAAACAACATATTCATCGGAGAGAAGAAGAATATCACATAACCGACCACTACCAAGAGAGTAGAAAAGGCATATAAAGCTTTACGGCTGTATCTCTTGGAGAAGAGCGGGAACACCGCTAAGGCCGCCAGCTGGGAAACTCCCAGGACTGCTGCAAAGATCGAGTACATATTCTCATCCTGATAAGCATACTTAAAGTAATAGACACCGAAGGTCGTAGTCGTACAATAGCCAATCATAAACAGGGCCATAGAGATTGCAGTGAATAAAAGCTGATCATTTTTAAATAGGACACGGATCATTTCCCTTAAGGAGGTGTTTTCCTGCTTCACATGGATACTCTTATCTTCCTTTACCCCGAATACTGTAAAGCAGAGAAAGGCCCAGGTTATCAATACGATTGCTATGGCTGTGATCTGCCAGGCCCTCTTATCCCCACCTAAAGCAGTCGTAACCGGTATGATACCTACTACCACTGCAAACATACCAACATTCGCACAGATTCTGGCAAAGGCCCCGGTCTTCTCCCTTTCCTTCTGGTCCAGGGTCAGGGAGGGAAGCATGGACCAATAGGCGATGTCATTGGCCCCATAGGTCAGATCCCACAGCAAATAGACTATCACGAATAGGACCACATATTTTGCTCCGGTCAAACCAAAATCAAAGAAGAGTAAAACCGTCAGAATACCACCTATGATACCACCTATTACGATCCAGGGTTTAAATTTCCCGAAGCGGGAATGGGTATTATCAACTAAAAAACCCATAAACGGATCGTTCACTGCATCAAAGATCCGGAGTATGAGCAAGGCTCCGGTCATCCACCACATGGTTGAATCCGGTAAGTTTAAAACTTCTGTCAGGAATACCATCAGGTACATGCTTACGATGGAATATAGCATATCCCTTCCGACTGTACCAAGGCCAAAGGTATAACGATTTTTATTTGCTTTCATCTGCTGTGGCTCCTTTCAAGCTTTCTGCTTTTTATGAAGTTCCAATCAATCTTTACGTTCCTGTTTACTTTCGGGCGCTGCTTGCTCCATGGCCTCAATGATGTACATATTGGAGCCGAAGTCCCCCAGCATCCTTACCCTATCATTGTAGCCTGTACCGATAAACTGCTCACATAAGGGAATTCCTGCCTCCAAGGCTCCGGAGGAACAGGTATAGGTCTCCACGCAGTCCGTCAGACTGTAATGGCGGTTCGCTGTCCGCAGGATTACGCCGTCCGGGTTCAGCTCCACCGGCAGGATATGCTTCATCAGTCCTCCAAAGCGTTCGATATATAGTCTCTGCGGTCTGGTCCGAAGGGTGTAGCTCCCTCGCTTCAGTCCGGTGACCTTCAGTCTGTCACTGCTTTCCGCCGCTGTGGCCAAGGTCTGAAAGAAGCCTGTTAAAGCAGTTCTCTGATCCTCGCTCACCACCTGCCACTGAACCTTATTCTCTTTATAGGACTTGATTCTGTAGAACCTTCCATATTGGAAAATTCTGCGATATTGCTTATAGAAGGCTATCTGCTCCGTCACATCCTTCTTCTCTTCCGGGGTCAGGTACTTCAAATCAAGCTCATAACCGAGACATCCGAAGCAGGCCACATGAAAACGGGTAGCCAGAGGGGTATCCCGCAGGGTTTGCTGATGGGGTGCCTGGGAAACATGGGCTCCCATAACAGACTGCGGATAAAAATAGGACAACCCTGCCTGTATCTTCAGACGTTCGATCGGGTCCGTATCATCGGAGCACCAGACCTGAGGACTGAAGCAGAGCATACCCAAATCAAAACGGTTACCGCCACTGGAGCAGCTCTCCAATAAAATATGCGGCCGCGGACCAAAGATACGGGTCAGTATCTCATAAAGGCCTATAATATAACGATGATAGAATTCACCCTGATTCTTAAGGGTCTCGGAAAAGCTATCTGCGATATGACGGTTCATATCCCATTTCACATAGCTGATACCAGCTTCATCCAAGATATGAGAGACCTGGTCAACGATATAATCACGGACTTCCTTGCGGCATAGATCCAGTACCAGCTGATTCCTGCCGTAGACTGTCTGTCGATTGGGGAGCTTCACCGCATATTCCGGATGGGTCCTATAAAGCTCACTATCTTCATTTACCATCTCAGGCTCAAACCAGAGACCAAAGTCCAGGCCGATGTTCCTGATCTTATCTGCAAAGGCCTTCATCCCATGGGGCAGCTTCTTAGAATTTACCTTATAATCTCCCAGTCCTGCCTTATCATTATTTCTCTCTCCAAACCAGCCATCATCCAGGACAAAGAGCTCAACTCCCAGCTCCTTGGCCTCCTTGGCCAGCTTCAGGAGCTTGCCCTCATTGAATTTGAAGAAATGGGCCTCCCAGTTGTTCAGCAGAACCGGTCTTTCCTTCTTCTTGTATGCTCCTCTGACGATATGTTCATTGATAAAATCATGCATTTGCCGGCTTGCTCCATTGAAGCCCTTGCTGCTATAGGTCAGCACACTTTCCGGAGCTTCGAACTTCTCACCCTGGGATAACCTCCATTCGAAGCAATGAGGATTGATTCCCATGCTGACCCGAACATAATCTCTGTTGCTCTTCTCTGCCAGGCTGTAGTGGTTGCCGCTGTAAACCAGATTAAAGGCATACACATTACCATAGCTCTCATTCGCATCTGCTTCAGCCAATAAAAAGGCCGGATTATGACGGTTACTGCTTGCCCCCGTTATGGAAGAATTTACCGTGATTCCATAGGAAACGTTTCGTTCATGTAAATTGGCTTCCTTGATCCAAGCTCCATCCAGGGTATACATATGAAAGTTCTCATCCGGCAGATCCAGGGACATACTCATGATTCGGTGAAGGGTGAGCGGTTCCTTTCCCTCATTACGGATGACTGATCTTCTGGTGATGACATCTGTCTGTTCATAGACAGAATAATACAAGTCAATATAGACCGGAAAGGCCAAGTCCTTCAGGGTAATGACCAAGGTTTGATTTCCCCCATAGGCAGAGGGAAGGGTGTCCATAGGAACTACTCCCTCCAGGACCTTATGGCTGTCATAGACAAAATCTGTAGTATAACTACCGTCCGGCATCATAAACTCTGTCGGGCTCTGTCTGTAATCCCCCCTCCCCTGACCGGACCATTCCAGGCACAGACTGTCCAGAGAGTAGACATCGTCCTCCGTACTGTACAGAACATTGGTGCCGATCTGGATAGACCGCTTCTGTGCCAGGGTGTCTGTTGTATCTATATCTCCTAATCGATTTCCATAATAAACATGCTCCAGATGACCATACTTCGTCTTACGAAACAAATAGGTCGTATGCTCTGTATCCAGTCGAAAGTTGTTCTCACGTATATTAATCAAAGTCCTCTCTCCTTATCCTTCTCTATAGCTTTGGGGTGCCACATATTCCTGATACATTTCCTTTGTGACCCCTTCCTGCTCAATCATTCCGGTATAGAACTCCCCGGACTTCTTCACGGCTCGTTCCTGGGTTTCATAATTTACATGAACCAGCCCGAAGCGGGCACTTTCCCCCTCGATCCACTCAAAATTATCACAAAAGCACCAGTGATAATAGCGGGTGATGGGTAGCTTTGATTCTGTAATTACCTTTAAATGCTCATAGATATATCTGCTTCGGAAGCTATCCCGGTTATCACAGGTTCCATTCTCCGTAATATAAATCGGACGCCGCAACACCTGATAAACCTTATCCGTACAGCGGATTAGACCCTCCGGATAGATCTCCCATCCCAGATCATTCTTGGGACCATCCTGCCTGGTTCCATCCCCAAAGCCTGATACGGTCGTTCTGGTATAGTAATTAATTGCGATAAAATCACAGTATTCACCGGGGGTAATCTCTTTCCATCCCTTTAGAGGCCATTTAAATTTTCCGATAAGCATGGACTTGTTTATCGCCCCCTGGAAAAACCAATCCAAAAGCCTGGCGCAGATAAGATGCCAGGGATTCTTCGCATTCTTTGGATCAAAAATCCTAACATGATGGGCAAAGCTCACCTTCGTATCCTCATAGCCCTGCTTCCGCCGCAGGCCATGAATGAGCTGGTAGGCCTTGATATGGCAGTAGGACATATTGGACATAACTGTAATGGCTTTCTGAAAGGATTTTTCTCCCGGAGGCCAGTCCCCGAAATAATAGGAGCTCGTTGCATATACATTAGGCTCGTTAATGGTTATGTACTCGGAAACGATATCACCGTAAGCCTCTATCACTAACTGAACAAAGTCAAGGAAGTACTGCAGGTTCTCCCTCTTCGTAAAGCCGCCTTTTTCTTCAAACCACATGGGGTTCGTAAAATGGTGGATGGTGAGAAGAACTTGAATTCCTTTGTCCCGCAGATAAAGAAGCTCCTCTCTGTAGTGGGCGACTGCTTCCTGATCCACCTCACCCTCCTTGGGACATATTCTGGCCCACTCGATGCCCAGCCGGTAATGCTTGATCTTCATCTCTGCCATCAGATCCGCATCCTGCTGCCATAGATGATAATGGTCCGTCGCTCTGGCCGGATCCGTATGATCCTTGATTCTGCCCTTATGAAACCAATCATTCCAGTTAGATCCACACTCGCCGCCTTCAATCTGAGTTGCTGATGAAGCTACCCCTAAGGACAGCCGATCTTTGAATTGAAGCTCCATATGATCCTCCTATATTAAGTTTTGTTATTTTGAATCTTGGTACTTGCTCTAGACTTACAGAAAAGAAAATCATTGATTGTGGCATGATAAATCCTGCTCGCTAAGGTAGTAATGATATAATTATCTTAATACAAGGGATATATTCTGTCAATTTAATCTAACCTGACAAGATGTAATATTACGATAAAACAGAGCAGCCAGTCTGCTTATTTCTATTGCATACTTACTGCTCTTAGGAACACTGTTTCTTTATATATTCTGATATGACTGTAAGCCGGTCTTCCTGATCTCATTCAGCTCTTGCTCCGACATCAATCCGCTCTGATACAGATGCAGATATTCATCCGATGCTGTGGCATTAAAAATCAGCAAATCATCGGTATTGATTGTTACCTTGATGCCCTGATCATAAAGCTGCCTGATCGGATGGGTTTCATAGCTCCTGACCCTTCCCAGCATAATATTACTGGTGGGACAGAGATTCAGCTGTATCTTATGATCTGCCAGGAAGCGCATCAGCTCCTTCGATGTGACCGCTGCAAGACCATGATGGACTTCGTCCAGTTCAAGCTCCTCCACACATGCTCTGACTTCCCCTGCCCCTGTGAATTCGCCCACATGGGCTCTCAGCTTTAAGCCATGCTGCTTTGCCTTTCTGAATAAGGGTCTGATTGCTTTGATACTTTCGGAATTTACTTCCTCCTGCCAATCCACAGATTGAAACCATTGATAACTGAAGATTCTCTCCAGTCTGCTTAATTCCAGCTCGATATCCTCTGCCTGCCCTAATACAAGCTCCGGATAAAAGTCAGTGTCAGGAGAATTTTTTCTATGAAGCTCCTGCATAACCCGAATAAAGGGTTCTATGCCTCCCATTTGATTCGCTTCACTCATACTATAGCTCAAAGACAGTACCTGAATATGGTCCTCAGCTGCCTGAACAAAGGAGGCTTCTACCCTTTTCAGGTATCCATCCAGGCCGGGAAAATGTACCTTGACATTCTGTTCAAACCATTCCTGCATCTCACTTAAGGAAGCAAATGGCTTTCTTGCCGGAGTAATGGAGCAGCCTGCCTGGGCAGAAAGGTATTTCATATTACCTCCCCTGCCCGCATGATTATGGAGGTCGCTTTTCGCTACCTGCTTCATTTTCGCGATGGAATTCTCTCGTAAGGCTTCATAAAACAATGCGTCATCATCCATGTTTATCATTGATAAACTCCTGCACATGTTCCATATCATACCACCCAATCTCCTGATAACTTATCCTATGCCGACTAGAAGGAAATCAATTTTATCTCTGCCTTTTCATTACCGCAATCACCTTCCTGCTTGCGCCGTAAGACTGATTGGTATCAAAGCAGTTCACCAGCTCCCAGCCATGCTCCCCATATTCATTCAAGGCATCATTAAAGGATCGAATATCTAATAAACCTCCTGAAAATCCTGTGGTAGCAAACTCAAGTGTCTTGTACTCCCATTGTTGCATGATCATACATCCTTTCTATATATCCGAATTTATTAGTAATATTCCAAACTATGTTAGCTTACACCTTCATTACCCTTGGAGATACCAATTAGCCAGTAATTAACCAACAGTAGGACCCCGAATGCACCGATTTTATTTCGTTATTCTTTAGCTATACCTGTAAAAATGTCCTCCCAAACATCCCCCAGATGGCTGGCCGTGCCAAAGCGTAAGACAATCATTTTCTGATCCGGAAATACACAGATATACTGACCGAAAGCGCCTATAGCCGCGAAACCATTTTCAAGGCTCCACCATGCATACAGATAATCTTTCCTCAGATCCTTTTGATACTCTTTACTGGTAGATTTTGAGATCCAGTCAGCTGATAGTAACTGCTTACCTTTCCAGTTACCCTGATCAAGATAAAGCTTGCCAAACTTAGCGAAGTCAATTGCCCTGGCATTTATCCCAACCTGCATCTTCTCAAAACCGGATTTCTCGCTATCCATGCTCCAAGTGCAAGGTGCTTCCATTCCAAGAGGCTGCCATATTTTCTCTTCCAGATACTCTGTGGCAGACCTTCCTGTTGCCCGCTCAAGGATTAATCCGAGAAGTAGCGGATTATAATTATTATACAGGAATTCTTCTCCTGGTTTCTTCTCTATCTCAACTGATAAGGCAGACTTACGCAAATCTATCGCATAATAGGTTCTCATATCATCACCCCAGGGCGGTCCGTCCTTCACATATTTGAGTCCTGAGGTCATCGTGAGCAGATGTCTGATTGTGATTTCTCTAAAACGACTGTCTCTATGCAGAAGCTCTGGAATATAGTCTGTAATCGGATCCTCCACAGAATGGATATATCCATCTTCGATTGCAAAACCAATCAGGGCTGATACAAAGGATTTTGCCACTGAGAAGCTTGTTACTATGCTGTCACGGTTATATCCGTTACCGTACCATTCATACAGAATCGCATCATCCCGGATAACGAGGAAGGAAGTTGTATCTGTGCTCTTTAAGAAGTCTTCAAGCGAATTATAGTGATTTTTGCTATCAGGTAAGGTATCGTACACGATTTCCAGGTATTGATCTGATAATTCATCAGGATTACCATTAACAGCGGGATTGAAAAGATATACCGGATCCTTGTTCATAGCAGTTCTGCTGGGAAAGTGCTTCCAGTCCCCCACATAAGCTCCTCCATAATAAAGGTTCCGTGCTACCCCTGAAAATGGTGTCATACTCCAGGCAACAAGATAGAGGAGAATCAGTCCGACAAACATAAGAGTACCCAATAAACTATGGGTAAGGATATTCATTTTATGAATAAGCTTTCGATGCTTGATTATGTACCATATGGCAAAGGGTGATGCAACTGCTAGCAGAACCAAAGTGCCGAGCAGCTCATTCATTCCTCCTTCCAGTTTAAGAATCAGTAATACCTCCGCAGGGAGGAGCCAGGCTGGGATCAGCGCCCACCATCGATCAATACGGTTCTTAAGAAATATTGACCATAGGGGAAGTCCAGCTGTTATGACTAAAAGGCAGGTCCCGATAGTTCTATTCACGTCAAGAGCCTTGGCTCCTATGATAAGGCATAAAAAGAATATGATTATTTTACTGATAAATCGAATGATACGCATTTACTTACCTGACCCGCTTCCTTCCCTGATCTATAATCTAACAAATATAGGCTCATGTTTTACTTCCGGAAGTATGCGGTTCAATAGCTCCATCGTATAAAACTTGATACTGGCAGTATTGATACAGGGGTGGCAAGCCAGATATTTATCCCCAAGAAGCTCCTCATCAATTAAGAGCTGTACCTGATTTTCGGAATCATTCATCAGTCCCATCACACTGACTGATCCGGGAGTGATATCCATCAGCCTCTCCATGTCCTCAGCAGAAGCAAAGGACAACCTCGCACTGCCAATCTGTCCCGATAAATCCTTGGTCTTGAACTTCTTCTCTCCCGGCATCAGCAGCAGATAAAATTTCGTCTTCTGGGCATTGCATAGAAAGAGATTCTTGCACATATTCACATCCAGCAGCTCATCCACCTCTATGCAGGCTTCCATTGTAGCCAGGGCTTCATGGTCCACTCTGTCATAAGCGATACCCAGGCGATCCAATAAATCATATACTCTTATTTCTTTATCCAACCTTCCGGTCTCATCTTCCGGTCTTCCTTTTTGCAATATCAACATCGTGCTATAACCTTCCTTTTATCTGTATGTCTGATCTTTCTATGAGTATTACTACAACATAAAGCAATTCCATCTGCCCTAACTAATTAAGCTTTTCCAAGAAGACAAGGGTTGTCTTCTCACTCAGTTTTTCTTCTTTGAAAATGCGGTAACCATTTTTCTGATACAGGTATAGATTCTTCTCACTCTTTTTACCGGTAAACAGCTCATACCTTGTAACATAGCTGAATTCCTTCTCGATACTCTTCAGTAAAGAGGTCCCAATACCTTTATTCTGATGTTCCTCAGAGACAATCAGTCTTCCTATGTAACAGGTTCCGTTCTCTTCATAGCCCTTCACTGAACCAATAATCTTTCCGGCTTCTACCGCCTTGAGAAACAAACATCGATTGAAGTCGTTTTGCATACTCTCAATCGTCTGTGTTAAGGGTGGAATCGTATAGTCATTATTGATTTTTGCTTCACTAACATATGCCCGCTTCTGGAGGTCCAAAATATCAACGGCATCCTCTACCGTAGCTTTCTCTATGATCATTTTCTCAAACACCTCTCCATCAGAAATCTCTCTTTTGTGTAAATCCACAAATCACCTATCCCATCTTCGTAATAATAGCAGGATAATTCCTGATTGGCTCCATATAGGATCAGGCTTCTGCTCTCCCCAAGCTTCCTAAGCTCCTCATAATACTCCGGCGACAAACTGTCACCAATGGCATCAATGAGATGATATAGCCTGTCGCAGCGTTCCAGCCATAAAAATTCATAATCACGGGATGAAATGATTCTGTGCTCCAGGTCCTTCACAGTAAGAATATGATGCCCCTTACACCAATCGATATACGTCCAATACAAGGTGATGCCCATATCACAGGTCACTATATCATCCTGATCAATCACAACAGGGATAGTAGTGATACCGCTTTTATAACACAGGTATGCTCTGGTATGACCATCTGTTAAGACATAATGACCGTTACCGTAAAAATCACGGACCGGCAATGGGTCATAATCGTTGATTCTCAATGGATCAAACCATCCTTGTAGCTTCTGAATTTTATCCTGACTAAGGTATAATTGGCTTACTCCCAGTTCTTCTATCTGAATATTCACTCGTCACCTCTGTAATGCGAATCCCTTTCGAACTGCTTATTACTTTTTTATAAGCATACCGAATTATAACATAGTGGCAGAGGAAATAAAATAACTCTACCAGATTATTACTCAATCTTAATCTAATGTTAATCATTCAAAACAACTGGTACTACATATGTTTCGATACTTTCCGTATCGGATTGGAGTAATCTATAAAATCTGTCTGAAGGTATTATAATAAAGCAAAATGGGCACTCTCCATCACAGATTTCATCATACATAGGCAAAATGGGTGTCCTGCAGGGTCAAACATCACCCTCCAGTCATCGGAAAATTGCTGTTCTGCGATTGTTGCACCACATTGGATTGCATGTTGAACTGCTTTTTCCAGATCATTCACTGCAAAATCTATATGAGCCATTTGTTGTTGCGAATCAGGCTCATCCGGCCACACAGGCGGTTTATACTCGGGATTCCTTTGAAAAACGATACCGGGATATGCTCCCTGATTGGTCCCCGGAGCATACACACAAGCATAATATTCATCAATAAGCATTACCTCCCAATGTAACAAGTCTGCATAAAATTTGGCTAATTCATTCTGGTCTTTACAATCCATAGTAAACGTGTACATCTTGATCTTTAAACCTTCCTCCATGTGAAATACCTCCTCATTATTGATTATTTACATTGATACATTACTTTACTGATTGGGTCATTATCGTACGAGCATTCAGCAGATGCTTCATCTCCGCTGAAATATGCTTATCCTGTTTCCATCATACTCCTTTGCGATAAGATGGATACATAATTCTTCCCCTGCGGATATACTTGCGGCGAGACAAAGTATATAGAGGGATGCCTCCCACCGAATAAATAAGGGAAATAAAAACAACATCAGACCGGTTAATTTGTTACTCATCGTATGAAGAATTCCAAACGTTTTGTACTTCACATATACTACAATCGCAGATACCAATCTTATAGCTGCTATCACAATCATCCAACAAATAATCACAACCGGAAAATGAATAAGCGGAAATAAAATAACGATTAACACGGCCACCATACTCAGATCAGCTACAGAGTCCAACTTCTCCCCAAGCTTACTTACAACTCCCAGCTTCCTTGCAATGTAACCATCAAGCATATCACTGATACCGCAAGCGAGGTATATCACATAAAAAAGTGTACTTAAGGGCTTAACAAATATCAATATAAAGACAAGTAATATTCGTGCTATCGTTATAGCATTTGCACTCGACTTCATCTTACCTCCCCAATGTCTGCCGTACGAGTAACCTTAACCGGTTAGTTAATGCCCAGCAGACGGTTAACCTTATCTTTTGATATGTCACTGATACATCCTAAAGCACTGACCGCAATTGCCCCACAGGCACATCCGTACCGTACGATCTCTGCGATTAGCTCCTGACTTAATTCCCATATCTGCAGGTTGTGGCTTTTGCATGCTTCCGTCAGCTTCGCTATCGTTCCGGCTGTCATCGCATCCCCTGCACCGGTTGCATCGACTTCAACTGCATGAAATGAAGGTATGAAGTTGACTTGATCGTTAAACCCATAACAACATCCCTTATCTCCATCCGATACCAGGGCTAAGGTGACACCTTGATCCAAGAACCATTTACATATATCATGCAGGTTTTTTTCCTTTGTTATCGTCATACCTTCTCCTTGATTACAGTGTATAACGTCAAGCTTGTCCCATGATCCCATCAGCCAGAGATATGACTCCTCAGCATTTACCAATAAATCTATGTAGATCATACTCTGATACTGTTCTTTCGCATACCTTATAATTTCAATGAATTCCTTGTTCACTACCCCGAGAGATGGCATTTCACCCAATACGATAACATCCGGTTTTACAAAATCTATCACTTCAAAAATTCGACCTTTGGTGATGGATGTGTTCGCTCCCTCACAAAAAATATATCTACGATCTTTGCCCTGCTCCTGTAGGATAATATTACAGGAAGTACTTTTCGAACCATCTGTGAAAAGATAGCTGATTACCCCTTCCTCCGTAAGCTCTTGTCCAAATATGTGACCAACATGATCGTCACCAACTGTACCCAGACAATAGATCTCCGTATGATCAGGTGCCAGTCTGCTTAGATTAACCGATGTGCTGTAGGCACTTCCGCCGGGCTTCAAGGATATACTTTCTGCGATGATGCATTCACCTTCCTTAGGCAATTGATTTACTTTGGAGTTGATAATATCCATTATCAAGGTTCCGATACACAATATCTTAGTACTTTTCCCCATTTTCATAACCCCCGTTTTATCATAGTAGTATACAGCTCTTTTAGGTAATATCCATTGATCTATAATGCAACTTGAGTCCTTTTCCAGGAAACGATGAAATGGACCTACGCATCTATCATATGGATATTCCCGTAAAGATTTTCTTCTGTTAAATTTATACATTATATCATAATACAGGTGGCATATTATGTCAATTAATTAACATAATACTGTTATCATATTCATTAAAATATATATTAATCAAAAAGCCCAGGGCGATCCCACACCTTGAGCATCTGAATACAACAAAAAACCTAAAGCATATCTGCTTCAGGCTTCTAATTGACCTTATTCAATTGACTAATCCTACACTAGAAAATGATGACGTCCAAGCGTCAGCCGGTTGCCCAAGCTTACGCTTCCTCTGTAAAAACCTTTTCAGGTCAAGCCCTCGACCTATTAGTAACAGTCAGCTGCATGCATTACTGCACTTCCACCTC
>JAEZNB010000108.1 GCA_023441965.1 Bacillota bacterium
CTCCGGCGACGCCGTCTAATGCAGTATTTTGCTTTGCGACAGATGTGGGGGCCTCGGTGGCTCTTGGCACACAGAAACTGATTAATAAACTGAAAGCGAATGGCTTGACAAAAGGGAACATCGTCCACCTGTGCAGCTCGCTTGGAGATGCAAATACCAAAAAGCGACAGGTCGCCATTCAGGAGGTTTTGGCTAGGCCTGAGAACGTTGGATTCGTTCTTTATCAAGAGCTTGCGGATACCGATGCGATTGAGCCAGCGGAAGAAGCCATCAGCACGATGTTTGCCTCGTATATTACAAATGTTGATGGAATTATATGCACGGGATATGTAAATGCACAGGTGTTGGCGAAGACGATGACGGATATGAACGAAAAAAGAGTCGTAGCGATTGGCATCGATGACTCACAGGCTGTGCTGGATGCTATTCAAGGTGGCTATATGTATGGGACAATGACGCAAAATCCGTGGGGTATGGGCTACGTAGGCATCTATGCTCTTAAATTACTGAAGGATGGGTATACGTATAAATTTGGTAAGCCGTTTTTTATCGATTCCGGCTATTTCCTTTTAACCAAAGAGGGATTGCCGACTTATCAGGAAACTGTGGAAGCAAACACAAGAGATTTTGTCAGCACGATGAAGGATAATTATTTTAATCCGCCTGCATAAGCTTAGAGCAAAGATTTTATAAAAAAGAAGGTTAACATTATTCACTAAGAACAATGTTAACCCCGTCACAAGTCGCTCATAAGAATGAGCTGATTACATCATAATATAAGATATTTTAAAAAGTCAACTATTGGATTTTTTATGGACTTTTAACTAATGATTCATCCTAAATAGCCATTTTAAATTTTCAATTATCCGATGCTTTTGTATTACTCCCTCTCGCTAGGGAGAAATCCAATTATATGAATCTCATTCAAATGCCCACCTCCATGTAAATACATAGCTCGAATTTTGTTTTTTAATGCATGCTTGTACTTCTTCGCTGTTGCGAATATAATTAATTTGTAATAAATGTATTCATAGCAGTTATGCTAAACAATATAATTCAAGTTGTTGTGTGTTGATATAATTAAGGGCCATACCATGCGACAATTTATGAATGCTGAGCATGAGTGGCTGTCTCCTTATAAAAAGATTGTGCCGTGTGTTGAAAGACAGAAAAATGGATTCCGGCTTATATAACCAATGACGAAAACGATTGAATAGGCAAGGCATTTCTGGTTTATCAATAAAGGAACCTCTGAATTGTATTAAAAAGGATATCGCGTTATGCATCTCTGGATTACATTTCAATTGTCGGGTTCAGGTTGTCCTAAGAGTTCAAAACCGAATCAGTGCGTAAAAAGGAAAAATGATCATTGTATTTGAATTTACGTGTTTTATTGATATCTTGGCCATAGAGCAATAAATTTAAGTTTAGCGGGGTGTCAGTCTAGAGGATTTTTATTATAGTTAGCGCCAAATGTTATTATCAAAATGTAACAATTCAAACAATCTAGAACGGAGAGAATAAGAATGAATGAACTTACTATGGCCCAGGCCCTGTCCCTGGTGAAGCAAGCTGAGTCGGTCAGCCGTGAAGAACGGGCTGTGATAAGGCAATCGAGGCTGAAAAACCTGGTGGAATATGTTCGTTCCCATTCACCTTATTTTAGGGAGTACTATAAAGACGTAGGGGATGATTTTAAACTGACTGATCTTCCTGTCTGCAATAAACGTACGCTAATGGCGAAGTTTAATGATTGGGTGACGGACCCCGCTGTGACTGCAGATTCGGTAAAAAAGTATATTGAAGATCAGGATAACATTGGACGTTTGTTTTTGGATAAGTATACTGTGTTGACCACTTCGGGCACAAGCGGCGTGCCTTTAACGATGGTGAGGGATTCTTATCACAATACCATTCACGGCGCTTTGATGAAGGAGCGTCTATTAAGAGATATTGATCCCGGCCTGATGAATCCCGAACGGCACCGGATAGCCTCTGTGATAGCGACCGACAGTTTTTCCTCATCTTATACTTCATTTGAACGTGCCAGAAATGCAAAACCTGAATTTGCCCAAAATATGCTGGCCATTTCCATTATGACCCCTGTAGCAGAAATTGTCCGAATATTAAACACCTTCAAACCAGATTTACTGACCGGATACCCTTCTGTTTTGGCTGCTCTGGCGCTGGAAAGGCTCAAAGGGAAGCTTGAAATTACCCCTTTGGCTGTAGCCTGCTCTGCTGAACAGCTGACAGGAGAAACACATGCAACCTTGAAACAGGCCTTCAATTGCCCCATATTGAATAATTACTGCAGTACAGAAGGAGGAGAAGCGGCAATGATGTGTGAGCACGGCAACTTACACATAAATGATGATTGGGTCATTATAGAGCCTGTGGATCAGAACAACCAGCCTATTGCCGACGGTTCAATATCCTCGTCCGTCCTGATTACCAATCTGTCCGCTTATACTCAACCCGTTATCCGCTACCTTTTGGAAGACCGGGTTCGTATTCTGGAGACTCCCTGTCAGTGCGGCAGCAATCTTCCTGTTATGGAGATTATGGGCAGAGAAGGAGATACCATATGCTTAAACGGAAAATCTATTCCTTCGGTTGTCTTTCAAGTTTTGATGTATAAGATACCCGGAGCTTTACAATTCCAGTTTGCCCAGACAGGGCCGGGGAGCCTTGAGTTAAGAGTCTTATTAATGGATGGCGTAGATTCTGCCGCATTTGCAGCAACGATGAAAGACCATATAGCCAAATTGTTCACAGAGAACGGGTGCCAGGAGGCAGCTTTTAAAATAAGTAGTGAGCCGCCAAGAAACAGTGGCAAAGGTGGAAAATTGAAAACAGTGTGCCGGGAATGGAATATGTATTAAATAAGCAGGAGGGAAAAAGCATGAGAAAATTCAGATTAACACATCCGCAAAGACGAATCGTTGATGTTGAAATGATGTCCAACAGGACCAGTGTCAATAACATTCCGATTTACATATTGTTCCCTGAAGGAGAAGAGCTGCTCTTAAAAAGAGCGGTGGCAAAGGTGCTCTCTGAGGTTAAGGATATCCAGCTACGGTTGGCTTTAACGGCGGAGGGCGAATTTGAAACGTATTATGGGAGATATGAAGAAGAGAATGAAGAAATCAGGATCGTGGATCTAAAAGGAAGCACGAAAGAATTCTCTGCAGATTATGTGGACAATTTTCTGCTTATGCCCTTCGGAGATATTCTGGATAAAAGGTTATATGAATTCAGAATTGTTTTGACACAAGAGCATACCATCTTATGTATCAGAATACACCATCTCGTTTGTGATGGGACAGGGATTGCAAATTTAAGAGATTATATCGTAAAGACATTTGAGAGTATTAAGACTGGTAATGAGTATCAAGTACCCACAAATAACTATTTGAAATATTTGGATATTGAAGATGAATACCTTAAAGGAGATGCGTGTACCAGAGATAAGAACTATTGGCTAAGCCACCTGGCTGATTTTTCGGGATGCCCTGACGGGTTGGCAGATTCCGGAGATTACGGCTCTAAGGCTATTGGGATAGAACTGTCAGCTGAAACAATTTCCGCCTTGAAAAGCTATACCCATTCCTTTGCGAAGCCAATTTCCCCCTTTGTGTTGGCTTTGGGACTTCTCCATATTTTCGTCGGCAGATATTATCAATCAAAATCGGTTCTGTTAACAACAGCCTTTCATAACCGGATCTATGATGAAGAAGTTAATAACTCGGTCGGTATGCTAGTGAGTACGGTACCTCTAAAAATGGAGTATGACGGCAATTGCCCGATTACCAAGGTCATGGAATATGCCAAGTCGGAGCTTAAACAGTCACTAACCCATTCCCGCTACCCCTATGATTTGCTGCTTACTGACTTAACCGGTTTGGGACTTGATATAAAAAAACTTTTGAACTTTGCCATTGTATCCAATTCCTATAATGAAAATGAAGAATACCCCTTAAACAGTACAAAACTAAATGCAAGCTATGCGCCGCTTCTGCTGAGAATAAATATGGCCAGGGATGATAAGTATGGACTTCAGACCTTGCTGCTGGAATTTAGAAAAGACTGTTTTAGCGAGCAGGAAATGCAGACTATAGCAAGCTGTTTTAAAGCCATGATTGAGGATATAGCTGCCAATCCTAAACAAACGTGCGGAGAAATTCGGCTTTTATCTGACGATGAAGAGTCAAAAATCCTCAATGAGTTTAACTATACAAAATTCCAAGCAAAAGACCAGGCGGAAACCATTGTGGAAATGTTCAAAAATCAGGTCTTGAGGACACCGGACAATACTGCGGTCGTGTTTGAGGATCAGCATTATTCGTACCGGCAACTGGATGAATTCACGGACAAGCTGGCCAAACACCTTAAAAGCCTGGGGGTGAAATCAGAAGATACCTTAGCTGTGCTCATCGACAGAAGTGAGTATATGGTCATTTATCCGCTGGCGATCCTAAAAGCGGGAGCCGGTTATATGCCTTTAGATTACACCTTCCCAACAGAACGTCTTGAGTATATGTTAAATGATGCAAATGTTCAAATTGTGTTAAGTGAGGGAGATAAGCCAGAAAAATATATCCCGGGTTTTGCAGGTGTTGTGCTGAAAAGAGAGAGCCTTGTTCATTTGAATGATTATCCGGATATCGAGCTTTCGCCGCCTCGGGGAGATAATAAATTTGTGGTGCTTTATACCTCAGGTTCTACCGGACTGCCCAAGGGATGTGTCCTGGAGCATCGTAATTTGGTAAATTTCTGCCAATGGTATATCGATTATTATCACGTGACCGAACAAGACAGAGGGGCGGCCTATGCGAACTTTGCCTTTGACGCACATATGTTTGATATTTATCCGTTCATTACTTGCGGCTCAGCCACGTACATTATTCCTTCAGAAATGCGGTTGGATTTTTTAGCCCTAAACAATTATTTAGAAACGAAACAAATCTCGTTGTTTTTTATGACGACCTTGCTAGGTAAGCAATTTGTGGAAACCTTTGATAATAAGTATTTGAGAACGCTTACGGTCGGAGGGGAAAAGCTGCCGCCTATCAAGTTGCCCAAATACCCGTTAATTAATGGGTATGGGCCGACAGAATGCACAATTGTTGCGACAACACACAAAATACAGCATGAAAATGATTGTCTTAATATTGGCAAACCGTTACACAATTGCCAGTGCTATGTCGTCGACAAAAATATGCAGCTGCTTCCCGTCGGGGCAGTCGGTGAGCTTTGCATCGGCGGCGCAGGCGTAGGCAGAGGTTATTTGAACCGTCCTGAGCTTACGGCAGAAAAATTCGTGATGTGGCGGGGCAATAGGATATACCGGACAGGAGACTATGTTAAGTGGCTGGCTAACGGAGAAATAGAATTTGTAGGGAGAATGGACGGACAGGTAAAATTAAGAGGTCTGCGCATCGAACTTGGTGAAGTAGAAAGTAAAATAAGCCAATATAAGGGCATAACAGCCTGTGCGGTAACTGTTAAAGAAATAGGCGGAACCCAGCATTTGTGTGCCTACTATGTCAGCACTGAGGATATTGATCCGGAAGATTTAAAAAAAGCACTGGCGGTTGATTTAACATCATTTATGATACCCGATGTTTTTACCCGATTAGAAAAACTACCGCTCACCTCCAATGGGAAGGTCAATAAAAAAGCCCTCCCGGAGCCGGTGCTGAAGCAGGAGGATACCGTAGAACCAAGAGATGAAAAAGAGCAGATCATATTTGATATCATAAGTGAATTGGTCGGCAGTAAAAACTTTGGCGTGACAAGTGATTTGTTTACCGTTGGGTTAACCTCGCTTATGGCAATTAAAGTTGCGGTTTTATTAAAAAACAAACTGGGCATATCGATAGCAACAAGTGAAATAATCAAGCACAGGACGATTGAGAACATAGCAAAGGTAAGCAAAGAGGAGCTGGCACCTGTGGTTCAATCTTCAGGATTAGAAAGGAGAGACCATTATCCTCTGACACAAAACCAATTAGGAGTCTATTACGATTGTGCAAAGCAGCCGGGTACGCTAAAATACAATATTCCCACAGCTTTATGCGTTGCAGCGGGAATAGACGCCCACAAGCTGGCCGAAGCCCTGGCTGTGGTGATTCATGCGCACCCTTATTTGAAAACCAATCTGGCTATGAACGGTCAGATCCTGCAACAGGTGCGTCGAGATGAAAGGGAAGTTTCAATCCCGGTATACAGCGTTTCTGAGGACGAACTGCAATTTGCCAAAGATAATTTTGTTAAACCATTCGATCTGTTTACAGGACCGCTTTTCAGAGCGGCAGTGTACAAAACCCCCGAAAGAGTCTGTCTGATGACAGATTTTCACCACCTCATTTTTGACGGCGGTTCTCTGGACATTTTGTTGCACCAGCTGGCACGTGCCTATGCCGGAGAGAACATCGGCCGGGACACCTTTACGGCTTATGAATTGGCTTTGCTGGAAGCTGATTTGCCTGGCAGTGAAGCTTACCGCAAAGCACAAGATTATTTCAAGCAAAAGCTGAAGGATTGTGACGGAGCGACCATGATAGCGGCAAACCGCAATGAAGCTGAGGCGTCCGGAAAGCTGAAGGAGCAAATTGCGCTTATTAGCAAAGAAAACGTCAGGGAATTCTGCAAAGCAGTCGGGGTCACTCCGAGCAGCTTCTTTTTGGCGGGTGTCGCAAATGTGACGGCCAGATTTTCCGACAATAAAACGCTGTTGTTGTCCGTCCTAGACAATGGCAGGGGTGAGGCTTACAAATCCGATGTGCTGGGGATGCTTGTGAAAACACTGCCACTGGTACTTACAGTCGACAGTTCCCTGCCGGTTTTTGACTTCGTGAGGCAAACGCAGCGCTCTATCTTTGAAACAATTGAAAATGAAAGCTATCCATTAACCCGTATTGCGGAAGAATACCATTTCTCACCGCAAATAAATTATGCATACCAAAGCGGCGTCTTAACCGAGCATACAATCGGAGGCCAACAGGTCAAATTGGAGAGCTTAGAACAGAAAAGTCCTAAATTCAAGCTTTCGATGCATATCGAAGAAAGTGAGCAGCATTACAAGGTTTGCGCCCAATACAACGATGCCCTTTACAGCGCGGCACTTATGAAGACTCTGGCAGACAGCGTGACGATAGCCATGAAACGAATGATGGCTGACCATGCCGGGCTAACCGGTAAAATTTCAATTTTGTCCAAGGAACAACGTTTGACGATTCAGCGGTTTAATGAAACAGCGCAAACCAATGTATTACGCGTTGTGCATAAGATGTTTGAAGAACAGGTCAGACAAAAGGGGGAGAAGACGGCGCTCGTTGCCCAGGACGGCGTCTACACCTATTCCAGACTAAACGCCGACGCGAACAGGATAGCCAATGCCTTAATCAATAAAGGGCTGGCAGTTGAAGATCGGGTTGCCTTTTTGCTTCCGCGGGATGGGCGGTTGATTGCGACCATGCTGGGGATATTGAAAGCAGGCGGGGCATACATTCCTATCGATCCTGAATATCCATCGGAAAGAATCAGGTATATTTTAGAGGACAGCAGCGCCAAATTCATAATCTGCTGTGAAGAAAAATCCGTGGACTGTGAAGCACAAAAGCTTTTTGTAGAGTCCTTGTTGACAGAGGAGAATGAAGTCAATCCTCGGGTGGATGTAAAACCGGAGAATTTGAGCTATATCATCTATACTTCGGGCTCAACGGGAAAACCCAAAGGCGTGATGCTGGAGCATAAAGGCATTTCCAATTATGTAGCACCAACATCCGGGAACAGTCATGTCAGGGCTTTGGTGGAGGGAGCGTCTGCCATGGTTTCTGTGACTACGGTTTCTTTCGATATGTTCCTGAAAGAAAGCTTTACGATGCTAATGAACGGTCTCATTCTGGTATTGGCCAGTGAGGATCAGGCAAATAACCCCGCGCAGCTTGCTGAATTATTTGAGGTTGCCGGTGGGGACGCTTTTAATGCAACTCCGTCCAGAATGCTGCAGTATTTGGAACTGCCGGCTTTCAGAGAAGCCCTTGGCAAATGTAAGGTTGTGATGGCCGGCGGAGAAGCGTACCCTGCCATTTTGTTTGAAAAATTGAAGCGCATTACCAATGCCAGATTGTTCAATACCTATGGGCCTACGGAAATTACCGTTTCCTCCAATGCTAAAGAGTTAAAGGATGGAGTCATTACTGTTGGTGCGCCGTTAGCCAATGTACAAGAATTTATTGTAGATACGGATGGAAACCTGTTGCCCGTCGGCGTCACTGGTGAATTGTGGATCGGCGGAGAGGGTGTGGGGCGCGGCTACTGGGGGAATGCTGATTTAACTTCGCAAAGCTTTGTCGAAACCTCGGAAGGCCGTGTCTATAAAACAGGCGATCTAGCCAAATGGAATCGTAACGGTGAAGTTGTGATCCTGGGGAGGAATGACAGCCAGGTTAAACTGAGGGGGCTGCGTATCGAACTGGGAGAAATTCAAACAGCAGTATGCCAATATCCCGGTATCAGGCTGGCCGTCGTTGTTATCCGTAAAATCAAGGACGCTGAGCATATCTGTGCCTATTATACCGCCGACATTCAGGTCAGTCCGGAAAAACTTAGGGATAGTCTGAAACAATCACTTGCCAAATATATGGTACCCACCGCGTATAAACAACTTGCAAGTATACCGGTATCTCCTAACGGCAAAACCGACTTAAAAGTGTTACCGGAGCCAGACCTGATGGCCAGACAAGACTATGTCGCACCGTCCAATGACATCGAAAAAAGCTTCTGCGAAATATTTGCCCAGGTTCTGGATATTGCCGATATCGGAGCAGAGGATGATTTTTTCGATTTGGGCGGCACCTCGCTTTTGGTTACCAAGGTTACCATTGAGGCAATGAACAGAGGCTATAACATTAGTTACGGCGATGTGTTTTCGCATCCCACTCCCAAAGAAATAGCTATTCTGCTAAGCCAGGACCAAGGCGACGCAGTGCAGTCAAGCCAAAAGGAAGGGGAACAAATAGGAGAATATGATTATTCAGCTATTGAGGAACTGCTCAAGCAAAATACCCTTGAGGCTTTTCTGGACGGCGAAAAACAGAAATTGGGCAATGTGCTGCTTACCGGACCAACCGGATTTTTGGGAATTCATATATTAAAAGAGTTTCTGGAAAATGAAGAAGGTATGATTTACTGCTTTATGCGTGCCGGTCGGCAAGCTTCCTTGGAAAAAAGGCTGAAGAGCATGCTGGTTTACTATTTTGAAAATAGTTATGACGAGCTTTTTGGCAGCAGAATATTTCCTGTTGAAGGTGATATGACGGAGGCCAGTGATTTTGAACGCTTAAAGAATCTGCCAATCGATACCGTTATAAACTGTGCGGCCAATGTCAAACATTTCGCGCACTCCGAGGAGATAGAGAAAATTAATGTGGGCGGCGTAAAGAAAGCGATTGATTATTGTAAAGAAAAAGGCTGCCAGCTCATTCAGATTTCCACAGCCAGTGTGGCAGGCATCAGTATCGATGGTAAACCCGCCGAAGATGTCTGTATGGATGAAAAAATGCTGTATTTCGGCCAAAATCTTGACAATAAATATATTGGCAGCAAGTTCCGGGCTGAGCGATTGATTTTACAAGAGGCGGCAAACGGACTAAAAGCCAAGATCATGCGGGTTGGCAATCTGATGGCTCGAAGCAGGGATGGGGAGTTCCAAATTAATTTCCAGACCAACGGTTTTATAAACAGACTACGGGCATATCAGGCCATCGGCAAAATATCTTTCTCCACCCTGGGTGCGTCTACTGAGTTTGCACCGATCGACAGCACAGCACAGGCTGTTCTCAAACTGGCTTGTGCACCGAAGGAATGCTGTATTTTCCATCCATTTAACAACCACTCGATTTTTATAGGCGACGTGATAGAAGTGATGAAGGAAAAAGGCATGAATATAGAGGCGGTGGAAGAATGCGAATTTGAAAAGCATTTGTCTCTGGCCATGAGGGACAAATCGAAGGCGGAGGCGCTTGCAGGATTGATAGCATACCTTAATCTGGGAAGAGGCAAAAGAGTGTTTATGCTTTCCACTTCCAATGATTACACCGTACAGGTCTTATACCGCTATGGTTTTAAATGGCCGCTGACTACCGATGGATACTTAGATAAATTTATTTCATTATTGACCGGACTGGGTTTTTTTGAGGAGGAAACAGCTTGTGTTTGAACGCAACGGAAAACTGATTCAGGGCGTTTTTAAAAAGTATTTGCTGCCCACCATCCTGATGACGATGGCTCTTTCGATGGGATTGATTGTCGATGGCATTATTGTTGGCAACTCCTTGGGCTCAGATGCATTAGCGGCAGTTAATCTCGTCCTTCCGGTGTCACTATGTTTCAATACAGTATGTGTGATGTTTGGGATTGGAGGATCGGTGCTGGCTTCCATAGCCAAGGGGAAACGGGAAAACCACCGGGCAGATGTGCTCTTCACCTTGTCCGTTTTGATGATGCTGGCAGTAAGCCTTGTATTCCTGTTTGCAGGCTCGTTTTTTTCGGGCCACCTGACACGGCTGCTGGCAGGCGACAGCAATTTGCAGCCTTTGACAGCAGCCTATTTAGAAATCTTCATTTATGGAGCGCCGCTTCTGATTGTGGTTCCCGGCATGGTTTATTTCGTACGGGCGGACGGACGTCCCAATTTGGCTTCTGCGGTTTTAATCGTGGCTAATGTTGTCAACCTGGTCCTGGACCTGGTTTTTATTCTCGGCTTCAATATGGGTATCCGCGGTGCGGCACTGGCGAGCGTTATTGGATATGCCATAGGATTTCTGGTATTGCTGGTCTACTTTTTGAAAAAAGGAAGAAGCTTGCATTTCACATCTTTTCATCGAAAAGAACTTAGAGCGGCGGCTAAGATCGTTGTCTGCGGGACGCCCAGTGCTGTAGGCTCTTGCCTGATGTTTGCCAAAATTCTCAGTATCAATGCCATTGTGCTGGCAAGAATCGGGTCATTGGGAATGGTGGCCTTTTCAGTATGCTTGTCTTGTCTTTCCTTTGTATCCATGTTTATAGCGGGCGTGGCGCAGACCATGATGCCCATAGTGGCAACGCTATATGGCGAAAAAGACTATGCAGGGGTACGTTTCACTGTGAAGAGAGCCCTTCAGGTCGTTATGCTCTCAAGTGTCCTCCTGGTAATCGTATTTGAACTGTTTCCCAATGTGTTGCTTCATCTTTACGGGATAAAAAATACCATGGAATTAGGACTGGGCAGCCAGGCCATCAGGATATTTGCCTTAAGCCTCATTGGTACCGGTTTCTCATTTGTCATGCTGTACTATTTTCAAATAATCCAGCGAAGTGCCCTTGCTACCACGATTGCCGTTGTGCAGGGCTTCGCCGTAGTTGTTCCGTCTGCCCTTCTGCTTTCTGGTTTCTGGGGCTCCTATGGTATTTGGATATCCTTTTTGTTGGCTGAAATAACTGTATTTATTCTCATCCTTATCGTGACAAAACGTCTCGCCAAACGCTCAGACGGAAATCTAACAGGGCTGTTTTTGCTTGCCGGGCCTGCTGAGGACGAACAATTATTGGATGTAACCATTGGAAATGAAAGAAGCGAGGCGGTAGGTCTTTCAGAAAAAGTGATCCAATTTTGCCTTGCGTATAAAGTCGAAGCGAAAACAGCCAATCACATAGGACTGGCTGTGGAAGAAATGGCTGTCAACACTATTGAGCATGGATATAAGAAGAACGATAAAAACCACATCGATATTATGATCAGAATCAGGGAGGATGAAGTGATCATTGCTTTGCGTGATAACGGGATACCTTTTGATCCTACCCTCTATAAGGAGGAAGATGAAAATACGTATAGCTGCAGCGGGATTTTGCTGGTTAAAGCACTGGCGCAAAGTATTAATTATACAAGAATGATCGGGCTGAACAGCACAATTATAAGCTTAGCCTACCACCAGAGATTTGATGCCGGGAGAAAAAATGGTTGAGGTTTATCTGACGGATATCAGAAAATTAACAAACGGCTATGCGCTTTATCTTGACGAGCTTACGCCAAAACGAAGAGAGAAAGCAAAGCGCTATCTTTTTCTCTCAGATAGATTGCGTTGTATGGCAGGTGGTTTGCTGCTGAAAGAAATATTGGGTATCCAAAGAGACGAAGAGCTCATTCATAATATTTACGGCAAACCTGCTTTGCATGGAGGGGGGAAGAATTTTAACATATCCCATGCGGGTGATTATGTGGTATTGGCCGTTGATGCTTTCCCGCTGGGAGTAGACATTGAGTGCATTGGAAACGCCGATATGATGGTGGCGCAAAGATGTTTTCAAGAAGATGAACTGGAATACTTAACGAATGGCAATGGTGATCGTGACGAGAAGTTTTTTGCGTTATGGACCTTAAAGGAAAGCCTGATGAAAGCAACAGGCTTGGGGCTTAATCTCCCTCCTGAAAGCTTTAGCGTATTGTCCCAGGATAAGCCCTATTCCCTAAAAGTAGGGGAGATGTGGTATTTTAAACAGTATCGTCCTGATGAAAATCATTTGATATCCGTTTGCGCCGCACATCAAGACTTTGCACCCACTTTTCAGGAAATTTGTTTTAGCAAAGCGATGCAAGGTAACTATTGAGAGGCGGTGCAGGATATACTCAGAAGGTATTCGTCTTCAGGAGCATCAAACAACGATAATAAAGCACTGCGTTTTGCTTACGGAAATGTGCGAGACTCCGTTCCAAAGCCGGAGGCTCGAATACTCCGGGTAAGCCAGCAAGCAGAGACTGCCATACGGCGAAAACATCTGTGGTGGTTTGCGATATTTTTTTACCCACGCCTAGTCAGTTCCCTTTTTATCACATTATAGCAGCATGATTAATCCGGATTTTTCTCAAAGTGTTCGGATTTTTTGTTTTTTGATCTAGAGTATTACATAGATGTCTGCATCAATGTCGGAAAAAGATATTCTCTGGATTAGTGACAAATTTGTAAGAAAACAAGGTGAATTTGTAAGCTGAATCGATGGTGTGAAAAGTCTCCATCAATTAGAATATCATAGAGATTAATAAAAGGAGATGTTCGATTGATAAATCAAACAACTTGTAAATTTATCTGTATCGGAAAAAAGCTTCTTAGAACACTGCTTGTTCTCATGTGTACAGTCATTCTTCTCGTTGCAGTGCTTGCAGGCATTCAGCATTTTGCGACAAGCTATGAGAAAGAAAACAACCCCGCGCCAGGTGATATGGTAGATGTCAACGGATCGAAGATGCATGTATACGC
>JAEZNB010000034.1 GCA_023441965.1 Bacillota bacterium
GCCTAATTCTTCCGGGTTATTAAAACAGACATCTGGAAGGGAGCCCTGCAGACGGTTGTCCTCAAGGAACTTCTGAATAATCTTATCCACACGCTCGCCTACATCACTCTTGCCTTTTGCAGCAATCAAATCTTCAAAGGATGCACCCTTGCTGATAGTAAATTCAGCAAAAGGTTGACCCTTATATCTGTCAGATACATATTTGAAAAATAGCAGAACCAACACATAATCCTTATAACGTGACGGCTCCACACCGCCCCTCAGCTTATTACAAGCCTCCCAGAGCATTGAATACAATTCAGATTTTTTCACAGCCATAGCCCTCTTCTATCTCCATTCTAATAAGTTATTCTTTAAAACATACGCTATCATTCGATAGCACTCTTTCCACTCTTAACCCAAGCATCTAATTCAGAAGATTTAAACTTCCACTTTTTTCCGATTTTATGAGCAGGAATACCAGTATCCTTTTTAATCCAGTCTCTAACTGTAATAGGCTTAACGCCTAAATATTCTGCGGCTTCTTCAATGCCTATCCATTTGTCATTCATCATTTCATTCACTATTTTCACCTCGTCAAATGTTGATGGTTACAAAACTCCTTTTTATATTATATCACTATTTTCATCTGTTTTCAATGATTTATATTATGTTTCTTGATGTTTAGTGATGTTTGAGGCAAAGGAGCCATAATAAAAAATCCGAGAGCCAGAAGAATACCTCCAACTCTCGGAATGTTATGCTTTCAAGCTATATCAGTATTCAATTGATTATAAGTATTTCTTGAAGGCATTTTTCATCTTCAAGGCAACATCCATCGCCCAATCGAACTGTTCAGACCACTTATCCTTATTATCAAAATCTGCAGGATGGGATATAAGGATTCGGCTGGCTTTCTTATCCGGCAATTCTCTCCAGTCAAGATTCATATCCATGTCAGTTTCAATCTCGGACTTACGAGAGCAAAATTTATGGAACAGTTCTTTATCATCGGAAATATACCATTCCACAACAATCTGATTATCCTTGCGAATCTGATTGATGCTGATATGACAAGCGGAAGAACCGACGCTCATGGTCATCCAATGGTCAGTACTTGCTTTTCTCTTGCTGAACTGCTTTGCAAAAGCATTGTTTTGGAATGCGTAATCATTGAAGGCAACCCAATAGTCATATCTTGCCTGGAGCGTAGGAGAATTGCTTGTATTTCTCTTAATTTCCTTTGTCCAGTCATTTGGCTTTTCTACCACTTCAAATTTAACGGCAATATCGGAACTGCCGATTTGATACAACTTGATTTCTACCAGAAAGAACGCAATATTCTCATCAGTATGATTGTTCAACCATTCGATTGCAGCACGATGTTCTTCTCTTGCTCTCTTAACAACCCAAATCACAATATCAGCGGATTTTCCGGATGCGTATGTAATCAATTTACCAAGGTGGTCATGGTTGGTATCTTCAAGCTGATTCTCGATGATGATTTTTCTGTCCGTTCCGGTTTCAGTTGCATAAATGTCTACATTGAAATCTCCAACGCTTGACTCAGTTTCATCAACGGTAATCTCCAAGCCAACAGCATCCGCCAGCAACGCAAGATTATCCTCTTCCGCAAGCCAAGGAGTGAAGTCTATTGCCTCGTGCGGCCATACCTTTCTCAAATCTTTTATTTCTTTCAGTTTTCCTAAATTAATCAACTCAATTCCTCCTTGCCGTGCAATTAACTATTCTATCAACTCAACAATCAGCAAAATCATCTTGTCCACTCGACCTTGCCTATTTTCAACCTGTCAACTCAACCTATCTTTTTCACCATAAACCTGGTATTAAATTTCTTGTTTAGCAGCAGTCAGGGCAAGATGTCATTTTCTCGGAAACGCCTTGTTTTCAAGCCTTTTTCGGTATTCAATTCTGTACCCTTGACATCAAAACTACGCACTCCACGTGGTTTGTCCAAGGAAACATATCCACAGGTACCGCCCTTTCTGCCCTATACCCCTTCTTAACAAGGTATTGCATATCCCGTTCCAGGGTGACAGGATTACAAGAGACATAAACCACACGGTCTGGCTTCAGCTGGCACAGGGAGTTCAGGAACTTCTCATCACTGCCTGCTCTGGGAGGATCCAGGAATACGACTTCGACTCTTTCCCCTGCTGCAGCCAGTTGGCTCATAAATTCTCCGGCATCCTGAGTAAAGAATTCTACGTTAGCAGTCAGATTTCTCTTGGCATTGAGGACCGCATCCTTAACCGCATCCTTGTTTAACTCCACTCCAATGACCTTTTTCGCATGGTCTGCCGCGATCAGGCTGATGGTTCCTATCCCACAATAGGCATCAATTACCGTCTCCTTCCCGGTTAGTCCGGCAAATTCAATCGCTTTTCGATAGATCTCTTCTGTCTGGACAGGGTTCACCTGATAGAAGGACTTGGGTGAAATACGAAAGGTCTTGCCGCATAGGGTATCCTCGATATAGCCCTTGCCATAAATAACAATTTCTCTCTCACCGAGGACCATGCTGGTAGCCTTATCATTCACGTTCAGGATGATTGTAGTAATCTCAGGATGAAGCTGTCTTAAGGCCTTGATAAAATTATTCTTGGAGGGAAAGATCGGTGAGGACAGAACCAGCACCACCATGATTTCCCCGCTACGAAAGCCGCTCCGCACCAAAACATGACGAAGTAAGCCGTATCCGCTATCCTCATCATAGGTTTTAATCTTGAAGGACTTCAGCATATTCCGAATGGAGACAATAATTTCATCCGCCTTCTGATTGTGAATCCTACAGCTGTCCACAGGGATTACCCTATGGGTTCCTTCCTCGTAGACCCCGGAAATCGGATTGCCCTTTCGGTCATGATCGAATACTGCATGGACCTTATTGCGATAATGATACGGCTGTTCCATGCCGATGATCTTCTCCACCCGGCAGTATTTACTTAACAGAAGCTCCACCTGGCTCTGCTTCTGCTTCAGGTGCTCCTGATATCCCTGCTGCTGTACCTGACAGCCTCCACAGTCTCTAAGATGGGGACAGGCATCGGTCTTCCTTGCCTTTTGACCGGTCCCTTGGGTGTTTTTATGGATACTGCTTTTGCCGGTGGCACCTCTTGTTTCCTTACGATAGGCCCCCTTAGAATTAGCTTCCTTTCTCCGTTTCCTTCGCTCTGCATCGGATTTGCCAGCGGTTTTCGTCCCTGTCGGAGCACTTGAAGGAGCCTGTTTTATTGCTTTTTTGGGTAGGCTGGATTTCGCTTCCTTCAGGGAAGACCTAAGCTTCTTCCATTCCTCTTCCGCCATTTGAATACCCTGATACTCTTCCCTGCTGCCCTTTCTATGCTTCTTTTTATTACTCTGGTTTGTTTCGCTCATACATTTTACCATACTTTCTTATGATTAGGATACCCCTTCCTGATTAAACTCGGGAATAAAGCTCTCTGAAGCGGTATCGCCCTCTTGAATATATCCATTTTCTATCCCCAGCGCTATGGCATAATCCACCAGTTCTTCGTATTCTTCCTCCTCTATCCTCCGATTGATTTCAGGATACTCCCGAACCGCCTCCAAGGGAGTGTATTGGTTCATTATGCTGATCAGGATCCGGTCTTCATAGGTTCGATGCAGATACTCCAGTATTCTTTTGGAATCCTCCAGATAACCGGGCAGAGTCAGATGCCTCACGACAACGCCCTTCTTCAGCATGTCCCTCTCATCAAAGACAGGCTCACCTACCTGCCTGACCATCTCCCTGATTGCTTCGGATGCGATATCAAAGTAATTACTACAGCCGGAATAACGTATGGCTGCTTCCCGGTCCATATATTTCAAATCAGGAAGGTAAATATCAATATACCCATCCAATAACCTTAAGGTCTTCAATTTCTCATAACCGCTGCAATTGTATACGATGGGAAGGGTAAGTCCCTTGTTCTTCGCCAATATAATAGCTTCCCTAATCTGCGGAACATAGTGGCTGGGAGTAACCAAGTTGATATTCTCCGCCCCCTTACTCTGAAGCTCCAGGAAAATATCTGCCAGCCTTTCCACAGTTATTATCATCCCCGCCAGACCCTGTGAGATATTCCTGTTCTGGCAGTAGACACAGCTCAAATTGCAGCCGGAGAAGAATACGGTACCGGATCCCTTCTCTCCGGAGATACAGGGCTCCTCCCAATAATGAAGGGCAGCTCTGGCTACCATCAGCTCATCCGTCATTCCACAATGACCCGACTCACCTCTTGTTCTGTCCACGTGACATTCTCTCGGACAGAGAATACACTCCTCTAATAATGCCATATCCATGTTGTCTCCATTCTGATGAAGCTTCGACATCAAGTTTTTTCATCATTACAGAAATCCTTCCGTTCATACCTATTCTCACCTTATATTACGATATTTGTCCGAAAAATACAAATCATTTTATCAGTTTCGATATGAACGCATTGTAAGAAAGGATATCACTGTTTTAATTACATTCAGCATGAATACACTTGTAATCAGACATCAAATGAAAACGATTGCAAAATAATAATTCCCGCATACAAAAAACGTACTTAGGAACACTAATATCATATTAATGAAGGAGATGGAAACGATATGAAGCATATAACACCCTTACTGATAAAGTTCTTTATGATTGCTGTCATTCTTAGTATTGTTCTTGGTATTATGACAGACCTTACCTTCGGGAATATTCTATATCTGTCTGTTGCAGTAACAGTGATTGCCTACGTCATAGGGGATCTCTTAATTCTGTCCGTGGCAAATAATACAGTTACTACCATTGCCGATCTCATCATCGCATTTCTGGCCGTATATCTGTATGACTACCTGCTTGATGCGGAACTGATTTCCGCTTGGGACGCTCTGGTTGCCGCTATCGTAATCGGAGTGGGTGAATGGTTCTTCCATAAATATGCTGCCAGAAGGATCCATGAGAAGTATCCCGCTTAATCCCGCTTCCTGTTACGGATTATGTATAATAAGACTATAAGTGATAAGACCTGTAATAGCCGATCTCTGGATTAACCCTGTCCGGTGATAAAGCTTTACAGGTCCTTATATTGATAGACATAGTTCATGTCAAACCGCTCTGGTACAATCATCCCCTTCGGATCACTTCACTCTGGCAAATTTTCTAACAATCCCCATGATGGGTCGAAAGAAAATACCCTCCATCTCTTTCTTCACCTGCTTTAATTCTTTTCTGATTGCTATGTTCTGGGGACAATGCTTTTCACATTTACCGCATTCTGTACACTTTGACGCATATGCAGGCTCTTTCGACAGAAAGCCCAGGGTCTGGGCATACTTCATCCTGCCTTCCTTTCCCCCAAGCAGATACTTATCATTATAAGCGGCAAAACAGCCCGGGATATTGACTCCGAAGGGACAGGGCATACAATAGCCGCAGGCGGTACAGGGGACCTTCGTCTTCTCATGCATGACCTGCTTCACCCGGTCAAAGATCGCCAGCTCCTCCTCGGTCAGAGACCCGGCCCTGGCATCAGAGGCAATCCTTACGTTCTCCTCCAGCTGTGCTTCATCACTCATGCCTGATAAAACCACGGTCACCTCCGGATGGTTCCAGATCCAGCGAAGGGCCCACTCGGCAGGAGTCCTGTCTGTCGCATAGCTGTGAAAGGTCTCCCTTACCTCCTTCGGAAGGTTATTCACCAGTCTTCCTCCTCTCAGAGGCTCCATGACGATTACCGGAATTCCCATGGAATATGCCAGCCGCAGACCTGATATGGTTGCCTGATTATGCTCATCCATGTAGTTATATTGAATCTGGCAGAAATCCCAGGGATAAGCCATAAGGATCTGCTCAAAATCAGCCTTGGAGCCGTGGAAGGAGAAGCCGAGATTCTTGATCGTACCCGCAGCCTTCAGCCCTTCCAGCCACTCGATCACTCCGATGGCTGCCATACGGTCGAAGGTCGCCTTATCCGACAGCATATGAAGCAGATAATAATCGATATAATCTGTATTCAGCTTTGTCAGCTGATTGGAGAAGATCTTCTTCGCTCCCTCCAGCTTACTTACCATAAAGGGCGGTAGCTTCGTAGCAATACGGACCTTCTCCCGATAGCCTCCGGCTATGGCCTTCCCCAGCAGGGTCTCGCTTTTTCCTCCGTTATAAAAATAAGCCGTATCAAAGTAATTCACACCCTTTTCCATCGCATCCCGCATCAATGCGATGGATCTGGGCTCATCTATGCTGTTTCCCTTCATGGGGAATCTCATACAACCAAAACCCAGAATCGATAATTGATCCCCATTCTTTGTATTTTCTCTTGTAAGCATATTCTCTTCTCTCCCCTAAATAGTGATCTGCTCTCATAGGTCTCTCGTCTTTGCTCTCTCATTGGTCATAATATCTCATACTACGCAGGTCATTTCTTCCCTTAACCGATTGATATCTGCTTGAATCGCAGCTTAGCTTATCGTCCTGATGGCTTCACAGAGCTTATCCACACTTTCCTCCGTAGTGGCCCAGGAGGTAACAAGACGGATGACAGAATGCTGCTCATCCTCTCTTCCCATGATAAGGAAGCCAAAATCATGAGCTAATGCCCGGATCACTGTATCCGGAAGGATCGGGAACAGCTGGTTGGTCATCGGAGCAGCCTGGAAGGAGTGGTTCGCCTCCTTCAGTGCTAAGGCGATTCTCTCGGCCATGCGGTTCGCATGCCTTGCCAGAGTAAAATAAAGCTCATCCCGAAAAAGCTCCTCAAACTGTATTCCAAGGAGGAAGCCCTTCGCAAGCATAGCGCCTCTCTGCTTAATCATATAGCGGAAATCCTCCTTCAGCTCCCCCCGCAGGATGACCAGCGCCTCCCCTAAGAGAGCCCCGTTCTTCGTTCCGCCGATATAGAAAACATCCACCAGTTTGGCCAGCTCTGCAAGGGTCAGATCATTCTCCTTACAGGTCAGGGCAGTTCCGATTCTGGCCCCGTCCAGAAAGAGATAAAGCTGCTTCTCCTTACAGACCCGATGGAGATCGTTTAGCTCCTGTTTCGTATAGATCGTTCCCAGCTCCGTCGCATTGGACAGATATACCATCCTAGGCTTTACCATATGCTCATCGGAATGATACTCCAGTAGCTTCAGAATCCCTTCCGGTGTGAGCTTTCCCTCCTTCTCGGGAAACGTTACCACCTTATGACCGGTGGCTTCTATGGCACCGGTCTCATGGACATTGATATGCCCGGTATCAGCAGCGATCACACATTCATGGGGTCGCAGGAAGGAGGATAGGACCAAAAGGTTTGTCTGCGTCCCTCCCGGAATCAGATGGACCTCTGCATCCTCCTGTTGAATCAGTGCCTTAATGGAGCTCTTGGCCGCAGCACTGTGAATATCCAGGCCATAGCCCTTGTTCTGTTCCAGATTGCTCCTTTGCATTGCCTCTAAGATCCGGGGATGAGCTCCCTCGCTATAATCATTTACAAAGCTGTACATCATATTCCTCCGTCGATTTATTCCTTCACCTATATCATACGCGAAAAGAAAGTTCCTGCTAATATCCTCTTACACCAATCTCAATTTTATTCCCTCCGGATCTACTCTTGCTGAGACCCCCCCATCTGCTTCAGCCTTCTCTGTCCCTAATGGAGGACAAGCCTACCAAGCTTCCAATAAAGCCCAGCAGAAGACTGATTCCGGGCAGCAGAAGCAGCATCCGGCTGACCAGCTCCTCTTTCGGCGGTAACGGCAGGAAGGGTAAGCTTCCGCTAAATTGCTCATAAGCACCGTTCATCAGGAGACTGATCAGAACCACGGAAAGAATGCCTCCTACCAGAGTCATAAAGAGACCGACACATACATAGGGAAGACCGATAAAAGCATCCGGTGCTCCCAGCAGACGTAAGGTATTGATCTGCTCCTTGTTGTTATACATACCTTGTCGGATCATATGAGAGATCAAGATCACAGTGGTAACTCCTACCGCTGCCATGACCAGATAGCCAAGCATGGTCAGGGCATTGGCGATTTCCCTGATCTGTGTCAGGACCTCTCTGTTGTTCCTGACATATTCTATTCCCTCCAGAGCCGCAATTCTGTCCGAAACCCTATCCGCTTCTCCTATCTCAATCCCAACCTCAAGGAAGGCCTCAAAGGGGTTATAATCAAAGAGCTCAAGTATCCTGGCTTCCTCTCCCAGGACCTCCTTCATCTTCTCCTTGGCCTCGGACTCATCCACCAGCCTCAGCTCACGAACTCCTTCCAGACCTAAGATCTTGTCCTGCAGCTGCTTCCGTTCATCCTCTGTCAGCCCGGTGGAAAAATAAGCATTGATCTGGGCTTCTTTCGATAGCATGGTAAGCAATCTGTTACCGATGCTGCCTCCGGTAAGTACCATACCGAGCAGAAATAAAATCAGGCCCATACCCAGAATGGAAACCAAATTGGAGATGCAATTCCTTCGAAGCACCTTGGCGGATTCTTTCATAAAATATCCCAGATTATACAGTAAGCTTCTCATCGGTCAGTCCCTCCGTTCTACCGTAAGCTTCCCATGCTCCACATGGATGAAGGTTGCATGCGCTTCCTCCTCAATCAAATGGGTCGCATGGGTCGTAATCATTACAGTAACATCGGTATCCCTGAAGGATCTTAACAGCTCCAGAATATGTATCGCATTCTCATGGTCAAGGTTCCCGGTGGGCTCATCGGCCAGGATCAGCTTTGGCTTTCTGGCTACCGCTCTGGCTATTGCCACTCTTTGTGCCTCACCCCAGGAGAGATTTTCGACCAGAGATTTTTTCTTGTGACCTAAGCCCACTCTTTCTAAGGCTGCTGATGCCTCCTTCTTCATTCTTCCGGGTCTGATTCCGAGAAAACGCATCCCCATCATGACATTATCCAGGGCAGTTCTTCCTTCAATCAGCCTGAACTCCTGAAATATAGGACCAATTTTTCTCCGAAGCTTACGAATGCTCCTGCTCTTTCTCCTCCTCATCTGCTGTCCAAGAACAGTTAAAGAACCTGAGGACGGATATTCCATCCCCATGAGGAGCTTGAGCAGACTTGTCTTACCGGAGCCGCTGGGACCGGTGATGTAGACCAGCTCCCCCTGCTTCACCTCCAGATTTACCTGGGATAAGGCAAGGGTTTTGTCCTGATATCTCAAGGAAACCTCTTCCGCATGAATCATAATAATCTCCCTTCTGCCGGAGAATCAACTTCTCCTGCCATTTCAGGTATGTATTCAAAACTGAAAAAATTAAATCCAGCTTTAATTTTGAATTCCAGATAGCCTTCCTTTGCCTCTACTGATTCTAATTCTATCTCAACCATGACCAGGTCCTTCGTTACTGCTTCAAAATCAATCAGCAGAGGGCCTTGTGCAAAGAGCTCCTCAATGGATGCCTGCTCAAGAGGCATGCCATAGAAGCTTCCGCTCTCCGGTACAAAGAGAAGTGCACTTGTTCCTGATACCTCAAATCTTCCGTTCAGTACTAGGTGCTTCTCGGGAATCTCCATACGGATATTATCCTGCTGAAAGCGAAATACAATCTCAGGTAGAGTAGAATGCTCCTTCAGGATTCTGTTAAAGGTTTTATCTGTGACAGAGCCCGTGATCGAGAACAGCTGAAAGCTTAGATTCAAGTCCTCCATAGTAAAGTGCCCTTCTCCGATAATTCGTGAGAATTCATCCACAACGGAGGAGAAGATACCCTTCAGGTCGGACCACATCAGCTTCAGATTAGCCAGGTGTTCCTCATATTTTAGCTTCTCTTCCTTCAGAGCTTCCAGATACTCCTCCTGCTCGGTAGCTAAGCGATTCTTTTCCCGAAGTGGCTCCTTCAACGCCTCCTCCTTCTCCTCCAGCAGAAGGTATTCCTCCTCCAGATGGGTCTTTTGCTCTGCCAGCCTCTGTTTAGCGACCTCAATATCATCCAACAGCTCACTTACATTTTTAGAAATGTCCTTAAGCAGATTTATACGATCAAGAAAGCCTGACAGATCCTTAGCCTGAAGTAAAAGCTCCAGATAGGTGGCAGGGCCTCCCCGTTGATAGCTGACCAATACCTGCTCCAACAGCTTAAGCTGCTCCTTATAGTCCTGCTCTTCCTTCACGATTGCTCCATCCAGCCGGTCTATCTCTTCCTCAATAAGCTTAATTTCACCGCTAAGCCTCTCAATCTCCAGTTCCAGAGCATCGATCTCTTGGGTCAGTCTGAACAGCTCCTCCAGAGTTTTCTGTTCTTCTTCGGAGATCCCCTTCAGCTTCTCCTCGGCTTCCATGATCGGCTTCACTTCACCGGAAACCCGTCCAGGGACAGCGATGGACAGGGTCAGGGTAATTCCGATCCACAGGTATAATGCCTTTAATTTCTTCCGAAGCTCCATCTGCTGCCTCCTCCATCAGATAAAATCTTCTTATCCTCTTATCCTATAGTATACTAGATAACCCTTGTGTTAACAAGTTATCATAAGAAAAAACCGGAGCAGACTTATGAGCGGAGCCTCCGCTGACAAATCCGTTCCGGTTATAATTGGCTCTGTCCGGTTTCACCCGGTAGTAAGGACAATATAGATGATCCTATTCCTATGACCTAAGCAGCCCCTTCTTCAATAGCTTGAGTATACTGTCATTTCTCCATGGCTCTGCCTGCTCATGCTTATACGAAGCAAATTGCTATGTCAAGCTTGCTATGAATCAGTTTCTCCTGCTTCTTCGGTTCGGATCAAGCTGTCTGGCTGCGTAGGATTTATAACCGCCGGTCACATTGATGACGTCAAAACCGTGCTGTCTTAGGATACTTTCTGCCACATGACCTCTGTGGCCCACCTGACAGTACTCCACGATCTTTTTACCCTGATCCAGCTCTGTCAGCCTCTCCCTTAAGGAATCCACCGGGATATTGACCGCTCCCTCTACATGGCCAAATTGATATTCCTGCTCTGTTCGGACATCGACCAGAATATAGTCCTCCTCTTCCAGCTCCTCCAACTCCTCCCAAGTCATCACCTTAGACTTTCCGAGCAAGACATTCTGTGCTGCAAAGCCTGCCATATTCACAGGGTCCTTAGCGGAGGAGAAGGGAGGCGCATAGGACAGCTCCAGCTCGGTCAGATCCTGAACCGTAGCCCCCAGTCTGATTCCTGTCGCAAGGACATCAATTCTCTTATCTATTCCTTCATAACCGATGGCCTGTGCTCCAAGTACCCTGCCCTCTTCACTAAAAATCAACTTTAGGGTCATCTGCGTGGCACCCGGATAATAGGAGGCATGAGATACCGGATGAACTGTGACGGTCTGATATGGGATATTCCATCTTTGAAGAGTTCTTTCATTGGAACCGGTACAGGCAGCGGTCAGATCAAAGATCTTAATGATTGATGTTCCCTGGGTACCCTTGTAGACGGAAGAAAGTCCCGCTACATTATCTGCAGCGATTCTCCCCTGCTTATTTGCCGGTCCGGCCAAGGGTATGGCTGTCTTTCCCTTTGTGATAAAATCCACCACCTCGATTGCATCACCGACAGCATAGACTCCGTCCACATTGGTCTCCATACTTTCATTGACCAGAATATGGCCCTTCGGACCCAGCTCAATACCGCTGTCCTTGAGAAATGCAGTATCGGGGGTTACTCCTATGGCTAAGAGGACCATATCTGCCGTTACCTTAACATCACTGCTCAAGGTGGCTTTTATCTTGTCTCCTACTTCAGAGAAGGCTTTGACTCCGTCATTTAGAAGCAGCCTGACTCCCTTCTGAAGCAGCTCCTTCTCGGCCAGTACCACCATATCGGAGTCAAAGGGAGCAAGGATATGGGGTGCCGCCTCTGCCAAGGTGACCTCAAGGCCTCTTATCTTCAGATTTTCGGCCATTTCTACCCCCACATAACCTCCGCCGATGACAAGTGCGCTCTTCACACCCTTCTGATCGACATAGGCCTTGATCGCATCTGTATCCGGTATGTTTCTTAAGGTAAAGATCCGTGCACTGCCGATTCCCGGAATATTCGGTCTAAGAGCCTTCGCTCCGGGGGAAAGGATCAGCTCGTCATAGCTTTCCTCATATATACCCTGCTGCTTGCTGTTCACGGTGACCTTCTTGCTCTTCGTATCTACCCTGATGACCTCGCTGTTATTCCTAACATCAATATGAAATCTTACCCTCATTGCCTCCGGTGTCTGGACCAGAAGCCTGTTCCTGTCCGGAATAACTTCACCGATATAGTAAGGCAGTCCGCAGTTCGCAAAGGAAATATACTCATCCCTCTCGAACATGATGATTTCCGCCTTCTCATCCAATCTTCTTAATCTGGTCGCCGCTGATGCACCGCCTGCAACTCCGCCAATGATGATAACCTTCTTGCTCATATTGCACCTCCGTATGTTTCACTCACCTCTTGTATTTTAGTAGCCTCTTGTATGCTTGTCTCAAATGCTTGTACGCGTCACTCATCTATACTCTTAAACGGCAGATCATCATGCTCCCTTAGGATGAAATCCACCCACCTGTTAACGAGCTTCTTCCCCCGGTCCGTATTCCAGTCCCTGCCGATAGCGGCATGGCATTGCTCTCCCATGCCCTTCCTGTCATGATGGCAGTAGCGGCACTCAAGCGGAAGATATTCCGTCGCATGTAGCTCACAGAGACCCTCCTTCAGAAAATTGCACCCGGAGGAGGCATACTCCTGTGAGGCAATACTGCCCTCACAGCCTTTGAAGGCCGGTGACAACACACCATAGGTCAGATCCGGAGCCAACTCAAGCATCATGCGTCCGGCAAGCCCACCCCGGTAGGCTTGAAGCGCTTCCTCTACGGTCCACCAGCCCGGGCGAATACAATAAGCCCGGCAGATTTCACAGCTGCAGGAAGCAGAGGGTGGATACCTTAGCTTTATAAAATTGGGAGTCTGATATTTCATTTCCAACACCCCGGAAAAAGACAGGTTTTTACACCAACCAACAGTTAGAGCTTCAAGGTCTCACCCGGAGGTCGCTTTCTCCAGTTCTTCCAAATATCGAAGTGCCTCTCCGGAAGTACGCCCGCACATCTCCCGCACGGGCTTCAGACTGCCGCAGACCCTTGGTCTGGAAGGGCTTCCGAACAGCTTGCATTTATTATCCTCAGTCAATTGTATACATCTGACACCTGCCGGTTTACCGGTCGGCATCCCCGGTATCGGAGAGGAAATCGAAGGAGCGATACAGCAAGCCGCGCATCCTGGTCTGCATTCCACAGGGCTACCTTTCAAATCAACCTGACCGGTACTTGGCTCCAACTGTCTCTCTTCAGCCTGACCGTTATAAGTCTCTTCCTGCTCCGTGGCAATATTAGATGGGTTATTCAGATGCTTCACTCCTCTGGGTATTGTGTTATGCATACCGTCAAAGGTCCTCCTGTTATCCTATGATATGGTGTATCAATCTCACTATTCTTTATATAACTCCGGCAGATCACTAACTACATCACCATAGCTATACTATATCATATTTTTGATAAATATAACATATTGTATACAATTAAAACATAGTACTTTATGCATGCCCTATCTTAATCATCCTTCTGATGAAGCACGGAAGATCTCGATCACGCAATGTATTCTCTGATCAAAATATCGCTTGGCTTGCATAAGAATGCCGGATTACCCTTTCCTAAGGCATGTAATCCGACGTTCTTATTCGCCCTTTATCCGGCAGACTTAATTCTAAATTCTATAACGGCTTAAATCTCTCTTACTGACATTCTCAGCCACCACCTGCTTATAAATCTCAACGGTATCCCTGGCATCCTCCAGCTCATTCTTAAGTCTTGCATTCTCTGCTTCCAGAGCGAGAAGTCTAAGATTCTCCTCTTCCCTTAGCTGTCTTCTGCCTTCAGGATGAGCTGCGGCCTCCTTCCTTCGTCCTTCTTCCTCCTGCCTCTTTCTTCTCTCATCCGCTTGAATCGTGAATCGCTCCTCACTTAATTCATTAAAGGTTCCTCTCGGAACATAATGGGTATGAAGAAGCTCATGGGATTTATGGCTGCTCGGATAATCCAGGAATTCCTGATAGATTGCAGTAATATAGGGATTCTCATGGGATTTACGCAGCTTCTTCCCCTCATCCTCCTGATATAATCCTCTCATACGCTTGATCCTGACCTTGGGATCGGCTGTCCTTGGCTGTCCGCCACCTGTGATGCAGCCTCCCGGGCAACCCATCACCTCAATGAAATGATAGGGAGACTCTCCCCTGGCGACCTGCTCCAGCAGCAGCCTGGCACCCTTCAGTCCGCTGGTCACAGCCACCTTAAGGGTAACTCCGTCCAGGAAGCTGTATACTTTCAGGGGATTCTCGATCCGCAGCTCTGCTGTCTTGATCTGATCCAGGCCGACAATCGGTGTCACATGTAAACCATCAAAGGGAAGCTCACGGCCTGTGACAAGCTCATATACTGTCCGTAGGGCGGCTTCCATGACACCTCCGGTCAAGCCGAAGATATCTGCGGCTCCGGTAGACATCCCCAGGGGATGATCGAACTCCTCCTCCGGCAGGGCCATAAAATCGATACCGGCCTCCTTAATCATGGCTGCCAGCTCTCTGGTCGTCAGTACCGCATCCACATTTGGATATCCTTCATTTGTCATCTCATGACGGGCAAGCTCGAACTTCTTTGCTGTGCAGGGCATAACAGAAACAACATAGATATCCTTGGGATTTATCCCAAGCTTCTGGGCATAATAGGTTTTTACCAATGCTCCGAGCATCATATGGGGCGATTTGCAGGAGGACAGATGCTCCAGCTTCTTCGGATATCGATGCTCCACATATTTGATCCAGCCTGGACTGCAGCTCGTAATCATGGGTAAGACATCCCCGGGACCGATGAGAGCATTCTTCAGGCGAATCAATAGCTCTGTTCCCTCCTCCATTATCGTTAAATCTGCAGCGAAATTCGTATCAAAGCTATCATCAAAACCAAGTGCATGCAGGGAAGCAGCCAGCTTACCCGTAACAGAGGTACCCGGTTCACAGCCGAACTCCTCTCCTAAGGCCACTCTGACTGCCGGGGCCACCTGTACCACGACCCGCTTACTCCTGTCATGAAGGGCAGCCCAGACCTTCTCTGTCGCATCGGTTTCCTTCAGGGCCCCGACCGGACAGACCACTGTGCATTGTCCACAGAAGGCACAGTCTACAGACCCGATCGGCAGCTCCATCGCCGGACCGATGACCGTATCAAAGCCCCGGTTCTGGGCATTGAGGATTCCAACCCCCTGGATCTGATTACAGACGGTAACACAACGTCTGCACAGGACACATTTGGACATATCCCTGACGATGGATACCGCCGCATCCAAACCCCGATCGGCATGCTCCCCTTCAAAGCGTGTATGCTCTACGCCGAGGGTTTTTCCCAGCTCCTGAAGCTCACAGTTCAGATTTCTCTTACAGCTTAAGCACTCCTTTGTATGGTCAGAAAGTAATAATTCATAAAGGACCCTTCTGGCCTTCCTGACCCGTTCGGAATTCGTCAGTATCTCCATACCCTCACTGATCTGCGTCATGCAGGCTGCCTGAAGCGTCTTTGCTCCCTTCACCTCGACAACGCATATTCTGCAGGCTCCCAGCTTATGAATCCCTTCCAGATAGCAGAGATTCGGAATACTGATATGGTTTGCTTTTGCAGCCTCCATGATCGTCATACCCTCTTCCGCTGAAGCCCGTCTTCCATTTATGATAATATTTACCATTTCAACACCTCCATCCACTTTATCTCCTGTCACAATGCAGGCAGCGCATCGCTTCGGCCATCGCATTCAGCTTATGATAGCCCAAGACCACCTCATCGAAGGAATCGGCCCTCTTCTCAGCGTCGAGAAGCTCCATCGGAAAACGCTCATGTGCAACAATTTCATCCTCATCAAAGAGATCGGGTATCTTGATCGGATTACCCTTATTCAGAATTCCCTTCCCACCGAGATATTTGTCTATGGAAACTGCAGCCCTCTTCCCATCTGCGATTGCCTCAATAACCGTATCCGGGCCTCTGGTGACATCTCCGCCGGCAAAGACTCCCTCCATGGTCGTCATCTGGGTATTCTCATCGATGACAAAGGTTCCCCAGGGCGTTACGGTGATTTCATCCTTCCGGATGAAGGGAAGGTCCGTATATTGGCTGACAGCCGGAATAACCGTATCGGCCTTGAGGAAGAAATTCGTCCCCTCATAGGGTACGGATTTTCTTCTGCCTGATTTATCAAACTCTCCGAGCCGCATGCGGACACATTCCACCTGAGCGACTGAGCCGTCCTCACCGGCGATAAATCTGACCGGAGCCACCAGCTCATGGAGCTCAATGCTTTCCGCTTCTGCCTCATGGATCTCATATTCGGAAGCCGGCATCGCATCCCTGGTCCTGCGATACAGGATCATGACCTTCTTTGCACCGAGTCTTAAGGCGGTCCGGGCAGAATCAATCGCGGTATTACCGCCACCGATGACTGCGACTGTTTTACCGATCTCAAGCTTATGTCCAAGATTCACACTCTTCAGAAAATGAATGCCATGGAACACTCCGGGAAGATCTTCCCCGGGAATATTGACCTTCTGGGGGAATTGTGTTCCAGTAGCAATATAGACGGCATCATATTTCATCTTCAGCTTCCTGAAATCCGTATCCTTCTTAATCTCCGTGTTCAGAATGACATTGACCCCGGTCCGGGAAATCAGCTCGATTTCATGTTGAAGGACCTTCTTCGGCAGTCGGTATTCCGGGATACCGAAGGCTAAGACTCCTCCTGCCACCGGTTCCGATTCATATACATCCACATGATAGCCGATGCGGACCAGATAATAGGCACAGGTAAGCCCCGAAGCTCCTGCTCCGATGACCGCCACACTCTTACCGTTCTTGGGGAATACGACATCCTGTTCGAAGGGTTTCTCATTCTTATAGGCATAGTCTGCGACGAATCTCTTGATGTCTGCTATGGCAACTGCCTCATCCGTACTGCCGCGGCGGCACTTCAGCTCACAAGGCCTGGTACAGATTCTTCCGCATACCGCAGGGAAGGGATTCTCCTGCCGAATCAACTGATAGGCCTCCAGGAATCTGCCTGCAGCCACCAGTGACATATAGCCCGGTACATTGATACCTGCGGGACAGGTGTTCTCACAGGGAGAAATGAAAAGCTCGGAACATACACCGGCACGGCAATACTTCTTCTTAATATGCTCTTCATATTCATGGCGGAAGTTACGTATGGTACTTAAAACCGGATTCGGAGCTGATTGACCCAGTCCGCACATGGCAGTATCTCTGATTGTCTCACCCAACTCCTCCAGCAGCTCAATATCCCCCTCCTGGCCTTCTCCTCGGGTGATCCGTTCCAAAATCTCCAGCATACGCTTGGTCCCGACACGGCAGGCCGTACACTTCCCGCAGGATTCATCCTGAATGAAGTCCATGAAGTATCTGGCATTGTCCACCATGCAGGTATCCTCATTCATGACGATCAGACCGCCGGAGCCCATGATAGCTCCCAGCTTCGTAATATGCTCATAGTCTGTGGTAACATTCAGATTATCCTGGGTGATGCATCCGCCTGAGGGACCTCCGATCTGGGCAGCCTTAAACCTCTTCTTGTCCTTGATTCCTCCGCCGATGTTAAACAGGATATCTCCCAGGGGTTTACCGATCGGAACCTCTATGATGCCGGTATTAACGATATCTCCGGCAAGGGCATATACCTTCGTTCCCTTGCTCTTTTCTGTCCCATAGCCGGCGTACCATTCTCCACCTTTCAGAATGATGGGAGGAATGGAAGCAAAGGTCTCCACATTATTGATAATCGTAGGCTTGTCAAAGAGCCCCTTCTGGAAAGGTAACGGCGGCTTCTGCTTCGGTTCCCCTCTACGGCCTTCGATGGAGGACATCAGAGCTGTCTCTTCTCCACAGACAAAGGCTCCTGCTCCGATCCGGATCTCCAGATCAAATGCAAAATCCGTCCCCAATACTCTTCCGCCTAAAATCCCTCTCCTACGGGCTTCCTCAATGGCTATGGATAGTCGTTCCACAGCAATCGGATATTCTGCTCTGACATAGATATACCCCATGTTAGCTCCGATGGCATAGCCACCGATCATCATACCTTCGATCAGGGTATGGGGATCCCCCTCAATCAGGCTCCGGTCCATAAATGCACCGGGATCTCCTTCATCCGCATTACACAGTATATATTTCTGGTCACTGACCGCTTTATAACCCGATTCCCACTTGATTCCCGTGGGGAAGCCTGCCCCGCCGCGACCCTTCATACCGGACTTCTTTACTTCCTCCACAACCTCTGCCTGAGTCATTTCCCGCAAGACCTTAGCGATTGCCTGATAGCCATCTCTTGCGATATAGGCATCCAGACTGGAATATTCCATCCTGCCACAATTACGAAGTACGATTTTTACCTGCTCCCTGAAGAAATCAATCTCCTCCAGCTTCGGAACATGCTTATGTAAGGAATAATCAAAAAAGGTATACTCTGTTAAAAGCTTACCCTCCATGATATGGCAGAGGATGATTTCACGGGCCTTCTCCGGGGTCAGTTCCGTATAGAAGATGCCCTCCGGCAGCACCAGGGCTACCGGTCCGACCGCACAGGTACCCATACAGCCGGTCTCATATACGATTACCTCCTGCTGAAGCTGATTTCGTTCTACCTCCTCAGTAAAGGCATCCCTTACCTCCGCACAGCTTGACGAGACGCAGCCCGCACCGCTGCACACCAGTATCTGATATCGATAGCCTGCAAGCTTATGCAGATACTCCTCTTTTACCTTTACCAGGTCTTCTATCTGGCTGATATATATTTCCGACATGCAAAACCCACCTTCTTTCCTCTCAATATTTAGTAAGAATGGACTCTAACTTGTTCACATTCACCTGCTTATAGACGACATCGTCTATCATGATGGCAGGTGCCAGGCCACAGGCACCGATACAGCGGGCGATCTCAAAGGTAAACTTCCCATCCTTCGTCGTCTCACCGATCTGAATACCTAGCAGCTCCTGCAGCCGTTCCACCAGCTTCTTCCCGCCCCTGACATAACAGGCGGTACCCAGGCAGACACGGATTGTGTGCAGCCCCCTTGGCTTTGTTGAGAAAAAGGAATAAAAGGTTATGACACCGGAAACCTCGGACAAGGGCTTATCCATAGAACGGGCTATGAATTTCTGCAGATCCAGGGGCAAAAAACCGTAGATTTCCTGTGCAAGGTGAAGAATCTGAATGAGGCTGCCTTCTTTATCCTTGTAAAGGTCAATGATGTTCGCTATCTCGTCATATTTCTGTTTTTCCTCCTGTGTACAACTGCTGTAATTCACAACTTTCTCACTCATATGGACCTCCTTGTATGATATTTTGCCGAATAGATTATTATATTCTGTCTTTTTGTCATATATTGTCTCTTTATCTGTCTGATATATATTTAACAATCTATTCACAAAAAATTATATCACATATACATAAATATACAATACAAGTACAGGCTATGACGAAATATATTTAGGCTATTCTCACAAAAAAGTAGTAATTGTATATTAAATTAACCATACGCTCCTATTCTCCATAGGAGACCCTCCAGAGATAGATCGATGCAACAGAACCAAAGGGTGAATAACGGCTTCGATATTCCTCAAACTGCTCCTTGGATAGCGAATCCAGACCATAAAGGGCCATCATACCGCGGCGGATGGCGATATCCCCAAAGCTGACGATATCAGGGCGTTCCATGGAGTTTAGCAGCAGCATTTCCGCTGTCCATACTCCGATCCCCCTTAGCCCGGACAGCACCCTGATTACCTCCTGATCCGAAAGCTGATACAGTCTGTCCAGATCGAAGTCACCGTCAGCGATGATCTGGGCTATGTTTTTGATATAGCCTGCTCTCGTCCTGGGCATTCCCAGGGCCTGGAGCTCTTCCAGGGAAGCAGCTGCCAAAACCTCGGGGCAGACCTTGGTAAAATGCTCCTGCAGTCTGGTCCATATGGTACGGGCTGCCTTCAGGGAGATCTGTTGTCCGATCATCACATAAATCAGGCCGGGAAACAGCTCCGGTATGATGACCCTCTCCACCTTACCAATCCGATCTATGGCTATCCCAAGCTTTGCATCAGCCTCCTTCAGATACTCTGTTTCCCTTTGACCATATTCAAATATCTTTGTTCTGACCTTCATAGCTTTGCCTCCTTCCCTTCTGAAGAATGTCTTCCTTCTACCCATTATCATCGCCATAAAGCCAATTGTTTATGAGAAGCGCTCCGATTTAATTCCTCACACTGACCATTAAATATCTGTATATTACTGTAAACAGAGTTAGGAATGAACAGGAAATCCATAAGGTTTCCTCCACATTGCATGAAAAAAAGATATAATCCGGGACTTATATTTATAGCTTTTATACATATTTGCATTTTTGCATGGATTTTCCTTGATTGTTTTTTTTCCTTTGTTATAATGGACATATAAGATTATTACATTAATATCTACAAGGAGATTAAAATGGAAAAATTCACAAAACCTAACGAGCCTTTGGTGACTCATATGTTTACCGCTGACCCGTCGGCACATGTATATGAAGGAAAGCTCTATATTTATCCTTCCCATGACCTGGATAAGCTTGTTGAAGACAACGACAATGGTGACCAGTATCAGATGGAGGATTATCATATCCTGTCAATGGATGACCTCAATTCCCCTTGCGTTGACAACGGTGTTGCACTCCATATGAAGGATGTTCCCTGGGTAAGCAAGCAAATGTGGGCACCTGATGCTGCCTATAAGAACGATACCTATTACCTCTACTTCCCTGCAAGGGATAAGGATGGTAACTTCCGTATCGGTGTGGCTTCCAGTAAGACCCCTGCTGGTCCCTTCACTCCCGAACCCAATTATATGGAAGGCACCTTCAGTATCGACCCTGCTGTTCTCGTTGATGACGATAACAGAGCCTATATTTACTTTGGCGGTCTCTGGGGAGGCCAGCTGGAGAAATGGAAGACGGACAGCTTTGATCCCGAAGGTACGGAGCCCGCTCCCGATCAGCCCGCTGTTGGCCCCAGAGTTGCTGAATTAAGCGATGATATGTTAAGCCTGAAGGAGGCTGCCCAGGAAATCCGTATTCTGGATGAGAACGGCAATCCGATTCTCGCCGGAGATGAAGACAGAAGATATTTTGAAGGTCCCTGGATGCATAAGTTTAACGGTAAGTATTACCTCTCTTATTCCACAGGTACAACCCATTATATCGTATATGCTGTCAGTGATAACCCGAAGGGTCCCTTCACATACAAGGGCAGAATTTTAGAGCCGGTAATCGGTTGGACCACCCATCACTCCATCGTACAGTTCCAGGATAAATGGTATCTGTTCTACCATGATTCCTCCTTATCCAAGGGAGTGAACCATAAGCGCTGTGTGAAATATACCGAGCTTACGATTGATGCGGATGGAACGATTCATACCATTAAGCCCTATGAAAATTAAGCAGCTATAAACGTTACTTAAGCCCTGAATGCAAATTCGGGGCTTATTTCTCTTCCTATCGGACTTATTCTCCTATCGTATGGTAATAATGAACGATAAGAAACAAGCCTGTGTGATGCTTCATTCGACTACTACATACATGCAGGCCAGAGGAGGACTACCATGTCATTTATCACTTTGATGTATCATGAAATCAGGGAAGGTCAGATGCTGAAAGCAGACCGCCCCTCTCCCATCCATGTAAGGCAGGACTACCATGATGAGCTGCCCTCCCCTCTGTTTGTCACGCTTGAGGGTTTTGAAGAGCAGCTGAAGTTTCTATATGAGCACGGCTATCATAGCTTGAGCCTTGAAGAGGTCCGGCAATATTATTACGAAGGAAAGGAGCTTCCTGACAAATCAGTGCTCTTCACCTTCGACGATTGCTATCAGTCCGTCAAACGCTATGCCTATCCATTACTTAAGAAGCATCATTTTCAAGCAGTGGCCTTCGTTGTCACCGGCTGGCTGCATACTTCCCCGAAGCCCTTCACTCCCGATCAATCGGTCTGCCTGACCGCACCGGAGCTGGAGGAAATGAAGGATGTCTTCGAGTATGCGAATCATACGGACCTCTTCCATACCAGAACCGGTGCTTCCTCCAGTGCCATAATGGAAGCAGACAATCTTACCTTTTCCGAGGATCTGGATCGCTGTAACGCGAAGGGCATTATCAGCGCAACCGATACCTTTGCCTACCCCTTTGGCCTATATACGGACCGTAATCTCTCCCTGCTTCGGGATAAGGGCTTTCGTCTGGCCTTCACCAGCGAAGGTGGAAGAAATGACCGGAGTCTTGACCCCCTACTGCTAAGAAGGAATGTAGTTCCTTACTTTATGAAGCTGGAGCAGTTCATCGGGCTGCTAGAAAATAGGGCTTGAAGAATCGTTCATAATGCACTTATAAGCAGAAGCCCCGGAGGAACATTTCATCAGACCCCGCTTTTATCATTATATAACATAGACCTAATATAAGGAGACTAACTATGAAGAAACTGACATCCATCGTTTTAATACTATCGTGTTTACTGCTCACTGCCTGTGGTAAGAAGGATGCTGCGGATAAAGCTCCATCACCTACACCGCTGCCGGCAGCATCAAGCACAGCCTCGGAAGATCAGACAGCAGCTCCCACTACAGCACCCGAGGACCAAGCTACAGCCTTGAAGGAAGTGGCTCCCACGGGAAAGGAGTTCACTGTCGGATTATTACCGGCCGAATCCGCCATACCGATCATTCTGGCCTACGAGAAAGGCTTTTTCGAGGATGCCGGTGCGAAGGTCAACCTTCAGGTCTTCTCCTCCCCCAATGACCGGAATGTCGCAGTCCAGGCCAAGGAACTGGATGGAGTCATAGGAGATGTGATGACCGGAGCAAGCTTCGTGGACCGGGGAATCCCCATGAAGATTACCTCTGATATCAGTGAGGACTTTAAAATCCTGTCCTCCCCTGCTTCCGGTATCACTACGCTGGAGGAGTTAAGGGACAAGAAGATCTCTCTCGTTCCCAATTTTATTCTGGAGTATATCATGGACGAATTTGCCGGAAAATATGGCTTTACCTATGAAATTGTAGAGATTCCTTCCTTCTCCGGCAGGGCGGAGGCCCTGATGTCCAACCAGATTGATGGCGTAGTTTTTACAGAGCCCCAGGCCGGTATGCTGGTCAAACAGGGTGCCCATCTGCTGGGAAGCTCCAAAGCAGCGGGTATCAAGGGTGGTACCCTCATGTTCCTGGAGGAGATGCTTACAAATCGTCCGGGAGATATCAAAGCCTTCTATCAGGCCTATAACAAGGCCATCGACTATATGAATGCTGTGGATGTGGCTGAATACAGTGCCATTCTTACGGACTACCAGTTCCCTGAAGCCATCAGTGAATATCTCACAAGTATGGAGGATCCTTTTCAATATGCTGACATCATAGACCGGGAGCAATTCGATCAGATCATTACCTGGACCAAGGAGAAGGGCCAGATCAGCAAGGCCTACAGCTATGAAGAATTGACCGACTTCTCCTATTTGAAATAATGAGATGATAATGTTAAGAAGATAAAACCATAAGAAATCCTCTTACCCTTCCTCCTAACGAGGTCATATAATTGACCATCTTAAGGATAGGGGTAGGAGGATTCTGTTTTCATATCAAGTATTTTCAGAAAACAAGAAATTTCGGTAAAACCACTCAACAGATCATACATCCTAAATACCTGACTTTTAAGAAAATCGAAGAATTAATTTACTTTCCGTTGCATCATCCAGGGGACACAGAGGACCTCGATCCGGTCTAAGAGCCTGAATAAGAGAATCCCTGTCAGGCCTAAGGCCAGGATTCCGCTGAACATCTCCACATAGTTCATCTTGGTCCAGGCACTTAAGATAAAATAACCAATCCCGTATCTGGTAGCATAATTCTCGGCGAAGAATAAGGAAGCCAGAGAGATACCGATACTTACCCGTAAGCCGGAAAATACCTGAGGAAGGATCGCAGGCAAGATCAGATAACGATATCTACGCTGCCCTGATATACAGAAGCTGTCCATCACCTTAAAATAAACTGCCGGAATCTGATCTACTCCGTCTCTGACAGATAGGATGATCTGAAATATAATGATCCAAATCACCAGGATGATTTTAGAGCGATTGCCAAGTCCGAACAGAAGCATAAAGACCGGCAGAAAGGCCACCTTAGGAATCGGATAGATAAAATACAGTAAGGGGGAAAATACCTTCTTCATCGTTTTATTCACCCCCAGAAGAACTCCTAAGGGAACCCCTAACAGAATAGAGATCCCGATGGCAGCTCCCACCCTTAATATACTTGCCGAACAGTGCCGGAGCAGCTTTATAGGTACTGTTAGCATAAAAGCTATGGTCTCTATAGGGGATGGTACGGTATGCGTCTTGAGGAGCAGATGCAGCAGCTCCCAAAGAAGGAGAAAGCTAAGAAAGCCTAGGACTTGGCTTTTGTATAATCTTTGTATCAGCTTCATATCTGACCTCCGTCCTGCCCTTCTCTGCTGTTATGAGCGTCATCCTGCTTCATCTCTTTTCTAAGCTTAATGCATTCCTGATAAAAGCCCAGCTGTTCCCTGGCATCCGGTACTGCATGGTACTCATTCGTATGCTCTGTCACAGTCCCATCGGAATTCATGATCAGGATCTTCTCGGCTAACAGTACAGCCTCCTCGATATCATGGGTTATAAAGAATAAGGTAGTCTGTCGTTTCTTTATTTCCCTTAATATCAGTTGCTGCAGCAGCTCCTTCGTCATGGCATCCAGGGCAGAGCTCGGTTCATCCATTAGGAGCAGGTCAGGCTCCCCGATCAGGGTCCTGGCCAGAGCCACCCTTTGCTGCTCCCCTCCGCTTAGCTCCCAGGGATACTTATCCTTATAGGACAGAATTCCCAGCTCTTGAAGAAGCGATGTTACCTTCTCCTGAATAGCCGCCTTGCAGCCTCTTGCCTTTAAAGGCATGCAGACCGCCTCCCAGACTGTCTGCCAGGGGAAAAGTCCCAGCTCCTGGAAGAGGAAGGCTGTCTCCTTTCTGGGACCCGTAAGAGCTTGCTGCTTCACCAGAACTCTTCCGCTATCCGGCTTAAGGAAGCCTGCCACCAAATGAAGCAGGGTACTCTTTCCTACCCCGGAGGCTCCGATCAAGGCATAGGAAGCACCCTGCTCCAGCTCCAGCTGCAGCTTTTTAAAGATATCCTGCTTCCCATAGGAGAAGCTTACCTCTTCCAGCACGATAAAGCTCTTCTTCATGCTTCGCCATCATTTCCCTTCCGGTTCTGTAGTACTTTAACTTACAGAATACTGATTTTACTTAAGATATCCCTGATTCGTGCGGTCTGCTCTTCATCCGCCCGGATTAAAGGTGGGGTACAGTAGTCCTCCATCTCAATCCCTCGTAGAACCATGGCCTTCTTTACCAGAGGAACAAAGGGAACCCCAAAGTCAAACAAGCCTGCCAGGATATCCATCTGCTTCTGGAAAAATGCCATTCCCTCCGGATCCTTCCTGCGGAAGGCCCTGACCCAGCCTGTACTGACCTCCGGAGCCACATTGGATAAGCCTCCGATGGTGCCCGCTCCTCCGCTTAAGACATTATGTCCGAAATAATCATCATAGCCGGAGAGTACCTCGAAGTACGGTACCTCCGGCAGAATTCTCTTGATCAGTTCCCTGGTATGAGCAAAATTCGTCACCGTGTCCTTACAGCCGATAACATTCTGATTCCTCTTCGCTATCCGCAGCATAACCTCAGGTTTCACATCATAACCCACCCGTTCCGGGTAATTATAGAGATAGATCGGTAGCTCCACAGCCTGGGCTACTGCATGAAAATACGCCTCAATGGCTGCATCCGGCAAGGAGAAATAATAGGGGGGCACGATGATTAGCCCATCCGCACCTTGCTCTCTTGCATATAGCGACAGCTCAAGGGTATCCTCTAATCGTGTACTTCCTGTACCGACAATCAGCGGAACTCTTCCATGAATATATTCAGCGGCCTTGGCGACAAGCTCCTTCTTCTGTTCCATCGACAGGGCAAAAAATTCACCTGTGCTTCCCAGAAGAATGATACCATCCACACCACCGCGAATGACGAACTCCCATATATTCTGATTGGCACGCAGATCCAGGTTCAAATCCTTATCAAAGGCCGTAACCACCGGCGTAATAAATTTCGCTTTCATACTACCTGCTCCTTTTCTTTAAGCTTAGCTTTTCTATCCCATTCTTCTGATATGTAGGATTTCAACAGCTCCTGACCTATCCCACAGGATTACTCGTAGCCTGCTCCTTCCATGGCAGATAGCGCAAGAGCTGTATATCTCTTCAGGATGCCCTTTCTCGGCGGTCTGGAGAGGATCCCCTCCTTGGCTCTCTCTGCAAAGACCAACGCCACCTCCTCGGGAGTTATCTCCTTACCCTCGATCCCGACACAGTCGAGTCTTCTCTCCTCCACGCTGTACGCAAGAATATCCCCTTCCCGCAAGTATGCGAGGGGTCCTCCGACCGCAGCCTCCGGAGAGATATGGCCGATGGCGGCTCCTCTGGTAGCTCCGGAGAATCTTCCGTCTGTAATCAGGGCTACCGTACCATTCAGCGCTTTGTCGCAGACGATGGCTTCGGTTGTCATATACATCTCCGGCATACCCGAACCTCTGGGACCTTCATAGCGGATGACTATCACATCTCCGGGATGAATCCTGCCGTTTACCACAGCCTGATGGGCTTCCTCTTCAGAATTGAATACTCTGGCAGGTCCCTTATGGTTATGCAGCTGCTTAACACAGGCAGAATATTTGATCACCGCTCCTTCAGGGGCGATATTTCCCTTTAATACAGCAATCGATCCCTTCTCCTCTGCTTCCTCCACGGGGAAGATGACCTCCTCCCTGCGCAGTCCGTAGTTTGCCAGATAGCCCACGTTACGGGTAAAGAAATGATCCCGCTCCATATCCTCCAGATTCTCTCCCAAGGACTTACCGGTTACGGTAAGAACATCCAGATTCAAGTAATCCTTCAACAGAAGCTGTATCATCGGTACCCCTCCGGCAAACCAAAAGGCCTCCGTTACATGCTTGCCGCTGGGTGTAATATTCCCCAGATGTGGTATCTTATGATTGATTTCATCCACCAGCTCCGGCTCTATGATAATGCCCAACTCCCTGGCGATGGAGGGAAGATGCAGCAAAGCATTCGTGGATCCGCCGATGGCACTGTGTACCACGAAGGCATTGAGAAAGGCCTCCTTCGTTAGAATCCTTCCTGCTGTGATATTATTCTTAAGCAGAAGGAGAATACTACGGCCCGCTTCCCTGGCATATTGAAGGATGTCCCGCATCGTAGCCGGGGCCAAGGCTGAGCCCGGTAAGGCCATGCCGAGGGCCTCTGCCATGCACTGCATCGTACTGGCTGTGCCTAGGAAGGCACAGGCACCGCAGGAGGGACATCCGGTGATTTTATAGTCTCTAACCTCGGCATCGGTGATTTCACCCTTCCTCTTTTGCCGCAGGGAGATGTCACCGGACAGATTGGAGGTCGTCATATAGGGACCGGGCCTCATACTGCCTCCCGGTATGAAGATCGTGGGAATATCCAGTCTTGCGGCCGCCTTCAGGTGAGCAGGGATCGATTTATCACAGGAGGAGGATAGAATCAGGCCATCCCAGGGAGTTACCCTGCCATGCAGCTCCACCATGTCACAGATTGCTTCTCTGGAGGCCAGAATATAATTCATACCGTCATGTCCCTGCGCACAACCGTCACAGAGATCTGTTGTATGGAATTGAGCAGGAAAGCCCCCGGCTTCAAATACTCCGTACTTCGCCTGCTCCGTCAGCTGATGAAGATGGGTACTGCCCGGATGGCTGTCCCCATACACATCCTCAATCAGAATCTGTGGCTTATAGATATCCTTCTCATCCCATCCGGAACCCAGCTGTAGGGCATCAAACTGCGCCCATAAGGATCGTTCCGGTGTGCTTTTCTGTTGTAGCATAACCCTATATCCTCCCTTAATCCTATCTATCAGAAATATCTTTCAGTCTATTGCTTCCTTCATTGATGTGGATATGAAGCTACAGCATCCCTATTTCATACTCATAGCCGCTTCTACCCTACTAAAGTATATCACAAGTATATCTTCAAATACAGAAAAAAAAACAAGCCCCCATGAAGGGAAGGAGGCTCGTTCTGTTTCTATGACAGACTGCCTGTCCTTACCCTGGGGGCGATATACCTTACCTGTTTATATATAGCTTTCCGATATCCCAGAAACCGGCTCACACGATGTCCCCACTGCTTCTCTGCTCCCTTGCCTTCGGCTGGTCGCAGGTAATCTGTTCAATTCCTTGCCTTTAAGGTGGGTGTAAATTCAGGCAGCTTCTCCGGAGGAAGCGGTTTGCTGAAATAATAACCCTGCACATAATCACAGTTCATCGCTTTGATGATATCATGCTGTTCCTTCAGCTCTATTCCTTCTGCAATTACCTCAATGCCAAATTTATGAGCAGCCTTGATGATTGCTTCAATCAGAATGAGGTTACTCTTAATCTCATCAATGAATTGCTTATCGATCTTAATATAATCAAAGTGGAAGAACAGCTCCGATATGTACTTCAGAGAGTTATGCCCTGTTCCGTAATCATCCAGGGACACCTTGATTCCTGTCTTCCTGATTTCGTTCAGGACTCCGAGCAGGGTGGCTTCATCCTCAACAATCGTCCTCTCTGTCAGTTCAAATTCCAGATAGGAGGGGTCTACCTGATAGGCATCCATACATTCCTTGGTATACTCGAGAATCGCCGTATCCTTTAGATCCCTGGGAGATAAGTTGATCGCTATTCTGGTATGGATCCCTTCTTTCTTCCAAGCCTCAATCTGCATGATCGCGTGCTTGATGACCCACTTGGTGATCTGACTGATGAACTCTGCATCCTCTGCAATCTTAATCACATCCGAAATGGGGATATTACAATAGGCACTGTCATTCCAGCGAAGCAGAGCCTCCACACCTGCCATTTCATGATTCTTAAGGTTCACCTTGGGCTGATATACCAGCTTAAAGGTGTCATTCTGCACTGCCCGATACAGGGACATGAGGGTATTATAATGTGCCCTGCTCTCGGTGGCGATTTTCTCATCATAGGTCACCAGCTCATTATGAGACTTTGCAGCCTGGTCAAGGGCCTTCGCCAGCTTTTCAATGACATCCTCCGTCTCGGTCCCATGTAGGGGAACACATACTAAACCGCCCTTGATAATAACAGCAACCGGCAGATCCTGAACGTAGACCGGCTGCTTCAGCTTCCCGATAAAATCTCTCGCCATTTGACTGGCTCTCTGATCGTCCGTATCCCGAAGAAATACAATAAACTGACCGGGCGGAACAGAATAGATCAGGCCTTGGGGAAAGGCTGCCTCTGCTTCTGTCAGCAGCTTGATCTGTGTTTGTAAACCGATTTCGAAGCTGACATAACGATTAACCGTATTCATATTCATGAATTCAAATAGAAGGATGGAGCATACATACTGTCCCTGTTCCTTCAGGTATTCTTCAAAATCCGTTTTAAATCTGTTGAGATTAGGCCGTCCGGTAAAGGTATCCTCGTATGCTCTTTTCTTCTCCTGCTCGTTAATTCTTCGGATATAATCGATCAGTACTCCCAATACAACAACGATGACAGAGAAGATGATGATTCGGATGACCCAGGAATAAGCATCTATTCCATTTGCATCCGGTTTCTTCAGCAAAGGCCCCAGAATCAGACCGGCTATAATGGAACTGAAGATGCCGCTCCATATCCCGAAAAGAAATACTGAGATAATGATTGGGATATACATCAGATGAGCCAAGGTGCTGGGAGTACCACCTGTGATATATACCAAAAAGCCATTTAAAGCAATCAAGAAGAGGATAACTGCCCACCAACGATAACGAGCTCTGGCCAGAATACTTTTACCACCTCTTGATCCTAATAAAAACCTGTCTAGCTTCGTAAGCAAATCATTATACTTTAAATGCTTCATGCCTCGATACCATCCTTTGTATCAATGTATAATCATGTCCATTAATCCGTAATCAATCAGCTCAAATAAAACTTCTACTACCTCCGGGTCCAAGCAACCTTTCTTCACATCTCCGGCCAGGATCTCTCTGACCTGATCCATGGAAAGCTTGTCCCGATACGGCCTGTCAGAATATAATGCATCAAAGATATCCGCAACACATAATATTCTGGTCTCCTTCGTAATCTCGTCACCCCGTAGTCCATCCGGGTAACCGCTTCCATCCAGCTTCTCATGATGATGTCGGACCGGTACCAGACACTCCTTCAAGGAATCCAAGGGTCGAAGGATCGTCTCTCCGATCTCGGAATGCTTCTTGATTACCTCAAATTCCTCCCCGGTAAGCTTTCCGGGCTTATTCAAAATACTTTCCGGTACGCCTACCTTACCGATATCATGAATCAATCCGGCTATCTCCAGAAAATCCAGCTTCAAGGGGTCAATCCCCATCCGCTCTCCCAGCATTCTGCTGATGCATCCGACTCTTCTCGTATGTCCGTCTGTGTATCTGTCCTTCGCTTCGATTACATTTGCCAAGGTGATCACCAAATTCTTGGTGCTCTCCGTCTCCTTCGTGTAATCATGCTTCAAGAGCTCATAAAGTCTAAGAATCTCTCTGTTGGAGTCCTCCAACTCCTGATACCTCTCCTTGAGCTCGTCCTCCAGCTCCTTCTTCTCCAGACCATTCTTAACCACCTTGATCAGATCCTGATTGTTCCAGGGCTTTTCCAGATAATAATACAGTCCGATCTCATTTATGCTTCGAATCGCATTCTCCTTATCCGCATAGCCGGTCAAAAGGATTGTTACGGTTCCGGGACACTTCGTCTTCGCCTTCTTAAGGAATTCCAACCCATTCATCTTCGGCATCATAAAATCGGATATGATCAGATCTACCTGTTGCTTTTCCAGCGCCTCACAGGTCAGGGCATCCTCCACATCATTATAGATAATCACCTTTTCCTTCAGCATCAGCTGAAACATTGTGGATAAGGTTGTTGTAATCATCCTTTCATCATCAACGACCATGATTGTTCTGTTCAATTTTCTACTCTCCCCGGTTCCTCTCGTCCCACTTAGGTTCTATCATTATGTATCGGTATCCTGATGATAAATTCAGCTCCCTTGCCAGGTTCACTGTCCACCAGAATCTCACCCTTATGGTTCTGAATGATGTTATAGCTGATATATAGTCCAAGTCCCAGACCAACACTCTCGCCTTTGGTAGTGAAGCCCGGTTCAAAGATACTTTTTAAGTCTTCCTGAGCGATTCCGCTGCCTGTATCCCTAATCGCAATATGCAGGTAATCCTCCTGAATATAGGTCCTGATGAAGAGCTCCCCTTCTCCCTCCATAGCTTGGGATGCATTGACAATCATATTCATTACGACCTGATTTAGCTGACCGGGATAACATTTGATCAGGGGCAGGTCACCGTATTCCTCATGAAGGGTAATTCTTCTCTTCAGCAGGTAATTGGTCAGCACCAAGACACTGCGGATTCCTTCATTGATATCTGCCTCCTGGAACTCAGCCTGATCCAGCCTGGAGAAGCTTTTCAGACTCTTGATAATATCTATGATTCTGTTACAGGCCAAAAGATTGACCTGATTCACTTCAATGAGCTGCTTCAGTAAGGTTGACATATCCTCGTCTGCCTGGATGTTGCTACACTCCGAAATTTGGCTCAGCAGCATTTCTTCCATCTGAGCATTGCTGCTGATTGCGCCGATCGGTGTATTGATCTCATGGGTGATGGCCGCAGTCAGCAGACCGACCGACGCCATCTTCTCACTCTGAATCAGCTGTGCCTGCTGCTCCTGTATCCGAAGCTTTGACTCCTGTAATTCGTTGTTTTGTGCTTCCAGTTCCGCATTCTGATTCTCCAGTACTTCCTTCTGGTTTTCGAGTATCTCATTATAGCCGTTGAGTCTCTTCATAATACGGTTGGTCGAATCTGCGAGAGATTCGATCTCTCTGGGTGGTCTCTTCACTACGATTTCTGTATTGACTGCAGTCTCCTGATCCCCCTCTGCAATTGCCTTCACCTTCATCTCCAGTCTGGTGATCGGATTAATTGCATGTCGAATCAGGAAAACCGAGAGGAGCTTTGATATAAGCAAGGCCACTAAGCTAAGAGCTATAATAACAAAGATAATAATCGTCAGCGTTCCGAGCAGCAGCTCCGGATTCACTCTTACGATTATTTTACCTGCCAGGGTCCCGTCAGCCTCATAGATGAATCTCTCAGCTCTTGTATCCGCATAGAAGTTAATCACATGCTCATGCGTCAGACTCTCATTGGAATAAACGACCTGATCACCGGCTTCAATCGTAATATTTATATAGTTAAAATCCCGATTATAGGGCATGAAATCATTGATCAGGGTATTCTCATTGATTTTGTCGATCCATTCCTGAGTTCTGGGATCCCTCCTGTCGATATCGGCCAGATGACTGATTCCCAAGGACCAGTATGCCCTCCTGCTGGTGATGTCCGATTCGACTGCTATTGCCACCTTATCCGCCTGATAACCGGCATAAACTCTGGATAACATCAAGCACACAACAATGAAGATACCGCTTAAGAAGCATACGGTAATAAATGCAGTTAGATTCATAGCCCTCTTAATTCTCTTCTTAAGGGTTCTTCGATTTCTCTTCATCTGCCCAAATTCCCCTGACTTCGACATTCCTTACATATATTTTACTATATATTTCAGAAATTATATAGTAATATTTTGAATTCTTCGCAAAAAATATCATCATTTCCATTTATTTCTCTACAAAATGCTTATAAACATCATATTTGGAATCGTGAACAGCTTTTCCTAGACCGAAAAAACAGGGACTTATTTTGAAAAGCACCCGATATGTCAGCTTCCTTTGTCTAACATATGGGGTGCACTTCCATCAACAGTCCCTCATCTTATATATCATTTATTTGATCACCTGTCCTTACCTTCTGTTTCAGGGATACGGACAGCTCTCTTATAATTACCCCTTTACTCCTCTGCCAGAATCGCCTTAATCCGATGGATCAGCATATCGATCGCAACATCATTCAGACCGCCTCTGGGAATAATCAGATCCGCATACTTCTTATAGGGTTCCACGAATAGCTCATGCATGGGCTTGACTGTATTCGTGTATTGCATCATCACGGATTCTAAGCTTCTACCCCTTTCATTCACATCCCGGATGATACGGCGGATCAGTCTCTCATCCGCATCCGTATCGACAAATACCTTGATATCCATCAGGTCCCGGAGTCCTGCGTTTTCAAAGATCATAAAGCCCTCCACTATGATTACCTTGGCCGGGTTCACTCTTACCGTTTCGGGAAGCCGGTTATGAATCACATAGGAGTAAACAGGTCTCTCGATCGGAAGGTATTGCTTCATTTGTCTGATATCATGAATCAAGCGATCCGTATCGAAGGCATTCGGATGATCATAATTTAGCCTTGCCCTCTCCTCCAGTGGAAGCTCGTCATGGGGAAGATAATAAAAATCATGACTCAGTAACTCCACACTGTCCTTGAACTCCTCCTTGATCCGGTTAGCAACCGTTGTTTTGCCGGAAGCAGATCCCCCCGAAACTCCGATTACTATGACATTCTTCATAAGCCTACCTCCGCATGTGTATAAAATCTATAATCATCAGCTGAATGTTTATTTTACGATACCAAAGCCTAAAATCGTAAAGCATTTGTCCTGATTCCCTTCCGCCATGCGGATTCTGACCTCATGCTTCACAGGGATATCCTCCCGGTATAGAATCACAGGATTGCAGTGAGTCCAGTTATTCTCATGGGGATTCAGAGTCTTCAGATATGCACCGTCAACAAAGACATCAGCCTTTCCAAAGGAAGTGCTTCCGGAATCCTTGAATATAATCAAAAGGCTCCTGCCTTCTGCAGTCAGGACAAAGTCCTCATCGGATGCTCCCACAGGCCGCATCCAGTTATAGGGGAACTGCGGTGTGGTTCCGGCATCTTCATCCATCTCCACTGCCTGTAGCTCTGTATCCGTTCCGGTAAAGCTTCCTTCAGAAAGCACCACCAGATCTGTATTCTCCTTACGGTCTATCAATTCCACCTCTGTAAACCAGTCCCCAAGCAGCGGTGGCTGTGTTAAATCATAGTCCATATCCTTTGAATCGGCTTTGTCAGCCTCTGCGAAGAGATAGCCCAGACAATCTGCCATTACAGTATGACCATCATTCGTCGGATGATATACATCAAAGAAGAATTGTCTCTTCGATATCACATTTCCCATATCCTTCGTCAGCTTAAACTGATCGACCACAGCATCCTTCACACTGACCATCGGAAGGTCATAATGCTTGCCAATCGGAGCCAGTCTGTCCTGAAGGTTCCAATCATTTAAGAAGACACTGAACAGAAGAATGACAGCCGGACTTCCGGGTCCCTTCAGAGCCTTCAGACACAGGCTTTCAAAGCAGATTCCGTTCGTCTCATCTCCTGCATCATTTACTGCAAATTCAATGATAAGGATATCAGGCTGAACCGTACCCTTTCTTAGAATATCCCGGTCATAACGCAGCATTCCCAGCTCGGAGGGAGTTCCTCCGACTCCGGCCTTAACAAAGTGAATATTATTCCCTCCATCCTTTCCATAGAGCTCTTTAAAGATCTGATAGGATTTATAGGCATAGCAGCCGGTATTGATCGGCTTGGCACCGGCACCCTGTGTGATAGAGCCGCCAATATAGGCGATCGTGACATCTTCTCCACGCTTTGCCTTCTCAATCGCTCTCTTCAATCGATAGGTATTTCCCAGCTGTAACATGGAACCGGAAATCATGGCTTTGTAATCGGCGGAATGAAAGTTAACAGGCTCCTCCACTGTAATTTCCGGTACCTCATAACCATCCTGCAGGAAAAGTCTGACGGTGGCAACTGCTATCTCTCCTACCCGATCAAGTTCAAAACCAAATTTGCCTACGACGTCATCCGCATCATTCCATTGATAATCCTCCAATCGAAATACCACCTCCGTACCATCCTTGGGACAGGAGATCTGGAGTCTGGTTCCACTGGAATAGATGTCTGTCTTTCCCCAGTTCTGCAATACAAAGTTCACAGTTCCGTTCGGATCGGCTTCCGACTTTACAGATATACCGATACTATGGACCAATTGATGGAACCCGGCACAATCCCCAAGAAGATTTACGATACTTTCCTCTGAAAATCCACTGGCAAGCTTCACCTTATCAATGATTCGCTTATTATCCATGTAAAATTCCTGAGAGGGTCTGGCATTCATCCGTTCAGATGCCTCGATCGGCGTATCCATCATAACATATAAATAGCTTCGTTTCTTCGTAGGATCCTTAGGAGCCTTTGGACCTCCTACTGTCCCCATTAAGTCCGATTTGATTTCCTGTGTCATTTCGGCGTCTCTCCTTTATCTCTAGAATGATTTTTCGTCTCTTCCATCAACGTCGTATATACAATATCTTACCACTCTAAGTCGGAAAATCCAATAAAAATATATTGATTTTTGAAGCCTCCCTATTCAGAGTCAGCCACCAGCTCCTCCAGCGTTCCAAAGCAATATCCCATCTCCTCCCACTTGGTCAGCAGCTCATCCAAGATATCCGCATTCGTCTTAGAGGTACTGTGCAGGAGAACAATAGCACCGGGATGAATCCTTCCCAACAGCTTCTTGAAGGCCTCCTCCCTCGTCGGCTGTTTATTGTTATACCAATCCACATAGGCCAGACTCCAGAAGAAGGTTTTATATCCCAGCTCCTTCGCCATCTGCAGGTTTTGTATACTGTACTTTCCCTGAGGCGGACGATAGAATTTGACCATCTGCTGACCGGTGATATCCCGGTAGATATTCTCAAGCTTCACCAGCTCCTCACAGAATTTCTCCGGAGAAGAGATCCCGGACATATTCGGATGAGAGAAGGTATGGTTCGCCACCGTATGACCCTCTTCCACCATCTGTCTTACCAGTATGGGACTTGTGGCGATATAGTTACCGACCAGGAAAAAGGTAGCCTTCACATTATGCTTTTTCAGGGCTTTCAGAATCGTGGCCGTATAACCGTTCTCATAGCCGGCATCAAAGGTCAGATATATGACCCTCTGATTGGTATCCCCGATATAATAAGCATCATATTTCTTTAGCTCATCCGCCGTTGCATTACCCTTTGGTGCTTTTCCCTCTGTTGTAAAACCCAATCCCCAGTTTTCACTGCTCTCCTCCACTTTACCATAGGCATTCTTTATCACGGCAAGGCCGGCCCCCAGAAAATAAGATGCAATAAATAAGAGGGTGGTAAGAAGCATTCTCTTATATTTCTTTAATATCATAGTAAGCTCCAGACTTTCTCTTATTAATAATATATTTCATCCCTTCCCAGGTCATTCCCCCTTCGGTCAAAATGGGATTTTAGACTAGGTGTCATGAGAAGGATATCTTTATGACCATAAAAAGACTCCCCGAGATATACTACGGGGAGCCCATATCTTATTCTGTAATATTATTATTCCTTAACGCCACCTAAGGCAACGCCTGCAATAATATACTTCGCTAAGAGGAAGTATACGACAAACAGCGGTAATACCGTTAAGGTCAGTCCCAGATAGACTGCTCCATACTCTGTACGATAGATATCACCTCTTAGTAAGCTAACCATGATTGGCATGGTATATTTCTTACTGTCAGTAAGTAAGATCTGCGGTACAAATAGGTTATTCCAGCTTGATACAAAGCTGAAAATCGCCTGGGTAGCAATCGCCGGTTTCATGATCGGGATGATAATCCGGTTAAAGGTCATGAACTCACCGGAGCCGTCGATTCTTGCTGAGTTAACGATATCAATCTGCAGTGTCGCCATCAGGTACTGTCTCATGAAGAAGACCATGGTCGGAGCTGCAATGGCAGGAATAATCAGCGGTAAGAAATTATCCGTCATCCTGATCTTATAAATAAACTGATAGAAACCGATTACCATTACCTGTGTAGGGATCATCATGATCGCCAGGATAAAGGAGAAGAATGGCTGACGGAGTCTCCAGTTGTAAGCCGTCAAGGCATAGGCTGTAAGCGATGAGAAGTATACGGCTAAGCCTGTGGAACAGGTTGATATAATCATTGAATTCACAAAACCTACGATGGGATTAAAGCTCTTCCCCTCAAATACCGCCCAGTTACTTTTTAAGAAAGTGGACGGCAGGAAAGCGATCGCACTCTGCTGAATCTCATAGGTTCCTCTGGTTGCATTCACGATCATAATCCAAAACGGCACAATACTTAATACTGCCAAGAATATGCAGACAATATAAATAATAACCTTCGTCACATAACCGGGTTTTCTGGCTTTTCTACTCATTTCTCAGCCCTCCCTGATGCCTTAAGAGATTTTTTATATTCCTTTGCATATTTCTTTTCAATTTTCCTCTGCGCGATCGCATACTTATCACGCATGATATAGAACAACAAACCGGACAGAACTGCAATAATGACAAACATAATCATACTTGCAGCTGCGGCCCTGTTATACAGATAGCTTCCGCTGAAGGCCTGATTACGAATAAACAGTACTGCCGTAAGAGTAGCACTATCCGGACCACCATCTCTTAATAACCTGGGAATATCAAACATCTGTAAACCACCGACCAAACTGGTAACCAGTGTAAAGAGCAATATCGTCCTTAGGTTCGGAAGGGTTACAAAGAAAAATGCCTGCTTTCCGGATGCGCCATCGATTTCCGCAGCCTCGTATAATTCGGGATTGATACCCAATACTCCGGCAATCAGTACAATCATCGTATTGCCATACCACATCCAGAACTGTATAAAGGATACGACGCCTCTGGTCGTCCACTTCTGAAGCAGGAAGTTGATCGGTTCCTTTGACCAACCCAACTTCATAAACAAATCATTGACCGGTCCTGACGGATATCCAAACAATGTTGCAAATAGAATAGCAATGGTAGCCATGGTCATAATATTCGGCATATAGAACAGAACCTTGAAGATACCCTGACCCTTGATCTGGCGTCTCCTATTAGTAAACCATGCCGTAAGCAACAGTGCCAATAAAATCTGTGGAATAAAGTTAACTACCCAAAGAATCACCGTATTACTTAATGACTTCTGAAAGGATGGATTCTTAAGAACGGTCTCAAAGTTTCTGAAAGGATTATCTAAAAACTTAAATTCCGTAATACCCAAGCCTTTTAAGTCGGTAAAGCCTATAACGGCGGTATAAATCAAGGGATATAAAGAAAATAATAGGAACGCAAGTACAAAAGGTATGCAAAATATATAACCATATTTTGCGTAACTGACACTCTTACGTCGCATAAGCTTTCACCTCCGTTTATATGTCAAGCTTTAATTATATAATAATGAAAGCAGCGTGTTCAATGCAGTCATAGTGTTAAATCATGAATCCTTAATCCATGCTCCGAAAAAACACGAGTTTCTCTTATCCAATCGCTTTGCCGGTCTGCTGATACAAACCAAGCTTTTGGCAGATGATAATCACAGGTTACCCTGTGATCATCTGTTTATCTTCCAGTATACAGCAAGAGAAACCGTCAAAGCACTTCTCTTGTCATGAAATATGGGGCGGACGAATAGGCATTCGCCCGCCCCTATAAATCTGGTTAATTATTCAACAATAATGTCAAGGTTATCAGCTACGTCCTGTTTGAACTGAGCAATAGCCTCTTCACGAGATTTGTTACCAGCGGTGTACTCACGTACCTGATCACGCCAGAACTTATTGATTGTTTCGTCATACTGGGTCTTGTTTCTACCAGTTGCGAACTGGCCAGCAGGAACGAATACGTCGAACATATTCTGTCCGCCTAAGAA